>JBNAVT010000001.1:0-125015 GCA_049700215.1 Thermoproteota archaeon
CCGGGATTCCCAGCTTGGAAGGCTGGTGTCCTAACCAGGCTAGACCAGCGCCGCGGGTATGAAAGTTAGTAGCTGGAATGGTTTAAAAGTTTTATTCCCTATAGCTGAGGCTTTCCTCCCAGGTCCTCCTGTCCACCAGGCTGTAATTGTTCATCCCGTATTCCAGAATGATCGGGTCCTTGAAGCCGGCTTCCCTGCATATCGAGCCGAGGGTTTTCGCATCCATGAGGAAGTAGAACCTTCTATGCGGTCCCCAGCTTACCAAGAAATAGTTCCCACTGATCTTCCTAGCCCTGCGTAGAAACTTCTCGTCCCTAACCATCTTCACAGACCATGAGGAGACAAGCATCCATCCCGTGTTCCTCAGAACCCTTCCCATCTCTTCCAGAGCCTTCACGGAATCACTCTTCCTCAAATGGTGTATTGCTGAAATACATACTATGCTGTCGAAAACACTATTCCTGAAAGGCAGGCGTGTTAACTCGTACTGCACATGGTGAACCTCCCTTCCTGAAATGTTTTTCAAACATTGTTTAAGCATGTTTCTCGAAAAGTCTCCTGCAACTATAGTGCCCCGGGTAAAAGCCTTAAGGTTCCTGCAGTTTCCACAACCGTTGTCAAGTATTAACGCGGCTCCTCTCTGAAAGCTCCTCTTAAGCAGGGTTTCAAGAAGAGGGTCTGGCTTAACTCTCGTCTTGTCAAACTCTTCAGATATGGTGTCGTATAGCCTGCGGACCTTCCACCGGTAGTCGCCAGCCATCTGAAGTCTCCACTATGCTGGAGTTATAAGCTTGAAAATCCTTCGGGGGGAGCGGACTACATTTATAAGCATCCTTCCGAAAACCTATTAGTTCGAACAGAAGGAAAAAGTCATGGTTAGGAGGAAGGCTGAAGAAGAGGGCGAGGAGGAATCTAAAGGAGTAGAGGTTTTCGAATCGATAGAGGATATTCCTGGCATAGGTCCCTCCACTGCTGCTAAGCTGAAGGAGCTCGGCTACACTACTGTTGAGGCGCTGGCGACGGCTACTGTAAACGAGCTTGTTGCCGGGGGTGTTCCCGATAAGACTGCTGCCAAGATAATATCCTTGGCGAGAAGCAGCATTGAGGTTAAGTTCGTCTCAGCCCTCGATATTCTGAAGCAGCGGGAGCACATTCAGAAGCTTACTACGGGGAGCAGGAAGCTTGACGCTCTTCTGGGAGGAGGGTTGGAGACGATGACGATAACCGAGTTCTTCGGGGAGTACGGGACTGGGAAATCCCAGATAAGCCATCAGCTTGCCGTTAATGTTCAACTTCCTGTGGAGAGAGGTGGTTTAAACGGAAACGTTGTCTACATAGATACTGAAAACAGCTTCAGGCCTGAGCGCATTGTTGCAATGGCTAAGTATTTGAAGCTGGACCCGATTAAGACTGTTGAAAACATTACTGTAGCGGAAGCCTTTAACTCGGATCACCAGATACTTATAGCTGAGCGCCTGGATGAAGTCGTAAAGAGTAAGAGGGTGAAGCTCGTCATAGTGGATTCGCTGACGACCCACTTCAGAAGCGAGTACTTGGGCAGGGAGAGCCTTGTTAAAAGGCAGCAGAAGCTGAATGCTCATCTCCACAGGCTTGAACGTCTTTCAAAGGCTTTCAACCTTGTCATCGTTGTTACCAACCAGGTTATGGCTAAGCCGGATGAGATCTTCGGCATGGGGGCCTACCCCGTTGGTGGCCATATTCTTGCACACAGGAGCCACACCAGAATATACCTGCGCAAGGCCAGGGGTGAACAGGGTTTAAGGGTTGCCCGCCTGATAGTTAGCCTAGACAGGCCCGAGGGAGAATGCCTTTTCAAAATCACTGAGAACGGCATAACTGATGTTGAAGAAGAAGCCTACGGTGAAGAGGGCTAGGGTTCCAGCCTGAACCTGTCCCTCGGGTATAGTGTTGCCTCCCTAATGTTGTCAAGCCTAAGGATGCTCATTAACAGCCTTTCAAGACCTATTGCCCATCCTGCGTGGGGAGGCATGCCGTATCCAAAAGCCTTCAAATGATATGAGAAATCGCTGGGATTCAGGTTTTTCGCCATCAACTGGTTTACAAGCTTCTCCTTGTTCTCCTCCCTGGTTCCACCGGAACCCAGCTCCAACGGGCCGTAGTTCAGGTCGAAGGATTGTGAAGTACCGTCCTCGTTAACCTTTATGTAGAAAGGCTTGATCTTGCTCGGCCAGTGTGTTATGAAGTAATACTCCTCCCTAAGCTCCTCAAGGCTCCTAAGCTCCTCGCTCCCCACATCGTCCCCGAAACTGACTTGAACCCCTTTCTCGTTAAGCATGGAAATAATCTCATCGTACCTAAATCTTTTCAGCGGGATCTCCAGGGCTCTTATTTTTAAACCCAGGTTGTCAAACTCGTCCCTGCATTTCTCAACAATCTTATCATGAACATACTTTATCATTTTCTCGCATATAATCATAACGTCCTCCATGTCTGCGAAAGCAACTTCAATGTCTACTGAGGTAAACTCGTTCAGGTGCTTGGTTGTGTTGAAGGGTTCAGCCCTGAAAAACGGACCTATTTCAAAAACTCTTTCAAAGCCTATTACCATTTGCTCTTTGAAAAGCTGAGGGCTCTGTGCAAGGTAAGCTATCTTGTCGAAGTAGGGCAGGGGGAAGAGGGCGGCTCCACCCTCGGTTGCAGAGGCTATTATCCTGGGAGTAATTATCTCGACGAAATCGTTTTCATGGAAGAAGTCCCTCAAAACCTCTAGGAGGGCGCTCTTAATTATAAAGATGCTTCTAACTCTCGGTCTGAAAACATCTAGGGGCCGCGCGTCCAGCCTGATGTCAAGACTGCTTTTAATCCTGTCAGTAGGGTCCAGTGGCAGGGGGTGTTCAGAGGCATTTAAAATCCTTATTTCAACAGGATCTATTTCAAGCCCCTTGGGAGCCTGCGGTGTCCTTCTCACTCTTCCACTTACCTCTATTACGTCGTTAAGCTTTATTTTGTCAAGCGTGTTCTCGACACTAGGGTCTGACCTGCCCCTGACCCACGTTATTTGTATCCTGCCCCAACGGTCAGCTAGAACTATGAACTTGACTCCGCCAAGGTCTCTTCTGTCGAGCGCCCACCCGTAGACTCTAACCATCTTCCCCTCGTCTTCAAGCGTTATGTCAACACTTCTTCTCCTGTCTCCAAACATTCTCCATCATCTTCAGGGAGTCTGAATCCTCACGTTAATACCTAGTTTTTTAGCAAGCTTCTCAAGCTTCTGAACATGCTTCTCATCCAATTCTCTTCCCTCAACCATGATTTTAAACTCGGTAATGTTGCCTGGAAGCCACACCTTGCTTAAGCTAATTATTCTAAACGGGTACACGAGTTCCTCAAGCTTCCTCTTCTGATCTTTCCTGTAATCGACAACGGTTATTTTCTCAACGCCAGCCTCCCTTATGATTCTTTCAGCAATGTCCTTCCTGTCCCTGAGAATCCTAACCCCATCATTATTGCTTAAAATAAGTAGAAAACCGTCTTCAACATAGGTCTTCTTAAACTCTACTTTTTCAAGCTCACGGACCATGCCGGCTTCCTCAAGCAGGATCCTGCATAATGTTAAATCCAGATTACTATTCCTGCCGCTGTCTATAAGCTCTCTGCATTTCTGGCATAGGATTCCGCTTTTCGCGCAGAAATCGCAGAAAGGTATTTTCATGTACGTCTTGAGGGCTATTAAACTCTTTTTAAATCTTCTCTCCCCGCGAAAGCTGAGTAAACCTTTTAAATACTGTTCTGAAGCATGGTTTGGCAACATGAAGATAAGCGACCCAGTGTTGATCGAGATCGTTAAGAAACGGAGGCTGCGGTTCATGATATGCAGAGACTGCGGCGCTAGGAATGCTATTAACGCGAAGAAGTGTAGGAAATGCCGCAGTAAAAATTTAAGGCCGAAGAGGACTGAGAGGAGAGCCAAGAAGTAGGGTTTGGATAGAAAAGAATATAAAAGAGGCTTTGATTTTTTAAACGGGCCGGTCGTTCAGATGGTTAGGACGCCGCTCTCACACAGCGGAGGTCGCCGGTTCGAAAACAGGGGTTAATCGGAAATCCGGCCCGGCCCATTTTTTTCTCCGATTCGGTTTAACTGTTTAAACAGTGTAGGTTTCTCCAAGCTCCGGGGCTACTGCGTCGAGCCCAAGGCGGTTTCTAGCGTATTCCGCGAGTTTCTCACAGTTATCTGAATCACCGTGGACCATGAAGGTTTTCTCAGCCTTAATCCTGCCTACTAGTTTTTCAAGCTGGTTCTTCCCGCTGTGCGAGGAAAGCTCGAAATGCTTCACTTCAGCCTTGACTTTAGACAGCTTTCCGTCAACCGTCACTATCTTCTTCTCTAAGAGAAGCCTCCCAGGGGTTCCTTCAACCTGATAACTGACGAAGGCTATTAGGTTCCTGCCTGATTTCCCAACCTCCTTAAGGTAGAAGTTGACGGGGCCTCCTTGAAGCATCCCGGCTGGCGTGACGATAACGCCGGGCCTCTTTAAAGCCTCCTCTCTCTGCTTCTGCGTGGTTATCCATGTTACTTGTCTAGCTGCTTTCTCGAGAAGATCAGGGTATGAGAGCCACTCTGGGAAATCGAAAAGTATTTCCGTAACAGTCCTAGCCATGCCATCGTAATACACGTTGTGGGGGAAACCGTGTTTAGCAAGTATCGTTATCACTTCCTGAGATCTCCCCAGCCCGAAGGCTGGGACTAGCGCTATGCCGCCTCTTTCAACAGTTTCCCCAAGCTTTCTGACGAACTTCTTCTCAACCTCCTCTCTAGGCGGATGATTCTTGTTCGCGTAAGTGCTTTCAACTATCGCTACGTCAACCGGAGGATAATCAGTATAGGCGCCTTTAAGCAGGGTTGTTTCAATCGTGTTAATGTCTCCTGTGTAAAGTATCCTCTTCCCGTCGAGCTCAAGCAGCACCTGTCCTCCTCCTGGAGTATGGCCTGCTGACATGAAGACGAGCTTGAAACCGTTTCGGGAGAACTCCTCCTGGTAACCAAGCTTTCTCGACCTGCTTACGAACCTATCTACTTCAGGAATTTCAAACGGAACAGTTTCCTTAGATACTCTTATGAAGTCCAGCAGTATTAGTTTAGCCAGTGGCGCTGTTAAACTTGTTAGGAATGCTTCTCTCTCCCCGCTTATGAAAAATATGGGTGCGGCTCCGACGTGATCCAAATGAGCGTGCGTTATGATTATACTGTCTACTTCTCTAGGCGGGATGTGCATGGGGTATTTAACCTGCCTCCCGGAGAGCATTACTCCCGCATCTAGGAGAAGGCGTTTCTCCCTACCCGCCAGGTAAATAGCGGATCTCCCTACTTCACGTACTCCGCCAAGAAATTTTATAATCATGTTTTAATCCTCTTCACCGCTTTCTTCCGGGTCTTTTATTTAAAGTTTTAAGCTCTCCGGGCATGTATTCCAATCCATTACTATTATCCTGCTCCTGAAAGTCTCATGCTTCTGGTTCCCTGCTTTATCACGTTGCTGCACACTGGGTTCTCTAAGAATGCTTCCACAGGTTTTCGCCCACCTCATGGAACACCCTCTTCACCATCTAAAAACGTGAGGGAATTACCTAAGGTTTTTAAGCCTATGGGGCTGAGGTTCTTCTCAGGGTTGAAAGAAAGGGGGAGGATGATGGAGATTGTGCTTTTCACAGCATTGCTGGTTTACTCAACCTTCCTGTTTGCAGAGAACAGTAGGCTCAGGGGGATTGTTGAAAACCAGCGTGCGACGATAAATACTCTGGAGGGTAAACTAAGTCTTCTCGCCGAACTTGAGAGAAAATACGAGTCTCTTTCCGTCAACTATACTCTGATGATTGAGAAGGAGGAAGCCGGAAAATTCTTCGGAAGCTTCGAGGAGCTCCGAAGCTGGTTAGAAAACGATGGTACTGACGGGCTCACCTACAACGAGAGCTTCACATGCGTCAACTTCTCTGAAACGCTCGTCAAAAAGATGCGTGCAGATGGTTACAAGGGTGTCTACATGGTTTATATGAATCCTTTATCATACAACGTTATCTTCTCCTACGCGGTTCACAAGGGCTCCGTAATTACGGCCCCTGAATGGCACAGCTTCGTACTCGTCTTGACTAGAAGTAAATGTTTCTGGCCGAACGGCACATGGTATTACAAATATGCTGTTTTCTTCGTAGAGCCCCAGAACGATGCGATTGCACCGGGTTGAGGGCAAAAACTGCTGGCGGCTTCGTTGAGACGAGGCTAAAAGAATATGTGTCACCATGTTCTTCTGAGGAAGCAGCTGCATGCCGAGTTTTCCCAGGTTGAAAGCGAATTACTGTAGACGTCTCGGAGCGGAAAACGCAACTCTAATCCTATTATGCTTAGCCTGTGTGCAAATCCTCCTAAAAAGTTTTAATAAGGAGCTGGCTTTCCTAACAGAGAGCTGAGGTTTGCTGGAGAAGATTCTTAGAAAAGAGGCTTGGACCGCGGACTGCATGCTTATATGTCTACCGGGCATCGGGCTGGTGGGCTCCTTGACGGGGGAGCTTTTCATAGAGTCGGCGACTGAAAATATTCCACTGCGGGAGCTTTACCCTGAGCCGCTCCTATACGTATCGGTTACTTCTCGAGAGGGTTTGATAACCCCTCCGAAAATAACTGTCAACGGGATTCGCACAGGGGAGTTGAAGGGTGTTATTATAGTCAGAGGGGTTTCTCAACCCACCAATCAGTTTAGCCAGTATGAGCTGGCTAGGAGACTGGTGGATGTTGCGGAAGCCTCGGGAGTCAGAATCATCATCGGTATCGGTGGGTATGCTATAACCCGGGTTGGTGAAAAAAGGAGAGTATATATTTCTTCAACTAGCTGGAGGATTTCGATGCTAGGGGCCTCTCTCGGGTTCTTGCCTTTAAGGGGGACTGTCGTGGGAGCTGCTGGCCTAATACCTGGGCTTGCAAGCCTGCATGGTTTAGATAGTGCATGCATCCTCGTAGAAACTAATGGGGAGAGCCCCGACCTTGCTGCTGCTAAAACTGCTCACAATAGTGTCCTGAGCTTCTTTAAAAAATATTTTTCCGAGTCTTAGCGAGAGAAACCTATTCCTTCTCCACAGAACTTTCTTTAATGAAATCGTTATATATTTCACTCACCTTCTCGGCTGCAAGCCCGCTTCCTTCTATAACACCGTTTTCAGTAACCCTTATTCTGTTCATAACTATTATGACGCCTGCTTCCTCATTATACTGAACCATCTTCGGGAAGACTCTTTCTATTCTTTCAGCAAGTTTTCTCAAATCAAGTATCGCAGTTCTCACCTCTATTCTCTTAACATCGTTCCCGTTAAGTATTGCCTTAGGAATCTTCCTTCCTCCTTTCAACTCCACTTCGTTCAAAACAACTGAAAAAGTATCAATGTCCAGTGAAGCTAAGACGCCTAGGATCTCTTCACCACCCTGAGTGACCACTGCAACCTTCTTGCCTATCAAACGATTAACCTCTGTCGTGAACCCTGTTCTCATCATTTTAACGTCACTTTTACAGTACACTCCCTGTTTTTAATACTTTCTGGAGTAAAAGACTTATTCTAAATCATAGCTTTTTTTCATGGCTACTTTTATTGTTCTGCAGCCACTCTTTATAGAAATGAAGCAGGAAACTGTTCCGTCAGTTGCTCCCGTCAGATGCCCCGATTGCAACTCTCAGCTGGTGAACTCAGGGAACGAGCTTGTCTGCAGCAAGTGCGGCCTAGTGGTCGATTTTTTCGATAAGTATGTTGCATCCTACGATCAGGGTCAAACTCTCCAGAGTGACTCCTGCTACGGGAGCCTGATTGCGGAACACGGCTTTAAAAACGGCATCTCCAGGGTGCAGAAGAACATTTTCTACTCTGCTACTAGAAGGGAGAACGAGCTGAAATGGATAATAGACAAGATCTGTAGCAATTTCCACCTGGGGTCTTCAATAAGACAGTTCTCTCACAGTATTGGTTTAGCTCTGCTGCATAATTCTAAAAGCAGAAAGAACAATCTGACAGCGGTTGCAACGTACTCTGTAGTCAGTGCAGCAAGATCATGCGATTTAAACATTGCTCCTCATTATAAGAAGATCCAAGCGTATCTGCGGAGCATAGGTTTTAAAATAAGGCCGAGAGACCTGTTCAATGTGATTTCAGTCGCAAGAGAGATTGGGATTGCTGAGGCAAAATACGATATGGGTAAAACTGTCAATGAAATAATATCTCTGATGATGGCGAACAACCGCAAGCTTCAGACGCTTGGTGAGAAAGAAGCGTTTCTAAGCATTCTCAGATTAATGTCGATTAGGCTTTTCAACGATTTAAAGTCTAAACATTACTATTTTCACGGTAAAAACCCGATGATATGTTTGGCGGCAGCTATCTACGCGGCATCCAAGGAGGCTGCAGCCATGTTAAAGATTAAAAACCCTGTGACTCAGAGGGAGCTAGCAGGATACGTGGGGTACGCTGAGTACAGCGTTAGAGAAACATATGAAGAGTTTTTCGGAAAAGCTTCTCAACCTGTTAAACCATTATCCGCTGTAGAATCCTGCCGTTTAACCGTTTTGTAAACACGTTCGAATGAGAAGAATCCTTCCGGGTCACTCACATGAATCCTGCTTATAATCTCTACTGAACACTCTTCATCGTAAGATTCAGTATTGCAGCTGAACCGGACGAGTATTCCATATTCTCTGAAGAATTCCTCATCGCAAAGATTCTCTGTTAAGCGTTCCAACTCCTCCTCCAGGGTTTTCTTAAACTCAGAGAAATTGCCTTTAGAAGAACGCATACATGCCTCCGCAATGTTTTCCACACTGTTGAAAGTATCGTTTATCAGGGAATCCGCTAAAACGAGCTTCACCCTTTGTTTTAAAAAGCCTGCTAGGAAGGTGCTTCCGGAAAGAACCATCAGGTTCACCATCAGCAGTGAAACCATGATGATCGTGGAGGCGGCTATAGGTATCAGCCACGTTTTAATCATTTTTCAATGCTCACCACTATGCGCACGATATCATCACCGCTAACTCTTATTATTTGAACACGTCTAGCCTGCTGTCCACCAGGATTGTTTGAAGCCTGCTTGTTCTCCACCACTATTTTCCCATTCTTCTTGCTTAGAAGTTCTATTTCGCTCCACTCAACCCCATTCTGGTTCAGGATTCTCATGACCTCGCTAAGCATGGCCTCACCATCGCTCAGGTTTTGAAGGGGGATCCCTGCTAGGCTGCTCTCTAAAGCCAAGTCTGTTCTCACCACTTCTATTTTTTCAAACGTGGTTCTGACGCTTTGCGAGACAATTATTATCGGTATTAGCAGAAGGATGCTCAGGGCGATTGCAATAACGCCTTCTAAAAACTCCACTCTGCCTCACACCCGCCCAACCAGCTCAGTGTAGGCGGAAACATTGCTTAAAGTAAGCAAAACGGCTAATGCCAGCTCTAAGACTAGTAGGAAAATTAGGAATGATGCTGATATGAAATCCAGAAGCTTGTCGCTCATCGCCGGTTTAAAACAAACCCGTTGCCAGTGGTTCTCACAGCGTATGTTCCACCCGGCTCTAAAGACGTGCTGTTAAACCTGTATTTCCAAGTCCCGTTGAGAACCAGAGTCTCCTGAATCAGCACAGTGTATTCGTCATCCTTAAGCAGGATTGAATAGTTAAACAAGGGTATTCTAGGGATGGTCAGGATGAACTCTCCCCCGTACTCCGCTGAAAGATCAGCGTATTCTCCTATTAAAAACAGGATGCTGTTAAAAACCTTGTTTAAGAAAAACGTTCTAAGACTGTTTGCCGCGTGAAGCAGTGTAAAGCTCACTACGAGTGTTAAAGACATCCAGAGAGCATCTTTCAAATGCTCCTCGAGAATTTCGTTCAGGCTGTTTCACCCCTAGCCGGTGGCAAGCAATTTAACCACACTTTCATAAATCTGCTTAAGCATGGGTATCACCCGTTCTGATAAATAGGCTATGCCCAGTCCAAGGAGTATTGCGGAGAGCAGCATTACTAGGGTTTTCTCAAGCAGGCTACTCATAGCCACCCCTCTCCTTGAGCCGCCTAGCCTCTACGTTCATTTTTAAATTCAAGCTATACTAGCGTCTCAAGCCTTATAACCGCCAACGGGTTGGCATTGGAGGATAAATACGTTTTTTCACTACTCTGGTTTGGAGATGATCTCCCAGGATGATCTGCTGGTCAACGCAATACTTCAGGAGATAGAGGATTTGAAAGTGAGCATAGGGAAGTTGAACAATAAGATTCTAAATCTTGAGAAGAAGTATCGCGAGCTGAGCGAATTCGTAAGGGTTACTTCAAAATGAGCAGTATCCAACAAGGTTTCCTCCATGCTGGTTTTGAAAGAAAATGGGCTTGGAACAGTAGGGATAAGGCCCTGCTCCTATCATACTCAGAAACCCCGGAGACAGACCCTTGGCTTATCTGTGATATTATGCATAAGCTCACGTATTTTAAGCCGGAGAAAATACTGGTGCGTGTCAAGGACCGTTTGCTCGAAGCCCGGGAGGAATATGTTGAGCTGATGAAGGGCTTATCTGGGAAGGTTGAAAAGGAGAAGAAAGAGCTTTACAAAAGGCTTTTAGAGGAATATGAGGAGAACAGGCTCGACTTGAATAGTGCTCGAGGAATGCTTTCTATTAGACCCTTTCATGGAAGCGTATACTCTAAGCTGTTGCTGCGTTTCCCAGCGCCTGCTGAACTTTTCACCGATCACGGTGCTCAAGGATTTGAAAAGGTTTTTCACGGGCCAAGTAGGGCTGAGCATAGCTACGTAGTGGGGCACCTGCTATACTGTGTAGACTCTGAAAAAGGCTCCTACAGGGTTTTCTTCAAGTCTGACGATTACTTCTGGGTTGAGAAGGAGCTTTCAAAAATTCTACGCTTTGCCTACTCGACTAGAATGCTCAGAACCGGGAGGCTTAAAGACATTTTTAGCTACCGGTTTAAAGCCGGCTTACGGCTTCTGGGGGTGTTAACAAGCTGGGAAGCAGCGGAGCCGGCAAGCTCCATAGTCAGTCATGCTGTATACTCTTCTATAGGCTTGTCGAAAATATATCCGTTGGTGAACGATAACAATGTGCAGTGTTTCTTCCTAGACGATGTTGGGGAGAGGCTTTACGTGGACCACGCCCGTTTCGGAAGGCTTAGCACGAACCTCGTGTTTAAAGAGAGGGATTTTGAAAGCCTCGTGTCCCTCGTGAAGAGAGAGTCTGGACTGAACCTGGATTACTCTAACCCCTCGATTAAAACCGCTATTGTCTTCAACAGGGTTTTGACAAGGGTTTCGATAGATATTCCTCCCCTAACGCTGGGGAGAGGCGTGTTAGATGTGCGGAAACACGTGGCGAGCGTGCTTCACCTACGGGACCTTTTGGAATCAGGATATTTCTCGGTTGAGGCTGCAGCATTCTTAATCTTCGCCATTCTTAACCGTGCTAACGTCTCTATTGTAGGAGAGCCTAGCTCCGGGAAAACCTCTCTCCTTAACTTTCTAAGCTACTTCGCTCCCTCATGGTGGCGCATAGTTCATATTGAGGATGCTCTTGAAACCCTTCCGCCCAGGGTTTTCGACCAGCATAGAGTAGTATATATTGTAGACCCTTTTGAAAGCAGGGGGAGAAGCGATACTAAGACGTTTGAAATAGTTAAGAGTCTGCACAGGACTCCCTCCTACCTTATTCTGGGAGAGATTCAAACCGGGAGCCATGTTAAGGCTATGTTCCGCGCTGTCTCAGCCGGCCTAAGGATAATGCATACTGCGCACGCCTCGTCCAGCAAGGGCTTTGTTAAAAGGCTTGTAGACGTTCATAACATTCCGAGGATACTGGTTTCAGAGCTTGATCTAATAATAGTTATGAAGAGGATTGAGGCGAATAATTTTGTTAAAAGGTTTATCGGGGAAATAGCTGGGATAAGTGGGAATTCAAGCATCACCGAAATTTTTTCAAGACGTACCGCCACGGATGAGTTGTGCTGCTACCCTGGGCTAGAAGCCTCAAGGCTTTTCGAGAAACTAGCTTGCTTAAACTATGTCGATGAGAAAAATCTTTACGAGGAATATGAAGACATTTTAAGAGTGGTTGATAAGAACCTTTTTTCAGATAATTTCACCGTTAAAAGGCTTGTTCAGAAAATCCATATGGAAATGCTTGGGAAGTCTGGGGGAGGTTTTCAAAAGTGATCCTGCAAGGGCTTTTAAAGAAAATGTTCAACAATGAGGATAAGCATGCTTACGAGTTAATGACTCCAATCATAGCTGAAATAATGATAGCACAATCCGCCTATAACAATCTTTATAGGACTATTCTCGACGTTTCAAGCAAAAACTATGAGGAGGTTTCCAGGGTCTTGCGCTATTGTCTTGAACAGAATCTGAACGGCGTGGGCGTTCAGAAATCGCTGAACACGGTTCTCCGGGAACACCCGGATCTGCTCAACACGATTATCCATGTGGTTCAAAACACTCCTAAGCGGGGAGTCGACCCCGAGGAGACACTGATGTTCTTCAGGATCCTTGAGTCGAAAGCCAGGATGAAATACCGTGAGTACACGTTAAAGCTGAACTCCATAGTTTCCGTTTTCTTCTTCTACGTGTTTCTTGTCCCAACACCGGTAATACTGGCCTCCGGGTTTTCGCCGGGGGCTTCAACAGTCTTATTCTCAGCGTTCCTCATCGTAAGCATGATTGTGTTCAGGTTCTTCTTCAACAAGATTGGTAGGATTAGAGGTGTCCTACTGGGTTGAGGAAAATACACTTGTTTCTAGTAATAGGTTTCGGGTCACTTGCCTTTTTAATGCCTGTTTTAAAGCTTAAACCGTACGTCGCATGCTCGATACAACTCTTAGTCTACACGCTCATACTGACCCGGAGGAGGAGAGACGATGGTGAAAACCTGGCGGAGACCGTTGACTTAACGCTAATAGGGAGGTTGGCAGACTGTCCTGAAAACCTGAACCTTGAAAGCTCAGTTTTCAAAACCCTGTCAGACTCGGATCTTGAAACAGAGTACCGTGGTCTCTTCGAGAAAGCTGCGCTCAGAAGCATAAATGGGCACCCGGTGGTGGAAACCTTAATCTCACATTCCAGTGGGCTTGGTAAAACAGGAAGGCTTCTACTCATGCTTGCTTCAAGCCTTTTCGCCAAGGATGCCGTCTCCGCTAAAAGAATTCTGAAGAGCTATGTGTTTCTACTCAGGGAAAACGAGGCTTTGAAGAACGAGAGGCGGACCCTGTTTTCAGAAGCCAGGTTCAGGGCTAGAATAATGCTTATAGTAAGCGCCTCTTTAATGGGTTTCCTCTCTGCTGCAACCCCTGTTCTCAACGCTTTCTCAACTTTTTCACCTACACCTGTTTTCCAGAGCGATCCCTCGCAGCTTCTCTCTCTCTTCCTCTACGTGTTAAGCATCTCCATACTCGTCCACCGCTCCCTAGCCTTCAGAACGCTTGCTAAAACAATGTTTTACTCAGCTTTCAGCTTCGCAGCATCATTCCTGGTTTTCAACAGTATGATCAGCAGCTTCGCGGCGCAAGTCGGCTGAAGCCATTGGCGCTTAAATTGTTTGAGAATACTGTATTTATCGGGTTGACGAGAATCTGGAAAACCAGGTTGAAGGCGTCGCAGCTCATTGAGGAGGGTCTGCTGATAGTGTTAGCCTTAGTCATGCTAGGGGCCGTCTTCGGAGTCTCCAGGCAAATCGTGGACAACATATCCGACTTCTTCAACTCTCTAATAGAGGAAGTGGGCAGTCTGGGTCAAAGCCTATTCGGCTGGCTGCTGCCTAAGTAATGGCTGGCGGCAAGAATAGAAAGTGGGACCCGACATACATGATCGTAGCCATAGTACTGCTGATAAGCGTGTTGAAAAACGCTTCAAGCCCCCAGTTTTTTTCAAGCCTCTCCTCACCGGGGGTTGTTCAAACAGTCTCCCTGCTAATCCTGCTACTCCCAGTGTTTCTCCTCCTTTTTCACAAGCGGTCGAGCCTTGTTCAACACTTGTCTTTCAGAGAAAGCGATGATTACTTCGTCGCGAAAACGGGTTCGTCGGAGCTTGTGATAGGAGCGGTTTCAATACTTCCAGAGGAGGGTTCTGATAGGATCGGAGCCGGGGAGGAGGACTTCTACATCAGGACCAGGGGCCTTGTTAACGGGCTTCTTAAAGCAGGTGTCTCAATAACGTTTGTGACCCACATGCTTCCCTCGGGAAACCCTGACGAGGATGCTCTCCTCGCCCAGCTGCTTGTGGTCAGCAGGGAAATAGGGCGGGGAGGGGTTGAGGAAGCGGTGAAAATGCTTGGAACAGATTTTGAAAAGATAAGATCTGTCTACAACACTGTTTTCCCCGGGTTAAAGCTCGTCAGGCTGAGGGGGAAGGACCTGCTTAAATACTTGAGGCGGATCCTGGTGGATGATTCCGTTATTCAGAGGGTTAAGGCAGATGACTCTGTTAAGCTTCTCACACCCCACATGCCTGACGATGAGCTCTGTTTCCTATCGTCCTCCTACAGGCCTTCGGCGGATCCTGGTGAAAACAGGGAGATCATTAGCCTCGGGTCGATTGTTTTCAACGGTTCAAAGATCATTCCTTTTAGGCTGGAGGCAGACAAGTTTAAGAAGCATATGGCTGTCTACGGTTCAACGGGATCCGGTAAGACGACAACTGTAAAGCATGTTTTAAGGGAGCTCGCTCGCCTCAAATACCCTTTTATGGTTCTAGACTGGCATAACGAGTACAGGCGTCTGGCTGAGGAGCTAAACGGCATTGTTTTTTCACCCGGTTCTTTCTCCATAGACATACTTAACCCGATTGAGGCGAACAGCCTGTCTGAGCACGTAGCCATAGTTACAGATATTTTCGACCAGATATACGGCTTCACACCCTCCCAGTCATACATGTTTAGAGAGGTGCTTCTTCAAACACTCACGGAAAAAGAGCTCGGTATACCCGTTTCAAGCCTTCTCCGGGGGCTTGTAGAAACTTTGGAGAGGTGGAGCATTAAATCGTTCTACGAGAACGAGACAAAGTTCGCGCTTCTAAGAAGGCTGAGGCCCTTGGTAACCGGGCAGAGCGGGGAAATATTCTGCAACACGAGTAGGCTGGTGAAGATCGAAGACATTATAGATAGGAACGTGGTTTTTGAGCTGGGGGACATAGTTGAGGTGGATGTTCGTAAGCTGGTTTCGCTCTTCATCCTGGCGCTTCTCTACGAGTTCAGGGTTAAAAACGCAAGTACTAGGGGACACTTCACCGTGGTTGAGGAGGCGCATAATATTCTGCCGTACAGGAGGCGTGACTCTCCACCGGGGATTGCTGAAAAACTTTTCTTGGAGATGAGAAAGTTTAACGAGAGCCTGATACTTGTGTCGCAGTTCCCGTCGCAAATCTCCCCTGAAATAGTTAAGTCCACAAGCCTGAAAATATCCCACAGGATATGCGAGGGGGAGGAGTCAAGGGTTCTGACAGACATAATGGGTCTTTCCCCCGGGGACTATGAGCTTCTTAAGAGGCAGATGCCGGGATACGGGTTCCTGACGGCGGAGGGCTTTCCCAAACCCGTGTTTTTCACCACGGGGCTTAACGGAAAAGGAAGCTAATTTTACCAGGGTTCTTCAGGAGGAAGTCAGCCCAGTCAACCGTGTCACCCCTACACTTGAAACCGTATCTGTAACACTTCATGAACCTAGCGTAGGTTTCCCCAACACTAGCACCAGTCGTATCCAGCTGTACGATTCTCTTTCTCTTCAAGTGGAGCTTCGCCATCAGGTAGCAGTAGTCCGTAATCTCGGATTCCACGTTCCTTCTCGCCTTCTCCTCACTGTATCCCTTTATGCTGCGGAGCCTGCGCCAGAGAACATCTGGTCTACATCTTAGGACAAGACAGTAGTTAACGTGCTCTGCCGGAGAAACTTCCGCCGCGTAATGGCCATCTATCAGGAGGCGAACGCCTTCTCCAACACTGTTTGAAACATGCTTGCGCAGAGCCTTTTTCAAAATGTTCACGTCAACAATACTGGTTTCCAAAGAATCGTCATAACCAGCGATCGCGTTAGCCTCCGCCGCGAACCTGCCTAGATCCAGGTGAATCCAGCCCTTATTCCTGCTAACAATGTGTCTACACAAGGATGTCTTGCCGGTTCCGGGAGTACCAGTCACCACTATTACCTTGCTCCTCACAGCTTAAGCTGAGCATACGGGTTATAAAAGTTCAACGGCTCCGAATATTTTTTAAACAGCAAAAGATTTAATTCCCCCTTTGAAGAATGTTTCCCAGCTCCGATGGTGTAGCCCGGTCAAGCATACGAGCCTCTCGAGCTCGGGGCCCGGGTTCAAATCCCGGTCGGAGCATTTTAAATATTTTTATCTTCTTTTTCAAAACGCTTAAACTAAGCATCACCATCCCCTTCCTTGGGCTCACCGCATAAGCCCAAGTAGTGTGTTTTCACAGGAGCCTTTAAATCCGAATAAGGTAATAAATTGGGGTAATGGTCCTGCTATGAGGAGAGGATAGTGTGGGTTTGATGGTTATAAGGCTTATTTCCTTTGCAAACGATTCCCTAAAGCGTGCTAAACTCAGATACGGGTGTTTCTGATCCAAGCTCATAGCTTTTCTTGCAGTGGTGTTTCTAGGACGCGTGATTTTTCAGGATTTAGAGTTTTCTTGTCTAAAGTAGTTTCCGGCGAGTCATTGGGAAAGCTGAGTGTGGGAAATGCTTCAAGCAGTATGGCGAACATTAGGAAATTTCATTCTTGCATTCCTGGGTTTCGTCCCCGTTTTAAAAACCGGTTTAACATTTTTCAGTGAATTAGTAAAGTTCAAATACTTTTAGAAAATTGGTGGGGAGAGTTGGAACCAAGAGGATCGAGCCGTGCACTATTAACTTTATCAGTAGTCGGCGGACTGGTATGGGCTTCATTCGCACCCTTCACCCTTTTATTCGGCATCTACCTGAGATCTCAGGGATTATCCTATACCTCTATCGGTCTGCTCATGACTATAACTAGCCTTCTTTCCTCCCTTCTTCAACCGGTATTCGGCGCTATTACCGATAAGTATCGCAACAGGAAAGTCATCGTTTCCACTTCTCTTCTCGTTAGGAGTTTAGCATATCTGTTTCTATTGCTGTCGGCTGACGTTATAAGCATGTCAATATGGTATATTGTTGCCGGCTTGTTTCTAGCCGGGTTCATGCCGCTCGCCCAGTCCATGGTTGCCGATCTTTCTGAAAACAATCGGCTCGGGGTTTCAATGGGAAGATACAGACTGTTTGGATCCATGGGTTGGGCAGCCGCCTGTATTCTCACGGGTTTGCTTGCCAGAGACCGCTTGTGGAACATTTTTCCAGTCGCCTTAGTGTTCTCCACCCTGTCTTTTCTGGTGAGCCTGTTCCTGCCCAGGGTTGAGAGCGATAGGAGGAGCCGCCACGAGAATATTCAGGAAAGAAGAGACTCGTCTGTTAGACTCGCCGCCTGCTTCACAGCAAGCATTTTAATATCGGGAGTAGGTATGGGGGCGACATCCTCATTCCTAACTATTTCACTATCGCAGCTGGGCAGCGACCCTCTTTTCATGGGCGTGGTGATCGCTTTAGGGGCTCTTCTCGAGGTTCCAGCCATGTACTTGGGGGGCAGGCTCTCCGACCGGATCGGAGGTATTCCAGTCTTAGTCTTGGGCGAAATAGGCTTGGGCATGGTTTACTGGCTCTACGGGACCGTTAGGAACCTTTACAGCTACCTGCTTATTCAGAGTGTTAGAGGCGTACTCTACGCGTTTTTCACCGTCTCAGGAATGTCGATCAGCTCAAGCCTTGGAGGAAGCAGGAGAAGAGGGCTTTACGCTGGCTTTTACAATCTTTCACTTCAACTGGGAACAGCCTCCGGCCCCTACTTTGGCGGCATGGTTTCGGATTACCAGGGATTATGGGCCATGTTTGCACTCTCTTCAGCCTTGTCCGTGGTCTCCGCAATGCTTCTCACCCCGTGGATAATGGGAAATCGTAAAAAAGGAGTACGGCAGAGTGTTTTAGGCTAGAGTAAACCTTTAATGAAGCGTTAAAAAACAGGGCATTCGTTAAGGCTTAGCTTTTCTCCTCTGTCTTGGGTTTCACTGTTAATATTACTTCGTCGACGCCTATTATCGTCGTAGCCAGTTCCACGGCTGAAACCATCCAGCTTTTAACTACGAGATAAGGGTCAACCACCTTTCCGTCCAGATCCGCTACTTCCCGGCTGATAGCGTCTATTCCGTATCCCGCGCCATCTTTAGAATGCTTGCTGTTAAGCAGCGACATCGTTGTTAGAGGCTTCATGCCGACATTTGTAGCAAGGGTTCTTACAAGCGATTCCAGGCTGTCGGCGAAAGCCTCGTATATCAGTCTATCCTCCTCAGACTGGTTCTCCGCACTTCTCCTCAACGCCCTCACTATCTCAAGCAGCTCCGCGCCGCCGCCGACGACGCGTCTCGGATCCCTGTATAGGCTGAGGACTGCTGAGAGTGCGTGTTTAAACTCTCTCTCATACTCTTTTAAAAGATCCTCGTTTACGCTTCTCAAAAGTATTGAAACAGCCTTTGGCTCGCGGCAGCCTTCTACGAAAACTATTTTCTCGTTTTCGAAAACCTCTTCCCTGACGGTGTCTGCCCTGCCAAGCTTATCCTCAGAAACATCCTCCGGGTCTGAAACGATCTTTCCATAGGTTGCTCTCTCAAGCCTCTCCATGTCTGACCTTTTCACCCGTCTGACTGCTGTGACGCCGTTCCTGTAGAGGTATTGCTGTGCAAGCTCGTCTATACCCTTCTGGCAGAAAACAACGTTGGCTCCAGACTTAACTATCCTGTCAACCCTTTCCCTTATCATCTCCTCCTCTTCCCTAATGAACCCGCGGAGCTCCTCAGTCGTCTTAACCTCTATTTCAGTCGATATTTCAGTCTTCTTAACCTCCAGAGCGTAGTCTATCAGTGCAATCCTAGCGTCTTTAACTGTTTTACTCATGTTCGGATGGACGACTTCCTTGTCGACTATAACACCGTTTACAAGCCTGGAGTCTAAAACCTCGTGCCCACGCTTCCTAACTATGCTCACCCAGTCTATGTCCGCGTAATACCCGCCGTCCCTCTTTTCAACAATTCTTTCAGCAGTGCTCAGAACTATTTCGGCAAGACGTTTCCTCTCGTCTGGAGAGGAGAAGAAAGTGATCGCCGTTTCAGCAATCCTCTTAAGCTTCTCCCTGTCTGAAAGGTCAACCGGCTTAGCGTCCTTCTCAAGCTTTTCAAGAGCCTCGGTGAGCGCCTTATTATACCCTCTGACTATTGAAATCGGGCTTATTCCCTGCTTATACAGGCTGTACGCGTTCCTAACTAGGTCGCAGGTTAAAAGTATGAGTGAAGTGGTACCGTCTCCAACCTCTTTCTCAAGAGCCTTGGCAGCGTCTATTATTATCTTGCCCACCGGGTGTTCAATACTCGCCTCGCTGAGAATAGTTACCCCGGTCTTAGTCACCGTGACGTCTCCGACTGTGCCTACTAGGAGCTTGTTTAAGCCTCTTGGACCATAGGCGGTTCTGACAACCTCGCCTATTACGAGCGAGGCTACAATATTGTTTTCATAAGCCTCCTCCTTGCTCCTCCTCACGGTTGTTTCTTTAAGCACTATTGCCGGTCTAGTCTGTTCATAGGCCATTTCGTATCACCTCAGTACTCCTTCCTTTAAAAGACTTTTTAAAAGCTTTTCCTAAGAGACAACATTTATTAGGTTAGTGTTCTTCTTCTGCGCAAGTTTGGGAAAGATCTACGACAGCCGGGTTAAAGGGGTTGCGAGGATGCTGCTGCTTAAATACGGTGATCTCTTCACCAACGATTATTACGCGAACAAGCAGGTTTTGAGGAAGATCGCGGTTTTCCAGTCTAAGAAGCTTCTGAACAGGGTTGCCGGCTATATTACGTCAGTTAAATCCTCGGAGGGAGGAGGACGGCGGGAGGAGGTTATTGAGGTTGGAGAAGAGTGAGTTCCCAATCTTTCTCTCTGTCTTCGACTACGGCTGGTTGAAGAGGGCTCTGAGGGAAGCTGAAGCCTATCTAAAGGAGTCTAAGAAGGCTTCTCCGCCTTTAAAACTCATATACGCGAGGATGTCAATCCTTTCAAGCAGAATGCTTGTAACCATGCTTTTCCCACCGATGAGCAAGTATGAGAACGCTAACGTCAGCGAAGAGGCTTCCAACCCTGTTGAGTATAGGCTTCGAAGCCTATACGATAAGGCTCTTGAAAAGGTTGAAAAAATACAGCTTTCAGAGGACGAGGCTGTGGAGATAAGTGATTTCCTGTATAACCTTTCATCCACAATCCTCGAGCAGATTCTCAGCAAAAACTAGCGTGTCAGGCGCTTGCTTTCAGGTTTAAATAGTTCCTTCAGCATATTTTCTCGAATGATGTGAACTGACCTGCTCTGAGAGAACGACTCTATGAAGACCATGCACCTCTCTGAGGTTTTCAATCCTGTTTAAAATGGCTGAGTCTCTTCAAGTAGCTGTCTACAATCATTGGCGGCAGCCCGATGTCTATCAGCATATCTCTGAATTCATCGAGTGTTTTACCGCCTTCTTTAAGATTCTTCTGAGCGAGGCTTCTCACTGTTTCCCCAATCTCATGGGGGAAAATGATCCATTTCTCAGTTTTCTTAACATAGTAGTCTGGCTTCAACGTGCTCCAAGGCTTATAGTATACGGTTGCAACCCTAACCTCTCGAGCACCCTTGGCTTCAAGATGTCTGCGCACTATCTCCAAGCTTCTACCAGTATCTGCAACGTCGTCAACAACCAGCACCCTCTTCCCGTAAACGTCGACGTTAACATCCTGCAGGATTCTGGGCTCACGGCCTGTTTTTTTAACATCCTCGTAGAAGGCAACCCTTATGATCCCTATCTCCGGTTTTTCAAACTCGTCTGAAAAAATCCTGAGCGGGACGAGTCCTCCTCTTGAAACCCCGATTATGACTTCAGGCGTATATCCTGATTTCAAAACTTTCTCAACGAGCTCCAGCGTGAGCTGGTAGAAATGCTCCCAGCTTATTACTTCGAATTCCATTCTGGCTTTAAAGCTTAAATGCTCTAAAATAAATGTTTTTATCCCGTTTATCGGCTGAATATCCGTGTTGGACCCTGTTCGAAGCATGGATTCGCTGGGCATGTGCTTCACGCTTCTAATGGTCAACAGCCTCCCGGAGGACTGGGTTAGCCTAACGGCCGAGTTGAAGAAGAATAGGAGAGTTTTCATCCAGTTTTTCAACCCGGCCTGCCTAGTGAGCGAGCTAATCCCTTTCCTAGCCTATAATGTTCACCAGGCTTTCAAACACGGGTACAACGTGCTCAAAGGCTTTGAGCAAGAGCTTCTGGTGGCGCTTTACGGGAAGAGGAGCTTCCAGGAGGCGTCATCCACACTCGGAGCCTCGGTTTTACAGCGGGCGGCTATACTCCTTGTTTCAGAGAGTGCTGCAGTTTTAAAGGAGGCGGTGGCTGCTTTGAAGGAAGAGTTTTCTAAGAGAGGTCTGTCCGTTGAACCCTTCAAGGATGATGAGCAATTGTTCACATCCTTCTGGAGCAGCCTGCTTTCCAAGAACCTTAACGTTGAGGCGTTGAAGTATTCTGACGTGCTCGAGCTCGTCAAGGAGAGGATAGCGCTTCTATACGTTTAAGTCAGGCTTGAACAGGCTGGGGAGGCGGCTCCGAGGAATTCGGGCTTTGAACGGCTTAAAGAGGCCTTCCTGGAGGCCTGACGGTTGAAACCGGGGCTCGCAAGATTAAAATACTAGTTTACATGCAGAAGAATGCAGCCTTGGAGGCACCGGAAATAGTAGTGGACGTTAAGGAGGTCACTAAGGATTATGTTCTGAGGAGCGGTGTTGTGAAGGCTTTGAAAGGGATCGACCTGCAGGTGAAGAGAGGGGAGTACGTGGTTGTGATGGGCCCCTCTGGAAGCGGTAAGACGACGCTGTTCAACATGATCGGCGGCTTGGATAAGCCTACGAGCGGAAGCGTTTCCATAGACAGTATAAACTTAGCTAAGATGAATGATCGCCAGCTCGCATGGGTTAGAAGCAGAAAAATAGGCTACATATTCCAGACTTTCAACTTGATACCTGTGCTTTCAGCCCAGGATAATGTTGCGCTGCCAATGGTCTTCCTCGGTATAAGCAAGGAGGAGAGGCGTAGGAAGGCTGCTGAGCTTCTTAGCCTAGTAGGCCTGGGGGACAGGCTCAGCCACAGGCCGCAGGAGCTTTCCGGTGGGCAGCAGCAGAGGGTGGCGATCGCAAGAGCGTTGGCGAACAATCCCTCCATAATACTTGCGGACGAGCCTACGGGCAACCTCGACCTCTCAACCGGGCTTTCAATAGTTCAGCTGCTATACAGGCTTAAGGTGGAGAGAAACACTACCGTGATATGCGCCACCCACGACCTTAAAATGGTGGACGTGTCTGACAGGCTTGCATGGCTTAGGGACGGAGTTATAGAGAGGATTGAGGAGAGGACAACAGTAACCCTAACCGCGGAAGAAATATAGTTTGGGGAAGGTGCTTCATACTTTTAACCAGGGGGATATGTTTTTATACTGCTTTTCAAAGTTCCATCCGACCCGAAATGAGCGAGGATTTTGGCGAGGAGGAAGAAGAGGAAGAAGAATGGGAGGAAGAGGAAGAGGACTGGGAGGAAGACTGGGAAGAGGAAGAACTAGAGGAAGAATGGTAGTAAGGGCAAAGCTTTTTCTCAAATAGTTTTCAAAAAGTTTTCCAGGGTTGATACGGATTGGTTAGAGTAGCCGTAATAGACAAGGACTCCTGCAAACCCACGAAGTGTGGAAAACCCTGCAGGAAATACTGCCCAATAGTTAGGATAGGCCAGGAGGCAATATACTTCGTTGAGGAAGAGAATCCTCCCGTAATAAACGAGTACCTGTGCAGCGGATGCTGCATATGCGTTAAGAAGTGTCCTTTCAACGCCATATGGGTGGTAAACCTTCCGGACGAGCTTGAGAAGAAGGTTTTCCACAGGTATGGTGTTAACGCTTTCAAGCTCTACGGTTTCCCGGTTCTCTCTAGGGGGGCTGTTACAGGCATACTCGGCGAAAACGGAATAGGAAAGTCGACGGTGCTGAAGATAATAAGCGGGCTTGTGAAGCCGAACTTGGGAAGGGTTGGCGAAGAGGTAGGTGTGGATGAAATCCTGTCGTTCCTCAGGGGGAACGTTTCCTTCAGCCTTGTTGAAGATATTTTCAAGGGCAGGGTGAGATGCATCTATAAGCCACAGTACTTGGACGATATTCCTAGGATTATCGGCGGTAAAAGCGTCGGGGAAACACTTGAGAAGGTGGATGAGAAGGGGGTTTTGAACGAGGTATTGGAAAAGCTGGAGCTGGAGAGCATTGTGGAAAATAGGGTGAGCAGTCTAAGCGGTGGAGAGCTGCAAAGGCTGGCAGTTGCAGCAGCCTTTATGAGGAAGGGCGACGTATACCTGTTCGACGAGCCCTCCAGCTTCCTCGACGTGAAGCAGCGTCTCAAGGTTGCTGAGCTAATAAGCTCTCTGAAGGAGGATGGTAAGATAGTCGTTGTTGTGGAGCATGACCTCACGCTGCTCGACTATCTTGCTGACTACCTCGTGATACTCTACGGGCAGCCCTCAGTTTACGGGGTCGTCTCACAGGTTCTCTCAGCACGCGTCGGGATAAACTCCTACCTGGAAGGCTACATAAGGCAGGAGAATATTCGTTTCAGGAGGGACAGGATAAGGTTCCATGCTCACAGCCTGGCGGAGGAGTCTCCAGCCCTGAAAATGTTCGAATGGCCGTCGATGCAGGTTTCGCTAGGAGGCTTCACTCTTAAGGCTGAGAAGGGCTTCATAGGGGTGGGTGAGGTAATAGGCATAGCTGGCCCAAACGGGATAGGTAAGACAACTATGCTTAAAGAACTGTTAAAATATTTCTCCGGCGGAGAATCCTTGTCGGACAGCGATCTGGCTAAGAGGATAGGATACAAGCCGCAGTATGTCTCCGGCCTGTTTAAGGGGGTTGTGGGAGACCTTTTGAAAGAAGCATACGGCGGTGAGGTGCCTGAGGTTTTTGAAAGCGAGCTGATAAAACCCCTTAAGCTGGACAGGCTTTCTGATAGGCTTGCGGAAACTCTTAGCGGCGGCGAACTTCAGGCTCTCGCGATAGCAGTAGCTCTTCTGAAGGATTCCCCAATATACTTCTTAGATGAGCCGTGCGCATACCTGGATGTTGAACAGAGGCTTGTCGTTATACGTGCGATACGCCACACCGTTATGAATAAGAAGGCTTCAGCATTCGTTGTTGAGCACGATATTGCAGCCCTAGCCTTCCTTTCCGACAGGCTTGTCTTCATCAGGGGTGAGCCCGGTGTCCAGGGGTATGCCTCTGAACCATTGAACGTCGCCGAGGGCATGAATAGTCTTCTCAAGTATCTGGACGTAACCCTTAGAAGAGAGCCTGAAAACCTCCGTCCCAGGATAAACAAGAAGGATTCTAAGACAGACAGGCTTCAAAGGGCTCAGGGAAAGTATTACTACTAGTGTTTTTCAAAAAGGTTAAGTTTTTAAACAATAGTGCTAAGCGTCCTCCAAATGATCCGGACGCCAGTGATAATAGTGAACTTTAAAGCCTACTTAGAGTCCATTGGGCTGAGCTGCCTTAGAATAGCCAAGGCTGCTGAGCTTGTTTACAAGGATACTGGCGTGCAGATAGCCGTAGCCCCACCGGCGACGGAGATTTCTAAAGTCTCCGCCTCAGTCGAAATACCTGTGTTCGCGCAGCACGCAGACCCTGTGGAGCCGGGTGCACACACCGGCGCTATTACTATTGAGATGGTTAAGGAAGCGGGTGCGAAGGGCCTTTTGATCAACCACTCGGAGAAGAGGCTGATCCTAGCGGATATTGAGACGCTTGTTAAGAAGGCGAGGAGCAACAATCTTGTAAGCGTGGTCTGCACGAACACTCCTGCGGTAACAGGTGCTGGAGCAGCCCTGAGCCCAGACTTCTTAGCCATAGAGCCTCCTGAGCTGATAGGGACAGGTATACCTGTTTCAAAGGCTAAGCCGGAGGTCGTGCTCGACTCGATAAACATTGTCAGGAGGGTAAACCCAGAGGTTGAAGTGATATGCGGGGCAGGAATAACTACCGGCGAGGATGTTTACGCGGCGCTTAAACTCGGCACAGTGGGGGTTCTCCTAGCTAGCGGTGTGGTTAAGGCAAAGGATCCTAAGAAAGTTATTCAGGAAATGGCTGAAGCATGCTTGAAATTCCAAGGCGAGCAGTAGGTCCAACTGGTTTATTGATAATCTGCAAAATCGGAACTATTTTCTAAAAGTTTTCTCCATCCCATAGCTATAAGTTTTTGAAACCAAGCATCCTGTAAAACTTAACCGGAGCCCTGTTCTCTTTCAACACATTAAGCCTAACGGTTTTCACACCCCTAGCCTTCAGAGTTTTCAAGCTTTCAACAACCAGCTTCCTGCCTAGCGCGTGCTTTTTGAAAATTCTCTATACGGTGCCTCAGAATTCGAAATATACATGGAGGGCTTCTCTTTACTATGGTGGGAAGCAGATAGGCCTCGGCATGGTTAGGATTTACATCTCCACAGAGCCTGAACTCTTGACGGGTAAAGTACTGGTAGGCAGGAAGGCTTTAAACAATAAAATAAGGTCGTTGATAATGAATATGCTGAAAAGGCGAGTTCTTCTAGAGTTTTAGCACGCGCTAAACCCTTGTATAAACCTGTTCGACATCTTATGGCTGTTAAATAAAACTTTTAATAGCACGCGCTATTAAAAGTTGGATGAAAAAAGAAGGAACCAAAGTTTTAACACTTATGGTTCTCAGTTTTCTTCTTATCCCTTTTTTTAATTCTGACATACGGATTAGGTATAGATGCAGAAACTGTAGCGTAGGCTCTTCTCTATCTTTAGAAGTGGGTTCCACAGCTCCATTTGTCTGGAAGAAAATGAGAATACTTAAAGGTGAAGAAAGGAATATGCTTATCTCCAACATAATGAAGACCAATGACTATAAAATGGTGGCTCTCAGCTTGGAAAAACTAGGTCTTGAACCCCTCTTCGAAGAGGCTTGGGCAGTAGAGGTGTTAGAGGCTCGTGATGCGATACTGACCAGAACTTTAGGGGTTAGCGTTGAATTTCTTCGTAAATCTGATGGTTTTTCGCTTATCGCAATTTTCGTTCTGGAACCATATGCAAAATCGCTTGTTTACAGGTTTAACAAGGAGACGAACATGCTCAATCTGGTGAGTGGTACGATCGGCGGAAAGAACATCATCTTACCTTCAGAGGGACAAACTCTTTCATCATGCCCACCTTGCGAAGTTCTTGTGAGCGAGTGTGTATCGATCGATCTTGCCTGTGTTCTATTGCAATGCTATGACTGTTATGATGTATGCGAGATACCCACACCGGTTTGTGTCGGCTGCATCATCTTCTGGTGCGGCTTTGGTTCACTTTATCTTTGTTGCAACAGTCAGCTGGTCTGCAAACCTTGCGACCCGGCAAGTTGTTATTATGCGGAATGCATGGGTTGTCCAGGATGTGGCGGGTAAAAAGCCTCTGTGGAGCAAGTGAATGAGAACATTGAATGAATACCTTCAAAAAATTTCTGAATGGAAGAAATTTGCAGTGTGGAGTATAATTACCCTAATTCCGTTAATCCTTCTCTGGTTCATAATACTCGACGAGAACATGTTCATGAGCCTGATCAGGAATCAGGGTTCCAGGGTTCCACTGATCATCGTGGCTATAGCCGCTTCAACATCGTGGACCTATGGAGTATTGAAAAGGCTTAGACTTTATACCAGAGTCCTCCAGATCAAGCTATTACCGGGCAGGCTTATGGTCAGCATAGTGTTCTTCACACTATTGCTAACGGCGAAAGCAATATACTCGTGGCAAACTCAAAACTGGGGGCTGCTCGTAGGAGGTATTTTCTTCGCAACATTCTGCTTCCTACTTCTCTGGAAACTAGTTTACGGTCATCCTGAAGAAAAAGCTAAATCCTAGTAGCGCGTGCGCTATAAACCACTTTCACCCAACCCTCTCTCTTAAGCGTTTACTTACCGTAGTCTTTAAACACTTTCCCAGAGGATATGTAGGCATGCTGGGCGGGTACTTAACTGGGGAGCGTGCTGGAAAGCCTTATCTTAAGCCTACGCTCAGCATATTCAGAATGGTTAAGCATGCTCTGAGGAGCCTGCTTTTAACAGTATTCTTCTCAGCATTCCTCGCGCTTCTCCCGCCCTGTTTAAGCCACCCGTTCAACAGGCCCACAGCCTTGGGGTCGCCTTCATCATACTCCTGGAGCAGCCTGAGCACGAATACCGTGACGATAACCTACTCTATCAGCGAGGAAGCGTGGTGCGGCGGGACAGGCTACCTCCACATTGACGCTAGACCCGGCCAGGGAACCTACGGCGACACTAAAGACGCTACTGCAAGGATAACAGTGCCGGAGGGCCTCGTAGCAGGAGTTTACGTTTGCGGCGATGACCGCAACCCTCCTCCAAACGGCTGGACGGTTCAGGATAAGTATCTCAGGATTGAGGTCGACGGGGCTAAGGTTTTCGAGCTCGGTAAGGAGTACTGGTGGGCGAAATGCTACTCTAAGGCCACTGTTCTAGGCCCAGGTACGCACGAGGTTAAGCTGACCATAGGCATCACTGTTAAGGTTTCCTCGAACTACGAGGAGCGCGACATAGCCTACGCTGCGATGGATATCAGGCTAGCGCGCGCTATCCTTTAAGGGAAAGTACTTCGCCGATGATGAATGGAAAGATCAGTTTAAGGACGTTAGATATGGAATTCCTGTTGCCACTTTCATTAAAGTTGATGCTTTACCGAAGGCTTTGGCAGAGAAGAATTTGGAAGGGATCATCGATGTTGCAGTAGATCCCGACTTTTATGAAAATCCCAACTATCAGCCATGATCACTTGGAGAATAAAGCACCCATCCTCTTCTCCTTAATTTCTTCTCTTCCTTTCGTGAAAGAAAGATGTAGTTTATTGTGTGATTTGGATGGAAAGAATAGTATTGATATCCAGTATCCTCTACCCACCTATTTATTTTCTTCACGGCCGAATCAAGGTTAAGAAAGTTGTGAAAAGTATAAATTTCAATAACATGCCCTTCACCCTTAAACTTAAAATGTACCTCGAAGCAATAACCCCACTTCTCTTCGGGCTTCAAGCTCGGGGGGATCTAATCCAGTAGGAGCCTTCCCTTTCCACTCTAACATTTTCTCAACTACATTAGTAGGCTGGAAGAAACCCCTAGAGATTCTACCAAGCTTCTTAACTAAGCCCGCTCCAACGCCTTCTTCTATTACGATATCCCAAATTTGGACGAGGACTCTTCGGATCAAAGCAGGCTAATTCGTAATCTATCTCAGCGATCTTCTTTTTCATATACCTTGCCTCATGCTTCTTTATACGTTTTTTCAAAAGGGCACCCTGAGGGGTGTCCCATAACCTATCTTCCCAGTTCACTGCATAATCTATTTCTCCATTGAAAATCTTCTTAAGGATTTCTTCAGAGTTTAAATCAGAGTAGTCTTTGAAGAAATCCATCTCGCGAAGGAAATCGATTGAGCTTATGAAGCGTTTCTTTAGCTTAGAGTTCATCACGTAAAAAATTGTTGAGTAGGTTCTTAAGCATAACTGTCTGCACTATTACTTCCATCTCAATAAAGCAATTGCGGTAGTAGAAGTTAAGAAGCGGGCCCGCTGGGATTTGAACCCAGGCTCTCCGGCTCCGCAGGCATGCGCAAGGCTATCCTTTCGACGCCTTTATCCTGGCTTGGCCACGGGCCCTTTAAAATTCTGGCTGCAGGGGCTTATTTAAACTTCATTCAGCTTCTCAATACCTGCTATTTCAAACGCGTTGTCCATGGTTATCACGAAGGCTTTAACCAGCGCCAGCCTGTCCATTCTAATGCCCTCGCCCGTTATCACGGAGCATTTCTCGTAGAAGCTGTTGAACACGTCTGCTAGATGCCTCATGTATACTGCGATAATGTTCAGCGCCAGTGTTTCACTAGCCATGTTTAAAACCCATGAGAATTTGCCTATCTGCTTAACCAGCTCCAGTTCTTCAGGAGTGTTGAAGGAGGCCTCGGTCAAACTGTTCACGTCGACACCCGCTTTCTCAAGTATTCTGCATCCCCGCGCGTAAGTGTATTGAAGGTAGGGGGCAGTGTCACCCTCCAGCCTTGTGGCGTCCTTCACGTCGAAAACTATTATGTTGTTCCTGTCAGTCTTGAAAAGAGAGTATCTTATGGATGCGACGCTCAGATGAGTGCTAACGCTCCTAACCCACTCCTCATCCCTAGAAGGGTTTCTCCTCCGAGTCTCCTCGTAAACCTTCTGGAACACCGTCTTAAGAAGCTCGTTGGCGTTGAAGACTATTCCCTTCCTACCGGACATGTGGACCATTCTCCTCCCCTTTAACTCCTCGACCCCCGTCAGCTCGCTCGCCGTCTCCCCAGAGAGGGCAACGACCTCATAGAGATACGGAAGATACTTTTTCCCAGAGGGGGCTCCAAGCTTCCTAAGAGCGTGCTCAACCACTTTCTGCGGGTACTCCTGCCTCTTGTCGACAACCGTTATTGCTACGTCCGCCCCAGGGTAATCATACTCCTCCCCGTCCCAATGTGTTGTTAAAAGAATCCTCCCGTTCGGCTGCTCAATCCACTTCTTCACTCTGAACCTTTTCGGCGTTAAGCCGAGCTTCCAGGCCGCGTAAGCAATATCCTTTCCAACGTAGGTGGCTGTGCCGTCTGACCTGACGAGAACCTCGTCGGGTGCCTTAAGCCTGCTAAACTCCTCAATATCCCTGAGCCTGATCATTAGACACCCCTTGTTCTCACCCTCCTTCTCCAAGTAGGCTTCACCCCTGCTTCTCAACTCGTTCACAGCCCACTCGAATATCCCTGACCTCAAAACATCCGTCTCCCAGTTAAGCAGATCATAATATATTCTGAAGCTCCAGGCTGTTTCAAGCTGGCATTCAACAACCTTCTCCGAGAACATTCTTGCGAAGCCAGCCACCTCGTTCCCACCCTCCTCAATCCTCCTTATTATCTCGCTCCTCAGCCTCCTCAGCTCCTCGTCCTTCTGGATCTTCTCACTATGCTCGGCGTAAACCCTACCGCTGTACTCGTCGAACCCCATGCCCTCCGGGGGCTCCAAAGGAACTTTCATAAAGTAGTGGGCAAGAATGTTATCAGCAACCTGTGAACCACTGTCGTCAATATAGTTGACAACCATTACCTCGTGGCCCAGGAACCTTAGAAGCCTCGCCAAAACGTCTCCGATGACGGCGTTCCTCAGCGTTCCAACGTGCAGAGCCTTATTCGGGTTCGAATTAGTATGCTCTATAAGTATTTTCCTCCCGGCGACAGGAAACCTCCCGTAATCGCCGCGTTTGGAAAGAGCCTCGTTCAACACTCTGACGGAGTACTTCACGGGGTCGAAGCGGAAATTAATGAAGCCGTTCACGTTTTCAACATTCTTCAAAACCTCCAGCTTGCTGACGTCTATGGCTGCTATTATCCTGTCAGCGGCCTCTAAAGGGTTTAAACCGTGTTTCCTAGCTAGGTCGAAGGCTACGGGGGTCGCTAGGTCTCCGAGCTCGGGGCTAGGTGGCTCCTCAATCCTCGCCCTAGTGATAAACCCCAGTGTCTCCAACACTTGGTCCACGTGAACCCTTATCCTTTCAGCCTCCTCCAGAAACCCCATTCTGCAGACGGTTTTGGAAGCATAACAGGGTTAATAAGTATTAAAGGGGGATAAACCGGCTACTGGCCTTTCAGCCTTTCCCTCAGCCTCCACTTGGAGGCCAGCCTCTCAAAATCCTTCTTGAAAGCCCTTCTGAGATAGGGCACGTAGAATTCTATTTCTTCCCGCGTCATGTATTGAAACTGGTACTCGCCCTCGTAGGGAGAAGGCTCTCCAGCTCTCGTTATGAACTCTATGTGCATAAAGGGCTCTCCCTTTCTGACAACCACCGGCTCCCTCTCGTTGTTCAGGTTCACGATCTCCAGTGCAAGCCTTCCGATAAACCCGCTGTGAACCTTGGCTGCGTTTAAAAAGGACAGGCCTGCTCTCCCGTAACGGCTTTTAGCAGTAAGGTGCGCGACAATGTTCGGCGGTGTGAAAACTATCTCGTTAGAAATAACGTTCTTATGCTCCAAGTATTGAAGCTTAACATCGTCCATCACCGTCAAAACATACCCGTCTCCATCCATGTACTTCTCGTCGAACGGGTGTATTATCGGTAGTTTCTTCACCATCTTCAGCAGCTCGCTTTTCCCCAGTATGCTCATCGGCCTCTATGCTCCGGGGCACTAATATAAATTTTCAAGGAGCCGTTTTAACGCTCTAACCCTGTTTTCAACCTCGCTAATGCTGAAGTCGAAGAATGATCCTGTTTTCTCAGCCTTTATGCTTGAGCAGGCTGACGCGTAGAGGCTTGACTCTAACAGGCTTCCTGTTTCGAGATGCTTCGCCAGGAAAACAGCCGCGTAAACGTCCCCTGCCCCAGTCGGGTCAAGCGTCTCCACCTCAACAATAGGCGTGTAGAAGCATCCCTGCTTGTAAACAATCATGGAGCCGTGTTCAGAGTTAGTCAGCTCAACAATCATGCCCGGGTTGATTTCGAAAAGCTCCTTAACGTCGCGATTCAGAAAGAAAAACTGCTCGTCAACATTCATGTGAACATAATCCACCCTGCTGAGAACATTATCCGGGAGCATTCTCTTAACATGGTGAACACGCCCGTCGACACCGCTGGTCCTGATGAACCCCTGTGCGTCGATAGAGATTCTGCAGCCTGCTTCCTCAAGCTCCTTGAAAACCCCGTGGTCAACCTCGTTTAAAACAGGCGTAACGTGTACAGCGTCAAAGCCCTCGAGCCTACTCCTGTCGACAAATATCCTTCTAGAAGGCTCGCCGGAGGTCTTCTGGAGCCTAGTGGAATCCCGGTAAATGTTTTCAAAAAGAATGCTTTTCTCAAGCTCTGTGGCGTGGACCTCAACCCCCCTCCGCTTCAGATGCTCCACCCACTCCGGGTTCATATCGGGCCCGTAGGCTGTGAAAAGAACTGTTTCAACACTCATTCGGGAGAGGCTGAGCGAAGAGTAGAATCCTCCCCCACCCATGTAACTGTAGGCTCCGCCACGGCTCCTGTTAACGTCTATCGTTAAAGCACCTATCACGCCTATTCTGAGACGCCTCCTGGACATTTAGACGCAGAATCAGACTAAGCCCCCTATTTAACCACTATCGGGACAATGGGTCTTACTAAAAACTTAAAAACCTGTTTGCCGAAAAACAATGGTTAAACGTTTTCTGCTCCTAGAGCCTAGGGTTAGGGCAAAGTGTATAAGGCAGTGTTCTCAACTTTTCCCGAGGCTGATGAGAATGGTGAAAACAAGTAGGATTGTTGAAATAAGGTGGCACGGCAGGGGAGGCCAGGGTGTTGTGCTTGCAAACCAGCTCGTAGGCATGGCTCTCTTCGAAGAGGGGAAAAACATTCAGACTTTCCCGGACTTCGGCCCAGAGAGGACAGGTGGTCCAGTAAGGGGTTACACACGCTTCTCAGAGGAGCCCATAGATATACATTCCTCAGTATACGAGCCCGACATATTGGCAGTGATAGACCCCTACTTGGCTGAGGACCCGAGCGTCTACGCCGGCCTCAAACCGGAGGGTGTTGCAGTGGTTAACTCCGCTAAAACCCCGGGAGCCCTCAGGGGGAAGCTGGGTTTAAACGTTAAGACTCTCGGCGTCGTAGACGCAGCCAGGATCTCGAAGGAGGTCTTCGGAACCTATGTTTTCAACACGCCTGTCCTAGGGGGACTGGTGAGGCTCACAGGCATAGTCAGGCTTGAGACGCTTGAAAAACTGTTTTTAAGCAGGTTCCCAGGCAGAGTTGGGGAGCTTAACGTGAAAATGCTTAAGAGGGGATATGAGGAGGTGGCGGCCCAATGAGCACGACCGTAAGCTGGAGGGAGATAGATCTGGGTGGAAGCGTAGCCGGCGGGACGAGTGAGAAGTATAAGACGGGTAACTGGAGGGTTGAGAAACCCGTTATAGACTACGAGAAGTGCGTCAGATGCCTGATATGCTGGCTCTACTGCCCTGAGCCCGCGATAATCAGGAACGGGAACGAGGTTAAAATAGACTATGACTATTGCAAGGGCTGCGGCATATGTGCAGAGGAGTGTCCGAGGAAGGCGATAACGATGGTTCCGGAGGAGATTTAGGATGATGGCTGAAGCTTTAGCAAGGCAGCACAGGATCGCGCTGACCGGGAACGACGCTGTGGCCTACGCTGTTAAACAGGCTAACGTCGACGTGATAAGCGCATACCCGATAACTCCACAGACATTCGTCGTCGAGACGCTTTCGAGATACGTTTACGACGGCGAGTTGAACGCCAAGTTCATAAACGTGGAGTCTGAGCACTCAGCCCTCTCCGCGGTGATAGGGGCCTCGCTAGCCGGGGCGAGAGCATTCACGGCGACAGCAAGCCAGGGCCTCGCCTACATGTGGGAGGCGCTCTACGCGGCTTCAGGATTAAGGCTGCCGATAGTCATGGCTTTAGCGGCAAGAGCATTATCCGCACCAATAAATATTCACAACGATCATTCAGACTTCTTCGGAATGAGGGACGCGGGCTGGGTAATGTTCAACGGCGAGGAGGCGCAGGAGACCTACGACCTCACAATCATGGCTTTCAAAATCGTTGAAGACCCTAGAGTACTCCTGCCGGTAGTGGTCTCGTACGACGGCTTCATAGTGTCACACGCGATAACAAACTTCTACGCTTTAAACGACGACGTTGTCAAGGAATTTCTGGGAGTGAGAACAACCGGGCCCAAGATAAACCCGGACGACCCGAGAACCTTCGGCGTCCTAGCTTTGCAAGACTCCTACTACGAGTTTAAAAGGCAACAGTATGAGGCGATGGAGAACGCTAGGCAAGTAATACAGGAAGTGTTTAAAAAATACGGGGAGATTTCTGGGAGAAACTACAAGCCCCTGAAAGAATACATGACGAGCGACGCGGAAACCTGCATAGTCGCGATGGGAAGCACCGTGGGAACAGCAAGACACGCAGCCAAGATGCTGAGGGAAGAAGGCGAGAAAGTAGGCGTCGTAGGAATACTACAATACAGACCATGGCCGATTAAGGAGGCTGAACAACTATTCTCAAGGTTCAAAAGGATAATAATCATGGAGAAGGTTATGAGCCCAGGAGCAAGAGCAGGGCCTGTCTACGAGGACATCGCTTCAACACTATACCCCAACCACAACGTTAAAATGGTGGACTTCACATACGGCCTTGGTGGAAGAGACATCTCGACGCAAGGGATCATTGAGATATACAGGAGGGGGAAGGAGCTTATCGACAAGGGTAAGACGGACAGAACCCAGTTCTACGGGGTGAGGGGAGAATGAGCAAGCTGGAACCAATATCCAAAATATCCGACCTCCCTGAGGAATCTAGATTCAGACCGGGGCACAGGCTGTGCGCAGGATGCGGGCCGGCAATAACCGCTAAACTCATAACGCTCGCAGCTCCCGAGGCAATAATCGTCAACGCGACGGGCTGCGTAGAAGTCGGGACAACAATCTACCCGTACTCAGCATGGAAAACACCATGGGTCCACGTACTCTTCCAGAACAACGCACCAGTCGCCTCAGGCATAGCAGCGGCGCTTGAAAAACTCTCAGTGGAAGGAAGAGCAAGAAAAGTACCGGTCATAGCACTAGGAGGAGACGGCGCAACATTCGACATAGGACTCGGAGCGATCTCGGGAGCACTAGAAAGGTTAGACAAATTTATATATATATGTTATGACAATTTTGCATATATGAATACTGGGATCCAACGGTCAGGAGCTACTCCTTTGGGCGTTGCGACGACGACTAGTCCTGCTGGCAGTGTGATTCCGGGTAAGCAGGAGAACAAGAAGGATTTGATTGGGATTGTTGCTTCTCATCATATCCCTTATGCTGCTACCGCAACCATTTGGCTTTGGCGCGACATGGTTAATAAGATTAGGAAGGCTGTTAACTATAGTGAGCAGGGCCCAGCGTTTCTGCACATTCTTGCTCCATGCCAGTTCGGCTGGCGTTACGAGCCGCGTTTGACGGTTAAGGTTTCGAGGATGGCTGTTGAAACAAGGCTGTTCCCGGTTTACGAGGTTGAGGATGGTCAGCTCAGGATTAACTATAGGGTCGCTAAGCCTACTCCGGTTGAGGAGTATCTTAAGATCCAGAGGTGGACAAGGCACCTTTTGGATCCTAAGAACGCTGAGACTTTGCAGAGGCTTAAGGCTTGGATTGAGTGGAACTGGCTGCGCTTGGAGAACCTGGAGAAGGCTGGTAAAGTATTCTAGGGAGCAGCGGTTTCACAATAGGTTTGGCGCGCCTATAGTAGGGAACCTTCGCGCGCTGCTTCCAAGACTGTTAGGCAGCCTTACAGAGCCATTCCCCTTCCTGAGGAAGCCTGATGCTTAGGAACCTTGCTAGGCTCTGGAGAAGGTTCTCAGGCATGTCCCTCGACTACAGGGATTACGTTAAATGGGTTGACAGGGGTGGTGTCGCACTGGCGGGCTTCCCCACCGGGATTAGGACAGTAAGGGTCTATGAGCATCCCAAGTCGAATAAATGGCGCGCGCGCTCATGGGCTTCACCAGTGCAGTGAGGTTCTCCATCCCCAAGGACATATATGCTGAGAGGTTTGCGAGGCTCACCGATGCGCTGATGAGGCTCGCGGAATACTCTAACGTTGGTGGCAATAGGACAGCTGGCTTCGGAGTCGTAAAGTATCTCCCTAAAAACACTTACTAGCACACTAGTATACGAGTTTCAACACGGATGACTTGAACAAGGGAGCAACGTTATTCGGAGTTTAATTTTTCAAATCGATTCGCATGGGTGCTTAAAAACTTCTCGATTCACGTTTAGCGGGATGAAAATATGCTGTTATTCGAAAAACTTATTTAAAACCTTAACCCTTATTAATCCAGCTATGAGTAAGCATATTCGGCTTGTTTTAACCATAGCCTTACTATCAACCGTCCCCTCAAGCCCTCTCAAGGCTTACGCTTCCCCCTTCGAGCTTGCTTACGATGATGGTGACTTCGACTATGCTTGGAGCGATTTCTACCCTAATGGCGCGGGGGTCAGGTTTACTCCGCCAGCACTACCATGGAGGATAACCAGCGTTTTGCTCTACGGCCTGGCTTTGGAGAGGGGTGGAAACATGCTTTTCACCCTCGAGGTAAGGGACCAGTTTTTCGGCCTAGTCTACGTGACTCAGTATGCCACCCTCCAGTTCTTTGAGAACGGCACGTTCAGCTGGGCCAGGATTCCCCTTCCAAACATTACTCTTAACAGCGAATTCTACGTGTGCATCTACCCATGCTTCTCCCTCGACGCGACTCAGCTCTGGATAGGCGTTGACGAGGATCCCCCAATAAGCAACAGGAGCCTCCTCGTGGACAGGGAGAATGATAGGATAGTCAAAGCATGGGATATTGGCAGCGGCAGGCCTAGGAACTTCATGATAAGGGTCGAGGTGGAAGGAGAAGCCAAGCACCTGATGGTCGACGCTCCCGGAGTATTAAAGGGCTTTGATGTGGAGAATATTGTTTTCAAAAGGCCTAAGGGCGATATTGTGAACCTGGTCGTGGCGTTTAAGAGCGGCGACGCAATCGGCTTCAGGCTGAGCCTGGGGGAAGACGGTAAGTCGGTGAAGATTACTCCGATGGTCGCTCGGGGAGAAGGCAACTACGACGAGATACTTAGCTTAGAGTATAAGTCGGAGGTGGGACTTCGATCCTGTTGACCGTGTTCCGGATATAACTTTGAAGAAGCGCGCGCGCTTAGAAGTGCGGATCCCAACAATAAAAAATTGGGACATGTGGTTTCGCCGAGCAGCTGAAGAGGTTTTCTAGGGTTAGGCTTCTCGTCGAATCAAGCTGTGGGCGACGTGCGCTGCCAGTTCGACTAGTAACGGGCGTACAGAGCCTTCGGTTTCTAAGTTTGCAAAGCTGTTTTAAAAATAATGCAAAGAGTTTTTCAAAATGGTTAAGCATGGCGCGGTATCAGGCCTCCTCTGCTCGAGCTCATTATCCAACGTATCATGTTCACCGACACGACTACTGTAAACACTGTTTTCCTGCAACGCGGAGCGTTAGAAATGACTTGTCTATCGAGGGCTGGAAGCATGCGGATTCCGGTTTCAATAGAAGTATTCCGGCGGTTCCCTTCTCCAGGTTGATTCCTGTTGTCGGGTTGCCTCCTCCATCAGTCTGTCGAAATCTCTGCTAGCTATTTCGATATCCTCCAGGTCAATATCGATCTTCAGCATTTCAGCCAGTTTCTCAAGCATGGTGTAAATGCTTCTGGGATAAACACTGGCGGAAGGGGGGGCTTGCCCCCATAGGCTTATCACGTCAATGCCTCTTTTTTGACACGCGAGAACTAAGAGCGAGTGTATGCCTACTGGTGCAGGCTGTCGGCTGCTCCCATATGTCACGTATCCTATTCCATACTCTTTCAACTCGTCTTTCAACTTCGGGTCTCCAACTACTGCCTCCACCGGCTGTTCTCCCATGGCTGAAATCTCCGGACTCATGACTCCGCCAATTACGTATATCCTCCTAACTTTGTAAAAGCTTGCTAAATCAATAATCGCCTCCACGTATTCGTTGGGTCTGAAATTAGGCTCGTCGGCAAGCAAGAATATTAAATCACTACCCCTAGTATTCTTATGGTAAAATAATTCCGTGGAGGACCATTCTATCTTTCTTATAATACCCTCCTCAATCCATCCTAATGGCCGAGAGTTTTGAAGGATGTAAAAATCGTAGGGAATCATCTCGCCGAATCTCCTTGCTCCCAATTTCCTTATCAAGTAGCCCACGCTTCCGCTTGAAATTCTTCCAGCATCCGCCCATCCCCTGAACCCTAGTACGAGCAGAGGATCTTTAAGCTCAGGCTCCTCGTAAATAATGAATCTCCCCTTCATCCGCTCGGTTTAAAACTTGATTGCAGGATTTAAATCTACTGTAACCGGAATACTGGATTTTCTGGCCGCTACCGGGGCTCATCCTTCTCCAGGGACCTTGAGAAGAGGTTGAGGGTGTGTTGATAAAAAATAAAAACATATAACCGTAAAATTTATATATTCCGAGAGGTTTGTGCCCACATGGTTAAAACAACGATAATTCTGGACGATGAGCTTTACAAGAAGCTTGTTCAAGAAGCCTTGGAGAAGTATGGGACGACGAAAAAGCTTTCTAAACTCATAAACGAGAAGTTGAGGGGTGAGGATGTTTGGAAAGCGCATAGAAAGGAGAGGCTTAGGATAAGGCTTGGGAAGGATCTTAAACGGGAGGATATTGAGAGGCTTATTGAAGACGGTTGGAGGGAGATAGTGAAATGGAGGCCGTGATTGATACGAACGTACTGGTCTACGATACTTTCGAAGACTCTGTCTATCATAAGGATGCGGAGAGCAGGCTCTCTAATCTTAGGAAATGGGTTATTCCAACAGTTGTACTTGAAGAGTTCGTGATTGTTTTACTTCAACTTAAGATAGAAAGGAGCTTCATCAGGGAGAAATTGCTGGAGCTTCTTGAGGACGATAGGGTGGAAGTAGTCCCGCTTTCTAGACAAAACTTTCTAGACTCTGTTGGCATGATTTCGAGGGAGAACGTTTCTTTTAAAAGGTTAAACGACAAGCTTATAGTTTCTGTCGCTAAAGCAAGAAGACTACCGGTCTTAACGTACGATAAAGAGCTTAAGAAGGAGCGTCAAGCATCGTAAAAACTCATGGTCTTTCCCAAGTATGCAGCATCTGTTGAGCCCTTGGTTCTCCTTGTCTGGAGCCCTCCATAGAGCAACGCTTTCTCTGAAACCCTATGACTAAAGGCTTAAGACTGGTTTTCAACTCTGATCTGTCGGAAAAGCACTGGGATAATCTTCCTAAGTATCTAGCCTCTTCCAAGTCTTAAAGCCGGTCTCCAGCATGCAACCAGCCTGAATTGTTTTAGCACGAATGGGCAGCGTTAGGCAGTAAGTTTTAGTAAAACAGGATTTCCATAACCAGAGTAAAGAGTTTGAAAAATCTTTAAAGCTACAGGCTGTTCAAAAGCAAGTTTGAGAAATGGTTGTATACAGCGATAAGTTTCTGGCTCTGATGGGGGGTCGTTTCGGCAGGCCTAGGCGTGTTCCGCACTGGGAACACTGGTCCTGCCCGGATGCTGAAACATACATTACTGGTATCGAATACTACGAGCATCCTAGACTCTGCAGGTTGAAGATGGCTGAGCTCTACCCGCAGCTGGAGCTACCGGTTCCAGAGAGTGACAGGCCTATTCCCCGTCCGGAGAGCTTGATGAACAGTGGAGACTTGTATGTTGACGAGTGTGGCCGTAGGCATGTCCGCTGGGGAGATTCGCTCACCAGCCATTGGAACTGGGGGAGAGTTGTTCAAGACGCCGGAGGACGTTTTCGCCTTCTCGCCGTTGAGCCAGGGAGACTTCACTAATATTCCTGTGGTGGAGTCCCGCGACTACCGTGACGAGGAGAAGCTTTACCGCGAGTATCGCGCCCGCTACCCGGCCGAGTGGGGCGACAGCGCACCCGAGGGCTCAACAGCCTCTGTTTCTTCAACACGATGTTCATGTGGCCACTTCTCACCTTCGGCTGGAGGCTGTTTCTGAGAACCTGCTTAGATAAGCGTTTCGAAAGGATAATGGACGAGTTTGCTGAGATCAATAGGCGTGTCTTCCGTGTTTTCGCAAGGCTACCCGTTAACTTCGTGGTTTGCCACGATGATATTGCTACTTCCCGTGGGCCCGTTCTTTCACCGGCTTGGATGCGGAAACTGGTTTTTCCACGCTATAGAGAGTTCTGGGGGATTCTGAGAGACGCTGGGAAGACTGTTATCTTCATGTCAGACGGGTGTTTGGATGTTTTTGCAGACGATGTTCTCGCATGCGGTGCTCAGGGAATTATAACTGAGCCCCATACGAACATTCAGGCAATAGCGCGTAGTCATCCGGATGTTTTCCTGGCTGGCGAGGGTGATTGCCGTATACTCCTGCGTAGCGACCCGGTTGAGATTGAAAACATGGTTAGGAGAATGGTGGAGACCGCTAAAACAGCAGGGGGTTACGCCTTCTGCGTTGGGAACCATATTCCCTGGAATACGCCTCCGCAGGCTGTTAAACTCTATCTGGATCTCTGCGCTGAGCTTGGGCATCTGGACTAGTTTTTCCAAGCCTCTTTAAAGGCCTTTTGACAAGGGTTATTCCCCACGCCGGACTGAGGCTGCTCACGCTTTTCAGCGCTCTTTTCCAGCGCGCGTAGACCAGGGTTGAGGGGAAAGGGTTATATAGCCTTGCTCGTTAAAACGGTTAAGGATGTCTACTGTCCAAACCTACCGGGGCAGGACCTTGGAGGAGCTGAACAGTCTTTCGATGAACGAGTTGATGAAGCTCCTTCCAGCCAGGATTAGGAGGAGTCTCAGAAGGGGGCTACATCCTGAGACTCGGAAGCTTCTTGAGACTGTTAGGAGGGTTAAGGCTGAGATGGCTCAGACTGGGGTTCAGCCTAAGAGGATAAGGACGCATAGAAGGGATATGCCTATTCTCCCCGAGATGGTTGGATTAACCATTGAGGTTCACAACGGTAAGGACTTCATACCTGTTGAAATCACTCTGGATAAGGTTGGCCACTATCTAGGCGAGTTCGCAATAACCAACAAGAGGGTTGTTCACGGTAAGCCTGGAGTCGGAGCGAGCAAGGCTTCTACTTACGTGCCTTTGAAGTAAGGAAAAATAAAAAGATTGGGGAAAGTATTGGGCTTACTGCTTCTTAGGCTGCTCCTTCCAAACGTATGTTATCCTGTCGTCAATCACTAGGTATTCTCCACTGTCCTTGACTGAGACCATGGGTTTCTTCAATATTGTAGCTATCTTTCTAAGTCCTTCAAGCGACTTAACGTGTGCAACATATCCTTCAGGAGTTCTCTCAAGCTTGTCCACGTTCACTGCTCTGCGTATGCTGGGCTCGGCTTCAGCCGCCTCCTTGCTCATTTTCTATCGCTAAAGCTACTTTAGCCTAGGATTTAAGCATTGCCTATAACGGGCAAAATATTTAATAGTTGGCACATATTCCTCTCCTGCTCCCGCGAGCCAAAGGTGTCGGGTTTGCCAAGCTTCAAATACAGTCTGGTGGAGGTGGATAGGGCCCGTTCGGCTAAGGCCAGTCTCAGAGAGGTTAGAGTGTCTCCTAAACACTCGGTTGAGCTAGCCCGGTTTATAAAGGGTTTAAGGATACCTGAGGCTAGAGAGAGGCTGGAGGCGGTTGCGGAGAAAAGGCTCCCCGTCCCCTTTAAAAGGTACAGGAAGAAGGTTCCGCACAGGCGGGGGGTTTTAAAGACAGGCTCCGGGAGGTATCCTGTTAAGGCAGCCAGGTTCTTCCTGAGACTGCTGTCGCAGCTTGAGGCTAATGCTGAGTTTAAAGGATTGTCTCCAGACAGTATGAGGATAACCGGTGTCGTTGTCCACTGCGGCAGGAAGCTGAAAAGGTATACGCCCAGGGCCTTTGGAAGGGCTACGCCAAGGTTTGAAACCCTTGTTCACGTTGAGGCCCTGGCTGTTGAGGAGGCTGGTTGACATGTCGGCTAGGAGAAAAGTTATTTTCTACAAGAGGGTTCTCGAGTTCGGGAAGCTCCACCAGAAGATCGACGATTTCCTAAGGGAGTACTTGAAGGAGGCTGGTTACAATGGTGTCAGACTGATGAACATCCCGATGGGCCTAGTGGTCACGATATACACTAGTAAGCCGGGGTCTGTTATAGGTCCGGATGGGAGGAGCATAAGGGAGCTTCAGAATGCTCTCCAGAAAAAGTTTGGGCTTGAGAATCCTCAGGTTAACGTGGCTGAGGTTGAGAACCCTGATCTTGAGCCTCAGCTTGTTGCGCAAATGATATGCAGGGCTCTGGAGCGGGGTGTTAAATATCGTAGGGCAGCCAGGGTTGCTCTACGAAGGATTGTCGCAGCCGGGGCCGTGGGGTGTGAGATAAGGATAGCTGGTAAGCTGGCGACTGACAGAAGCAGGTTTGAAAAGTTTACGTACGGCTATATGCCTGCAGCCGGGGACCCGGCTATGAAGCATGTTAAAATCGGGAAGGCGAGCGTGCTGCTGCCGCAGGGCCTGATAGGGGTCAAGGTTAAGATTCTCCGTAAAGCATCCTTCCCAGACGAGGTTCAGATAATAGAGGCTCAGAAGGAGGCTGTTGAGGTTGGCGAGGCTAAAGGCTAGTGAAATAAGATCGATGCCTAGAGAGGAGAGGCTTAAGAGGCTTCGGGAGCTTAGGAGCGAGCTTATGATGGCGAGGATGAGGGCTGCCTCAGGGCTGGAGGAGAACACTAAGATGGTTAGAGAGCTAAAACGCGCGATCGCAAGAATACTTACCGTCGAGAAGGAGGAGGATGGTAAGTGAGGACCCCGAGTAACCTTGCGTACCATGAGCTGAATGGTCTGCAGGTTAGGGTTGTGAATTCGAGTAGCGGCTTCACTATTGCTTCAGGCAGGGTTGTCTGGGAGACGAAGAACACTTTCACCATACTGTCTGAGAAAGGCAGGCGTCTAAAAATACCTAAGCATGGTAACAGGTTCATTTTCAAACTTGGCGCTGCGGAAGTAGCCATTAACGGGGGCTCGATTGCTTTCAGGCCTGAGGACAGGACTGGGAGGGTTGACCCGTGAGCTTTCTTAAGGATCTTAGCATTTCTCCCCCGGAAGCCGGGTGCAGCGACAAGAAGTGTCCGTTCCACGGCGACGTGAAGATTAGGGGGAGTGTTTTCGAGGGGGTTGTCGTCTCAGACAGAATGAGGAACACTGTGATCGTTATGAGAGAATACCTGCAGTATGTTCCGAAGTATAAGCGTTACATGAGGAAGAGGAGCAGAATACCTTCTCACAACCCTCCCTGCGTCTCCGCCAGGACGGGGGATAGAGTTATAATAGGTGAAAGCAGGCCTTTAAGCAAGACGGTGCACTTCGTCGTGCTGGGGAAGGTGAAGTAGCATGGCTGTGAAGAAATCCAGAGCGGTTTCCGCGAGAGGCATCTTAGAGTATAGGCTGAGGGGCTCCAGGGGTCTCCCAGTCGGAGCAAACCTTGTCTGCGCGGACAATTCTGGGGCTAAGCTCCTCAGGATTGTTCAGGTGGCTAAGTCCGGGGGACGGCTTAGGCGTCTACCTTCAGCCAAGGTCGGCGACCTGGTTACGGTTTCTGTTAAAAAGGGTACTCCCGACCTTAAGAACAAGCTTATGAAAGCGATAATAGTTAGGCAGCGTTTCCCCATAAGGAGGAGGGATGGTTTAAGAGTTGTTTTCGAGGATAATGCGGCTGTGCTTATGACGCCTGAAGGAGACTTGAAGGGTACTGAGGTTAAGGGACCGGTTGCCAAGGAGGCTGTAGACCTGTGGCCTAAGCTTTCAGCACTAGCTTCATCGGTGGTGTAGGTGGGAGAATGAACGAGAGACATTTAGCATACAGGGCTTCCTCCGTCCATCTGAGCCGTGAACTCAGGGGCAAGTATGGTTTTAGAAGCCTGCCTGTTAGAGCCGGGGACAGGGTCATGATAATCAGGGGAGACTATAAGGGTGTTGAGGGTGATGTGAACAGGGTTGACAGGGTAAGGGGCCGTGTTTACGTTTCAGGAGTCTACCGTGAGAATGCTCGCGGCGAGCAGCGCTTAATACCCATACCGTTAAGCTCTGTGATACTTGTTAAGATTGAGGATAAGGACAAGTGGAGGCAGCGCTTGATAGAGAGGAAGCGTGGGGCCGTTAAGGAGGCTTCGCAAAATGGCTCGTAAAGGCGGTTCTAAGAGTCTAAAGAGGTATGCTGCACCATCCGTAATGCAGGTTTCAAGCGTTAAGGAGAGGAAGTTCATCACCCGGCCCCAGCCCGGTCCGCACAGCCTCAAAATGTCCCTGCCGTTACAGGTTCTCGTCAGAGACATTTTGAAAATGGCTGAAACTGGTAGGGAGGCGAAATACGTGATAAGCCACTCAATGGTTCTCGTAGACGGGGTTGTTAGGACTTCCCACAGGTTTCCAGTAGGCTTAATGGATGTTGTAAGCATGAAGGAGCTTGGCAAACACTACCGGGTTCTAGTGGACAAAAAGGGTAGGCTCATCCCGGTTGAAATACCGCCGGAGGAGGCTTCCATGAAAATATGCAGGATAAACAGGAAATACCTTTACAAGGGTAGGCTGAGACTCGCTACTGAGGATGGGAGAACATTTGAAACAGACGACTCGTCTCTGAACGTAGGGGGCTCGCTCCTAGTTAGGGTTCCGGAGGGCGCTATCCTAGACAAGGCGCCTCTCTCCGAGGGGAGCCTCGCATACGTGTTCATGGGTAAGCATACTGGCACCATGGGTACTGTTAGAAGAATCTCTGGGTCGAGCCTAGTTAGAGAGAGCATTGTTACGCTGGGGCTTGAAGACGGGAGTGAGGTAAACACGGTCAGGGACTACGTTATTATCGTTGGGAGGGATAAGCCTTGGCTGAAACTGTTCTAGACGAGAGGAAAGCACAGGAGAATCCTATGAGGAGGATAATGATCGAGAAGGTTGTTGTTAACATTTCCCCCGGGAAGCCGGGTGAGCCCCTTGAGAAGGCTAAGCAAGTTTTAACACTTCTAACCGGCATGAAGCCTGTTGAAAGAAGGGCTAGGAAAACAATAAAGGAGTTCGGCGTAAGGAGGCGTGAAGCCATAGCTGCAATAGTGACTCTAAGGGGCAGGAAGGCTGAGGAGTTCCTCGAGAAGGCTTTCACCGCCGTCGGCAGGAGGGTTAAGGCTTCCAGCTTTCAGAACGGGGTCTTCAGCTTCGGCGTGAAGGAGCATATTCAGTTTCCAGGGGTTAAGTATGATCCTAAGATCGGTGTACTGGGCATGGATGTCTGCGTTAAGCTTTGCAGGCCAGGGTTCCGCGTGACGTATAGGAGGCGCCGGAGGAGCAGGGTGGGCAGGGCTCACAGGATAACAAGGGAGGAGACGATTAACTTTATGAGGGAGCGTTTTGGGCTGGAGGTTGTCTGAAAATGGCTCGGCAAACCCCTAAGAAGAGGACTTTCGGCAAGGGTTCTAGACCCTGCGTGAGGTGCGGCGCATACGGGCCGGTAATCAGACAGTACGGCCTGAACTATTGTAGACACTGCTTCAGGGAGGTTGCTCCACTACTGGGCTTCAGGAAGTATAATTAGGGTGTTGCGCGAATGACTCTTAATGATCCCCTGGCCAACGCGTTGACGGCTCTTCAAAACGCTGACTTGCGCAGGAAGAGGGAGTGCGTAATCTCTCCTGCTTCAAACCTCATCGGCCACGTGCTTAAGATTCTCCAGCAATCAGGCTACATAGGCGAGTTCGAGTTTATAGATGACGGTAAAGCAGGCTTCTTCAGGGTTCAGCTCGTCGGGAGGATCAACAAGTGTAGGGCGATTAAGCCCAGGTTCCCAGCATCCTACCGCGATATTGAGAAGTTTGAGAAAATGTTTCTCCCGGCTTACAGCGTTGGGCTTCTAATCGTTTCAACACCCCAGGGCTTAATGACACACTCAGAGGCTAAGAGCAAGAAGGTTGGAGGAAGGCTGATCGCGTATGTCTACTAGCGCTCTCGAGCCTGCTGTGCATTCGGCAACCGTGGAAATACCTGATGGTGTAAGAATCAGCCTGCAGTATTCAACTGTGACTGTTGAGGGGCCTCTTGGAAAGCTTTCCAGAGACTTTTCACACACCGGTTTGAAACTTGCTCTAGAAGGAAACGTTCTAAAGGTTTTCAGCGTGAACAAGGGTAGAAGGTTTAAGGCGAGGGTTGGAACCGTCGCGAAGCTTGTTAGGAACATGATCGAAGGCGTTCTCCACGGTTACGTCGCTAGGTTGAAAGTCGTCTATTCCCACTTCCCCGTCACGGTTAAGTATGATAAGCATACTGGAACGGTTTCCATACATAATTTCATGGGTGAGAAGTCGCCTAGGCTCTTCAAAATACCTTTTCCAAACGTTGACATTCAGGTTTCGGGTCAAGACATAACCGTCACGGGGCTCGACAAGAACGAGGTTACTCAGGTTGCAGCCATGTTCGAATTAGCAACCAAGATTAAGGATAAGGATCCAAGGATCTACGTCGACGGCATATACGTTGTTGAGAAAGGATTATGGAGGAAGTGAAGATGACTCCTGAAGCTAGGAAGCTGCTCTCCGCCAGGAGGAGGCGGAAGGAAACAAAGCCTGAGTTCGTCAGGCAGGAGAGCTGGCGCTACATCAGGCTTAGTGAAAACTGGCGTAGGCCTAGGGGGAAGGATAGTAAGATGAGGCTCAGCGTCAAGGGCTGGCCTAAGACTGTCAACATTGGCTACGGCACGCCGAGGCCGGCTAGGGGCCTCCATCCCTCAGGCCTAAAGCCAGTCCTCGTCTCCTCAAAGCGAGACTTGGAGAAAGCAGGTTCACCGGAGGGTAAGATACTGGTCTTCTCCTCCAGGCTCGGCAGGAGGCTGAGGGAGGCTCTTGCCAAGGAGGCTTCTTCCAGAGGCTTCGCTATAGCGAACTACGAGAGGAAGGTTATTGAGAAGGCTGAGGAGGGTTAGGGGTTGAGCATTAAGACTGTTAGGAGACTGGCTGCTGACATCATGAAGGTCGGGGAGTCGAGAATCTGGATAGACCCGGCGAGGATTGAAGAGGTTGAGGATGCTATCACAAGGGCTGACGTCAGGAGGCTTATTAAAAGCGGCGTGATAAGGGAGAAGCCTCCCTCAACCCCGAGCCGGGGGAGGGTTAGGGAGAGAAGCGGGAGAAGAGGCCCTGGAAGCAGGAAGGGCGCCAAGGGCGCCAGGATGACTGTGACATGGGTTGAGAGAGTCAGGGCTCAGAGAAGTCTTCTAAAGCAGCTTAGGGACAAGGGGGTTGTTTCCAGGAGGCTCTACAGGAGGCTCTACCTGATGGTTAAGGGGGGAGCTTTCTCCAGCAGGAGGGTTTTAATGAACTATGTTGCTTCGCTGAAGGAGAGGGGTGAGGCGGCTTAATGGCTAGGTCAGCATCCTACAGGGTTAAGTTTAAGCGTCGCAGGAATGGTTTTACAGACTACTATCTGAGAACCAAGCTTCTCAGGTCAGGCTTACCAAGGGTCGTCGTAAGGGTTTCGAACAAGCATGTACGCGTGACGGTTGTTTCAAGCAGGCCTACGGGTGACATTGTGGTTGCTTCAGCGTTTTCCCAGGAGCTTAAAGGATTCGGCTGGCCCTTCAGCTTCAACAATACTCCGGCAGCCTATCTTACAGCATACTTAGCTGGATTAAGGTGTTTGAAGAAAAATGTTTCAGAGGGTATTCTAGACGCTGGGCTCAGTAAGCCGACTAAGGGTGGAAGAATATATGCTGCTTGCAGCGGGCTTCTAGACGCGGGCTTTAAGGTGAGGGTTGATCCGTCTATGCTTCCGGATAAGGTCAGGATAACGGGGGGACACATAGTCAGCTTTTTCAAAGAATCTGGGGGGCAAGGTTTTTCAAGGTATGTTGAAGCCGGCCTGAAGGTGGAGGAGATGCCGAGAATACTGGAGGAGGTTAAAAGCAGGATTAGGGAGGCTGTTGGAAATGGCTGAGGAGGAGGCGGGGGAGCCTGAGGAGGAAGTCGGGGAGATCACCGTAGAAACCCCTTTAATAAGGATGATTAAAGAGGGCAGGGTTTCATCGGTTGAAGACGTTTTCAACATGGGTCTGAAGATAAGGGAGCCTGAGGCGATAGACCTTCTGCTGCGCAAGATAAGGGAGGAAGTCATATCGATGAGCCCTGTTCAGAAGCAGAGCGACGCTGGCGAGAAGACTCGTTTCAGAGCACTCGTGGTCGTCGGGGATGAGGACGGTCACGTCGGCATAGGCTCAGCCAAGGCTAAGCAGGTTAGGGATGCGATTGAGAAGGCTGCGAGGAAGGCCAGGCTGAACATAATACCTGTGCCAAGGGGATGCGGCTCATGGGAGTGTAAATGCGGGGAGCCCCACTCAATACCTTCTAAAACATTCGGGAAGACTGGAAGCGTCTATGTCGCCTTCTTCCCCGGACCCAAGGGCCTCGGCCTAGTTGTAGGGGATGCTGCGAAGCCTCTTTTCAGGCTCGCCGGAATAAGGGACGTATGGTCTAAGACTAAGGGCTCAACCTCTACCAGCCACTCGTTCGTAGCTGCCGCCTACTCTGCTCTGAAAAGGCTTTACACAACTAGTTTCCTAGCTTCGGAGGCTGCTCGCGTTGAAGGCTGAGGAAAACCTTCCTCCGCTTGCAGTCGTCGTCAGAGTAAGGGGGTCTGTCAACGTTACCAGGGATGTTTCAGCCACGCTGAGGAAGCTCAGGCTTCTCAGGGTGAACTCGTCGACGCTCGTCAGGCTAACCCCCCCGGTTGAAGGCATGTTGAGAAGGGTGAAGGAGCATGTTTTCTGGGGCAGGGTGGATAAAAACATGCTTCGCCTGCTGCTCTTGAAGAGAGGAAGGCTTCCGGGAGACAGGCGTTTAAGCGACGAGAATGTTTCAAAATACACTAGGTACCGGACGCTGGATGAGCTGGTTGAAGCAGTCTGGCTTAGCAGCTCTCCGGCTGAAGCCATCAAGCCTGTTAAACCTGTTTTCAGGCTAACCCCGCCTAAGGGCGGTTTTAAGAGGAGTGTTAAGAAGCCTGTTAAGAAGGGCGGGATACTGGGAGACTGGGGCGATAGAGTAGGCTGGATACTGAGACGGATGGTCTAGCTGCCGGATACGGCTGAAGGCTTTTTAAAGCTGTTGCGGATTAATGGATGATGGTGGAAAACCGGTTTAAGGCTTGCGCTGACCAAACGGTAAGGGTTAAAAAGTCCAGAATACTCCTCTCGCCGAGAAATTGCCGACCAGGTTGAGAAAAGTTAGGAGGATGCGGGGCAGCAGGACCCACGGCTGGGGCCAGATAGGCCAGCACCGTAAATCAGGGTCGAGGGGCGGCGTTGGCAGGGCTGGCAGCATGGGGCACAAGTTTCTAATGTTCTACAAGGAGGAGAAGGATAAGGGTTTCATAAGGAGGGTTCCAAAGGCTGAGGGGAAAAGGATAAACGTCGGGGAACTGGATGAACTCTTCAGGAGGACGCGTGGGCAGGCCGCGGAGGGTGAGAAAACACTGGATCTTGCTGCGCTCGGCTATTCTAAGCTTCTGGGTTCGGGGAGTGTTTCCACAGCCTACGTGGTTAGGGTTGCCTCCTGCAGCGAGAAGGCGAGGATGAAGGTGGAGGCTAAGGGCGGTAGGATTGTTAAGCCTGGTGAACCCTGATGGGCTTCCTGGAAGCCATGGAGAGCATCGAGCCATACGTCCCCCAGATAGAGGCCCCGACTAGAAAGGTTAGCTTCACTACAAGGCTGATGTGGACAGGGCTCGTGCTAGCGCTCTACCTGGTTATGGGCTATGTTCCTCTCTACGGGGTTGGAAGCCAGGGAGCTGACCCATGGGCGTCCTACAGGATCATAATAGGGGGGCAGCAGGGTTCTCTCCTACACCTCGGCATCGGCCCCCTCGTGACAGGCAGCCTCGTAGTACAGCTTCTAGCGGGCTCAGGCTTGATCAGGTATGACCCGGGCTCAGAGTATGACAGGAGGATGCTGCAGGTTGCTACGAAGCTGGCTACCCTTCTGCTTATCCTCTTCTCAGCCGGCTCGACTGTTTTCAGCGGGTCGCTGGGGGCATTGAGTTTGAAGGCTGAAATCATAGCTATGGTGCAGCTCTCAATAGCCTCGATCCTACTGCTATTCATGGATGAGACGCTTCAAAAAGGCTGGGGCCTGGGCAGCGGGATAAGCCTCTTCATACTTGCCGGTGTAGCTAAGGAGATATGGCTGGGCTGTTTAAACCCGCTCCCGGCGCCCGACGGCTACATGTGGGGAGTGCTGCTCTTCTTCTTCCAGAAGGCTTTCGCTCTTAAAAGCCCTCTGGCCGACTTCTTCTACAGGGGTGCCCCGACGGTTCCCACGATTTTCCAGCTGATTGTAACCGTGGTCTTCATACTCGTGCTCATCTACCTTGAAAACGTTAGGATTAACGTTCCTATTTCACACGGGCGTTTCAGAGGCTTCTCCAGAGGCTTCCCCATTAGGCTGCTTTACGTTTCGAATATTCCAGTCATTCTCGCGGCGGCAATATTCTCAAACATACAGCTGATGGCTAATGTTGCGAGTGGAACCTGGCTCGCCAACACTCCGGTGGCTGATTTCATAGGCAGGGTTGAAGTGGTTAACAACACGTATGTTCCTGTTTCAGGCTTAGCTTGGCTTGTGAATCCTCCGCGAGGCATCACGCATGTTGCTGCAGAGCCTCTTCGTGCAGTAGGCTACATACTACTGCTCGCCCTCTTAAGCCTAGGCCTGTCAATGGTTTGGCTCTCTGTTTCAGGCATGGATGCTAAATCGGTTTCCTCTCAGCTGGTTGACTCAGACGTTTTTCTAAGGGGCTTCAGGTCCACCCCGGGAGTGATTGAGAGTAAAATAGCCCCGTACATAAACACGGTTGCGCTGCTGGGGGGTTTGATTATCGGGCTTATCGCGGGCGTTGGGGACGTGCTAGCCGTCATAGGCGGGGGCATGGGTGTCCTGCTGGCGGTGGACATAGTGCAGCAGTACTACCAGTTAATCATGGAGGAGACTATTGAAACCCACCCCGGCCTGCTTAGGGTGCTGGGAAAGTAGCCAGAAACATTTATTTAACAACAGTTTTTTCAGTGATTAAGCATGGCGCGTAATGTTGAGCATCCGGCTGCGAATTGTTTAAACCCGTGTTCAGTGGGGGGTGAGAAGGTTGTCCGCTAGTGGGGTTGCCATGGTTACGCTGGTTACAGCAGTCTCCTCGCTCCTGGGTCACTTAGTTCTGAAATTCGTCCTCCACCCTGAGAGAATGCGGTTGAAGACGGAGGAGTTGAAAGCATACAGGTTGGAGCGTGATGCCGCAACCAAGCTTAAGGACCAGAAGCTTCTTAAAAAGCTCGACAAGCAGAAGGTATACATGTCTAAGGTTGAGCAGGAGGTCTCCTCCTTCCAGCTTAAAACAATGCTTGTTAACATGGGCATCATGTTTTCAGCATTCTACTTTCTATGGTTCACCATACCTATGGGGGATGTGGCTGGCCGCTTCTCAGCGTCGCTCTACGGCGGAAACGAGGAAATACAGTTAAGCTACGGCCTCTGGTACTTCATAGCTCTCTCCTTCTTCATACAGGTCTTCCGGAAGGCGTTTGGAGTAGGCGGCTGAGGTGGTTTGGTTGAAGAGGCCGAGAAACCCGATAATAATAATAACGGGCCTGCACGGGGTTGGGAAATCAACTTTCGCAGCCCCGCTTGCAAGAGAGTTCAACCTTAAGTATGTTTCAACGGGCTCCGTTTTCCGTTCGATAGCTGAAAAGAAGGGGTTGACGCTCGCCCAGCTCTCAGAGCTCTGCAAGAAATCTCCCGAGTTCGACAGGGAGATAGACAGCGTTACTCTCTCTCTGCTCGACTCAGGCGGGGTTGTTCTAGACAGTCTCCTCGCAGGATGGTTCGCCAAGGGTGTTGAGTCCTTCAAAATATATTTGAAGGCGCCTTTCGAAGAAAGGTGCAGGAGGATCGCCGTCAGGGAGAAAAGGCCGTTTGAAGAAGTAGTTTCTGAAACCCTTACCAGGGAGGACTCGGAGAGGAAAAGGTTCGTTGAATACTACGGGTTTAACATTGATGATCTGAGCATCTACGACATTGTTATCGACACAGGGAGCCTCTCCCAGGAATCAGTCGGTGGAATACTTAAGTTAGCCGTCTCAGCCTACTTAAAGGAGAAATGGTGATGGAGAATGCCTAGGGAAGTGTTGCGACCAGGAAGGATTTGCGTGATAACCCGCGGCAGAGACAAGGGGAAGAAATGCGTCGTAGTCGGCAGCGTTGACGATACGAGTGTTCTCGTAACCGGTCCGAAGGAGTTGAACGGCGTTAAGAGGGGTAGGAAGAACATCCTCCATCTCATGCCTCTCGCTGAAAACGTTAGAGTAAGGGTTAACTCTAAGGATGAGACTGTTCTAGCAGCCCTGGAGAAAAGCGGCTTGAAAGAATTCATGAGGGAGATAATGAGGGTTGAGGATGCTGGTTGACTTCGTAAAGTTCAGGACGCTGGTTAAGGAGGAGTGTGAAACCGACGAGAAGTACGGTGAGCACCCGGATAAGAGGAGCGTCTCCAGGCTTCTGCAGCTGGGGGTTGTGAACCTGGATAAGCCGCCAGGGCCCTCGAGCCACGACGTTTCTTCAACAGTTAAGAGGATTCTTAACGCTGAGAAGGCTGGGCACGCCGGGACCCTTGAAGCAATGGGGAGATCCCGGTGTCTCCGGTGTTCTACCCGTATGCCTCAACGACGCTACTAAAACAATAGAATACCTCCATCTGATGAGTAAAGAGTATGTCGGAGTGTGCGAGGTCCACAGGGATTTCGACGAGAAGGCTCTGCGAAGATGGGTTGAGAAGATGACTGGCCCGATATACCAGCGGCCACCGGTTAAATCATCCGTTAAAAGATCGCTACGGCGGAGGATTGTTCTAAAGTTTACAGTCGAGGATGTTTCAGAGAGAAGGTTTGTCTTCAGGGTTGCTACTGAACCCGGCACGTACATCAGGAAGCTTCTTCACGATCTTGGCCTGCTCCTGGGAACTGGTGCACACATGGTTGAGCTTAGAAGAGTTAGGGACGGTTTTCTCAACGAGGATTCTTCAACAACCCTCCTCGAGCTCTACGCAGCCTGGCAGCTCTACTCTAAGAAGGGTGACGAGACGCTTATCAGGAGATTCGTTAAGCCTGTTGAAGAAGCTTTCAAAGGATTTCCATCAGTCTACATTAAGGACAGCGCGGTCGCGGCAGTTGCACACGGCGCCCCCCTCGCCTCCCGGGGTGTTTCAAAAATAGACCACCCGCTTTCCAAGGGCGACGTAGTATGCATAAAAACCCTGAAGGGAGAGTGCGTAGGCTTCGGCACTCTCACCATGGGTTCAGACGAGGTTCTGCAGGCTAAGAGCGGGATAGTTGTTTCAGTGGAGAGAGTTGTGATGGATAGGAGCCTCTACCCCAAGATGTGGGGCGGCTAAGAAGGCTTTAACCCGCCAGCCTCCTATCGTCGTGTTCAGTGCTCCGGCAAACAAAACTTAAAAACATGCCTCGCAAGCACTCTTCAAATGCCGAGGTGCCCGAACTTGGCTAAGGGGCAAGCCTGGAGCACGCGCGCTGGCGTGCTAAAGCAGTTAAAGCGGTTTCAGCGAGCTTGTGGCCCTCCTGGGCCTTAGGGGTTCAAATCCCCTCCTCGGCGTTTTAAATATTTATGTTTATTCAAGTAATGCGCTGGTTAAAAACCTGGATATTCTGTCCCTATAGCGCGCGCTAGTTGCGGCATCATCGTGAGCGGATAGGGCTGCGACGATGACAGCGTTAGGCGAAGGATGAATCCGGGTATTAAGTGTGCCGGAGGAAGGGTTTTATGAGGCTGGTTAAATGGCGTTTAGAGGACAGAAACCCGTTGGACTAGTTGAGCAGGTTCTCAGGCTTCAAACAGCCGTAGGATTAAACCGCTGTTTCCCAGGCACCGGCAGTCGTCCCGCCGGGTTTTTAAACATCCCTGCTTGTTTCTTTGAAAAATAATGTTTATAACCAGCCTTATCCAGAGCCCTTTAGGCCTGCTTATGAGCAACAGGGAGTTTAGGGAGATAGTGCGGATCGCCGGTGTGGATTGCGACGGCAAGAGAAAGGTATTGGACGGTCTATCGCTGGTTAAAGGCATAGGCTGGTCCACGGCTAGAGCGCTTTGCATAGCGCTGAACATACCTATGGACACTAGGCTGGGCTACTTGTCTGAGGAGGAGGTGGCTAGGATAGAGGCTGCGCTAAACAATCCCGGGTCGCTGGACATGCCTGTTTGGATGCTCAACAGGAGGAGAGACCCCCTGACCGGTGAGGATAAGCACTTGTTAACGTCTGATCTAGAGCTTACTCAGAAGATGGATATTGAGAGGATGATGAGGATTAAGTCTTGGAAGGGTGTTAGGCATTCCCTCGGCTTAAAGGTGAGGGGGCAGAGGACTAGGACGACCGGAAGGACAGGCGGCCCAATAGGTTTTTCAAAGGCTGCCTTGAAGCAGGCTGAGAGCAGCAAGCAGTGATGAGCATTGGGCGACCCGCGTAAGATTAGAAGCAAAATCCTGCATCCGAAGCACCCCTGGGTTAAGGAGCGTCTGGCGGAGGAGCTTGTCCTAGTCGGGGAGTATGGTTTGAGGAACAAGAGGGAGCTTTGGAGGGCTGCTTCCCTACTTAGGGGTGTGAGGGCTTCAGCCCGCTCCTACCTAAGCCTGACTGGTGAGGAGAGGGTTAAGAGAGAGTCTGAGCTTATTTCGAGGCTTCACAGGCTCGGCTTAGTGAGCAAGGATGCGAAGCTTGACGATGTTCTCTCCCTGACTGTTTCAAACATTCTTGAAAGGAGGCTTCAAACAATCGTCTACAGGAAGGGTTTTGCGAAGACTATTCACGGCGCTAGGCAGGCGATAGTACACGGCAAGATCATGATAGGCAGCCAGGTTGTAAGATCCCCCGGCTACTTCGTCACCAGGGACGAGGAGCCTCTCATACGGGTTAAGACAGTCGAGGAGACTAAAGCAGCGTAGACTAGTTTCTCAACAGCAGGGCTGAGTTTAAACCCTTATGCGTGCCTGCTAAAGTAGTGAAGCAAACGTGTCTTTTATTCGGGGCTAAGCCTAAACTTATCTGTGTACCGCCGTCTCTCAAGCATGCTTACCGTAAACCATAGTCTTAAAAGCCTAGAACCTTCTTCCCCTTCTACCGCCTGGCTTCCTAGTTCCATCGGTTGGAATAGGAGTGACGTCTTCAATAGCTATTATCCTTAGTCCGGCTCTCGTCAACGCTCTTATGGCTGCCTGAGCCCCCTGCCCAGGGGTTCTCGACTTTATGCCTCCTGGAGCCCTAACCCTGACCTTTATGCTTGTTATCCCCAGCTTTTTCAAGGCTCCAGCCACAGTGTTTGCAGCCACCATCGCGCCGTACGGGCTGCCGCCAAGCCTGTCAGCCTTAACATGCTGGCCTGCCGCGGATATTGCTAGGGTTGAGGAGCCGCTTGGGTCAGTAGCGTGAACTATAGTATTGTTGCCGGACGAGTATATTCGTACGACTGCGTATTTCTCTTGCTCAGTGCTCACGCAGCCATCCTGCGTAAGGAGGTTAATAAGCGTTCTCAAGACGGCTTCGGAGCCGGGTAGGGCCCATGACTGTGGAAACGCTAACCCTTAAATACCTTCCCGGGAAAATAGCACGTTAATATTGGATGTAAAGATACTTAGGCTGAGCGACGACTATCTGGAGGCTAGGCTGGAAGGCTGTTCAGAGGCGCTTGTAAACGCGATTAGAAGGGCTATTCTCGAAGAGGTTCCGACGCTGGCGATACACGAGGTCTTCATCTTCGAAAACTCCAGCCCGATGTTCGACGAGGTTCTTTCAAACAGGCTTGGCCTAATACCTTTGAGAACCCCGCCTGGGAAATACCTGCCGATGGATTCTCAAGAATGTCTGCAGGGCTCCAGCGAGAGGTGCTTCACCTCGCTGAGCATAGATGTTTCCGCCGGCGACTCCCCGTTGACGGTTTACTCTAAGCATCTCGTCTGTAGGGATGAGGAGGTCTACCCTGTCTACGGCAATATTCCTATAACCAAGCTTCCCCCTGGTGGAAAGCTTAGGCTTGAGGCAATAGCCAGGCTTGGAAGGGGTAAGATGCATGCTAAATGGCAGCCTGCCTCCCTAGCAACGTACAGCTTCACGGATTCCCCGGATACGTTTGTTTTCAGGCTTGAATCAACGGGTTCTCTGCCCGCAATAGAGGTCTTCAGGCAGGCTCTGGGTATCCTGAGAGATAAGTTTAAAACGCTTCTGGATTCTCTCATGCTTCCTGAGGTTGAAGAGAAGCGTGGCGGCGAGGAGGGTGTTGCTTTCGGTGAGGAAGGCGGCAGGTGACTCCAGGTTCTGGAGGAGTGTTGAGAGGCTTTTATCCAGACCAGGGAGCAGGATGGCTGAGGTTAACGTGGGTAAGATTGCGCGTTTAACCCAGCGGGGCGACCGTGTAGTAGTGCCTGGAAAAGTCTTGGGGAAGGGGGAGATTAACCATAGCGTCACGGTTGCCGCCCTGTTCTTCTCCTCAGCCGCGCTCGATAAGCTTAGGTCAGCCGGATGCACGGTTATGCGGCTTGACGAGTTTGCCAAGGTTGAGCAGAAGGGCTCAGGGGTGAAACTAATTGTCTGAGAAAATCCTTGTTGTGGATGCTACTGACCAGGTTCTAGGAAGGATGTGCTCAATCATAGCTAAGAGGCTCCTGGAGGGATACAGGGTTTACGTGGTTAACGCTGAGAAGACAAGGATCTCTGGGGGGAGAGACAGCTTCATCAGGGAGTACGAGGCCTTCCTGGGGGTGAAGAGCGTTAGGAACCCTAAGCATACGCCGAGGCATCCGAGGAGCCCGGTGACATACGTTAGGAGCGTTGTTAAAAGCATGCTTCCAATGGATAAGCCGAAGGGGATGGAGGCGTTTAGAAGGCTCAGGGTCTACTGCGGCTGGCCGAGCAGCGTTAAGGGTGGGGCTGTGAGGTTTAAGGATGCTGACGCATCCAGGCTTGGGAGAAGATCGTTCACTCTTTCAGACTTGAAGGGCTTTTTCAACATTCCGGAGGCTGATTAGGTTTGCCGACTCCTAGGAAACTGCCTTTGGTTGTAACGGGTTCCGTCAAGAGCTCGGTTGCTAGGGCTGTTGTTAAGCAGGGTTCCGGGCGCGTCACGATAAACGGCTACCCTGCTGAAAACTGGCTTTACGACCCGTACAGGATGCTCGCCTTAACGCCTTTGAAGCTTCTCCCTGAGCAGTTTAAGGATGTTGACGTCGAGGTTAAGGTTGAAGGCGGGGGTCATGCTTCGCAGGCTAGGGCGGTTATGCAGGCTTTAGCCAGGGGTATTACTCAATGGACGAGGAGCACGAGCGTTAGAAACGTTTTCAGAGTGTTCGACAGACATCTTCTCTCAGGAGACCCGCGGAGGAAGGAGCCTAAGAAGTTTGGAGGACCCGGTGCTAGAAGGAGGTTCCAGAAGTCCTACAGGTAGGTGATTATGGCTTGATGTTCCCAGTTAGGTGTTTCACGTGTGGCAAAGTAATAGGCCACTTGTGGGAGGATTACCAGAGGAGGGTTGCTTCAGGCGAGGATCCGAAGCAGGTGCTTGACTCTCTCAGCGTCACAAGAATCTGCTGTAGGCGAATGTTTATTTCCCATGTCGATTATATTGACGAGCTGCTCTCATACTCTAGGGGACTATCTCTGGGGGAGGACTACAGGCAATGAGCACCGGTGAGAAAAGCGGGGAAGGACTGCTGATCCTTAGGACGGAGTATATTGCTGCAGGCGTCCACATAGGGACCAAGGTCTGCACCGTATGCATGAGGCGCTTCGTCAGGTTCACTAGGCCTGACGGGCTGAACCTGATTGAGATCGCTCAGACCGATGAGAAGATCAGGGTTGCCGCCAAGGGGCTTTCAAGGTATGAGCCTGGTGACGTGATAGTTGTTTCAGGCAAGGAGTATGGGCGGATGCCTGTGCTTAAAATGTGCGAGTACACTGGCTTCAAGCCTATTGTCGAAAGGTTTCCCCCCGGGATCTTCTCAAACCCGAAGTATGAGGGCTATATTTCCCCGAAGATAATTCTTGTTTCAGACCCTAAGGTTGACGAGAAGGCTATTCGCGAAGCCACGCTCATCGGAATACCGGTTATAGGCATATGTGACACGGACGACTCCTGCTCCTACATAGACCTAATAATACCTGCAAACAATAAGGGGCGCAGCTCCCTAGCCCTCGTATTCTGGCTTCTAACCAGGGAGGTTCTTAGAAACAGGGGTGTCCTCTCTCCGACTGAAAGCATGAGCGAGAACTTCCATGCTTTCGAAACCCAGATCGAGGAGGCTGCGGAGACAGTCTAGCATGGCTAGGGTTAGAAGGCCAGCGTACGCCGGAAGCTGGTACGAGGGCACTAGGGAGCGTCTTCTCGAGCAGCTTCAGAGCTTCTTCAAGGGTAGGCTCGGCTACGGGAGTCTTCCGGTTTTAGGCGAGTATGACTCTAGGCTGCTCGGGCTGATGGTTCCGCACGCCGGCTACGTGTACTCGGGCATGGCTGCCACATGGGCCTACGGGGAGGCTGCTAAACATGGCCCGAGGGAAACCGTGGTAGTGATGGGGCCGGACCACCATATGGCTTCAACGGGCTTCGCCACCATGAGCGAGGGCGTGTGGCGTACTCCGCTGGGGGATGTTGGGGTCGACAGGCAGACGGTGAGCCTGCTGCTCAGCTCAGCGCCCTTCGTCGAGGATAATTTTCACGCGCACGCTTTCGAGCACTCTGTTGAAATACAGCTACCGTTCCTCCAGCTCGTCTACGGAGGCTCCTTCAAGCTCGTCCCAATAATAATACATGATTTCAACCTTGACAGGAACATTAGGCTTGGGAAGGCTTTGTCTAAGGCTCTTGAAGGAAAGAAGGCTATTGTTATCGCTAGCTCAGACATGAGCCATTATGTTCCCGCGGGGGAAGCGGGGGAGAACGATATGAAGACGGTTAGGGCGATAGAGTCGCTGGATGAAAGGCTGATTCACTCCGTCGCCACCAACTATGAGTCGCTATGCGGCCTAGGGCCAGTTATAGCCCTAGTATCCTATGCGAAAGAAACCGGGTGCTCAAAAGCAAGCTTGCTAAAATATTATACTTCCGGTGAAATCACGGCTGACTATCAGGGTGTAGTAGGATACGCTTCAATAGCCTTCTACAAGTGACGGGGTTTGAAAGTAGTTTGCAGGGCTCCTGCAAAAGTAATAATTTCCGGCGAGCACTCCGTAGTATACGGACACCCCGCTCTAGTGGTTGCGGTTAACGTTTACTCGAAGGTTTCTGTTGAAGCTTTCGACGAAATCGGTGCCCATGAGATTTTCTCCGATAAGTATGGGGTTGCGAAGATGATAGGGAGGGCCTTCTCCGGACCCAGCCAGCTGAAGCCTTTTGCGAGAATCATAGATGTTTTCAAGGATTCTGAAGGGTTCAAAGGCAGGCTCAGGGTTCGCATAAGCTCCGAGATTCCCCCCGCCTCCGGAATGGGTTCTTCAGCATCATTATCCGTCGCGCTGGCTAACGCCCTGCTTAAACTGGTTTACGATAAGCCTAGTGACGAGAAAGTGTTCAGCCTCGCCATGGAGGGGGAGAGGGTTGCCCACGTTAACCCGAGCGGCGTGGATGTGGCTGTAGCCCTCTGGGGCGGCCTAATCCTGTTCGTTAAAGATAAAGGGGTTGAACGGCTTGAGGCTGGGCAGGGAGTATTCCTGCTAGCAGACTCAGGCTTGGAGAGGAGTACGAAAGAAATGGTTCTTAAAGTAGCATCCCTAAAGGAGAGGGAGCCGAATCTCTTCAACATGATAATGACATCCGTAAGCGATGTCACGATCAAGATAAGCCGCCTCTTGAAGACCGATATTGTTGAAGCAGGCAGGCTCATGACGCTTAACCATCTCCTCCTATCCCTAATGGGCGTTTCAAACAGTAGGCTGGACTCCCTGGTGTGGACAAGCATATCGGCAGGCGCCTATGGCGCTAAGCTTACTGGCGGAGGAGGCGGGGGCTGTGTCCTGACGCTGGTTGACGAGAAATCCTTGAACCCTGTTGAGGAAGCATTACGCAATTCGAACGCTCCCACAATGCTTCTTAAAATGGTTGAGAAAGGAGTTTACACGGAGGAATTAGACTAGAAGCCTTTTCGAACCCTTGCAGAATCCCTTTAACACATCACCCGCCGTGTCTGGCAGATTCAGATTCTACCTTGTTAAAGGCAAAAAGTCTTGGAGTAACCTAGCCATGCGGAATAATCAGTTTTATACGGATTTTTCTAAGCATACGCCGTGTAGATATTCGCATAAGACTCGCTTATGAAGGTGGAGGAGGCGGAGGAAACGGAGGAGGCTTAGGCTTTCTCCAGAGCTTCAGCGCAATGAGAATCACTATGAGGAGGACCACTATCGCTATAGCGCCTAAAATCAGGAATACTTGCGTGTAATTCTCGTCGTAGATTGCAATGAGCGTTAAGCTCGTCTGCTCACCCATCATCTGGATAACGACCTCACCATCTCTAGATTCGACTACACTCGTCCAACGGTTAAACCGGTACTTGCCCCCGAGCATTCCGAAGAAGCCTTTCATCGGCTCCTCCGCAGGGGCCTTCGCCCTAACCACGTCACCCTCCTCATAGGCTCCTGAACCCTCGATCATCAACCCCACGTTGGAACCCACGGTCAGAGTGTATGTCTTAATCTGCTCCGGTTCAACAATCTGCACGTGTATGATTTTCACAGCCGTGTTAACACCATCAGTAGACTTAACCTGTATCTCGTAACTGCCCTCCGGAAAGTCGCTTCTCCCAAGCTTTATTCTTTCACTGCCCAATGATATTCTGTCCTCAGTTATCCTGCTTGCTTCCTCCTTATCAGAACAGTATACCAGAGCGTATCGCCGTCAGCGTCAGTCCCCCTCCAGGCCAGGGTGTAGTTGCGGCCGATCCCGAGCTTCTTACTCTTCTTCTTTTAGAAGAAGAAAATAAAGATTAGATCTCCCCCCGAGCTTGAAGCCGAAGAGAAGTGGGGTTATTGCTTCGAGGTACATTTTAAGTTTAAGGGTGAAGGGCATGTTATTGAAATTTATACTTTTCACAACTTTCTTAACGCCAGACTGCGATCTGCCCCTTATTGTTACCAGGTGGTATCTTCTAGCACCTCCTGGTCCAGCAAGCTCCATCCAGCTGCCCGTTTTACTAACGTAGAAGCTCATTGTGAGAGTAGCCTCTCCGTCGAGAAACAGGTTCTCCAAGACTAGGCTCTCAGGGGCTTCGATGTAATTGCCTGAGACCTGCATTACGACGCCCCTGGGGAGTCCTTCCTGCTCCAGCCTTATCATCTCGCTGTCACCACTCAGCTTCCTTAGCCTTATGGTGTAGTTCTCCTTTTCAATAAGGCCCTGGTCGAAGGCTAATGGTGTCAGGTCGAACTCCACAACGTTCGTGACGCCTACATCAACATCTATATGGTAATTTATCCTTTCGACGGGGGGAAGTGTTTCAGAAGGTTGGATCGTTATCATATACCTTTTTGAACAGTATGTGGTTCCATCCGGAATGGTTTCCCTAGCGTCAACAGTGAAGTAGAAGTCCCCTGCTTCACGGGGGAAGCCTGACAACGTGAGAGTCCTTGACTCCACGCCTAGCGATGGGGAGGCTCCAAGCCCTGCTGGGGGAGAGCCGTCTTTTATTCTCCAAATCATGTTGTTTGGATAGGAGGACCCTGTGGTTGAGAATACTGCTGAGTAATACTCGCCCACCCTGCCATCCGGCAACTTGAGATAAAGCTGGCCTTCATGAGTCACCGTGTCGATGGGCGACGGGTTTGAGATTATATCCATGTTGCTGCACTGCGCGTACGCTGCTAACAACGTGAAAGATGCTGGCAATTAGGTAGGCTAGAAATAGCGAAATCCTCATCTTCAACACGCTTCGCCATTCTCGTACTCTAAAAGCTATATTTAAGCATTCATTTGCTCTGAAAGGAGTGGGACTGTTTGGGCGACTAGGCTCCGTTTTTTATCAGGTTGCGTACGCTTGCTGAAGACGAATGGTGTGAGAAAAGCATCATGCCCCTGTTCACGTCTTGCCGGAGGCTTGGCAACAGAGTTAAAAACTCTCTGAGAGTCTTCAAACCGTGGAAACAGAGAGCAGGAAGGCTGAGCACATCCGAATAGTCCTTGAGAAGGATGTTTCCTCCAGGGTTTCCGCGGGCTTCGAGGATGTCGAGCTTATTCACAATGCTGTTTGCGAGATTGATTTGAGCGAGATAGATACTAGTGTCACAGTCATGGGTAAGAGGCTTAGGCTGCCGCTCATAATAGAGGCTTTAACGGGTGGAACAAGGGAGGCTAAAAGGATAAACACGGGTCTGGCTGAGGTTGCTGAAACCGAGGGGATTGGGATCGGTGTTGGAAGCGTCAGGGCTGCGATGGAGGATCCTAGCCTGGCTGACACTTACTCGGTGGTCAGGGAAAGGGCTTCGAGGACACTGGTGATTTCGAACATAGGGGCTGCCCAGGTTGCTAAGCACGGTTCAGAGTATGCTTTGAAAACAATGGAGGTTGTTGGAGCCGACGCTTTAGCCATACATTTCAACAAGCTTCAGGAGCTGGCTATGCCTGAGGGAGAAACATGTTTCAAAGGATATGGGCCGCATATAATTGAGCTTTCCAGGAAGCTCGGCGAAAAGCTGTGTTTGAAGGAGACTGGCGCAGGCTTCAGCTGCGAGGCTGCAAGGCTCGCAGAATCCTGGGGTGTTGAATGGGTTGACGTCGCTGGTGTCGGTGGGACAAGCTGGTACGCTGTGGAGTATTACCGTTCAAAGGGTAGCGGGAGTAAGGCTTCTCTGCTGGGTAAGTCTCTCTGGGACTGGGGTGTCCCGACGGCTGTCAGCATCGTTGAATCAAAGATGTGTGCAAAGAGCCTTAGGGTGATCGCGAGCGGGGGCGTCAGGACTGGTGTTGACGCTGCTAAGGCTATGGCGCTTGGAGCCAGCTGCGTGGGCATGGCTAGGCCTTTCCTAGTCTCCTTCTCGAAGGGTGGTGTAGAGGAGGCTAGAAGGCTGGTTAAATCGTTCGAGCTCGCCTTAAGATTCACAATGCTCCTCGTCGGCGCCAGGAGTGTTGAGGAGCTCGGCTTAGTGCCGCTGGTGGTAACGGGTAGGACGGCTGAATGGCTTGAGCAGAGAGGGCTTTTGAAAAAGCTTCTAAGCGGGAGGGGGAGCATATGAGCGAGGAGCTCCTCAGCCTGATCGAGAGGCTTGCCCTGGAGAACGCTCTGGCTTTCAAGGGCGTGGCTAGGGCTGAAGCGGTGCTTGGGAAACTGCTCGGCATGAACCCTAGCTTGAGAAGCAGTGTTAAGGAGCTTATTCCGGTGATCCGGGAGGTGGCTGAAAGAGTTAACAGGCTTACGCTTGACGAGCAGGCTGAGCTTCTCAGGAGGCTCGGGGCTTTTGAGAAGACGGAGAAGGCTTTGAAGCAGGAGCCTCCGTCACTACCCAGGGCAGAAGGCTTCAGCCAGGTGGTTTTAAGGTTCGCCCCGAACCCAGACGGGCCGCTTACGCTCGGCAACGCTAGGCCAGCCGTGCTCTGCGACTATTATGCTAAGAGGATGAACGGGAGGCTTATCCTAAGGTTTGAAGACACGTCGCCGTCGGTTAAGCCGCCGTTAAGAGAGGCTTACGACTGGATTGTTGAAGACCTGGAGTGGCTCGGCATCCATCCGGATGAGACGCATTACCAGTCGGACAGGCTTCAAACATACTACGGCTATGCTGAGGAGTTTCTGGAGAAGGGCTTCGCATACGTCTGCTTATGCAAGCCTGAGGAGTTCAGGCTTTTCGAAAAAAAGGGTGAGCCGTGCCCACATAGGGATCAGGAGCCCAGCGTAAGCCTGAGCCTCTGGGAGAAGATGCTGAACGGGGGCCTTAACCCGGGTGAGGCTGTTGTGAGAGTCAAGACTGACATGAAGCATCCTAATCCTGCTGTGAGAGACTGGCCTGCGTTAAGAATAGATGTTGCAAAGCATCCCAGGGTTTCGGGCTTCAGGGTCTGGCCGCTCTACAACTGGTCGTGCGCCATCGACGATTATGAGATGAGGGTTTCCCACGTGATAAGGGGTAGGGAGCATTTGACCAACGAGGTCCGCCAATCCTACGTTTTCAAATACTTGAACTCTCCGCCACCGGTTTCAATACATATAGGCAGGGTCAGGCTTGAGGGCAGTGTTTTAAGCAAGTCTAGGATAATGAGGGGTCTGGCGGAGGGGTCTTACATCGGTCTTGACGATCCTAGGCTAGGCACGCTTAAGGCTCTGAGGAGAAGAGGCTTCAAGCCCGAGGTGATCAGGAGGGTTGTGCTTGAAATGGGTTTGAACATAGCTGAGTCAACCGTTAAATGGGAGAACCTTTACGCTTACAACAGGGAGGCTGTCGACTGGGAGGCTGAGCGATACTATTTCGTTAAAGACCCTGTAACGATGATTGTTAGAAGCATCCCGCAGCAGGTTGAGGCAAGGCTTTTCAGGCACCCGAGCAGGCCTGAGCTTGGTTCTAGAATTATTGTTTTAAAGCCTTCAAACGGAGAGGCTAGGCTGATCGTCTCCTCTGAAGACGTTGAGAACCTGGCTCCCGGTTCAAGGCTCAGGCTAATATCGCTCTTCAACGTTGAGGTCGAGGATGCTGACCCGCATAGTAGGACTGTTAAAGCCGTTTTCAAGGGCCTAGAGGTTCCTGAGAAATCCTCCGGAGTAAAGCTGATCCAGTGGGTTCTCCCGAGTGACGCTGTGAAAACAGTGGTCCTGATGCCTGACGCCAGTGTCGCAGAGGGCCTAGGCGAGTCCCCTTTAACACTTCTTGATCCAGGCAGGGTTATCCAGCTTGTTCGATTCGGCTTCTGTAGGGTGGAGGCTGTTTCTAAAGACGCGGTCAACCTGGTTTTCTCACACCCTTAAAAGCGCATCAAGTTTTTATACCCCTCTATCCCCGTGTGTGGAAGGGTAGAGGTGCTTAACGGAAATGGTTAGGGTTACAACGGCTGAATACGAGCCGAGTAAGGAGCTCGTCGAGGAAGCGTTAGAACTGCTTAGGATCGCCTCCAAGACTGGTAAGGTTAAAAGAGGCACCAATGAAACCACGAAAGCCCTTGAAAGAGGGGTGGCTAAACTAGCGTACGTGGCTGACAACACTGACCCGGTTGAGGTCGTCCTCCACATACCCTTGCTGAGCAGGGACAGGAAAATCCCTTACATAGTTGTCCCTGATAAGAAGCAGCTCGGCGAGGCTGCTGGGCTCTCCAACGTTTCAGCCGCGGCCGTGGCGATAATAGACCCGGGTGAGGCTGCTCCCATGCTTGAAAGCGTCGCTAAGAAGATAGAGTCTGCAAGGGCTAAGGCTGGGGGAAGCAGTTGAGCGAGGAAGCTACTCCTGCAGAGGTTGTCGAGCTGGTAGCAAGGTCCGGTGCTTCAGGAGAGGTTACTCAAGTCAGGGTGAGGATTCTCACGGGAAGAGACAAGGGCAGGGTTATTCTCAGGAACGTGCGCGGCCCGGTTAGGGTTGGAGACGTACTTATGCTGAGGGAGACTGAGAGGGAAGCCAGAAGGTTCTCAGGGTGATGAGCCACGCCCACAGCCTTCAAATGCAGCTTCTGCGACAAGACGTTTCTGATCGGTGAGGGTGTTCTTTACGTTAAGAGAGACGGAAGCATCCTGAGGTTCTGCAGCTCCAAGTGCTTGAGAAACTCTGTTAAACTCGGCAGGAACCCTAGGAAGGTCAAGTGGGCTGCTGGGAGAACTCGGCCCGGAGGCTTGTCTCAATGAGGCTCGTGATCTTCGGCCCGCCTGGCTCAGGCAAGGGCACGTATGCTTCAAGGCTTGCGCCGAGGCTTGGAGTACCGCATATTTCAACCGGGGATATTTTGAGGGATGAGGTGAAGAGCGGCTCCGAGCTTGGGAAAAACATATCGAGCTATGTTTCAAGCGGGAGGCTTGTTCCAGACGAGGTTGTGAACATGGTTATGGCGAAAAGGCTTTCTCAGGAGGACTGTAGGAAGGGCTTCATACTTGACGGTTACCCGAGGACGCTGCAGCAGGCCTGTTTCCTGGAAAAGGTTTCGAAAATAGACTTCGTGATAAACCTGAACGTTCCGGATGAGGTGATAGTCAGACGCTTGTCTTCAAGGCTTGTCTGCAGGAAATGCGGCGCAATATACAATAGGATAACGATGCCGCCGAAGGTTGACTGTGTTTGCGACAAGTGTGGCGGCGAGCTTTATCAGAGGGATGACGATAAGCCTGAAGTCGTAAGGGAAAGAATAAGGATCTATAAGAGTGAGGCTGCTCCGCTGCTTGAGCACTACCGTAGGGCTGGGGTGGCTGTAATAGATTTCTTCTACGAGCCCGATGAGACTGGTGGAGACGTTCCGCCAGACGTTGCCGCGGAAAGGATTCTTAAGGCTCTTAAAGGCTCATGCTGATTCCGAGGCTTCGACGGGCTGCGCTAACGCGAGGCCCTAGAGCGTCTAGACGGGGAGCACGTTTCTCTCCAAAGGCTAATCCACGTGTTTTTAAGCCTGTTCACGGCTTTTTCAACCCTCAGACTAGTGGCCAGCCTGCTTAATCACGGGAGATAGAGATTAATACTTCCACGCCGCCAGTGACCCTGAAGGTGCTGTGTTAAAAATGGGTGTTAGAGAGCCCATCGTGGTCGTCCTTGGGCATGTCGACAGCGGTAAGACGTCTCTGCTGGACAAGATACGCGGCACCTTCGTCGCTATGAGGGAGGCCGGCGGCATAACTCAACACGTCGGGGCAAGCCTAATACCGGCTGAAGTCATAGTTAGAGTGGCTAAGACGCTTAACATAAGGCTGGAGGAGAGGCTAAGGGTCCCTGGAATACTTTTCATCGACACGCCTGGGCACGAGGCCTTCGTAAACCTTAGGAGGAGAGGCGGGTCTATCGCCGACTTCGCCATCCTCGTGATAGACCTTGTTAAAGGGGTTGAGCCCCAGACTGTCGAGTCCCTAGATATCCTTAGGGCTAGGAAGACCCCGTTTCTTATCGCGGCGAACAAGATTGATCTTCTCCCTGGTTGGAAGCCCCAGGGTGTTTTAAGCGTGCTTCAATCACTCTCCAAGCAGGATGAGAGGGTTAAGCGGAGTCTTGACGAGCATCTCTACAGGATAATCGGTGATCTTTCAGCAATGGGCTTCAGGTCAGACAGGTTCGACCGGTTGACTGACTTCAGGAGGAATGTTGCGATAGTGCCTGTGAGCGCGGTAACAGGGGAAGGGGTCTCCGAGCTTATAGCGGTCTTAATCGGGCTTGTCCAACAGTTTCTGATAAGCGGGCTTGAGTGCAGCGAGGGCCCTGCGAGGGGTGTTGTGCTGGAGGTTGTTGAGGAGACGGGGATGGGAACTACTGTGAACGCTGTCATCTTCGACGGCGTGCTGAGGAGCGGCGACACGATTGTGCTAATGGGCCTGAGCAAGCCGATCGTTACAAAGGTTAGGGCTCTTCTCATGCCTAAGCCTCTTGACGAGATGAGGGATCCGAGGGACAGGTTCAACCAGGTTGAAGAAGTCAGGCCATCCGCAGGGGTTAAGATTGTTGCGCCAAACCTGGAGGATGCTCTACCCGGCTCTCCTTTAACAGTCGCCTCCGGGAGCATTGAGGAGGCTGTTAGAGGAGTCACGTCTGAGGTGGAGTCGATAAGGATCAGGAGTGGCGAGGAGGGCGTCGTGGTTAAAGCGGACACGCTCGGCTCTCTTGAAGCCATCGTGGGGGAGCTTGAGAAGAAGGGTGTTCCAGTCAGGCTTGGAGACCTTGGTCCTGTTTCCGAGAGGGACGTTATTGAAGCATCCATCTCTTCGCAGGACCCGACTCTCAGGGTCCTGCTGGCGTTCAACGTTAGACTGATGCCTGAAGCGGTTGAGGAGGCTAGGAGGAGGAGTGTTCCGGTTTTCCACGGCAGGATCATCTACAGGCTGGTTGAAGAGTTTCTAGAGTGGCGTAGGCAGGAGAAGCAGAGGGAGGCAAGCATGCAGCTAGAGCAGCTAATACTCCCAGCCAGGATTAGAATCCTGCCTGCATACGTCTTCAGAAGGAGTAAGCCCGCTATAGTCGGCGTTAAGGTTGAGGCGGGCGGAATAAAGCCGGGCTACCCCTTGATAAATACTAAAGGCGAGAAAATAGGAGTTATCGACCAGATTCAGAAGGAGGGTAAGAGTGTTCCCAAGGCTGAGGCTGGGGAGGAGGTTGCAATCTCCATACCTGAGGCAATAGTTGGCAGGAACCTGAGGGAGGAGGATGTTCTCCTTGTAGACGTGCCGAGTAGGGACGCATCCCTGATAAACAGGGTTTTCAAAGAGCAGTTGGAGCCCCACTATCTCCAGGCGTTGGAGGAGGTCTCTAGGCTTAAGAAGAGGGATAACCCGTTCTACGGCTTGTAGTTTAAAACACGCCTGTAAAGGGCTACGCTTTCTTCCGAGTGTTTTTAAACGTTGCAGAGGCTTCTCGACGCTGGGTAATGTTTTAATACTGGTTTAACAGCCATACTGCTGCATGCCGCCTGAATTCAAGCTGTGCATCTCCGACCCTAAGAGTGGTAAAACCGAGTCGGTTAAGCTGGAGGGAAGTAGTGCTATCCCTCTGCTCGGCTTAAAGATAGGAAGCGTTGTAGACGGCTCTATCGCCGGTAAGCCGGGAGTCAAGCTAATGATAACCGGGGGGTCGGACAGGTCCGGCATACCGATGGTCCCCTCTGTCCAAGGCGGTGTTAAAAAAGAGATCTGGGTTAAGAGGAAGACTGTTGTCGGAGAAACAAGGAGGAAAATGCTGGTGAGGGGTAACCAGGTTTCTGAAGAGATTTACCAGGTTAACATGAAGATTATCACTGGAGACGCTTGAAAACTAAGCTTGTAGGCGCGTCGAGCTCGCGTAAGCACTCGCCATTTAAAGATTATAAATAGGCTTGCCTCATCTACGGTGAGTTGGGAACATGTCGCAGCCAGCTGAGTCCGCGAAAATGATGGTCGCTCATGGTTCTGGTAAAGAAATAGATAATTATAAACGTATTCAACCATGTCTAAATTTGGGGACTCTGGGTCACGTAGATCATGGGAAGACTACTCTCGTACAAGCCATCACCGGTGTCTGGACCGCTAAGCACAGTGATGAACTGAAAAGGGGTATAACGATAAAGCTTGGCTACGCTAACTTCAGTGTTTTCCAATGCCCGAAGTGTCCGCTGCCATACAACTTCGTGACGACCCCCAGATGCTCATGCGGCTCCGAGGCTGTCTTCCAGAGGAAGATAAGCTTCGTGGACTCGCCTGGCCACGAGATATTGATGACTACTATGCTGAGTGGTGCCGCCGTCATGGATGCCGCAATACTTGTGATCGGCGCGGATGAGGTTTGCCCTCAGCCCCAGACCTATGAGCATCTCCTGGCTGCTGAGATAATGGGCATTAAGAGGCTGATCGTAGTCCAGAATAAGATCGACATAGTTTCCAGGGAGAGGGCCTTGAAAAACCTGGAGGAGATTAAGAACTTCCTCTCTGAAACGAGGTTTGCCGACGCTACCATAGTGCCGGTTTCCGCGCAGCACAAGGTTAACGTGGACGTGTTGCTCTACGTTATTCAGAAAGAGGTTCCAACACCGGTTTTCGACCTAAGCTCCCCGGCTAGGATGATAGTGATAAGGTCTTTCGACGTTAACAGGCCTGGTACTCCGGTTAGAGAGATGAGAGGCGGAATACTGGGCGGCTCGATCATCAGGGGGGAGATAAGGGTTGGAGATGAGGTTGAAATACTGCCTGGCCTAAGGGTTAAGAAGGATGACGCTGTTGAAACCATACCGCTTATTGCTGAAGTGGTTTCAGTGGGCTTCGACAATGTTTTTGTAGAAAGCGTCAGGAGCGGGGGTCTAGTCGGAATTGGGACAACCCTCGACCCTTCCCTGACTAAGAACGACCTGCTGGTGGGAAACCTTGCCGGGAAGCCCGGTACGCTCCCACCCGTTACAAGAAGCATTACCCTTGAATACAGCATGTTTGAAAGGGTTGTTGGCGTCAGAGGCCTTGTGAAGACGGAGCCCATCCGGGCTGGGGAGGTTTTGAACGTTAACGTCGGCTCAGCGTTAACGCAGGCGGTCGTGAAGGATGTTAAGGATAACAGGATCAACCTAAGCCTCAAGATGCCTGTCTGCGCTGAGAAGGGTCAGAGGATTGCTGTGAGCAGGCTTGTCGAGAGGCGTTGGAGGCTTATCGGCCACGGTGTGCTTGTTGATTGATGGTGCTCCTGGATTCCAGCGCGCTGCTGGCCCCCTTCGAAACCGGGGTTGACTTCATAAACGGGATAACTGGTTTAACTCACGGCAGGGTGCTGTTTCTAGTGCCTTTCGAAACCCTCGTTGAGCTTAGGAGGCTTACCGGGGGTAGGCCTAAGCTGGCTGGCATGGCTAGGCTAGCCCTATCCGTTGCAAGCGGCTTCAGAACCTTGCTTCCAACCGGAATGGGCTGCGACGACGCGCTTGTCTACCTTGCAAAAACTTATAAAGCGGCTGTGGCGACAGGCGACAGGACGTTAAGCAGGAGGCTTAGGACCTTGCGTATACCTGTTTTCTATCCTTCCGGAGGGGGAAGGATAATTGGGAAAGGATGGTTCGAAAAGGGGTGATGAGGGTTATTTAAGATAATCGAGCTTGAAGACGTGGTTAAGGTCCCCCCTTCCAGGCTCGGGGAGCCTGTGACAGAGATTTTCAGAAACGTTCTTAAAGACAGGTATGAGGGTATGGTTATAGAAGGAATCGGCTACATAATTCTCCTCATTGACTACGAGTTCAACCCTGTGGGGCAGATATCTCCTGGAGACGGTCACAGTTACCACAGGGTTAAGGCGAAGGTGCTTTCCTATTACCCTGAGGTCAACGAGGTTGTTGAGGGGAGGGTTGTTGAGGTGGAGGAGTTCGGGGTTTTCGTGAGGCTTGTTACGACCGACGCCTTGATGCATGTGAGCCAGATAACCGACGACTACATGGATTACAATAGTTCTCAGGGGATACTTGTTGGGAGGCAGACTAAGAGAATAATTCAGAAGAACGACTGGGTTAGGGCGAGGGTGGCTGCAGTTTCGATAGGCAGGGGAGCAATGACCGACAAGATTGGCTTGACTGCTAGGCAGCCCTTCCTAGGGAAGAGCGAGTGGATTGAGGAGGACATTAGGAAGCTGGCTGGGGAGAAGCCTAAGCAGGAGGCTAAGGCTTAATGCCTCTTAGAGCATGCTTAAACTGTAGAATGATAAGCGATTCGCCGCGGTGTCCAAACTGCGGCGGGGAAGAGTTTACGCAGGAGTGGAGTGGCGAGGTTCTTGTTTTCAACCCTGAGGCCTCTTCAATAGCTAAACTCATCGGGGCGAGGGTTCCGGGAAGATACGCGGTGAGGCTGAGGTAGGAGTGTTGAAAGCCTCGGAGGAAACGAGAAGGATCGTTAGAAAGCCGTTGGGAGCCCTGCTTGATACGGATGGTTTAAGAAGGAGGCTGAAAGAGTTTAAAGGGGTCGTTGTCTCCGTCGGCGACGTTGTTTCCCAAAGCCTGTTAGACGCGGGTTTCAACCCGGGTGTATGCGTGGTTGACGGGAAAACCCTGCGGACACGCCCATACGGTGTCGAGCGCTTCCAACAGGGGAGAAGAGTCTTAAGGCTGGTGAATCCTCCGGGGACAATATCCGGTGAATCCTGGAGTGTGTTCAAGCAGGCGCTTGACCTAAGGCCTTCAACAATACTGGTTGAAGGCGAGGAGGATCTTCTGACGCTTGTAGCGGTTGAAACAGCGCCCGACGGCTCCCTAGTGGTTTACGGGCAGCCGGGGGAGGGCGTGGTCTTAATAGAGGTTAACGCTTCTTCCAGGAAAGTGGTCTCGGAGATCCTTGGGACAATGGAGGCGTGCGACTAGCGTCTGCTCAGCGTAGCGCGCTACTTTACGCATTAAGGATGTGGGTGCTGCTAGCCTAATAATGCGATTTATACGGGTTGCATACTCCACGCCGCGCTCGGTCTGTCTACAGTAATGTTTAAAGCCTGACTGCCCGTGGGGAGCACAGCAAATGGTGGAGATAAGGATACTTAAAGAGGTTGAGAACCCTCTTTTAAAGAGGAGGGAAGTAGTGTTCGAGATTCCGCACCCCGGGGGTAAGACTCCCACTATTGTTGAAGCCAGGGAGGCTGTTTCAGCCTTGAAAAGAGTCCCCATGGAGGCGGTCTACGTTAGGAGTCTTAAGAGCGTTTCAGGCAGGCAGTCTTCAATAGGCGAGGCGCATGTCTACTTTTCCCCGGAGTACGCCAGGATCGAGCCTATGCACGTCAGGGTTGCGAACCTGCCTCCGGAGGAGAAGAAGCGTAGGAAAGAGGAGCTTAAGAAGATGAGGATGGAGATGAAGGCTAAGGCAGCCGGCGGTAGGAGATGAAGGACACTGTGAAATATTATGAGGTTGACGCGAGCAAGGCCTCAGTGAGGCTTAGAAACAGGAAGTGCCCCAGGTGCGGCAGGGTCATGGCTTTCCACAAGGAGGGTAAACCCAGGTGGCACTGCGGCGCTTGCAACTATACGGAGTTCCAAAGGTGAGGGGGAGCGTCTAGCCTGTGGGGGAGCGTCTCACGTGCATCGGCGTTGAATCCACTGCTCATACTTTCGGGATAGGTGTCGTGAGGCATCCTCCTTTCGAGGCTCTTTGCGACGTCCGAAGGGTTTACAGACCTTCGGCAGGCGGCATACATCCGAGTGAGGCTGCGAAGCATCATTTGGACAAAGCTTCCAGCGCGCTTCAGGAGGCGCTGTCGAAAATAAGCGTTGAAGACATAGACCTGGTTTCCTTTTCACGAGGCCCCGGCCTGGGGCCGTGTTTAAGGGTTGGAGCAGCCTTGGCTAGAATGATTGCTCTAAAGCTTGGTAAACCACTGGTGGGGGTTAACCATGCTGCTGCACACGTGGAGATCGGGAGGGCTCTAACCGGGGCCGCTAACCCGGTTGTGCTCTATGTTTCCGGAGGCAACACTCAGGTTATTCATCCTTCTGAAGGAAGATACGTTGTTCTCGGGGAGACTGAGGATATTGCTGTCGGAAACCTTATAGACGCTTTCGCTAGGAAAGCAGGCCTCGGTTTCCCTGGTGGCCCAAGAGTTATGGAGCTGGCTTCGAAGTCGCGCAGGCTGGTAAGGCTACCCTACAGTGTTAAAGGCATGAACGTATCCTTCTCAGGAATGCTGACGATGCTTGAAAACCTGGTTGAGAGGGAGCCGCTTGAAGACCTCTGCTTCTCGCTGCAGGAAACCGCTTTCTCCATGCTGATAGAGGTTTCGGAAAGGGCTATGGCGATGCTCGGGCTCAACGAGTTCATAATAGCCGGTGGCGTTGGCGCCAACCAGCGGCTTAGGGAGATGGCTGGGGAAATGTGTAGGGAGAGGAGAGCCGTCTTCCTGGATTACCCTGTTGAGTACTACGCTGACAACGGTGTCATGGTAGCTTGGGAGGGGATTGTGCAGTACAGGCTGGGAGAGTCTCTAAGGATTGAAGAGTCTATTGTTAAACCGAGGTGGAGGCTGAGCGATGTCAAGTCTCCTCCCCCAGGGATGTACTCGAGTTAAAACCCTATACCAGGGTGCGGAGGCGGTTGTAGACCTCTGCGAATGGCTCGGAATAAGGGTTGTTGTTAAGACTAGGGTCGCTAAAGGCTACAGGGTTAGGGAGCTTGACGATTTTATAAGGCGCTCGAGAACAGTGAGGGAAGCATCCCTCCTGAGCTTGGCTAAGAAGGCTGGTGTAAAAACTCCTTTCGTCTACCACGTGAACCCTCTAGAGGGCCGCATAATAATGAGCTACGTTGAAGGCCAGAGTCTGAGGAGCATGCAGGGCTCAAGCATTTTCGCCAGTTTAATACGCATGCTTGGAGGCATCGTTGGGAGGCTTCACTCGGCAGGGATTATTCACGGCGACCTAACGCTTTCAAACGTGCTTGCCTCAGAGGACGGGCTCACCCTGATAGATTTCGGCCTAGGAGAGTTTTCAAACGAGGTTGAGAAGAAGGCTGAGGATGTTTACACGCTTTTCTCAAGCCTAAGGGCGCTCCCGGATTCTGGGACACTGGTGGCAGCCTTCCTCGAGGGCTACAGGCCTTCAGCCGGAGAGTCCGCGGCGAGGGTTGAGGAGAGGCTTAGGGAGATAGGCAGCAGGGGCAGGTATGTTGAGAAGGAGCTTAGACGAGGCTCAGCGGGAAGAGTGGAACGTAGATGCTGAAACCGGTTGCCGTCAGCCTGAGGAAGCTAAAAACCAAGGATAATCCTGTCGTGAACAGCTTTAACAGCTTTCTCAGCATCGCCCATCGACACGGCGAAGGATATGCTTGTCTCAGACGAGCCTTGAGCTATGGCTAGAACATTAACCCCTGCTTCTGCAACGGCGGAGAATATTCTGGCTGCAACACCCTTAGTCCCCCTCATGCCCTCCCCGACGGCGGATATTACTGCAACACCCCTCTGTATCCTGATTCTTTTAACAAGCCTCTGTCTGCTAAAGCCTTCCCTCAAGCCTTTCAAAGCCATGTCTAGATCCCTGTCTTTAACAAGCAGGGTTATGCCGATTTCTGAAGCATCCTGGCTTATCATGGAGACGCTCACCCCTCTCTTCGCAATCTCGCCGAGTATGGCTGAGGCCACGCCAGGGGCCCCCGCCATCGCAGCCCCCTCAACGGTTATAATACTCATGTCGGGTATCATCGCCACAGCCTTAACAATCTGTTTTTCAACAGCCTTCTCAAAGCCTATTGTCGTGCATTCCTTGAAAGGTTCCTGAATGCTTGAAACTATGATTCTTACCCCAAGCTCCTCGGCAAGCTCCACTGCCTGGGGGCTCACAACCCATTCTCCGAGCCTTGAAAGCTCCAGCGCCTCCGAGTAGGATAGGCTTGGTATTACCCTTGCCTTGTCGGCGATCCAGGGGTCGGCTGTGTAGACGCCGCCGTTAGCCTTCGGAACATACACCTCGTTAACCCTGAGCTCGCTAGCAGCAAGTATCGATACTACGCTGCCCATCCCTTTCCTGAGCGATGCTTCGCCGCCCTCGTGGTCGACGCAGGCCCTGCCGGATATTACGAGGGCTCCTTTCGAAACGCTTTTCAACCCATCCGGGTTGACGAGGCTCACGTAATGGCTCCACGGCGGCTCATAGTCCTCTACGATCATGAATCCCGCTTGCCCGGCGGAAACCCATTTAGCGTCGACACCAACCGCGTTCAAATGGCTTGAAACAACCTTGGAAACAGTGTTTCCAAGCAGGTTTAGCATTACATGCAGCCCCCTGGGCGTTGCACCCTCCGCCTTCTTCTCAGCATGCAGGTACTCAGCGATCCTGTTCAAGCTTTCAACAAGCTCAGCTTCAACACCCCTTCTAAGTCCACCGGGAACTCCTTTCGCCAGACTGTTAAGCTCGCCAGCCAGCTTCGCCAAAGCCTCGTCCTCGCTCACTCGTGAAGCAGCAGCCTCAGTTAAAACCCTCAGGGCTTCCTCGCGCGGCTCGACTATGATCACCAGCCCCTGCGGTGCTTTTTCAGCAAGCTTCTCCAATAGCTCTTTTAACTCGAGCCCCGTGTTCTCAAGGTTAAGGTTTACAATCATCAACGCTTCTCCTCCTCCAGTATTTCAAAGATGTCTCTAATTATTGCGGCGGCTGTTTCAAACGGTCCAGCTCCTCTCCCAAGCAGGTAAACCGGCCCAGCCCTCCTCATTCTGAACTCCACCGCGTTCAGCGTCCCGCTCACATCAAGCACGCTCCCCCTCTTAAGCTTTGAAGGACCAACCCTGAGCCTACCTTCCTCAGTGAACTCTCCTATGAGCCTTATTGAGCAGCCGTTTAGAGCAGCTTCACGCAGGTCCCTTGGCTCAACGCCCTCTATACCCTTCAACTCGACCTCGTCAACCCTGTGACCCCCCTCGATACTGTTGGCTATTATGGTTATCTTGTAGGCAGTATCCATCCCCGAGACATCCATAGTTGGGTCGGCTTCAGCAATACCTATTTCGCGTGCAAGCCTCAAAGCCTCCTCGTAGCTCTTCCCCTCCTCCATCAGTGTGAGAATATAGTTGGAGGTCGCGTTTAAAACTCCTCTGAAGCCCTCGACAACATCCCCAACGGTGAGCGTCCTGAGAGTTTTCAAAACGGGCAGTCCACCGCCGACCGTCGCGCTATACTTCACCATTCTCCCCCGTGTAAGAGCCGTCCTCATGACAGTGTCGTAATCATAGGCGAAAGGAGCCTTGTTCGCTGAGACAACGTGGGAGCCATGCTCGAGAGCCTTAAGAATGTGTTTTAAAGCCGGTCCTGAGCCACCCCTGCTCGTTGGCGTTGCTTCAACAGTCACATCGGGCTGGGCGAGCCTTATCGCCTCCGCCGCATCCATACTTGGAAAACCCCCCTGCTCAGAATAGGCCACGGAACCCCTCGCGATCTTCGTGGCCAAAAGGCTGCTGGCCTTAACACCGTTCTCCGAGAGCGTCGCTCCACCTCTGTCCACTATTCCAACAATCCTCGGGTCTGCTCCGAGCCTTCTGAACCCCCTCCTCTCCTCCTCCATCAGCTGGAGGAATGCTCTTCCAACGTTTCCAAAGCCGATTAAAAGTATCCTCATAACAGTTTCCTCAAAGCCTCCGCAGGGTTTTCACCGGGGTTGATCACGAGCTCAGCATAGGGCTTTATGTCGACGCTCGGATCCTTCAAGCCGTGTCCAGTCGCCACGACGACGATTGTTTCATCACCCTTAAAGAACCCTTCTTTAGAAAGCTTAGCCAAGCCCGCCACAGGGGCTGCTCCAGCCGGCTCCGCGAACAAGCCCTCCATCCTGGCGAGGTCCACCTGAGCCCTCAATATTTCACGGTCGCTCACAGTAACCGCCGTCCCCCGGGAGTCTCTAATCGCCTTCAACGCTTTTTTCCATGAAAACGGCCTTCCGATTCTTATTGCTGTTGCAACGGTCTCAGGCTTCTCAACAGGCTCTATAGTTTCCTCTCCCCGGAGGTATGCTTTTGCTATCGGGGCGGCTCCCTCAGCCTGAACCCCTATCATCCTCGGCTTAGACTCCGCCAGCCCGGCTTCAACAAGCTCTTTAAAACCCTTCCAGCCTGAAGATATGTTGGCAGCGTTTCCAACAGGGTATACGACGAAATCCGGCGTGTGGTTCAAGCCCTCCCATATTTCGAAGGCAACTGTCTTCTGGCCTTCAATCCTATACGGGTTCACTGAGTTTAAAACGTAAACCCCAAGCTCCTCTCTGTGGGAAAGAAGTGTTTCCAAAGCTTCGTCGAAGTTCCCTCTGACCCTGACTACGGTGGCCCCGTGGGCAACAGCCTGGAGAAGCTTCCCGGGGGCAACGTAGCCGTCTGGAAGGAAGACGAGGCTTCTCAAGCCAGCTCTTGCCGCGTAGGCTGACATTGATGCTGAAGTGTTGCCTGTTGAAGCACACGCTACGCTCCTGGCGTGGAACCTGAGGGCTATGCTGACGGCGACAGTCATACCCCTGTCTTTAAAAGAACCAGTTGGATTAGCTCCCTCAAACTTGACGTAGAGGCTTCTCAAGCCCAAGTATTCCCCAAGCCTTTCAGCCTTAATGAGGGGAGTATCACCCTCACCTAGCGTGACGATTCTCCCAACCCTGGGAAGGAGGCTCCTATACCTCCAAACACCCCTGCCGTTGAACGAGACGCTTCTGAAGACACTCCTAGGGTAAACAACCTCCAAGAGGCCTCCGCACCTCCCGCATACAAGCACGCCTCCCCCGGGCGCATGGGTTGCGCCGCAATCCATGCACACCAGAGCCTCGTCACCCTGATACTCCATTACGCGCATACTCGCCTCCTCAGAGTTTTAAGCTTTAATAGTTCTCAGCATGGAAAAATGGCTGATGAAGCTAGTGTTCATAACGGGGAACCCTGGGAAATTCCTCGAGGCGAGGAGGCTGCTTGAAGAATACGGGATAATTCTTGAACAGGCCGATGTTGAAGTAACAGAGCCGCAGACAGATAGCCTGGAGGAGGTTGCTGAGAAATGCGCTGAGGAGGCTTTGGAAAAAATTGGTGAAAGCTTCCTAATCGAGGACTCCGGGCTATTCGTAAACTCTCTAAACGGCTTCCCAGGAGTATACTCCTCATACGTCTACAGGAAAATAGGCTGCGAAGGAATACTCAAGCTTCTCACAGGCTCAGCAGACAGGTCAGCATACTTCATGACGGCCCTAGCCTACGGCGAGCCAGGCAAAGGCGTCAAGATATTCACCGGAAGAGTCGACGGAACAATCGCAACAGAGCCACGCGGGAAAAGCGGGTTCGGTTATGACCCCTTATTCATCCCTCTGGGCTCTAATCTGACTTTCGCGGAGATGAGCACTGAGGAGAAGAACAGGTTTTCCCACAGGGCTAGGGCGTTGAGAAGCTTTGCGTCATGGTTTCTGAGCAGGCATGAGGAAAAGTAGGTGTGGCGTCTCGTGTAGAGACTGCCATTATTACGATTACAGACAGCTATGCCCAGGATGCGCGATTGAACGTTGTCTCGTAGATTCGTGTCTAAGGGGCATTTCTTTTTCAGGTATTACATACCCCAAATCGTTCTGCAAGTTAAGAGCATATTGTCCTATTGGAGGGATGCCGAGACCGTTTCCAGTCCTACTTCCCCAATTAAGGAAAAAGGATATGCTTAGGATTAATTTTCCGTCATTCATTCCTCAAATCGATATATGGAATCGTGAATCATGGTTTTGGATAGAAGGGGTAGATGCACCTGCTGTTTTTGTACCCCTCTGGCAACTGATTTTTAATAGTAGTTTAATATCAGAGGCTTCACGTAAAGGTCTTCACGATTTTCTCGGCTTTAATGGAAAAATATTGTTGTCTACGGTTATGCCTGACGAGCTTATTGATAGACTTACAAAGGATGATTACTTTAAGCTGATTAAAGAATTAAGACCCGATGCCACAATGATTCCCGATAACTATACTTATGTTGACGCTCCATTATACCAATCTTGGTCTCAAACTATGCGGTTAATATCGTTTGCAAATGATTTTCTAGATCTCGATATCCCGTTAATCGGCTTAATCAAGGGTGCAAATCTGCGCCAAATCTACGTATCGCTTAAAAGTGAGGTTGAAATGAATTATGTTTCATTTGTTATGCCTGCGAGAGAACTTTTTGAGCAGGGCTTGTTAAATGATCTTCTTTCTCATGTGTTAATCATGTTAAAGAGGTTGGGTAGAGTTAATAATAAAAAACTTGAAATACTTATTTACGGGGTTGGACGAAAGCTTGGGTACAAAGGGATGAGCTATAGTAATTTTTCATGGTTTCTTGAAGCCAAACATGGTCTTTATTTTCGAGACGGCAAATTATACGATATGCGTGACGAGAAAATAAGATTTAGGGAGTGTTATTGTGATGCTTGCGAAGGCAAGATGCCACAGGACCTTATCAATCTATGGGTGGAAAATTCAGAATCTTGTAGAAGAATACTGGCTCTTCATAACCTGCTGGATTGGCTGAGGAGAAGTAAGAGTTGGGTGGGGGCTCTTTAATAGATCAGCATAAATCAAGGTTCCGGGAGGGAGACCAGGTTCTAACAGAACGGAAGGAAGAATGGGAAGAATGCCGTAAAGAGGCCTATAGCGAGGTGAAGGAATTCGGTGAGTATAAAGTGGCATAACAGAAATTGGAGAATATGAGCTACTTAAAGGAAATATCGTTATCTCAACGTTTGTAGAGGCAAGAATAGAAGAAGATAGGATTTTGTTTCCTTTGAGCCATGGAACCCTATTAGAAATCTCTTTTAGTGGGATTAGAGAAATTCTTACTCCTGAGAAGGCGGAATTATGCGGCCTTATAGCTGCAGAAGGCAGCTTATCTCCCTATGAAGGAGAGTCTCGCCAAATCTTCTTTCACTCTGCAGATATGGAACTTATTGAAAGGTATATTGAGTTGTTCGAGAAGATTTATAACAAAACTCCGCATATTTACCAAGGTAAGGGCGAATTTATTGCGGGAATAAAGAATAAAGAGGCATATTACGATCTGAGGGAGATCGGGGCTAAACCGGGCCTTACAGGTACCACGTTCCTTTAAAACATTTAGACGAAGAGGGTGTTAAGGCATATTTAAGAGGGTTTTTCTCTGGTGATGGAAGCGTAGCAAGGCATGGAAAGTATTCGATTAAACTTAGAATATCCTCAAAGTACGGGGATTGCCTAGAGGAGATAAGAGAGGCTTTGGTGAAGATTGGTTTTCAGCCTTCTGAGGTTCGTCTGGATAAGACTTATGGGACACATTATTTGGAGATATACGCTCAAGATCGGATAAGGTTTATCGAAGAAATAGGAAGCTATAACCCTGCACATGTAAAGAAATTCGAAGAATTCTTAAAAGCGTATGAGGAGGATAAATTAAAGGGAGGAAGACCAAAAAGGAATGATGACAAATGAGTAAAATCACTGTTTGGGGATGGGGTGATAAATATGAGGCTGCCAGAGTCAATAGTGAAGCATGCGTTGAGAAGTTTTGGAGAGAAGCAACTAAAGAGTGTCGAATAGCTTTAGTGGGTAAAGATCGGCGTGAGGGCATGATTTTTGGAATTGATGTTTACACGGATGATCCGAAGAGTGTCGGATTTTTAGTGGAAAGACTACTAAACCTAGTCCTTACAAGAAAAAATAAGGTTTACGAAATTACAATAGAATTTCTTACGGAGGAAGTCTCTTATAAGGGACACTTGAAAACACTTGAGGAGATAGAGAAACAGTACGAAACCCTGGCAAGTATATGTATCGAGAAAGTTAAAGACGATCCGCGGGTGAAACCATTAACCGGCGGAAGGAGAATACTGGTCTTCCCGGATATGAGCTTATTTATCGAGCTTGAACCCGGGTACGGATTAAGGATGAAGGTGGGAGTCTTCCACTTCAATTTCGATGAGATGCTTAAATTCATCCAATTACTATCAGAGGATTTGATTAAAAGTAAACTGGCTAAGCGTATTTTAGGTTATGGACTTTCGTTGGACATAGATAGGCTCGAGATTTCTGATGTTGATGTTACTGATGATGAGGTTCTGGTGGATCTTGCAGTGTCCGAGTCCGAAAATCTAACACTCATTAGTTTTGATTACCATTATTATGATTAAAAGAGTTATGTACATTCTATAGATAAGGTCAAATAAGTACTATATTTTCACTTTAATCGGTATTGTCACACTCATCTCCGAAAGCAATGCCATTGTCCCTACCTGCCTCAACATAATCCATGTAAATAATGTTCACATCCCTGTCCATATGGTGCGCATGACCCTTATTAGCGCGTGCTTTCCCACAGGGCTAGAGCTTTAAGAGCATTCGCCTCATGGTTTCTTAATGAGAAAATCGCGCGCGCTATCCTTTTTCAACCGTAAGCTTAGCGTGGGGCCCGTTGAGAATGATCTTCAACTTGTTGAGCATCTTCCTGCCGATTACAATATCCTCGACGAGGTCTGGGGCAGACAGGGGTACAAAGATTTCGTTCAAACCCAAGTCGATTATACGGTTAGCTTCTTCAGATATTAGGAATACTGGGAGCTCGAAAACTTCTCCCTTAATCAAGTGTCCAGGAGCCTCCATCTGCCTTGTGGAGACCGGCTTAAGGTTAAGGAGGAACTCTGCCAGTTCAAAGTTGGAGTATAAGGCCCCGTCGAAACCCGTGTCGACCAGACCCTCCACTATGGCGGCTTTACGTAAGTCATGCCTGACTATGAGAAGGCTCATCACAGGTATATCGGGTAGTTTAAAACCGTCAGACAGGACCCCGTCTTCATGATATTTGAAGCTTATCGATGTCGACAATTCTGAACGACCCCGTCTTCACCCTCCCCATTCTAACCGATGGTCCCCTTGGGCTAACTCGTCCTCTAACTCTCCAGACGACCTTAGGATGAACATCCGGTTCCTCCTCATCCGGTTCCAATCCACGAAGATACTCCTCGACAGCTTTCCTCACAAGGGTTGAAACCTTCAGATCGTTTCCTCTCGCAGCCTCCAGTAAAGCCTTAGCTAGTTTCTCGTCAAGCGATACAGTGATACGTTTTGTCATAAGATTCATACTTTTATGATATAATTTAAACTTTTAACCTCCCATTAACACAGGCTTCTGTAGTTCTTCTGGCTATGCTTACTATAAGCAATAGCTTGTCTGCATACCTTGAGCTTAGGATTTGTTTCTAGAGAAGCTTAAATAGGGGGGTTGCAGGAGAAAGCTGGGCTTAAAGATTGGCTAGGATGCATAGTCACAAGAAGGGTAAGTCGGGTTCGCGGAGAGTAGTGTATAGCGGGGCTCCGCCATGGTTATCATTGAAGCCCGAGGAGGTTGAGGAGCTTGTGGTCAAGCTGGCTTCAGAAGGATACGGGCCTTCTCAAATAGGGTTGATACTGAGAGACTCGTACGGTATCCCCTCCGTCAGGAACATAACGGGTAAGAAGATTGCGAGAATACTTCTTGAGAGGGGGGTCAGGTTCTCCAGGACGGAGGACCTGGATGGGCTTGTGGCTAAGGCTGAGAGGATGGTTACTCACTTAACCAGGAACAGGTCTGACCGTTTCAACGTTCACAATCTTCAACTGGTGGAGTCTAAGATTAGGAGGCTTGCCCGTTACTATTCTAGGAGGAAAGTGCCTCTTCCCGACCTGAAGGTTCTTGAAGCCAAGATATGAGCAATGCGTCGGAGACTCAGACGAGGTTCATTTTTGAAGCGAGGGATTTCGCGAGCAGGCTGGGCTCCTTCAACTGGGATGATGCTCTAATAGTTTTTCACGCTGATGCGGATGGGACTGCTGCTGCGGCAATAGCCTGTCTCGCCTTGAGAAGCATGGGCGTCTCCTTCTCAGCCAGATCCGTGACGCAGATAGATAGGGCTTTTCTGGAGAGCATCGCATTCACCCAGCGGCCGGTGCTTTTCCTAGATATTGGCGCAGGATACTTGAGTGAGATAACGAGTTTTCTAGAGCCTTCGAAGGTGGTGATACTCGACCATCATGAGGTTGAGGGTGATTCAAACAGCGTTCTAATGTTGAACCCTAATGAGCATGGTTTAAACGGTGGCTCTGAAGTCTCGGGCTCAGGGGTTTCATACCTTGTTTTCAAAAACCTGGTTGAGGACTTCTCCAGGATGAATGAGCTCGCCATAGTCGGGGCGCTGGCTGACATGCAGGACGTGGGTGTCAACAGGTCGCTCGCAGGTTTAAACTCGACGATAGTGCTTGAAGGCGAGGAGATGAACATAGTTAGGGTTGAGGAGGACTTCGTGTTCTTCGGTAGGGAAACCCTGCCGATACATGTTTCAATCTCTTCTTCATCAAACTTTATAATACCTGGGCTGAGCGGAGACGAGAACGTTGCTCTAAACTTTTTGAGGAGCCTCGGCATAGAGGTTAAGACGGATGACAAGTGGAGGACTTTCAGCGACCTATCGCAGGCTGAGAGGTCCAGGCTTCTCACGGGGCTGATGCAGTATATTGCTGACCTAGGCTTCTCGCCGGAGAGTACTCAAAACCTGTTCGGCACGATTTACGTCTTCGAAAGAGAGCCGAGGGGCACTGTTTTAAGAGATGGGAGGGAGTTCTCGGCCCTGCTGAACTCTTGCGCTAGAATGGGGCACTCCGCCGTAGGCCTGGCGGTTGCAATGGGTGAAAGAGGCAGAATGTTTGAGGAGGCTCAACGCGTGAGCCGGGAGTACAGGACAACCATCTCCAAGTCTCTCTCGAACCTTCTAAGCGTGCCTGGGGCAAGGGTTGAGTCTGAAAGAATACTGCTTTACAACGGTGAGGGAATAATAGATCAAAGAGTATTAAGCCCGGTTGCCTCAATAATATTCTCCAGTCTACCCAAGGATCTTGGCAAGATCCTGGTCGTAACTGCTTCAGAGGATGATTCGTTAAAGGTTTCAATAAGGGTTCCTAGGAGCCTTGTTGAAAAGGGTGTTAGGGGGAGCCTGCTGGCTTCGAATGCTGCTAGAGAAGCCGGAGGACTAGGAGGAGGGCACGATGTTGCAGCAGGTGCAACCGTTCCCAGGAGGCGGTTCCACTCCTTTATGGAGGCCTTCGAAAAGAATGTCGCAGAGCAGTTCGGCAGAATGCTTCGCGGTTCTTGAAGCTGTTTTCAGAAGCGAGCTTGAAGCCAGGCTCGCATACTCAGCGTTGAAACCGGATGAGGCTTTGAAGGTTAAGGGGCTTAGGGCCTCGTCCAGTTTAAGAGGCCGGAGGATAATTCTTAAAGTGGCATGTAGAAGAGGATTGATGTCCCTAGCCTACACGTTGCTTGAATACTTGAACCACCTTAAGATGATTCAGGAGGCTTCCTCAAGGCTTTCGGAGGCCAGGTATCCATGATCACAGGCTTAAAGCTTGGCCACAGCCTCTTCACTTCAATAGGCCAGTCTTCAGCGTTGAAGCCGTGTCTAGCTAGGAAAGCGTAAACCCATCTTTCAAGACCGTTTCCCGAGCAGCCGGTCCAGACCTCCCTCCCTCTCCTCTCCTTAATGTTGAACCAGTCGACATACTTGTCGTAGTGGACTGACGCGTTAGCTATTTCAAGCCACTCGCTTTCCCTGTCTCCCCTAAACGGGAGGTATGCTTCAATGTCGAAGGTTGCAGCCACGTTTCTCGAAACGTCCTCCACAACACCTGCGTGAGCCATCCAGACGGGGGTTACTTCTGCAGACCTGACCTCCATGTCAAGCGTCTTGTCAAGCAGGCTCAGATAGTTCTCCACAAGCCTATCCCTGATCTCGACAACCTCCTCAGGCCTGCCTAGATAGACTATTTCTATCCTTGTGAAAGCCGTAAGCCTCTCCAGGCTTCTCAAGCCGCCGGCCTCATGTCTGAAGCTGAACCCGGACCTGTCGTAGAGCCTGACAGGAGGATTGTCAAGGTTCACTATCTCCCCGGCGAAAAGCTCGTAGAAAGGCTCGCACTGCGCGTATGGAAGGGTGAACGTGGGCTCCTTCAAAAACTTTTTCAAAACCTCGGGCCTAGGCTCGTTGAAAACCTTCACCAGGTCAGTGTAGTCCTCGAAGTAGGACGGCTCCCTGGAGCCAGGCTCGCAGACGTAAAGCATTTCACTAGGTATCCCGGAGAGGTGGCCCTTCTTCCTTGCGACTTCAAGCGGTATAAGCTTAGGCAGAACAACCTCTTGAAAGCCCAGTGGCTTGGCAACCTTCTCAACTATCATTTCCTCAAGTATTCTTAGAAGGCTGGTGTAGGGTTGAAGGTAATACCATATGCCGGTGTGGAATCTTTTAACCCAGCCCTCTTCCTCGAGCAGCGGCCCAGGGTCTCCTGCGTACTTAACAGGCTTCTCAGGGCTCCTCCAGACAACCCTGTGAATCTCTCTGGCGGCTGCACGGGCCCCCTGCTTCTCCAGAAAGAGGCTTATGATCCTGTCGGGAACCTGAGCATATAGGCTGGACTCGTCGACCTCAAGCCAGTATTTCAAACCATCCTCAACCTTCTCAACCTTTTTAGCGAACGGGAGCCTCGTCTCCCTCAAGCCTTCCCCTACGAATGTTACTTCGAAAGACTTGACGCTTATCCCCCTGACGCCAAGTCCCATTTCGGGCCCAAGCTCCTCGCTCAACACCCTCCTAGCCCTTTTAACAGCCTCGTGCGCCCTAACCCTTCTCCCAGACTCCACCGTGATGCTTAGCCTATCCCTAGTGACGGTCAGCTCAACTATCTTCGGCTCCTCGCCTTTCACCGCGCCCCGTGAGAACACTCCGGGGAGGTTTGAAACAGCATACTCCGCAACCTTTTCAACCTCGTCCCCGCGCAGCTCCCGGCTTAAGTAAAGGTCTGCTGAGACCCTCAGCCTTAAGTCTCTAACCGCCGTCTGCTTCCCCTCCAACGTTGCGACAACAATTCCTGCTTGAAAACAGGCTTTTATAAGTTATGATGCTGGCAAAGGCTGGGATGCAAGGGCTTCTTAAAGAGCATAGTTTAAATACGCTGTCTGCAAACCTCTTCCAGATTGGTGAAGCAGAAAAAGGCTAAAAAATGGTTTCCAGTAGTTGCCCCAGATTACCTCGGGGGAAAACTAGTCGGCAGTGTGCTGGCCTCGGAGCCAAGTGACCTTATAGGCCGGACTATAAGCGTTCTCTTAAGCGAGCTGACGGACGATCCTTCTCACACAACCGTTAAAATAAGGTTCAAAATAACGGGTGTGAAGGGGGAGACTGCCTTCACAGAACTGTGGGGCTACGAGCTTGACAGGGATTTTGTGAGGAGTCTTCTTAGAAAAGGCTCCTCGAGGGTTGACATTATTTTCAACGCTGCCACGAAGGACGGCTACCAGATGCGTGTTTCAGCAATCGCCGTGACCCGTTACAGTGCTTCGCAATCCCAGAAGAAGAAGATGAGGAAGGCGATGATGAACATAGTGTTAGGAAAATGCGGCAAGCTGAATTACTCCCAGCTTGTTCAGGAGCTTGTCTTCGGGAAGATTGAGTCGGATCTCTATAATGAGACTAAGAAGTTTCACAGGATAAAGCTGGCAGGCATTAAGAAGCTGAAGGTCCTTCAGTCTCCTATTAGGCTCGAGGAGGTTAGGGCGAGCCTAGCCGAGGCTGCTTAAAATGTCAACCAGCCTCAGCGAGGAGGAGCTGATGAAGATAGCTGTTGAAGGGTACTCTGAGAGCCTTGAGCCCAAGACTCTTAGAGGGTATGTTCCAAACGTTTTCGACTATATTAGGAGGTGCGACAGTGTCGAGGAGGCTTTCCAGATAATCGACTTCCTCGTCTCCCGGAACGAGCTTTCTGAGAATGTTGCCCGAGTCATAAAAAGGAGGATAATGGAGAAAGGGGTAAGGTTCTACGGTCCGAAGAAGCAGGTTGGCTACTATGTTGAAAAATACAGGTGAGTTTTAAAATTTTTAGTCTGGGTCAACTCTTCTATCTGCCTACGGCCACGATGCTCACCACATCATCATCCTTCAAAACGTATTCCTCGCCCAGCCTAATCTTGCGCCTAGCGTCAATAGCGTAGAGAAAATTGTTCATAAGGTCGCTGTGTATAAGCCCGGCGAACTCTCTAACACTCATCCCCGTTGGAACAAGGTAAACGTCGGGCAGAACATTCCCCTTCTTGTCAGTAAGCTTGTTCGGATCCTCAACGGGGTAAACAGTTATCATTTTAAGAACCCTGAAATACACGGTGTTCAACAGTTCCTGGACGCCGGTGGAGCCCCAGGGCTTCAAAACCTTCTCCCTAACCATTTCAAGAGCCTCCCTCTGCTTCTCCCTGAGAGCCTCCGGCTTGACAATCCTGAAGTCACTGTCCCCCGGGAAATATTCTACAAGCCCTGCTTCAGCAGCCCTCCTGAGGACGAGCTCAGCCTCAGCGCTAATCGGAATAGGATCATAGCCTGCCTCCCTCATCCGCCTAACCCCCTCTTCAGCACCCTTCCTGTCAACCTTGTTCGCCGCTATAACCATCGGCTTAGCAATAATCCTAACCGTCCTAGCCAGCTCAATCATGTTCTCCCTGCTCCACTTCGAGAAATCGTCAGGCGGGTTAACTTTCTCAACAGCCTTCTCAACATCACTCCTGCCTATCGCCAGCCCGCTTAAAACTTGGCTGAGAACATCCTCAACGCTCCTCCTGCTCGGCCTCGCCCTCGGAGCCTTCTGGAGGCCTCTTTCAATAATCCCTGCTAGCCAACGGTCATACTCGTCCTCCAGAAACCCTATGTCCTTCAGAGTGTTCTCAGGATCAGGCTCAGCCGGCCTGCCCTCAGCATCCAGGCTGCCCGAAGCGTCGACCACATGGATCAAAGCATCCGCCATGCTTATCTCAGAGAGAAACTGGTTGCCGAGACCCCTGCCCTCGTGCGCACCGGGAACAATACCCGGAAGGTCGACGAGCTCAACCGGGATAAACCTGAAGCCGTTGGCACACTTGGAGTTCACGGGATTATCAGTGACACCGAAGCTTCTGCAGACGCACTTCTTCCTCAAGTAGCCGACACCCTTGTTCGGAGTCAAAGTGGTGAAAGGATAATCAGCAATCTTAACAATGTTAAGTGTCAAGGCTGAGTATAAGGTCGACTTGCCAACACTGGGCTTACCAGTCAGGCCTACCAACCTCGTAACCATTGTAGGTGGCTTTGCGCCACTAGGATTTAAACAATATTCTCGAGTATTCGATGCCTAATCCTGGTTTCATGCGCTTTATATGATGGCATGTTCCTTCTAACATGCACTCGAAATTCTTAGAAAACAGGAAGCTTTTTCTCCAGAACCGTTATGAATACCATGGATTGGTTGGGTGTCTTCAAATTTCTCTGGCTCCAGCTGTACGTCCTTCTCTCTTATTTTCCAGAGCCATAGGACTACTAAACCCGGCTGAGAATTTGACTATAAATTTCCTCCATGAAGGATTTCTGTAACATGGGTGCTTAAAAAGTTCCTGTTTCACGCTTAACTGGATGGGAATGTACTGTTATTCGAAAAACTTATTTAAAACCTTAACTCCTATATTTCCAGCCATGGTTAGACCCGTAGGGCTTGTTCTAACCCTAGCTTACTGTCAGCCCTCCTTCCGGGCTTTCTGAAGGCTTACGCCTCCCCATTCGAGCTTTCCCGTGACGATGGCAACGCTGAATACGGTTGGAGCGATTTCTATCCCTGTGCAGCGGCCGTCAGGTTTACTCCTCCGTCGGAAAGCTGGAGGATAACAGGGATAAGGATTCATGCAACATGCCTGCTAAGGGGCCCAGCCCCGGTCTTCTACGTTCAAATCTGGGACAGCGGGTTAAACACCAGATACTGGTCCGCTTTCCTCCTCGGCAAGGTCTTCAAGAACGCTACTCTAGACTGGTACACCATCCAGCTTCCAAACGTCGTCGTAACCGGAGCCTTCTACGTGGTCGTTGTTCCAATGTTCACCCTCGACGGCTCGCAGCTTTGGATAAGCGTCGACGACGATCCGCCTTTCTCGAACAACAGCTTCATAGTTGACGCCGGCGAGCACACTATACTTGCTTCTCTAAACTCTACAAGTAAAAGACCGGGGGACTTCATGATCAGAGTCTTGGGAGAACCTACTCCAACTCCTCCCGAGCTGAGGCTCGCGTCAATCGAGTTTAACCAAGATGAAACCATCCTTACTTTCAACTACCCTGATGAAGCAGCAGGCTTAGAAGCAAGGCTCGTCAAGCCGGATGGAAGCTATACTGAGGAGAACATCACCATGGTCGGCGGGAAACTGGTTGTTAGGGTTAGGGATGAGGGCCTACTGAACGTTAACCTAGTAACCTCTGCATACGAGACTATTGGGGTGAGCGTGAGGCTTGAAGCAGGCTTGAGAAGCCTCTACCAGTCTCTCTTAGCCAACTATACTGTTTTAAGCCGTGTTGCTAGCGATATGACTGTTCAAATAGGTTTATTGACTAGGGAGAACGAGGACCTTAGGCTCAGGCTGAACCAAAGCCAAGCGTTGAATAGGCTTCAGGAGGCGAGGATAGAGGAGCTTCTAGACAATGTTTCAACGCTCAGAGAAGGGTTGGAAAGCGTAAGGGCTGAGGCCTCGAGGCTTAGAGGCGAGAACACCCTCCTCAAAGCAGGACTGGTCTTTATGACAATGGTTTCATTCCTACTGGTTTTCCTCGAGGTGGGGAGAAGGTGGAGAAGAAGATAGCTGGAATCCTTCTAATAATTCTCGTCCTCAGCCTCGAGCTCAACAGCACGCTGCTAATCAGGGTTTCTGCGCAGCCCGAGGAGCTCGCTAAGAAGCTTGAAGAGTACTTGGGGAAAGCCATACCCGAAGACCTCCTAGCTGAGGAGTGTGAGTACGTTGCTCCAGAGGGCTTCAACCTTACCTTAGCGGAAAGGCTGTGGAGGGATTTCAGCCTATACGTTAGCACAGGCTGCACAACCAGCGAGCTTAGAAGCGAAGTTAAGAAGATTTATGGGAATTCCTCGCTGATCGAAGCGACGCTCTCCAACGGTGAAACCATAGGGTTGAACGTTAGCGGCGTAAGTGTTGAGAGAAGCCTTGAAGACGGGAGCGTCAGCGTAAGGATACCTATTGTTTCAAGCACGAGCCTCAACTATTCTCGGTATAACTTCACTAAGCAAGCAGGGTTCTACGAGGCCTGGAACAAGACTCTGGTCAGGGAATACAGGGTTTGGAGGCGCGAGCAAGGCTGGTACAAGTACACGATGAGGTTTCTGGAGACGAATAATACTGTGACCATCGTCTCGAAAATCTGGGGCAGGGAAGCCCTGCAAAACTTCAGCGGGATAGAGCGCGTCGAATGGACTCCGGAAACAGGGGAGATACCCATAGTCACGCACGTATACTATGGGGGCAGCATAATGGTAGCAATACCGGGCCACTACGAGGACGTTAGAACCGTCGTCCCCGAGCAGAGAAAGAGCTTCAAAGTACTGTTCCCAGCCTACGACCCGGCCATAATAGAGGGCTGGGTTATAACCACAAGCATCTCATCGACGAGCCTGAGTGTCGGGGAAACTCTTGAGATAGCTTACTCTGCGGAGTATTCCGGCGGGGAGCCTGAGCCGCTTAACGCGACGCTAACTCTAAGTGCTCCAGAAGCATTCGAACCATTAAACAGCCTTGAGAGAAGGCTCGACGACACTCACACCTCAGGGTTCTTCAGACTCAAGGCTGTTAAGCCAGGCACCTACAACCTTACCCTCACGCTTATTGGAAACGCATCCTTCTCAGGCACGCTTGGAAACGAGTTAACCTACGAGGTTCAGGTAGTATCTCCGCCGGCACCATCGTTGAGCGTAACAATCCTCGGGGTGAACACATCGGTGTTGAAGCATGCTGGGCTCACCCTGAGTCTCGCCAACAACGGTGGGAGCGCAGCTAGGAATATTCGCGTCGAGATAACTGGGACAAGCTGGGAGGTTGTGGAGGTGGGCGCGATCCAGAATGTTAGTAGAAGCATGGGGGACATCGAGGCTGGGGAAACAAGGGTTGAGGAATTCGTATTGAGGCTCCTCCGCTCCTCCGCAAGGATAACGGTGAAAACAACCTACTCCGACGACGAGGGCAACCCCTACCTTGTTAAAACCTACACAACCATCTATCATCCAAGCTTCTGGGTCCCTGAGCACTTTGAAACCTACACAACAATCGTGCCTGAGCACGAGGAAACAATGAGGGTCTTCATCCCAGGCTACGAGCATGCCACGCACGTGAGGCTCTACGCCCTCTGGGATCCCTACATCGTCGGAGCAGTCCTGCCATACATGTGCAGCGGATGGGTCTACGAAGCCAGGGAACCGGTCTGGGGGGTCGGTGTTCCAACGCACGTCCCAAGCCTTGGGCTAGACTCAATGCCAATCCCCGGCATCGGTGTTGAGCTACCTTTTGAAGAGGGAGAGGAGGCTTTAACCGGGGCTGGCGTGAAAATCATGGTTACGAGCATAGAGCCGCACTACGAGTATCTTGGTGTTTTCAAGGAGGATGAGGTCCTCAGGCTTGTCAACGCATCCAAGGGTTTGCTTAAGAGTGGAAACATCTCCCCAGACTACAGGGTTGAGCCCCTGAAGCCCTACTGGGTCGAGGGCGAACCAATAGTGTTGAACGCGACGCAGCTGGCCCTTTATCAGGCGATGATGGACGGGTTGAAGAAGACTAACCCCGATATAGACTATGAGTACAGGGAGGCCGTCGTGGACGTTAGAACCAGGGTTGGGGAGGCTGAGCCGGGCTACTTAATCCTAATCTACCACCCGTTGAAGGTTGTTGGAGAAGGGCCCCTTAAAAGCGTCAGGATGAGGAACTTTGCGAGAATAGGCTTCAACTACAGGGTTGACGTTGAAACATCTCTGTTAACAGTTTTCGGGAAAACACGCGGCGAGAATAGTTGGAAGCACCTCTTCCTCGGTGGGAAGGAGGATGCTGTCCTGCTCTCCTCAACCCTGGATCAGGTTTACGACAGAGAGGTTGCTGTCAACATAACCCTCAACGGCAGGCTCGTCGCCAAAGCAAGGTTCATCCTTAAGCACGAGTCCTCGCCATACTGGAAGGGCTTCTGGGACGGCTTAGCATCCCAAGCCTGGAAGATAGCTATAACCGTGGGGCTGATGGTTATCGTCGGCTTCATCGTCCCAGCTCAACACGTCAAGACTGCTTCCTACATCCTGCTCGCAGCAGGAGTTGTCATGAACCTCTGGGAGGTTGCGGCAGATATTCAGAACGCCTACGCAGCCAGGGATTTTATGAACAGCCTAGCGGCCGAGTGTGTGAACAAGTCTAAGGAGTACATGAGTAAGAATATGCCTGAGCACGCTAGAGAGTATATCGAGCTCGCCCGCAGATACAGGGAGGCGGCTAACGAGACCATAGACAACCTCGGGATAAACGCCCTTTCAAACCTCTTCATCGACGTCGGCTGGGACGAGGTGTGCGTAGCCTTAGAATGGAAGGAGCCGGTCGTGCTCCCGGGAGAGAACAGGGACTACAAGATTGGGTACGCGAGGGGAAGGGTTGCAGGCACAATAATCCACAGCCTAACCTACGTAGTGTTCTTCACGATAATGATAGGCAGGATAAAGGCTGAGAGGGTAATGGGGCAGCCCCTAAGCACAGGGCAGATCCTAAGGCTGATGGGAAGAGGGCTCTACAACTGGATAACCCCAGCAGTATGGGACGCAACCATCCTAGCGATACAGAGGAAAGGAGCCGTATTGTTCGGCAAGGCTGCCGACCTCCTCCTCGCCAACAAGTATAGCAAAAGGTTCGGGGATGCTGTTGGAAGCCTGCTCCAGGACGCGGGGGGAGAGCTGCCCAGGGCCGGGGATACATTGGATGCTTCTTCAGAGATCTCGAAACAAGTCTTGGAAAACGTTCCAAGCAGGGAGAGCTCAAGCAGGATACTCGACGCAATAGGAAGCATTGTTGAAAACTACTCCCCGGAGGAGATGGAGGCGAAGGGGAAGCCGATAGTAAGAAGCATAGTATCCATGTGGAGCAAGGATGGGGACAAAGCGATAGACTCGTTGAACAGCTGGCTCAGCGTCAACTCGAAGGATTTGGACAAGATGAATGGACTCGACGAGATATTGGTGGAAATCCAAAGGGAAGCGACGAAGGGCGTTGGACTAAAGATAGGGGAAATCGCAGATAACTACATCAACATTAAGGGTAAGCATGGTGAAGAGGTTGCAAATGCCTTCCTAAACACCGTCCTCAAGAATCCAGACTCGTTAGACAGCCTCATAGCCAAGGTAAACGGCATGAAATGTTATGAGATCGATTATGGAGCTGAGCCTCGGAAAGTTACGCTAAGCAGGGGAGAGGGCGTTACCCTAAGCCTAGGAAGTGGACGTGAACTTGAGCCGGGAACTTATAAAGCAAAACTTTACTGGGAAGGAGGTGGAAAGAGCGGGACCATGGAATTCGCGTTTTCGAAAGACGCTAAAACGGTCCATGTCTGGATACCGAAAGGCTGCGTGGATGAGATATTAGGCGAAATAGGCAGTGACGAGACAACAGTGTCTGTAACAAATGTTAGATTCTTTGAATACGTTCCTGAGCTTTATCATCCGACGAGGTTCTTCACCGGAGGGGCGGAGGTGATGCTTGACCTCATTAACAGCAGGATCGTGGCTTACGATGAGTTTGACGGAGTAACGGGGCTCACAATAGAATCGGGGCTCCTTAGGACCGAAGAGGGGAAAGCTATTTTAGAAGTGACGACGAGAGCTAGGAACATGCAGGGCAAACCCCTCGCCCTAGCTTTCTACGATGATGGCGTGGTGAAAATTCGTCTTGGCGACTGTGTGTATCCAATTGCCAGCGTCAAAGTAAGCATGGGGAGATGGATCGTTGAATATCCGCTGGATGGAAAGATGCATACCTCCACGAATATCGTCGGGAAACCAATCAATGTTCCGGAGAAGCTAATGTTGGCGGAGGATGTTGGCAACGTTGAAGACCGTCAGGGCGAAGTCATAAAACTGAAGGAGAGAATATTTCTAAGCGGCTATTACGTTGAGACGCTGGATGGCGTGGGGAATGAGAACATTAAGGAAAGGCTCCTGCTTAAAGTATATTTCAGCGATGATGGCGGCAACTACAGGATCTCATACTGCTGCAATCCACGTCTAGCTGTTGAAGTGCCGGAGGGGATGACTAGGATAGAGCATATAGAGGTACTGAAATACCTGGATACTATCAACAATCTAGATGAATGCATTCAAATGTCTGAGCAAGATCCCTCCGATACTATTTTGAAGGGTCAGGTGGGGGAGCTGATCGTCAGGACGGACGAGACCATTGTCTCCAAGCTCTTCCGTTACCGCGATGAAATCTCCGAGAAGACCGGAATCTCAAAGGATAAGATTAGCATTTGGTGGCATGAGTGGGCAGGAGATAAAGGACCAGACTTTAAGTTTATAGTTACAGAAGATGTTATTGATAAACATGGAAACTTAATTAAAGCTGAGAGCGCTATTGCTGTCGGCGAGATTAAAAGCACTTCAACTCATAGAGTAGATATTTTCGAAAGGGGAATTAATAACGGTAAGGAGGAGCTTATCAGATTCCTCGGCGACATTAAGACCGCTAAGTACGGTATCTTAGTAGTGCTCGACTATGATGTGGATAATCCCTCCAGCTCTAAGCCCTACACCCTTCCTCCAGGCATTGGGAGTTATGAGAATCCGTATATAGAGATTATTGAGAGGAAGTGATGGGAATGTCTGAAGAGGAGGTAGACATGGAGCTTCTAAGGATGATAGGGAGATACCTTGCCGGAGGCAGGGACGAGGATTACGAAATTAAAATAAGAGGAACAACGTTCTTTGCCCCAGACGAAGATAGGACCATGGAGGGCATGCCAACGAAATGGGTTATAAAAGGTTCTCGGTTTTATGGCATGATTTGCGGGGATGTCAACGGAAAAATAGAGGTGGAGACTAGCGGTATACGCTTCATATCAAAGCAAATAGAGGATATTCTATGGTCAATTTATGAGAAGGAACTCCAAAAAGTCAAAAATGATGAGGAAAAGCGGAAAAAACTCATCCACGAAATGTGTCGAAAAGAGATGAGGATTCGAGAGGAACTGACGAACAGGAAAAACTGGCATAATTATTCCTCCAAGAAACCCTTTAAAGAGTTGATATATAAGATCAGATGCGGGGACGAGGCTGCTAAGAAAGCTGGTGAAGAGTTCGGCGTCGAGGTAATCCACTGGGTGCCTTCTCCTCCGGAGGAGTTTGACCACTTTTACTCGATATTCGACCCAAGGGGCATGAGTAGAGAACAGAGGTTCGAAGAGGTAAAGAAGAGGGTAGACGCGATCGAAAGGGCTGTACATCTTTATTACTCTCTTTCTTATGAGTACATACCGCCCGGAGGAAAGAAGAGGCGAAAGGATAGATATATGGTTTAAGAGTTTAATAACTCGAGATAAATTTGCCAAGCGCGCGCTAATGATAGGGAAGGCGGCATAAGTGGGTAGAAGATCATGAGCCTGACTTTAAGTTTATAGTTCAGAAGATGTTGTAGCGCGCGTGCTCAAAGCTAAGAGCTTCATAGCTGTCGACGAGATTAAAAGCACTTTAACTCATGATTCAGAGGTCTTTAGGGACCAACTTAATTCAGGTAGGTCTCAACTTGCCGAATCCTTTGCCGAAATCGAGACCACTAAGTATGGTATTCTGGTTGTGCTAGATTGTGGCATAGAGAACTCATCCGGCCCTAGGCCCTAAGCCATTCCTTCAAGCATTGGCAATTATGAGAACCCATATATGGAAATTATTAGAAGAGGAGGGTGATGAAAATGTCTGAAGAGGAGTTAGACATGGAGCTTCTAAGGATGATAGGGAGATACCTAACTGGGGGAGGAGATGACTATGAGATCAAAACATCCGGTCCAGAATTGTATAGAACTATGGAAGATAAGCCGATGAAATGGGTCGTCAAGAGCCCCCAGTTTTACGGCTTAGTTTGCGGAGATATCGATGGAAAAATAGAGGTGGAGACTTCTGGCTTTGATAATATATCGGAAAGAATATTGGAAATAGTGTTCTCTCTGTATAAAAAAAGGAGCAAAAAGCCAAGAATGATGAGGAGAGGGAAAAGCTTAGCGAAGAAAGAGTCAAAAAAAGCATTTGAGATTCAGGACGAATTAGCGAGTAAGAATAATTGGGATAAGTATTCTGCTCAAAAACCGTTTGAAAAACTGATGCGCTTGCTCAAATGCGGGGAAGAGGCTGCTAAGAAAGCGGGTGAAGAATTTGGAGTCGAGGTAATCCACTGGGTGCCTTGCACTCCGTATGAATATAACCATTTCTACTCCATATTCGAACCAAAGGGTATGAGTAGAGAGCAGAAGTTCGAGGAGGTTAAGAAGAGGATCGACGCAGTCTGCAGGGCTGGTGCCATCTATTATGGGTCTAAACCGAAGTATCGTAAAAAGTCTATTTGGTTAGTGAGAAAAGGAGACATGTTTAAATCTGGTTTTAAAGCTCGCTAATGTGTACGCATCTCAGGTCAGGTTTACTGCACCAATTGGGTCTAACAGCGGAATCGTCTACTAGAAGATTTTTAACGGAATGCTAAGCTTTCTTGAGGTGTTTAACTGCTTCAAGCATTAGCCTTACGGATTCTTCAACGACCTTCTTACTTTCTATAACATGGTCTTCAGGCAGGTGATTCTCATAGAAGTTTACATGGAGGCTTTCAGCATGCTTGAAAGCGTTCATCAAGTTCCACTCAGGATGTTCTCTGTGGAGCTTAGATATGAATTCAGCTATGCTCCTATGAGTACCAAGACTTGTGCCTTGTTCAATTGCTACTGCCTTCACTGCTTCTACGAAGGCCCCCCAGAGTTTTTCAGATGCTTGAGAATAATCCTTCTTCTCAAGAAGTTTCTCCGCCTCCTTAAGATATTTCAAGTTTAGTCTAAGGTACTCAGCCTCAGACATGTCTCCATTCTCATCGCGTCGCGGCGGAGTTATAAGCGTTGCTCTTTTAATGGAGCCTTACTATTCCTCACGCTTCCCACGAATGGCCTACGCTTCAACAATACAGTAATCTTGAAAACTTACCGAATACACTTCATTCTCATGAGGGTTTAGATAGCTCTTCCAGCGGCTTTCCGGAAACATATAACTACAGTTCCAAGCTAAATGGTTGAAGCCAAGGGTTTTGTGAGGTTCCTTGTTTTAAGTGGGTTGACAATATTGGGCTTTTCGAGAGTTAGAATAGAGCTCCATAAAAATTTATATAGAAGCTTCACAATAATAGTATAATGAAGAAACAGGAATTTGCTGTTTCCATCGTGTTTCTATTGGTCACTATCTTCCCAGGTTGTATTTTCCTGCTTTCTTCCCCGAGGCCTGGTCTCTGCACAGCTAGTCTTCAGCCAACGGCGGACGCGTACGTTGCGCAGAATAACCCGACTGTGAACTACGGGTCGGAAGTGTCGCTAATAGTGTCCCCGGGCTTGAAGGCCGTATGCAGGTCCCTGGTTAAGTTCGACCTGACGCAAATACCCCCGGCTCAAAGCTTGCCGGCGCTCAGCTTAAGCTCTACGTGGCTCGAACCGGGTATGCTGCCGGCAGGGGGACGTATGAATGCTACCTGCTGGATAGGGACTGGGCTGAAAGAACTGTAACCTGGAATAGTCAACCCGGCTCCGTCTCCGGGTTTGCCGTCTATTCAACCGTCCCAGCCGCGGGCAGTTGGATGACGTGGAACGTTGCATCATCAGTCAGCCAAATCCTAGCTGGAACCAGGTCGAACTTCGGATGGGGCTTGAGAGACCAGGCTGAAGACACGCGTGCTGAAATCGTTCCTTTAACCGTCTTCCCATCTAGGGAAAACCCGACCAACAAGCCTGTTCTCGAGCTCTCCTTCTACCCTCCTAAGCTGGCAATATCCGGGCCTGCCTCAGCCTATGTGGAGACATGGGTTAAGCTCACTGTTGAGAGGAGAGATGCTGACAACCTGCCGATAATTATGGGAGACCTCAGGGTTCAGCTTTCATCAAGCTCCACCTCAGGAAGGTTCGCATCGTCTGAAGGAGGGTCGCGGATAACAGAGTTAACCATTCCCAATGGGGCGTCGAAAAAAGATTTCTACTATTATGACGCTCAAGTAGGTTCAGCCACCATAACCGTTGACACTAACCAGTATAGGGATGATTACTACGAGGAGGGCCGCCTCGCAATTGCTCTTGAGACTAAGGATGTTGAAGGGCCTAAAGTGGTTATACGTGCTACTCCTGAGAAAGCTAGGGACAATGAGAAAATATCGGTAATCGTCGACGCTTCGGATCCCAGCGGGATAGAAACCGTCAGGGTCACGCAGCGGGGGATAGCTGTGAGCGGAAGCCCGTGGGAACAGCCCTTGTTCATGCAGGCTTACGAAGGCAATTTTCCATTAAGCTTCCACAGGGAGATTGAGTCCGGCCCATTTCCAGGAATGCGGCTGATGGAGTTTGAAGCCGAGGCGACGGACAAGTATGGGAACCTGGGGAGGAGTACAGTCAGCGTCATCATAATAACTCCTCCTCCGAAAAGAAGCTGTGGATGCAGGATAAGCTACGCGATGTCGAGGAAGGACGTTAAGGTTTGGACTCAATGGGACTCGTTAGCAGTGGGAGACGTGGTTGGAGATGGGGGGAAAGAGGTTGTTGTGGCTCAGGACGATGGCGGGGGTAGACTATACGTCTACACTTGGAACAATGAGGCAAGCTCCCTCGAGCCACTGCTTTTCGGGGGGCAAGTATTCTCAGCAATCAGGTACACGACGTATGATAGGATGGCTGTGGGGAACGTGATGGGTGACGAGAAGGAGGAGATCCTGATCGCCGTAGACGAGGATGGGGAAGCTGGAGTAGTATACATCTATCAGATTAAACAGGCGGCTGCTGGTTACGAGCTTAGCCAGGTTGGAATGATAGACCTAGGTAAGTTTGGATGTAAGTTCACGCATTTCGACGCCCTCCTTGCAGGCAATGTTTTTAACGATGATGATTACGATGAAATAATTCTTGTAAGAGATGAGGATGATAAGCTTTTCGTCTTAGACCCTACTGTAGCAGGCTCGTTTGTAGCACGAGCTTTTACATTGCCGGTGGATCTTGACGAGTTCAGGTATACTGGGCACACTGACAATGAGGAGGATGATTCTAACGGTCACGATGAGATTGCTGTCGCCAACCTTTTTGGAGACAGTGCTGAGGAAATAGTTTATGCCGCCAACCATGAGAAATGGCTTTACGTCTTCTCCTTCAAACAGTCTGGAGGAACATGGGTGTTAGAGTTGACTCTTAAACTAGACATCGGAGACCAGTTCACGAAGTACGATGCTATGAGCGTTGGAGACGTGCTTGGAGACTCTAGGCCCGAGATACTGTTCTTCAGAGATGAGGACAGGTGCGTACTAATATATGATGTATTCTTAGGACCGATAAAGCTTCAATACATCTTCTACTCCCCGTGTGACGGCGTCGCTACGGGGGACATCGTTGGGCTGGGCAAGGGTCAGATACTGGTGGCGACTGACGATGAGAACGACATTCGCCTAGCGTATTCAGAGGAACCCTTGGAGGGTTGAAAAATGGAAAGCAGGAAAGTGTTCTCAATCATTATCCTGCTGCTGATGCTGACTGCGGGCACACCTAGCTCTTCATCGAAGCCAATAAGAGTGGTAGGTAGCCCGGCTGAGGGTTCAGACCTGAAGGTTGACGCTGCAGTCTTCTTCCCACAGCCTGTTGCTGGGCTGAGAACAAGGATGATTGTAACCGTAAGCAACAAGGGTAGTCCTGTTAAACAGTTGGTCTGGGTGTCGGTTAAATGGGGCGGGTGCCAGCTTATCAACGGTACTTACGGGCTTGACGGTGGGGGAACAGTCGGCATTCTGTTCTATCCCCTGTTTCTGCAGGCGGGGAACTACTCGCTTGAAGTAGCGGTGGATCCCTACGGGGAGGTTACGGAGACGGATGAAGATAATAACGTTCTAGTGTTCTGGCAGGAGGTTAAGCTTCCTAAAGCCGGAGGCGTGAAAGCTCCTACTGAACTGGATTTTGGAAGCGAGGAGGCAGCATGGGGTTATACGGGTAATCTGCCGAGTGGAGAACCATCTATGCACGCGCTTCCTGACTACGGTTTAATGGGGAGGCTTAACCCTAATGATCCCAACTCAGACTTCGAAGAGCAGGGGGAAACGAGTGCCTGCGGCACAACTTCGCTAGCCGCCATACTGAGATACTTATCCAAGAAGGATTCCACGGTTTACAATCACAATATCATAGATCGGTCGATTAGAGGAGGAGGTGAACTTGACATTTACAGCGAAGGATTCTCCATCGCGGACTATGCTCGAAAGGAGGGATTCGAGGCGAGAATATACGTGGACGGCACTTTTGAAGACGTAAAACGGTTAATCGACATGGGTATACCGGTGGAGATGTGTATAACGACCGATGGAAGCCACGACGAGATGAACGTAGAGCATGGCCATTGGATCGTTGCAGTATGCTACTGGGAGGACGTGAACTACGGCACCATGATCGGCTACTATAATCCCCGGGGCCACTTGAGCGCGATCCCTCAGAGCAGGTTCGAACTATACTGGACGGAGCAAAACCTCCTAGGAATAACGCTGTGGAGCAGGTTTTACGTCGCAATATGCAGTAAGCCAGCTCCTCCAGATATGCCTCCCAGCAACGCGGGTGCTCTTGAGAAAGCGTATGGTGCACTTGTAGAGGGTGTCAGCGTTTTTCTTAACGAACTTGGCTTAAGCATTGAAATGATAAAGTCTGGTGACGCGGGAGAAGTGATAAAGGGCCTGGGGCTCCTAATCGGGGATGTAATATATGGCTCCATGCTTTTTATTCCCGTCTCGCTGACGCTCGTTGCCGAATGGGTCTGGAAAGGAATAAAGGCGGCTGCTGAATGGGTTTGGGAGGGGATAAAGGCTTTAGGCTGCAGGCTGTTCGGCTGGGGCTGCAAAAGCAAGAAGGAGTACTTCTACTATTTTTACTCGACAAGTCCCTGCGCCGAGTCGTTCTCGCTTTTAAACGACATGATTAAGGTTGAGGCCGTTGGATACGTATTCACCTCCCAGGTTGGAAACACTGTTCCGGTCTACGAGTATGCTGAAGTGGATGAGCAGACCCGCGAGGTAATACGCTACTTCGTGTCGACGGACCCTAATTTGCCGGAGACCGGGGCTCCTGGTGTCAGAAGGCTCCTATACGGAAGGCTCGGTTACCTTCCTAAATCTGAGATTCAAGGTGTTCCGAATGAGAAGCTGGTTGATAACTATCTTAAGAGATCTGAGTATCAGATTGGCTATGACGGTTCCGTGTTAAACATATGGTTCCCCAGTACTACCTAGAGGGTTCTAAAACGCTGTGGATGTTTAGATCATTCACGTTGGGGTATGCTTTCCTCAGCCCTGATGAGGCCGCTGGCACCCGCACCTTCCCCTACGTGGCGACTGACTACGAGGGTAATTCCAAGGGGTATCACTTCACTAGGGACTATGTTGTTGGCTACGTGCATTACAACCATCTCCGGGGAACGGTTCCCCTCTACAGGTTCTACGACCCTGATGAGGAAGAGTTCTACCTTACTACTGATTTAAACGATGAGCCGAAGGAGCTCCGCCCTGTTAGGGAAATGGTTTTCTCCGGAGTAGTCGGGTATGTTTTTCTCAAGCAGAAGCCCGGTACTGTGCCGCTTTACAAGTATTACGCTTCCGAGAAAGGGGCTGACTACCTTTTCACCACGAAGGAGATCACTTCTGACAAGTTCACCCTTCTCGGGGTAATCGGCTACGTGTACGAGTATGAGGAGGAATGCACAGCCGCGCTCTGGCTCTTCTGCTACAGGCAGGTGAAGGAGAAGTGACCAAGGGGGCTTTGGAAAATGGTTCGTGAGAAGTTTGCAAAAGGGTCTTTAGGCTTCGGAATCTTGGTAGCACTGCTGTTCCTGGTTGTTTTCAATCTAGCATCAATATTCCTATGCCTCTACCCGTTGATCATAATCATGCCAGTCTTGGCGGGGCTCGTGATAGGCTTCTACGCGAAGGGGAGCCGTGTGGCGAGGGGGAAAGCCGGTTTTAAAGGGGTCTTCGCTGCAATGCTCATACTGCTTCTAGTATCCGCGCCGTTCCTCGTAACGGCTTTTTCAGAGATAGTGGCGTTATGGACCGTCATTCCACTCGTCGTCCTTACCGCTTCCCCGGTGGTGAAGGGCCTCCTAGGGTTTGTCGGAGGCTTTTTAAGCGGGTTTTTCACAAAGCCTGAACGCCCCGAGGAGCCTCAGCCTCCTCCGCCACCTCCACCGCCTTCATCAACATAGCTAACTGGGGTGGTCTGGAAGGAGGCATGTAGCGCGCGCTCAAGTGCTGTTTGAAAGCTTAAATATTATGTTTTACATGTTATACATATGAAGAAAGAATTGTTTGCGGTAAGAGGAATAGAGGAGGAGACGTATGTCAGGTTCAGGGAGAAAGCTATAGCTAAAAGGCTACGAGTAGGGGAAGCATTGACTTTAGCGATGAAGGAATGGCTTAAAAAAGAGGAGGAAAGGGAGAAAGTCAACCCCAGAAATCTGCTGAAAATTAAACCGTTTGACTGGGGGCCCGGGTCTGAAAGAACCAGCGAGGAGATAGATGAAATTCTATACGGTAGGAAAAGATGATATTCTTAGATACGAGTTTCATAGTCGCTTTTTACAACACTAGGGATGAGAATCATATTAAGGCGAAAAACCTGATGCCGGATATAGTTGCTTCTAAGTATGGTCCTTTATATATTTCCGATTATGTTTTCGATGAGACCATGACTGTTGTTTTCATTCGCCTCAGAAATCTACGTAGGGCAGTCCGCATCGGAGAATATTTAAGGAAATCACTGAGGCTTGTTGAAGTCACGAGTTCGAATTTTGAGGATGCTTGGCAAATTTTTAAAAAACAGAGGGAAACTGGTTTCAGCTTTACGGATTGCACGAGCATCTCTCTAATGAGGAGAATGAATATCAGAAATATTGCTACTTTTGACAAAGACTTTCTTAAACTAAGGGAAGTAAATGTGATTGGAGCGGAATAGATACGACTATAGCTGGATTAAAAATGTCTTGATGCTTATACCGGGTTAATGATTCTACTGGAAGGATGAGCTCCTCTTACGGTGGAGCCTCGATAATCCGTTACTTTCCGGCTTTTTATAGGGGTTAGCCTGGGAAACATAGGGTCGACACGGCCGCCTGAATAGCTTATATACAGGTGTGTTGTGACAAATACCTACGCTATGCACTTAAGGCTGGGGCACGGAGTATCGGTGGACATGAGTCGAGCCCAGGGGTTTAGAGTCATGCTTCTAGCTCCTGGTAAGCAATCCCTAATGCTGGTGTCGCGGTATGAAGAGGGTTAGGCTTTCAAAGGATTCTGAAAAGCTTCTCCTAGCCTCCGTTGAAGAGGTTCGCAGGAGGAGGCTGATAGAGTGGAGGCGTCAGCCGGCTGTAACCAGGGTTGAGAAACCTACTGACGTTAATGCTGCGAGGAGGCTTGGCTACAGGGCTAAGCCTGGTTTCGTAATAGTCAGGTCAAGGGTTAGGAAGGGTGGTAGGAGGAAGCCTAGGCCTAGGTCGGGAAGGAGGCCTAAGCATCTTGGGGTCGTCCTGTTTAAACCGGGTAAGAGTAGGCGGAAGATGGCTGAGGAGAGGGCTGCCCGTAAATACCCTAACATGAGGGTTCTAGGCTCATACTGGGTTGGGGAGGACGGGCTCTACAAGTGGTTTGAAGTCGTGATGGTGGATCCTAATCATCCGGCTGTCGCCGGCGACCCTAGGTTGAAGTGGCTTAGGGAAGATTAGCCTTGGAGGAGAGTAAGATCCTTGTTTTCGACACGACTCTCAGGGATGGTAACCAGGCTGTTGGAATAAACTTCTCGCTTGAGGATAAGGTTAAGATTGCTCTGAAGCTTGACGACCTTGGCGTGAACTATATTGAGGGCGGATGGCCTAACCAGACTAACCCGGTTGATGTTTCTTTCTTCCAGCGGATACTGAAATACAGGCTGAGGGCCAGGGTTTCAACATTCGGAAGGACTCGTAAGCCATTGGTCAGGGTTGAGGAGGATCCTGATTTAAAATACCTTGTTCAGCCTAACATTCCTACTGCAACGATATTCGGGAAATCCTGGGTCCTGCACGTTAAGGATGTTTTAAACACGACGCTTGAAGAAAACCTAAGTATGATTTACGATAGTGTTAAGTATTTGAAGGAATCTAGCAGGGAAGTCGTGTTCGACGCTGAGCATTTCTTCGACGGCTACAGGGATGATCCGGACTACGCCTTGGAGGTTTTGAAGACGGCTGAGAAAGCAGGAGCCTCCTTCCTGGTTCTGGCTGACACGCGGGGCGCCTCAGACCCTCTGGAGGTCTATGAGGTCGTTAGGAAAGTTAAAGGGTTTTTCGAAACCCCGTTGGGGATTCACGCTCACAACGATACTGGTATGGCTGTGGCTAACAGTGTTGCTGCTGTTAAAGCCGGGGCCGTGATGGTGCAGGGCACTATAAACGGGATAGGGGAGAGGTGTGGGAACGCTGACCTTGTTCAGGTTATAGGGGTTTTAGCCGCAAGGTTCAACTACAGGATGGATGTTAACCTGAGAATGCTCTCCACAGTCTCCCGGTATCTGCGCGACATAGCTTCCCTAGAGGAGAACCCTAGGCAGCCTTTCGTAGGCAAGTATGCTTTCTCCCATAAGGGCGGTGTGCACGGCGACGCTGTTCTGAAAAACAGGGAGGCTTACGAGTTCACAGACCCAGCTATCTTCGGCAGCACGAGCGCGATAGTTGTTTCCTCGCAGTCGGGAACAGCTAACCTTGCAGCCAAGGCTCAGGAAATGGGTCTCGAAGTCGACAGGAGGGATCCGAGGATCCTTGAGGCTCTGAAAAGAATTAAGGATCTGGAGGCGAAAGGATATGTCTTCGAGGACGCCGACGGCAGTCTTTTCCTGCTTCTCCACGAGGCTCTACACGGTCCGCCGCAGCTTTTTGAGCTTGAACACTGGACCTCGATCGTCACATGGCTCGGGGACAGGCAGATTGTTGAATGCGTCGTTAAAGTAAGGGTCGGCGGGGTCAGCATGTCCGCCTCCGCGGAGGGAAACGGGCCTGTTAACGCTTTCGACAGTGCTTTGAAGAAGGCTCTCAGCCCCGTTTACCCAGGTATCGCGTACGTTTCCCTAACGGGGTTCAGGGTCAGGGAGATAGACGCGCCCTCAGGCACTGCAGCCGCCGTAAGGATACTGGCTGAGTTCGAATCCGACGGCAGCAGGTGGACGACGATAGGTGTTTCAACAAACATTCTGAAGGCTGCTGAAGAGGCGCTTGTAGCCGGCTACAAGTATTTCCTTTTAAAGCACAATAAGCAATGACGCGATGCTTCTCGCATTTTCAACGCTTACCCTTGTTGAATCCTAAAGCCCGGATTCGTGTGAATTATAAACGGCAGTAATAGGAGGAATGCTTATCAAGTAAGATTTTTAAACACGGCGGGTCGTGCGGCTCCATGCTTAAGTCTTCGAGGCGCGTCGAACAGCCTCCTGAAGTCGCGGGAAGGGCTTCAGGAGAAGGCTTCTACCTAATGTTCCACTATTATTAAACGCTCAGGAGGTTTTGGGAAATGGGTTTCAACGGGGTTCTCGTCGTCAAATTCGGGGGCGCGGCTCTCTCAACCAGGGAGAGGGTTGAGCATGCTGCTGAGCTAGTCGCCCAAGAGGTTAGGAAGGGCAGCAAGGTTGTGACCGTAGTCTCAGCCATGGGCTCAACCACGGATACTCTTCTCCAGCTTTTCAAGGAAGCCGGCGACCCCCAGTTCATGGACGAGATTCTATCAATGGGTGAAAGGACTAGCGCCAGGGTTTTCTCAACCACGCTTTTAACGAAGGGTGTTAAAGCTACTTTCCTAGACCCGTCTCAGGACAACTGGCCGATCTTGACCGACAGTAACTACGGTAACGCTCGGATAATCGTTCAGGAGTCCTGCAGGAGGATCAGGCAGGTTTTAGAGGGCCTGCTGGATGAATTCGACGTGGTTGTAGTCCCGGGTTTCGTAGGCAGGGATCAGGATGGTAATGTTACGACGCTCGGCAGGGGTGGGAGCGACTCAACAGCCTTCATACTCGCCTCAGCCCTGAACCCTAAGGACACTATTCTGGTTACAAGCGTCTCCGGAATAATGTCGGCTGACCCGCGGCTCGTGAAGTCGGCCAGGAGGCTGGAGGAGCTTACGACCGAGGAGCTCGCAGCCCTCGCGGACGTCGGGGTTAAGTTCATACATAAATCATCCTTAAAATATATTCCGCCCTCGCTGAAGGTCAGGGTTATAAGCTATGATTCTGAGAGTCTAAGTGACGGTGGGACGCTCATACTTGCCTCAACACCGCCGTTAAGCATGGAGGTTATTAACGGCAGCATCTCCGCAGTCATGTTCGTCGGCAGGAGCCTAAGGGCTGTCGGCAGGGCTATGGATGTTTTGAGAAGCGTCGATGCGAGCGAGCCTAGGCTCCTCGGAATCGTCGCAAACAACAGGGAGGTGCTCGCATACTTCTCCGAGAGCCTCCGGGAGGAGACTGTTCAAAAGATGCATGACGAGTTCCTTCTAGGGGAGGATGCTGTAGGCCTCGCGGTGAGACAGGGCTTGCGGGGAATACTCATAAGGGGGACAGACCTTCACGAGACGCCCGGGGTCCTTTACAGGATTTCTGCACCCATGGCTAAGGAGGGGATTAACATACACGGCATCCTGACGCTCGGCTCCTACTTCATAGTGCTCCTCCCTGAGGAGTATGTTGAGAAGGCCTTCAGGCTTCTGGAGGAGGCTTTCAGGATTGAGGAGGATTAGCGTAGCGGTTCTCGGGGCCACGGGTCTAGTTGGGCAAAGGTTTGTAAAGCTGCTTTCCAGCCACCCGTTTTTCGAAATAAAGGTTTTAACAGCCTCGGAGAGGTCTGTGGGAAGGAAGTACAGGGAGGCTGCGCACTGGCTTCTAGGAGGCGACCCACCTGAGCCTGCTTCAGAGATGATCATCCGGGAAACCAGCGTTGAGGCATTGAGGGATGTCGAGCTTGTTTTCTCAAGCCTCCCGAGCGACGTTGCTTCGAAATTTGAGCCCATGCTCGCCGAGCAGGGCTTTAAAATCGTCTCCACCGCGAGCGCCTTCAGGATGGACCCGCTCGTACCCATGATAATCCCTGAAGTCAACCCTGAACATTTGGGCTTAATAGAGAGGCAGCGTGAGGAGAAGCGTTGGAAGGGCTTTCTCGTAACGAAGTCGAACTGCACGACGATGCCGCTCGTAATCTCGCTGAAGCCTCTTCTAGACGCCTTCGGCTTGAGAAGGGTTGTGACTGTTTCGCTGCAGGCCTTGAGCGGGGCGGGCTACCCGGGTGTCCAGTCGCTCGACATTGTTGACAACGTAATACCCTTCATAAAGGGTGAGGAGGAGAAGCTTCAGGCTGAAACCCTCAAGATACTGGGTGAACCCGGTAGACTGCTCAACATACCGGTTTTGGCTGGTGTTAACAGGGTTCCAACTCTAGACGGTCATCTGCTCCATGTTTTCGCCGAGCTTGAGAAAGACGTTGAAGCCGAGGATGTTAAGAGGGTGCTGCGAGAGTTCAAACCGCTGCCGCAGAGGATGGGCTTATACTCGGCTCCAGACCCCGTTATACAGGTTAGGGAGGAGGAGGACAGGCCTCAGCCCAGGCTTGACAGGGATTACAAGGGGGGGATGGGGGTTGTCGTGGGGAGGGTTGCGAAATGCGACTCTTTAACGGTTAAGTATACTGCTCTCTCACACAATACTGTGAGGGGTGCTGCAGGAGGCTCGATACTCGTGGCGGAGCTGCTTAGGGAGATGAGGCTCGTTTGAGCATGCTTGATGTTCCTGAGCCAGGTAAGAGGAGGAGGCTTAGAAGGATTTTCAGGGAGGATGGGAGGAGCGTCATAGTTCCTATGGACCACGGTGTCTCCATAGGGCCGGTGAAGGGCCTGGAGGACATGGCTAGGCTGGTGGGTGAGCTGGCTAAGGGTGGTGTCGACGCTATTGTTGTCCACAAGGGTTGGGCGAGGAGGATTGAAGCCTCGGGGCTGGGGATGATTGTGCACGGCTCAGCTGGGACAGACCTCAGCCCAGACAGGCTTAGGAAGGCTCGCTGCGCAACCCCTCTTGAGGCTCTTTCACTCGGTGCAGACGGCTTCTCCCTGCATGTCAACGTTGGCTCTGAAACAGACTTTGAGCAGCTCGCATTCCTAGCGGAGTCAGCGAGGGTCTGCAGCGTTCTAGGCATGCCTCTTCTAGCCATGATGTATCCCAGGGGCCTGAAGATAGCTGACGAGCATTCCCCTAAAGAGGTTGCTCACGCCGCGAGAATAGGAGTGGAGCTAGGCGCCGACGTTGTTAAGACGAACTACACGGGCTCGCCGGAGTCGTTCAGGATCATAGTGGAGTCTACGCGCATACCCGTGGTTATAGCGGGCGGGCCAAAAACCTCGTCGGCCAGGGAATTCCTAAAGATGGTTAGCGAGGCTGTTTCAGCCGGTGCCGCCGGAGTCTCGATAGGCAGGAATGTTTTCCAGCATGATAGCCCGAGGAGGATGGCTGAGGCTCTTAAGGCGATTGTTCACGAAAACGCTTCCGTAGACTATGCGCTGGAGGTCGCTGAGGATTGAAGGAGATCTGGGTTTTCGCGGAGAGCGTGGGCCAGGCTCCTGGCGTAGACAGGTTTGTCTCGAGAAGCCGGGGGATGGTGGAGGGCAGGGGTGAGAGCCTTAGGCTGGTGGAATGGGGCTCCCAGGAGCCTTGTGAACGCGTCGACCCCGGTTCAACAGTGCTTGAGCTAGAGGTGAGGTGCTCGGGGGACGAGGAGGAGGCTTTGAACGCTGTGGAGAAAGGCTTCAGAAGGATTCTTGTGAAAACATCCGACTGGAAGGTTATACCCTGGGAGAACCTTGTCGCGAAGCTTAGGAACAGGGCTATGATTATCGCCGAGGCATCCAGCATCGAGGAGGCTAAGCTCGCCCTCAGGGCTCTTGAGCTCGGCGTTGACGCTGTGGCTCTCGACATGCCTCTTGAAGAGGCTTCTAAAGCCGCGGAGGAGCTTAAGAGCATTGAAGCCGTGTTGAGGCTTCACGAGGCGACTGTCGAAAAAGTTTCTGAAGCAGGGGTTGGATTAAGAGCATGCATAGATGCTTGTGACAACATGAGCCCGGGAGAGGGCATGCTTATAGGGGCATTCTCGTCAATGCTGGTTCTCGTCGAGGCGGAGGTTGCTGAATCCGGCTTCACGAAGCCAAGGCCCTTCAGGGTTAACGCTGGAGCAATATCCCAGTATGTCCTCTCAACCAGGGGGCTTTCACCATACATTAGCGACCTCAGGTCTGGGGACATTGTCCTCGCTGTTTCGAGAACAGGCGAGGCCAGGGCCCTGACAATATGCAGGATGAAGGTTGAGAAGAGGCCTCTCAGGATGGTTGAGATCGGTTTAAACGGTTCAAGGGGTAAGGTTTTCCTGCAGGATGCTGAAACCATAAGGGTTGTGAGCCCAGCCGGCTCAGTGAGTGTTAGAGACCTTAAACCCGGTGACAGGATTGTTGCCTACGCTCCCAGAAGGGTTGGAAGGCATTTCGGCACCCCTGTGGAAGGGGAGCTGATGCTCGAGTTTTGAGGCCGAGGATATGCGTTTCAGTCAAGGCGGACAATGTCTCAAGGGTTTCAAGGGCGCTCGATGCTTCAAGCAGGCTTGGTGCCAGCCTTGTTGAGCTCAGGCTAGACTATTCGAGTGAGAAGCAGTATGAGGCTGTTTTGAAGGTCGTCGAGTCCTCACGCGTCCGCTGCGTTGCGACGATAAGGCCTAGCTGGGACGGCGGTGCTTACCGTGGCAGTGAGGAGGAGAGGCTGAGAATGTTCGAGAAGGCTCTGGAAGCCCCCTTCCGGTATGTGGATGTTGAGCAGAAATCCAGGATTATCGACGGGGTTTCTAGACTGGCTTCCGAAAAAGGCATCGGGCTGATTCTTTCACGCCACGAGTGGGCCGGCACCCCCAGCGTTAAAACCCTGTTCAGAATGCTTTCAGCGATGAAGAAGAGGAGGGCTGAAATATATAAGATTGTCACGACGGTCAGGAGCCCTTTTGACGAGTCTAGCCTACTGTTCTTCCTCAGCAGCATCCGGGGTAGCAGGGTCGTGTGCTTCGGCATGGGGGAGCAGGGTTTAGCCACAAGGATTCTCACACCCCTACTTGGAGGCTTCATGACCTACGCCTCGTACGGTGAGGCTCTTGCACCGGGCCAGATAGGCCTGAGGAGAATGGTTTCGATATACAGGAGAATGGGCGTATGGTAGGGTGGCTTCCAACATCGGAGTCGAGGCTGCTCTTCGTAATAGGAGACCCTGTTTCACACTCAGTAAGCCCAGCGATCCACAACAGGGCTATGAGGAGGCTGGGTATCGACGCCGTCTACCTTGCGCTGAGAGTAACTGGGGAAATGCTCGGATGCTTCGTCTCCATGTGCAGGCTGAACAGGGTGCTGGGCTTCAACGTCACAATACCGCATAAGATTGCTGTAGCAAGCCTTGTAGACACGCTGGATGAGTCGGCTGAGCTAACGGGCTGCGTCAACACGGTCAGGGTTGGAGACAGGCTTGAGGGTTTCAACACGGACGTAGCCGGGGTTGAGAAATCCCTCGTGAACGCCGGCTTCAAAGGCGGGGGTGTTGCAGCCGTCGTAGGCGCCGGCGGGGGTGCTAGGGCAGCTGTCCTAGCGTTGCTTTCGATGGGGTGCAGGGTCGTGGTTTTGAACAGGAGCCCGGGCAGGATGCTTGAGCTCGAGAAGCATTTCTCGAAGAAGGGCATGAGGATTGAGACCCGGAGCCTACAGGATGCTCAGCAGGCTGTTCAGCAGGCTGACCTAGTTGTCAACGCGACGCCTGTGGGGATGGGGGATGGTTTTGAAACGCCTTTTCCAACAAGCTTCCTCAGGAGGGGGCAGACTCTTCTAGACATGGTTTACACCCCCCACCCGACGAGGCTTGTCAAGGAGGCTTCTGAAAAAGGGTTGACCACTGTGCCGGGTGTTGAAATGCTCATCCACCAGGCTGCTGCAAGCTTCGAAATATGGTTTGGCGTGAAGCCTCCGCTGGAGGAGATGAGGGACGAAGCATTAAGGAGGCTTAAGGGTTGAGCAGGGCCAGGGTTCACGGAGCCGTAAGCATTGTCAACGCGATGGCGAACGGCCTGGGTGCAGCCCTGGGGGTTGGGCTGAGGGTTGAGGCGAGCTGCAGGCTGGTTGAGGAGCCCGTGTTCAGAGTATGCTCGGGAGACAGGTTTCTCAAGCCTGGAAGCCTGCCTGAAAAGGTTTGCAGACTAATACTTGGAGACCACGGCCTTCAGAAAGGCTGTGAAGTAAGCATCTACTCTGAAATACCCGTTAGGAAAGGCTTGAAGTCGAGCAGTGCCGTATCCTCAGCCGTCGCCCTCGCCTGCCTTAAAGAGGTTTCAGGCGAAGCCGGGCTAATGGAGGCAGCCAAGTACTCTGTTGAAGCAAGCATCCAGACAGGCGTGTCGGTGACAGGAGCCTTCGACGATGCTGCAGCATGCCTCCTCGGGGGGCTGGTGGTTACGGATAATTTTGAGAGGAGGCTCATCGCCAGGAGGCTGGTGGAGGATGATCTCAGGATCGTAATACTCGTCCCCCAGGGCGGAATGCTCAGCGGGAAGGTTGACACAAGCCTCTTCAAGCCTGTTGAACCCTTGATGAGGCTCGCCCACAGTCTGGCTTTAAACGGTGAGGAATGGCTGGCGATGACTCTAAATGGCCTTGCTGTTTCAACAGCCCTAGGCTTAGATGTGAAGCCAGCCTTAGAGGCTTTGAAGAACGGCGCTGTCGCCGCCGGGGTTTCCGGCAAGGGGCCTGCCGTAGCCTCCGTAGTGAGGCCTCAGGATGCTGAAAGAGTCGGCAGAGCCCTTTCAAGGTTCGGCAGGGTTATTGAAACAGGTGTGTGCAACGAGAATGCGAGCGTCGAGTAGAGTGTTGAAGATTAAGGGTGGCTGGGCTGGAAGAATCAGCTACACGGCTCCGCCCTCGAAATCATACTCTCACAGGAGCCTCCTGATTTCCGCTGTTTCGAAAGGGGTTTCAAGGATAACCGGGCTATCCGGGTGCGACGACATGGAGGTGACTCTGAGAGCGCTCAGCCTAACTGGTGTACGCGTTTCAAAACGGGGTGGAGAAACGCTTGTCGAAGGCGGCGGGCTCCGGAGCCCCAGCGGGGAGGTTGACTGCGGCGGCTCAGCCTCAACGCTCAGGATGCTTGCCCCCATCGTGGCCGCTAAGCCCTCTCACGCGGTCTACACGGGTGACGAGAGCCTTAGAAGGAGACCCGTTGACATGCTTGAGGAGGCGTTCGACACGCTTGGCGTTGAAGCAAGCTCGGTCAACGGGAAGCCTCCTTTAACCGTCAGGAGCAGCGGCTTCAAGGCTAATACTGTTCTCCTAGACGCTTCAGAGTCCAGCCAGCATGTTTCAGGCTTCCTCATCGCTGGAGCCAGTCTTGGAAGCGGCTTCACCGTTCTATTGAAAAACAGGGTTATAGTCTCAAAGCCCTACGTGGACCTGACTCTCAGAATGCTCCGTATGCATGGCGTGGAAACCCGAGTGGGGAAAGGGTTTATAAGGGTTGAGCCCGGGGAGCCTAAGCCTTTCAACCATACTGTTCCAGGCGACTATTCTCTTTCAGCAATACCCTTAGCAATGGCCGCGGTTTCAGGCAGCGTGATTAAGGTTCATGGGCTTGTGGACGAGCCTCAGCCGGATAGGGAGGTTGTCGAAACACTGAGGCGGATGGGGCTTAAAATAGAGTGGTCCGGCAATACACTTATAGCTGAGAACACTGGCCTCCTGAAAGCATGCGTAGTGGACTGCTCGGGAAACCCGGACCTGGTTCCGGCTCTGGCGCTTGCCGCGACAGCCGCGGAGGGTGAGACTATTCTGAAGAACGTTGGCAGGCTTGAAGCGAAGGAGTCGGCGAGGGCGACGCTCATCACCCGTGCCCTTTCAAAGATGGGTGTGAAAACTTTTTTCAAAAACGGGGAGATCATTGTCGAAGGGCCGTGCAGGCTCAGGGGTGCAACCGTTGACGCTGGCGGAGACCACAGGATAGAGATGATGCTTATAGTGGCGGGGGCTGTGGCTGAGGGTGAGACGACAATCCTCAACGCGGGCTCTGTCTCAAAGTCTAACCCAGGGTTCTACGACTGGGTCTTGGAGACGGGGGTTGAGCTCAAATGGGTTTAAACACTCTAGGCAGGCTGGTTGTGTTCAGCTTCTTCGGCGAGAGCCATGGCAAGCTTGTTGGAACACTAATACAGGGCTTCCCAGCTGGCCTAAGGGTTGACGAGGACAGGGTTAGGATCAGCCTCTCCCGCAGGAGGACCGGCTACGGCTCAACGGCGAGGGTTGAAGAGGATCGCTTCGAAATCCTCAGCGGGGTTTTCAAAGGCTTCACAACAGGAGCCCCCCTGCTCATAGCGGTTTGGAACAAGGAGGCTGACCAGGGCTTCTACGAGAGGATCAGGAGCACGCCTAGGCCTAGCCACGTTGACTACCCCTACAGGGTTAGGTACGGCGGCTTCAACGACTACAGGGGGGGCGGCTTCTCCTCGGGAAGGCTCACAGCAGGCTGGGTTGCAGCGGGCTCGCTCGCAGCCCAGGTTCTCGAGAAAAAGGGGGTGAGAATATACGCGCACGTCACCAGGATAGGCAGGGCCTTCTACAAGGGTGAGCCGAGCGAGGAGGACTTGAAAAAGGTTTACGAGTCCCCAGTCAGGTGCGTCGACCCGGATGCTTCAAGAATGATGATGAGGGAGATTGACGATGCTTCCCGTGAAAGGGACAGTGTCGGCGGGGTTGTGGAGTGCAGGGTCTACGGCGTTCCCCCGGGAATCGGGGACCCGCTTGCCGAGGGGCTTGACGTTGAGCTAGCCAGAGCAGTAATGTCTATTCCGAGCGTTAAAGGGGTTGAGTTCGGCAGGGGTTTCGAAGCCTCCTGCATGAGGGGGAGCGTTTTCAACGATGAGCTCGCCGTCAGGAATGGGAGGGTTGAGGTCACTGGGTTTAGCGACGGGGGTGTTGTCGGCGGTGTTTCAACGGGGAGCGTGATAGTTTTCAGAGCAGCCGTTAAACCCACTCCCTCCATAGGGAGGGTTCAGCGCACAGTAAACCTTGAGGAAATGAGGAGCGTCGACCTTGACCTCTCCGGGGGAAGGTTCGACGTCTGCATCGCCCCCAGGGCTGTCCCCGTGGTTGAGGCTGTTGCAGCAATGGTTCTCATCGACCATTATGCTAGAGCAGGCCTCGTCGGGAGGATTGTTAAGGATTGAGCCTTGAAGAACTGAGAAGGATGATTGACAGGGTTGACGAGAAGCTTGTTGATGCTATGGCTGAGAGGATCAGGATTGCGAGAATGATAGGCGGGGAGAAGAGGAGAAAGGGTGTCCCGGTTGTCGACGAGAGGAGGGAGAGGGAGGTTTACAAGCATGTCGTTGAAAAGGCTTCTGCGAGAGGCTTGGACACTCGTCTGGTTGAAAAGGTTTTCAGCCTCCTCATAGACTACAGCAGGAGGACCCAGGGGTGTTTCAAAGTCGGCTATCTTGGGCCGAGAGGCTCCTTCACGATGGAGGCTGCTGAGAAATACTTCTCCGGAAAGCCGTATGCTCTCCAGCCCTACCCGACGATTAGAAGCGTTTTCAGAAGCGTTGAGGAGGCTGAGGTGGACTACGGGGTTACACCGGTTGAAAACAGTCTTGAAGGCCCTGTTTCCGAGACCCTGGACTGCCTAGCCTCCTCTAGACTCAGCATCGTGGGCGAGGAGGTGTTGAAAATAATGTTCCACCTTTCTTCCAGGGAGAGGAGGCTTGAAGACATCAGGATTGTCTTCTCAAACCCTCACGCCCTCGCGCAGGTAAGGCTTTTCCTAGACAGGGTTCTGCCCGAAGCGCGGATAAGAGAGGTTTCAAGCACTTCTGCAGCCGCCTCCATGGCTGTTAAAACCAGGGGGGGTGCGGCAGTATGCTCCGAGGCTGCTGCCAGAGAATACGGCTTGAGAATCCTGGCGAGGAATATTCAGGATGAGCGGGAGAACTACACTCGATTCCTCATCCTTTCGAGAGAAGCCTCCAAGAGGTTTAAGGGGGCTGCGAGAACAATGCTGATAATGATTCTTGAGCACAAGCCCGGATCCCTCTACAGGGCTCTCGGAGTGTTCGCGAAGCACGGTCTAAACCTTACCAGGATAGAGTCTAGACCGGTCAGGGGCAAGCCCTGGGAATACATGTTTCTAGTCGAGTTTGAAGGCGCCTCCTGGAACCAGGGGGTGCGCGTGGCGCTGGAGAAGCTTAAGCGCAGGGCTGTGGAGATTAGAATACTCGGCTCCTACAGGCCTGCTGAACACTAAGCACGCGCGGCTCAGGCTTCCACAGCTTGCCCCCCGCTTCAAGGCCTTTTGACGCTCAGCATACATGATGTTTTTATATTCCTCCAGCTCCGTTTAAAGCCTGTGGAGGAGGACGGCCTGGAGAAGGTTATACTGGCCCTCTCATACGGTAAGAGGAGAGCCCTGCTTATGAAGCTAGGGGAATCCGGGTCGATGAGCGTTAAGGATCTTAAGAGGGAGCTGGGCCTGAGCACGGGCAGCCTCTACCATAATCTCCTCGCGCTCGGCGAGCTCGTCGAGCAGACAAGCGACAAGAAGTATGCTTTAAGCGAGCAGGGCAGGAGGGTCTACCTCGCTTTGAAATCAGGCCTACTGCCTCCCCCGGCTTCAGGGGAGCTGCCCAGGGTTTTCGAAACCCTCGTCCCAGTATGGTTCTTCACCGGAATGCCGAGCAGGATTGTGACGCCCATGGCTGCGCTAATAGTGTTAAGCCTATCAGCCTCAAGCCTCTACGCTAAGATGGGTCTAGCCCTCCTTATCCCGGTTGCCAACGTAAGCTTCTCCTCGACGCTTGGAAGCGTCGCCCTAAGCCTCCTTCTCGCCTACCTTGTCCCCAGAACGGTTTTCCAGAAGAGGAGTGTTGAAACAGGCTTCTTAACAGCCATACCGTTCTGCTTCCTACCCCAGCTCCTCTACAGCATGGTTCTAGTGGTTTCAAACCCGCCGAGCCTCGCCGCCGGGCTTATTCAAATAGTCTCAGGAGGCTTAAGCGCGCTCCTGCTTTCAGCAGCAATAGTATGCTGGTTTAAAGCGAGCCCCCAGGCTGCGATGCTAACCTCTTTCCTAATGCTTTACCTGGGGGCAGCCATCCAGCAGTTCATGGTTTAGCCTTGCGCCTATGGATCCTTAAGGGAACAGATTTAAAAGAAACTGTTTCCTGAAAGAACTCATGGAAAACGTGTTAAGGGAAGTGCTCTCCTCTTGGTTAGCTAGAGAACTGCCAGATCTAGTTGATAGGGATTACTCCACTGAGCTGTCTGACCGGGTGGTCACCATAATCGGGCCCAGAAGAGCTGGGAAAACATACTTCATGTTTCAAATGGCGAAGGAGCTGATGGAAAAAGGGTTCTCTAAGCAGAATATTGCCTTCGTTGATTTCGAGGATGTAAGACTGCAGGCTTTAAGGCCCACGGATTACTCTGCTTTCGTGAAAACGCTGCATGAGGTTTTCAAGGGGAAGAATGGTAAGATTGTTCTTTTACTGGATGAGGTTCAAAACCTTATGGGTTGGGAAAGATGGGTGAGGACGCTTCACAGCTCTCAAAACTATTACATCGTCGTATCCGGCTCTTCCTCCAAACTGTCTTCAAAAGAGGTTTCTACGAAGCTTAGAGGAAGATGCGTTTCTAGACTTGTTTTACCACTCTCTTTTAAAGAATTCCTTAGGTTCAAGAACTTTAAAACTCAATACTTAGAGGCTCCGGAGACAAGGGGGGAACTCCTGCAGATGCTGAGGGAGTTCATGGAGTTCGGCGGTTTCCCTGAGGTTGTTAGCAGTGACCGAAGTAAGATGGAGCTTTTAAAGACGTACAGGGAAACCATCTTCTACCGGGATATAGTTGAAAGGTTCAGAGTGAGGGATGTATCGTCGCTCGACATGTTTGTTAGACTGGTTATGGAAAACTTCGGGAAATATGTTTCAATATCGAAGCTCAACAACTACTTTAAAAGCCTAGGGTTAAGGAAAAGCAAGAAAACACTGGCCAACTATCTCAGGTACTTGGAGACAGCGTTCTTCATCTTCCCTGTTGAAAAATTCGGCTATAAGACTAGAGAAAGAGTTATGCAACCTAAGAAGATCTATCCTATAGACCTAGGGTTCTACCGGCTCCTACCTAGGTTTGGAACCGAGTATGGAAACCGTATGGAAAGCCTCGTGGCAATAGAGCTGTTTAAAAAGGCTTTCCAGGAAGGCCTCGAGCTCTTCTACTGGAAAGACTATCAGGGTAGAGAGGTGGATTTCGTTGTTAAGGAGGGCTTGAATATTAAGCAGCTTATTCAAGTAGCTTACGCTTCTGAAAGAAACGAGGTTGAAGGAAGAGAGGTAAAGGCGCTCGTAAAGGCGTCGGATGATTTGGGGTGCAACAACCTTCTAATCGTAACGTGGGACTATGAGGGTGTGGAGACAGTAGAGGGTAAAAAGGTAAAATTCACCCCGCTCTACGAATGGCTGCTTCACCAACCCGAATGATTACGTAGCAAGCCCAGATGCTTGCGTGCATTTACTCTTTAAGCTTCTTAACATACTCGTGGAGGGGCTCCAGTATAACTATCCCCTCCAGGGGCTTAATCTCGTAAACGTAAGGAGTCAGGTCAACCCTGGTCCACCTGAGCTTCCTAACCATAAGCGTCCTAAGATTCCTGTTCTCAATCGGGGTTATTGAGAGCTTTATTATCCCTGAGGAGAGGAACTCCTCCACTCCAAACCTGCTTAGGAGGCCGCTGCCAGTAGGAACCTCGCTGGTTATGATAGTCGTGCAGCCTAGAAACTTCTCCACGGCGGTGACGAAGCCCCTTATAAAGTCCCTCGTCCATGAAACGTCGACAACCTCTCCGACGAGCGGTGCAACAGGGTCTATGACGAGCCTCTTAGCCCCTATCTCTGCAACATGCCTCTTAAGCTCCTTAACAATCTCCCTGACGACCTCAGCCATGAACTTCTCCCTCGTAACCTCGGCGAAGAAAGGCCTGGCGTCGAGTATTCTAAGCATGTTCCTCCTCATCGGCGTCTCAAGATCCCAGCCGAGTGTTAAAGCTCCCTCAACAGTGCCCTCAACAGTCTCGTCGAAGGGAACGTAGACGCATGGCTCGCCTATCTCAATACCCTTCAGAATAAACCTTAGGCTGAAAATAGTCTTACCCGTACCAGTTTCCCCCGCGACAAGGTATGTCTTACCCCTCAGCAGGCCCCCGTCAATAATCTTGTCTAAGCCGACTATGCCGGTCGGGGTTCTCAAAGAGTATTCTTGAGCATGCTCCTCCTCAGCCTCCTCAACCGGGGGCGGGGGTGGATTCTCCTCATCCCTTCTCCTTATAAGCATGCTTCAGCCTATTAGGAGAGCGTTTAAATGTCTTTTTCAACACATTTCATCCGGGTTTGAATGAGATTGGATGAAAAAGCCTACGGGGATCGTCTGGATATATGCTTCCACAGGGTCTCCCGAAAGGTGGTGCCGAGAAATGTTATGTTGGAAAGATAGTTAAAAACATGGGGTGAATGAAGCTTACGATAAGGTGAGAACGGAAAACGCGCTTTTCATCTCCTCGGGAGCCTCGTTCAGTTTCTCCGATTATTATCCATGGCTTTCAACAAGTCCTGAAGCATACTGTTTACCAGCGTGCGCGGCCATAAATTAAACGGGTTTACTTTTGCAGGGCTATATAATGACGCATAGAAACGTGCTGATAAGGACTTGTGGAGAAAAGGTTAAATAGTAATATGGTCTTTTTTCAACATGCCTGGTCTCAGGATTCAAATAAGAAGGGATTTGGAGGCTAGGTTCAGAGAAGCTGCGATGCGCAGGTTCGGCTATTCAAAGGGAGCTCTCAGCCGTGCTGCTGAGGAGGCGGTTGAAAAATGGCTCTCCAGCGTTGAGGGGGTTGTTTTCGAAGGGGATCCTGTTGAGGCTATAAAAGGGCTCATTTCAGACATTAAGATTAGCTCCGTCGAACTGCAGCACTCAGCTATGAAGTCGTGGTTCGAGGCTGCTTCTGAAAATGTACCTCGTTGACACGAATATTTTTCTAGAAGTCATGCTTTCCCAGGCCAGAAGCAAAGAGTGTGAAGTCTTTCTGAAGAGTGTTAAGGAGGGTGTTTCAAAGGCGTTCATCACAGATTTCTCAATATATTCCATCATGATTATAATGACAGGCCTTTCCAAGCTGGGTGAGCTGAAGGTTTTCCTCTCCAGCCTTTCAGCATATAAGGGGCTCGCGATACACTGCAACGGGCTTAAAGACTTGTTGAGAGCTGTAGAGACGATGAGGGAGAAGCACTTAGACTTGGATGATGCCATACAGTATTCAGTAGCCATGTCGCTCGGGGTGAAAGCCATAGTTTCCTTCGACAAGCATTTCGACGGCCTGGAGGTTCCGAGAGCGGAACCCGCCCAGCTGGTTTGAAGAGAAACCGTTTTCAGGCACCAGTTTGCTTCATCTCTTGAAGAAATCAGCAGCACGCGTTACTCCTTGATTGCTAGCGCGCGATACTGAGCATAAACTTTAAAGCGTAATACGTTTTGGGTCTACCATAATGCTTAAATAGGTATACTTTATGGTATACTATTATGTCGGTCGTCAGCGTTAAGGTTCCCCGCTGGGTCAAGGAAAAAATGAAGCAGTACGGGAATGTAGTGAACTGGCCTGAGGAAATCAGGAAGAGTATTCTCGCCAGGCTTGAGGAGCTCGAGAGAAGACAGGCGGTTGAAGAAGCCGTCAAGCTTCTTGAAAAGGTGAAGCCGGCTCCCGTAGGCACGGCAGCCAGCATGGTGAGAAATGATCGTGAAAGTCATTGACGCCTCGGCCCTTGCAAAGTTCCTACTTAAGGAGGTTGGATGGCAAGAAGTATATGAGGAGCTTAAAGAAGGAGTGCTTTCTACAGACCTCGTCTTGAAGGAGGTTTCCAGCGTCGTTTTAAAAAGGCTTAGGCGTGGCGAGCTTTCCAGAGAGGAAGCTGATTCAGCCCTAATGGCTTTAAAGAGACTACTGGGCAGCGCCTTAAAGATCGAGGATGAAGCAGGCTATGTCGATGAAGCAATAGGAATGGCTGTGGAGACAGGAGTAACGATCTATGATGCGCTCTACATCGTCCTCTCGAAAGCTAGGAATTCAACGCTTTTGACGGCGGACAGAAGCCAGGCGAAGGCAGCGTTAGGGAAAGGGGTTAACGTGAGGTTAATAGACGCGCGCGCCACGTAGGAGGTCATACACAAATACATCTTTGCCTTTAAGAAGCATGTCATCGTGCGTGCTAACACCTTTATCCTTAAACTTGGGTTTTATATTAGCGGTAGCCTGCTTCCATTGCCGTAATGCTGCTGAACAAGCTCTGGGAACGTCTCGCCCAGAACAATCGCAACGTCGGCAACACCAATACTCCGCAGATCCTCTAAAACATACTGGCTTATAGGCTTGTTCGCACGGGAATAAGCTGCTTAGGACCAGTGAAAGTCAAAGGCCGAAGCCTAGTTCCAGCACCACCATGCAGGATAATCCCCTTCATTTTTCGACACTCCTATGGCCTTTCAAGAAGACTTATAGTACGCTAGCACCATCCTTAGCCGTGAGCCTCACGTTGAAAACACTGCACGCTGATCTTACATCAGAAAGACCCAGTATGAGAGTGGAGAAAAGGAAGATGAGTACATAGACGGTCTCTGCGATATGCAGCAGAAATAGGTTTAGGATGAGGATAGCCTCTAGTGCGCGGTGGCTATGTAAACCTTTAAGGATTTATCCTGAATCGGCCATAGCATAAACCTAATAAGGCACATTAGCGGATTATTTCTCGGTATGGCCAAGACCACAGTCAACCTAAAACGCAGGATGCTTACGCTACTGAAGGAGGACGAGGAGTTCCGGTACGCCGTAATAGGTCTGCTGGGCCTCGAGGACCTTAGGAGTGGGCAGGCTAGGCTTGAGAAGGCGCAGGCTGGACTACAGGAGGCTGTCGAGAAGCTCGTTGGGAGGCAGGATGCTCTGGAGAAGGCTGTCGAGAAGCTCGTTGAGGCCCAGGTGAGGACAGATAGCGCACTGCAGGAACTCTCCAGACATGTTGGCAGGCTGTCGGACACGATAGGCTTCGGACTTGAGGACATAGCTAGGGTGGTTGTGCCAGGATGGCTCTACAGGCACGAAGGGATAGAGGTGGAAGAACTGGTCAGAAAGTTAATTAGGGTTGACGGCGAGGAGGTGGAGATAAACCTCTATGGAGAGGGCAAGAGGAGGGACGCGAAGATAATCATCCTAGGCGAGGCAAAGTCTAGGATATACCCCGGCGACATAGAGGAGTTCGACAAATCTGCCGAGAAGGCCAAAAAGACAATGGCCGACGGCGTGTACAAGCTGATGTTCGGATACTACGTGCACCCTTCGGCAGAGCAGGAGGCGGAGAGGAGAGGCATAACGCTCATAGCATCGTACATGAGATAGAAGGTAACTAGACAGCACGCCAGCGGCATCTTTTTATAGCCTCGAGCTCGACCTCAGCGACAAGTTGGTCGCTAGGGATTTAGACCTGACGAGGAAGGTAGCGTTTGTGAACCTGGGGTCGGGCTTCCCGTGATCGGCAGGTCCCAGCTCATAGCCGATATCACCATCCGGTAAACGAAGCCCGACAAATTGTTAATCAGTCTGATGACCATAAGCCACCTCTAACAATCGCTAGACCAGGTGCATTCGATTCACATTCTCCTACGTCCACGTGTAGCTTTTTAAACCTCTTCACGGCTTAGGTCCACCTCCACGTTGATAGTCCTCTCCTTAAAGAATTGTATGATTTCGATCGCTTTATCCAAGTTTCCCCAAGCATTCATTCTCAATCTGAAGCCATTAAACTCCACTGAGAGGTCATCGACATACCATTTTGCTTTGAAGCGTGATATTTTTCCTTGAGCTCTCTTCAGCCTGAACCTTCAGCGTTTTAACAGCACTAGCATAGCCTTCGTAGTATTCCCTGTAAAGCTCAAGCACTCTTTCAGCTTTGAGCCTACAACCGTATTGTATAGTGTAGCGCGCGCGCTAAGCCTCGTAGACTAGAGTCCCAAACCCTTTGGTTAAACGCCACAGCCTACCAGGTTTAATGGGATAGTTGGTGAACAAAAGCTTCCCGACGAGGTTAACGTAGTATCGCCAATCCTGCCGTTAGCACGAGTATAAACCAGGGTAGAGAAGGCTGAACAGGCTGAGACTCTACGCGCGCGAAGCCTAACTACAGACGTGTATATTCCGTGAATGCTAAAGCATCCTTCGCAGCCATGTATAGGAAGTCCCCCAGATCACCGTCCCACGCGTGGCCCCTCTTCTCAGCCTCAGACTTGAAAATATCGTATATGAAGAATAGAGCGGGGTTAACCCTTATTTTGATGCTTATCTTGTCCTTATGAATCTCCTCAAGCTCGCCCATGGGCACGCGCGCGCTTTTGACCACGTTCCCTTCATCCTTATCGGTACTGCTTTGAGTGGCGTTAGTTGGTGGTGACGGAGGTGGTTGCGTGCCAACGTCTTGGCGAGCGTGGCCAACCATCCTCTTATAAAGCTCATCTACGATGCTTGTTACAAGTGCACCCGAGTCGAGAGGAGGAGTATTAGGGTTATCACCCTTCGACGCAGAAACCGCTTTTTCTATGCTCGATGAGTGCTTTATTCTAATGTTGCCATAGAGCCCATTTTTGTACGGAATTCGGCACCGCATATTTCGCACTTGAAAGGCATTAATACTGCTTATTCTCAGGTTGTTTAAAAACCTTTCTTTAAGCACTTTTCCAGTACATTTTAAGCACGCTTTAGTAAACACGTTTTAAGCACTTCTTTAAGCATAGTTGAAGCGTTTCCCAAGCATATTCGAAACGTAAGCTACTTCAAAGCACTTTCCAAGCGCATTTTCAAGCACAAGTGCATAAAGCAAATGCACAAATGAAGCACATTTTAAAGCACATTTCTAAGCACTTGCTAGGTACATAATAGCGCGCGCTAGGCTCTCCAAGTATTCTCAGAGTTGGGTAGCGAGAAGAGGCTTATACTAATCGTCTTGGAGGCGCGCGCCAATAGCGTGTGCACGGCGGCTTAAGGCGATGGGTTGCGATGGCTAGGAGGAGGGGGTTTACGAAGGGGGATGCGAACAGGCTGATAGATAGTGTGCTACACCCGTTCATGAAGGGTGAGGCGAGGATACCGGTCATGGTGCTTGACGCGCTGGCGCACGCGATGGTTGAGCAGAACCCTAGAAAAAGCATGATGAAGTTCATGAGGTACACGGCGCCGAAGCTTCTGGATGAGGCCGCTAAGAGTAGGCGGGGAGGACGGGCTCGCAGGCATAAGAGAAAACCACCTTAGAGTTTATCAGGCTCTTTTCCTTCTTTCTCACCAACAATATTTAAAGCGTATAGAGGTGCTCCGGACCGTGATTATGGTCAATAGTGCATACTACATTTATTCATCAGCGCCTTGTGCTAAACTGTAGTCCCTATCAATAAGTAAGGAGTGGCACACTGGACACCAGATAGAGAGCGGGAGCGCTATGGGGTATTCATCTAAGCTTTTCGGCGAGTCGACTGCAAACCGCGTGTGGCAATTTGAGCATTTGTAGGTCCTGAAGCTGGGCATCAGACGGTCAATGATCACTTTTTTAGCCGCCTCGACGGCGCTTGGCGACGGCTTTTCTAAGACCCACTTCCACGTTCGCTCCAGGAAATCCTTGAGTTGTTCGATGTCCCCTGGGGTTTTGGCGTTCATCAGCGTGACTATCGCCTTGCTCAGCTCTATCTCTTCGTGCCGTTTCTCCACGCTTTCTTTCAACGCTTTCTCTTCTGCCGTTAAGCCCTTTATGCTGTTCTCCAACTCCTCCTTGTGCTTCTCCAACCCCTCGATTTCCCCGGTCAGGGTAACAACTTTAGCCTCGGCATCTTTACATCGCTGTCTCAGATTCTCAACCTCTTTTTCAAGCCTCGATTTTTCCGCGTCGAGTCTAGAAACCCTTAGTTTAGTATCCTTCTCCGACTCAGCTAAAGCCATTAGGCTTCCGTTTAAAGTTGATAGTGATTTTTCAAGGTCCTCCTTGACCCTTTCCCGGCTTTTGATGGTTTCGTTTAAACTTTCGAGTTCAACCCGCTTTTTACCCACCTCTGAATTCAGGCCGTTCAGCTCCCTCTTTTTAAGCGCTATCTGCCCATCCAGCTCGGCAAGACCCATGCGCCGATAGAGGTTCTCCAGCAGGGCTTTGACTCCGCCATAACTTTTAGTATGCATGCTGAGCGACTTCAGCGTGGGTAGGTCATATCCCAAACCCGTAAGCTGTCTCACGGCCTCTATCTCCATCCTGAGCCTTGAAGCCTCCTGTCTCGCCTTTTCAAGTTCCTGCCTCTCCCCCTCTAACCCCTTGCATAATCTCCGGAGCGTTTCAGCGTCTTCATTCAGTTTTCTAACCTCCTTTTCCAGCACCTTCTTTCTTTCTGCCAATGACTCTGTTTCAGACAATTCTTTTACAATGTTCTCCGCATCCCCACCCGTCTCCTCCACGTTTTTAAGCAGGGCTTTCACGCGCCGAAGGTTCTTCACATCCAGCCCGTACTCCTTCAGGAAATCCCTAAGCCCCGTGTACTCGTTGAGCTGCTCAACCGTCACCTGCTTGTCTCTGAGCGCGCCCTCCTTCTCCTTCCTTATTTTTCTGATATCCTCCTCAAGCTTCCTCTCCTCCTCTGAGAGCGCCTTATACTTCGTCAGCAGCTCGTCGTATTCCAACCCGGTCTCCTCTCTCAGCCTAGAGAGCGCGCGCGCTTTAGCCGTGGGTAGTTCACGCGAATTCAGCCCCATCCAGTGCTCC
>JBNAVT010000002.1:0-14610 GCA_049700215.1 Thermoproteota archaeon
CGGCCTCGACGCATACTGCTTCAGCAAGATCCTTCGGGTTATGATACTTCTCCCAGCCCCTTCTGGAGACGAAGGCTTTAACACGGTTTTTCAACTCTTGAAGCATCGCCTCAGAATCCGTCTTCCTGTTCTCCAAGCTGGAGAATAGCCGCCAGCCCCAGATATAAGCTGTTCGCCGCTTCTATTCCAGTCTTCTAAATCTTTGAGAGCAGCCCAGAATGCTTCTCCATCCTCATAAGGCTCCCCTCTCTCTGAACCAGCCAGGTCATCCAGCAGAGCTCTACCGGCCTGTACCCGCAGCTCAGCGCAACCTGCTCAGCCCTCTTAATGAACTTGAAATCATCCTCCACGGGCTCGCAGCCAGCCTCAGCCAGAATGCTGTTCACAACTCTCTTAACAATCTTGTCGGGCATAACCGTGTCTATCCCGCCCATCATCCTCAAGTATTGAAACGTGACTAGGCCGACGCCCCTTATCCTGCCCACAGGGTCTTTCCTCCAATCCTCTAGACTAGCGTTGCCAGCCCAGGTTCTTAAAGCAGTTTTATCATCCATATTTAGAGTAGACAGGTGGGAGGCGATGCTTCTGGCAATAGCCCAGGACCGCCTGTTCCTCCACACCTTCCTCAGCCCGCTGAGACTAGCCCTGGAAAGCTGCCTCAGGCTTCTTATTCTCCCCGTCTCCACGAAACGCCTGTTAAACTCTTCAACCCTCGGGACGACGGCGGTAAAATAGTTTAAGCCTATGGAGGTGAACGCAGCATCGACAACCATCAGGACAACGCTTCCACCCCACCTCTCCGTCCTGAGACACCTGTCGCAATGCTGCCTGAGGCCCGGAACCTTCTCCACGTAGCCGTCGACAATCTTCTTCAACATGGACAGCCGGCTGGCATCCATACTCCCGCTTCACGCAGAGCATTAATGCTTCTGCTTTCAGATAAGCATGCCGGTTTAACCAGTGATGTGGAAGAGTAAAGTAACTCGTTAAACCGGGGCCCAGCTTGCTGGAGACGTGTTGCTCCTTAAAAATGCTTGAGAAATTATGAGTAAGGCTATGAGTAGGCCAAGCAGGATTCTGGCTGAAATACGCTCCGCGAGGAGGAGGGTTGAGAAAAAGATTAGGGAGACAAGCATTATCATTGTGCTTTTAGGCGCCGGCGGCAAGGGGCTGAGGCAAAGGAGGGCTTTGAGAAGCAGGCTAGCATCAATGGGAATGGTTGCACTGATACCTGAGGACGATTTCCCCGGCGAAGTGGCGCCCTCTCTGGTTGAGGAGGCGCTGCTCTCAAAGGGGGATGTTGAGCTTGTCTTCGTCAACGTTGAATCATGGGGCACTGCCACAGAGTTCACCCAGTTCCACTGCAACAGGAGGATCGCGCCTAAGCTGAGGGTTCTGGTAAAGTGCGTGCACCACCCGTTACACGGAGGCTCCGCAAGCTACCTGACTGACGTTTACCTGACTCACCTCGCTGTCTTTGGGCATGTTTACGCCGTGGGTGGTTCGCGTGGAAACGTTTTCCCCACGGTGCGCGACGTCGTAGTCAAGCTGGCTGAAAGGTATAGGGTTTGCAAGGCACTAGGTTTTATCAGGTAAAGATTTTTATACCTGAAAGCCCGTTGCGACACGGGGGTATGAGCATCAGGGAGGCAAGGCGGCGGCTCAGGCTCTACAGGGCTCTAGATAATGAGATAAGGCTGAACGCTTTCCTAGCCATCCGCAGGCAGCCGGGAGTCTCGTTCAACAGGCTCGCCAGGCAAACAGGGGTTGAGAGGGGACTGCTGGCATATCATCTGGCTGTTCTGAAAGCAGCCGGGATAGTCAGGGCCAGGTATGAGAGAAGGAGCAGGCAGACGTCTGAATACGTGTTGACGAGAGAGGGGGAGAAGCTCACGGAGGAACTGTGCTCCAGCAGAAGAAGAAGGCGGGGAGGAAGAGGTTAAAACCGCTCTACATTCCTTATCTGTTTAACCGTAATGTTTGAAACCTTTACACACCCATGAGTCTTCAATCATGTCTAATAATTTTTACAGTATCCGGCGAAGACTCGAATGCCCGTCTTCCCCTGCTAGACTGGCAAAACATTCAAATATTATTCGCTATTTCCCTCAACTCGTTTCCAATAACTTTAAAGAAATCTTCAAAATCCCTTTGGGGTATTTCTATTAATAGCCTTCTTTCGAAGGGATCTTCAAGAAGTTCCTTACCCGTCTCTAATTCCTTCTTATTCTTCTCAAGGCTGCTTCTATACTTCTTATAGTAGAGTGACACCCTTATCTTTTCAGTAATCTCTTTAATTAAATCCTCCATCCTGTAACCGTGTTTCGAGAGCATAAATAAATCGTAAAAGTCCCTGAGTTTTTGAGCCCTTCTCGTTAATATAGCTCTTACCTTTTCGCATAGAATTTCTCTTTATCTCCTCCCTTGTAACAACGCCTCCCCCGAACCTTGACAACAGGAACCTTGTTACGATTTTCACGCTAGTTATTCATATAACAACCTTTAAAAATCTTTTTGATTGTTACATAAGCCGTTTTTAAAGTTTAGTTCAAAACGTAAGGTACAGAATCAAGCATAGAGGCCTAAATACCATTCCAAGTATTAAGCGCGTGCCGAAGAATTGGTTATTCTCCCAACTGCTGGTTAATATTGCGACGCGTTAGACTCGCCGCGAAGATTAAGGCAGTCTTAGGAAAAAACTGTAAGCGCCTGACTCTTTAACGGAGCCAAGTGTTTTTAGAATCTTGTGGATAGTCAAGACTGGCTGTGCGACGCGTCTCCGTGCTAAAAGATTTTATAGAGGCTTGTCTTAAGGAGCCTTATGGAGAAATGTGTTCTAGTCATAGAGCTGACTACACGCGCAGTCCACTCCAGACTAATATCTGAATCAGGACGCATAATACATTCCTCCACCCGCCCGTTGGAAACGAGGCTGCCTTCCCCGGATCGCCCGTACATAGTTGAGCTGGATCCTGATAAACTATGGTTCTCCGTCTGTAGCACGGCGGCTGACTGCGCGAAGCATGCTGAATCAGGTGTTTCCGCGATTACGACGACTGGACAGAGGTTTACGACGGCCGTCATAGGACGCGGAGGGAGGACGCTGGCGCTTTGCCCCAATATGGATGCAAGGGGTGTTGAAGCAGCCGATGTTTTCGCAGACTCGATCGGTGAGGACGCGTACCGTATCACAGGCCTATATCCTTCATTCCTCTTCTCGGGAAGCAGGATAAGATGGTTCGTTGAGAACGACCCGGGGGTTTTCAACGCTGCAGAGTTTTTCACGACGATAAACGGCTGGCTGTATTTCATGCTAACAGGCAAGCCTGCTGAAGAACCGTCGCAGGCTTCGGGAACCTTCTTGTTCGACATACGCGGGAGGAGATGGAGCGAGGAAATGTGCAGGGTTACCGGCGTGGAGCTTGGAAAACTGCCGGAGGTCGCTGGTTTCGGCCAGCTAGTCGGCTATCCGACGGAGAAGTTCAGTAAAGCCACCGGGATACCCCCGGGGACCCCCGTAGTCATGGGGGCGGGTGACACGCAGTGCGCTGGCATCGGGTCAACAGCGCTCTCAGAAGGCCAAGCATACGTCTCGCTGGGTTCAACCTGCCCGCTGCACATCGTGATGGCGGAGCCGCGTGTAGACGAGGAGAAACGAATGTGGACAGGATGCTTCCCGCTCGACGGCCTCTGGGTGTTGGAGAGCAACGCCGGTGTTTGCGGAATAGTTTTAGACTGGCTCGCCTCCTCCGTGCTTATGCTTACGAGGGAAGACGGTGTTGACTATGAGCGTTTCGACGAGCTGGCGGGAAAAGCCCCAAGGGGAAGCCGGAGCATCCTAGCCTTCCTTGGTCCGTCAACAATGGATGCTAAGAGGCTTACGGAGGTGCTTCCAGCAGCGATAATCCTGCCCTCGCTGATGGTTGGGGAAAAGCCTGGAGCAGGAGATCTGGCGAGAGCATGCTACGAGAACATTGTTTTTGCGTGCAGGAGCAACCTGGATCAGATGAAGCAGGTTTACCCCGGGGTTGGAACACCCGTGTTCGCCTCAGGCGGGCTGTCGAAAAGCAGTATCCTCATCCAGATGCTGGCTGACGTGCTGGCGACGCCTGTCGCAGTACCCTTGGAGCAGGGGGCAAGCGCTATCGGGGCGTCGGTTGCATGCTGGTCTTTTCTAAAGTCTGAAAGCCCGAGGAGCATTGTTGAAAGAATTGTTGAGCTGAGGACTTTCAACCCGTCTCCAGGCTCTGAAGATTATCAGGCTGACTACAGGAGGTGGAGACTTATATACGGGAGGCTGCGAAGCCTTACGTGAAAAATGGATTCTTTAAAGTCGGCGAGGGAAAGGGTTGCGAGAACCATTAGGACTCTTTACAGGATTGGGTACGTGCTGGACCACGAGGGGAACGTCAGCGCCAGGACGCGGGTCGCCGACAGGTATGTCGTCACACCCAGCCAGGTTCCACGCTACCAGATAAGGCCCAGCGACATATTGGTTGTAAACGGGGCTGGAGAGGTGGTTCAGGGGAGGAGGAACCCGTCGGTTGAAACAGGGATGCATCTCTCAATATACTTGAAGAGGCCTGACGTAGGCGCCGTAATCCATTTCCACCCGGTGCATGCTACAGCACTTGCCTCGCTGCACGAGACTATACCGCCTTTCCTAGAGGAGCTTATTCCTTTCCTCGGGGAGAATGTCCCGACCGTCGAGTACGCGATGGCTGGGACGGAGGAGCTGGCTTCGAATGTTGCAAACGGCTTGCTTCGGAGAAACGCTGTTCTGCTCGCGAACCACGGTGCCGTTGTATGCGGCAAGAATCTCCAGGATGCTCTCCACAAGGCTCTGCTCCTGGAGAAGGCTTCAACCATATACTTGCTCGCGAAAGCCACGGGGCTGCCTAGAAGCCTTCCAGAATCCGCTGTCGAAGCTGGGCGGGAATTATTCAGGACGATGATGCTGTGAAGCGTCACAGGAGTTTCTGAAGCTTCAACAAGTCGGGCATAACGCCCTTCACTTTCAACCGTCCAGAAGTGTAGGCCTGCGTCGCGCTTATCGTCCTATTCCTTATGCCGAGAAAAGTCGAGCTATCCATCTCCACCACTACGCTCGGCTTTTCGACAGAACCCTCTTTAAGGGTTGCCGTAGCGTCTTCACTAATGCTGAGAACGTATTCAGCATTCAAGTCGGGAAACTTGAAAAGTATATCCCTCTTGAAACCCTTAAACTTCTCCCTGACGCCGGGGTCTTCAAACTTCCTCCTAACCTCGTCGAGAGACTTGAACACCTGCTCCTTAGTAGCCATACGTTTCTACATTCTGTTTTTCCAATATTTAACTTTTATTCGGGTTCACAACCAACATCCTTTTTAAAACTTAAATAACGTGGAAGCGTTTCCTTTACGCGTTGAACATAGTCCGCTCGTTCATCGACGGTAAATGGCTGACGCCCAGCGGGGAGAGAATCCTGAAGCTAAACCCCGCTACGGAGGAGGCGACGCACAAGGTGGCGAGCGTCAGAGCATCCGATTTGAAAGCTGCCCTCGAGTCGGCGAAGAAAGGCTTCCGCCAGTGGAGCCGCACACCGGTAGAGCAGAGGGCTGAGCTTCTGAAGAGAGTGGGGCAAGCAATGACTGATAGTGTTGACGAGATCTCGAGCGTGATAACACTTGAGAACGGTAAACCCCTTGTTGAATCCAACATGGAGGTTATGGGGGCTCAGATGTACGCTGACTACTACGCGGCAGAGACGGTGCAGATGCTTAAGGACGAGACTAGGGTTGTAGACTTCCCGCAGCCGGGGAACTATGAGTTCAGAATCGTGTTCGAGCCGCTCGGCGTTGTTGCAGTAATATCGCCCTGGAACTGGCCTTTCCTCATCCCGATTCAGACAATCATGCCGGCGATAGCTGCGGGAAACTCCGTGGTCTTCAAACCCTCCTCTCTAACAGCCATGGTCGGCGAGAAAATAGTGGGGCTTTTCGAGGAAGCGGGGCTGCCGCGGGGCGTGCTTAACCTTGTGCAGGGCGGCGGGAGGGTCGGCGAGCTGCTGGCGGGCTCGAGTGTAAACGCCGTCGTTTTCACAGGCGGAAACGAGGCCGGGCTTAAAGTCGCTTTAAACTGCGCTAAAGGGTTGAAGAGGGCTGTGCTAGAGCTCGGGGGCAGCGACCCATTCATAGTTTTCGAGGACGCTGACGTTGAGGAGGCGGTTAACGGAGCCGTTTACGGCAGGTTTTTCGGAGCAGGCCAAATATGCGTCTCCGCCAAGAGGATACTTGTACAAGAGAGCGTTTTCGACGGCTTCATGAAAAAGTTTGTTGAGAAGGCTTCATCGCTCAGGGTTGGAAACGGCTTCGACCCGTCTACCGACATCGGGCCCCTGATAAGCAGGGAGCAGCGTTCACAAGTGTCGCGCGCAGTTAAGCAGGCTGTTTCCGCGGGAGCCCGAGTCCTGTGCGGCGGGTCGCCTCCGAAAGAGTTGAAGAAAGGCTTCTTCTACAGTCCCACGGTGGTTACGAACGTTAACCCCCGCATGAGGGTGATGACTGAGGAGGTTTTCGGACCAGTCGCGCCCGTGGCGTCTTTCCGAGACGAGAAGCAGGCGGTTGAAATCGCCAACTCCACGAAATACGGCTTAGGAGCCTCCGTCTGGACGAGGGACGAGGAGAAGGCCGTCAGGCTTTCGAGGGAGATTGAATCGGGGATAGTCTGGATCAACGATGTCGCAGTAACTTTTCCACACGCGCCCTGGGGTGGAGTGAAGCAAAGCGGGCTTGGGAGACACTCGTCCAGATACGGGCTTCTAGAAATGGTGAACATCAGGCAAATATGCGTGAACAAGATAAGGGAGCCTACGAGAATGTGGTGGCTCCCCTACGCTAAGGGAGGCCCGTGACCGGGGTGCACGCTCGATGGGGAAGCCTAAATGCTTGATAACAGCATCCTTCACGCAGGAGGCTCTTGAAAAGCTATCGCAACGGGTTGAAGTCGTATACGAGGACTGGAGGAAGACTGGGCGCATCTACCTCGGCGACGAGCTTATAGAGAAGATTAACAGGAACATGGTTGAAATACTCGTGGTTGAAGCAGACCAGGTGACAGCCGACATCGTGAACAGGACGAGCCTGAGGCTCATCGGAGCATGCAGAGGAACCCCGTACGCGGTTGACGTGGCTGCAGCCACGGCGAAAGGAATACCCGTGGTGCACGCGCCTGGGAGGAACTCGCAGGCAGTGGCTGAGCTCACGATAGGCCTGATGCTCACGCTTCTAAGAAGAATCGTCCACGCTCAGCGGAGGCTGGCGGGGGGCGTGGCCTACGAGACGGACAGGGATTTCCAGGAGCTTTACAACGCTTTACAGGGGAGGGAGATATGCGGTAAAAAAGTTGGGGTAATAGGGCTGGGGGACATAGGGACCAGGGTTGCGAGAATCCTGCTGGCCTTCGGCGCGTCAATACTGGTCTACGACCCGTATGTGCCTGAGGAGAAGATAGCCTCAGTCAACGGCAGCAGGGTCAGCCTTGAGCAGCTGTTAAGCCAGGCTGATATAGTGACACTCCACGTGAGGCTCACGGGTGAAACATACCACATTATCGGGGAGAGGGAGATATCTATGATGAAGCCCTCAGCAATCCTGGTTAACACCTCTTCACCGGGGACGGTTGACGACTCAGCCCTGCTTGAAGCCCTTAAAAAGGGTAGAATAGCCGGCGCAGCGCTAGACGTGCAGGAGAACGAGCCAGTTGACTCTTCAAACCCCTTCCTGGGGCTTGAAAACGTCATCGTGACGCCTCACATCGGCGGAAACACTATGGAGACTGTTGAAAGACAGTCGAAAATGATTGTTGAAGACCTGTTCAGATTCCTCGACGGGGAGAAGCCGCTGCACCTTTTGAACCCGGAGGTCTACCGGAGAAGAGCCTAGCGTCCCAGACGGCTTAACCAGGCGGCAGCCCTGTTGAAGACCCCTTGTTCGCGCGCTTAGAGCATTACTGGTCGAGAGCATACTGGTTCTAAGCATTTTTTTCAGCCGCGTTTTCCAGCTGAAGGGGCTTGACGAGGAAACCATTACCGTCACAGCCTCTTACTATCCTTGGTATCACCCGGTTGACGGAAAATGGCCTGACGGAATAACCGGAACCCCGTTACTAGGCCTGTATGAGTAAGACTGGAACACTATCAGCCGCCACATAGAGTGGGCAACCAGATACGGGATATCCGGCTTTTTCATTGAATGGACGGGGCTCAGGTCTGAGTATGACAACTCGTTGAAGATTATTCTTCAACACCCGGACAGCCACAGGATCAAGTTCTCACTAACATATTTCGTAAGCGCGGCTTTAGGAACGTTTTCGGAGCAATGGGAGCAAGGGAAAAAGTTGAATGAGATTGACTGGAGTGTGAACTGCAGCGACCCCGGTGTCGAAGCCAGATTTCTAGCGCACGCCTTCGACTACATAGATTTCCTGGATAAGGATAAGGGGTTGATTACGAGGATTGACATCGGCATGGATGAAGCCAGGAGACACACGAGACTCGGGTGGTCTGGAAACGAGAAGAAATGGGATGCCGTGGAGAACTTCGCATGGGACGCCCCGAGTCTCAAATACTGTCGCATTAACGGTTACGAAGATTAGGAGCAGCATGCTTCTTAACGTTTCAGAGCCTTCAGCAACTATATGGTCCCGGGTCGGGGTAACCGGCTGCCTAGCGCCTCTGGAAGCCGGCGCCAGAATCAAGCTGACGAAAGTTAAGCCGGATTCGACGATAATGATTGCAACGGTTACAACCGGGGGCGACGGGGTCTTTACGCACGTTTTCACGGTTGACGAAGCCGGCTCATAGGCTATTCGAGCCAAGCGGGAGGAGAACGCTACTCGCGAGGCTGCGGAGAACACGGTTTCCTTCACAGCGTAAAGAATCAGGGCTCCGTCTCCTGCACTGTCTCAAGGCAGAGAATAACCCTCGGCGACACGATCACCGTCTCGGGCGCGGTGAACCCGAGTGTTCCAGACGATGATGTAAGCCTCCTCTTAACGGGGCCGAGCGGCCAAACACACCGGGCCACGGTTAAAACAATGGTCGACGGGTCTTTCAGCTACAGTTTTAAACCGGGGGAGAAGGGCGAGTGGAGGGTTGAAGCCAGACGGGCTGGGAACGAGACCTACGGTGCGGTGGCAAGCCCGCCGGCTAGCTTCGCTGTTGAAGAACAGTTTTCAACCATGTTCATCATCCTGGGCGCAGCAGTAATCGTTGCAGGGTTAGCCGCGTGGCTTCTAACAGGGGGACGCGGAGGGAAACGGGAAGACAGCGGTAGGCTGCTGAACCCAGCTGGAGCCTCAGGTTACACTAGGGATGGATTGAAAGCCTAACTCTTTGTTAGAAGCTAGGCTAATCGACGCGCGTGCGACACGCTTATCTAAAGCATTGAATACTTTAATATGAAGGGGAAAACTTAAGAGCATGTTTAAACCATCACAGTAACAGGGTGTGATTGAATGAGCCTGCCGAAAACGGCTTTCATATCTGGCTTAATACTTGTCGCGGCGGGGATCGTTATCGCAGTAACACCGCCTGCGAAAACCAGCTGGGAGCTGAGAAGCCGGGTGCTGGTTGATGGGGAGACCCTGAACGTTTCAGCCGGGTGGAGGTCGAACAGCAGGCAGCTTGTTAAGCAGGTTCTAAGCGTTGAACCACCTTTAAAACACGCTATAGGCCTGGGGGCTGCGTTCTTCCCCGGAGGCGGGAAGGACTTCGTGGTGGCTGGAAGCGCCGTGGAGCTGTCATCCCCGCCGAGACCGTTTAACTTCTACGTTTTCGACGACGTGAACTACGGACTGTGGGAGGCGGGCTTAGCCTACAGGGCTTTCTACGAGGATAGGGGGAGGAATTCAACCAGCTTCAGCTTCTCAATAGCTTCGAAGGAAGCCCTCCCCGATTTGTTCTACTTCGTGGTTGAGGAGTCAGGCGCCGGGTTGAGGCCGGTTGTACTCGTCGACTCGACGATCAGCTGGACTGAGAAAACCCTGAAAACCGAGTGCTCTGAGTACGTGTGTTCCTCCCCGCCGTTTCTGGTTGAGGAGGCTAGGGATTTCAGGATAAGGGGCAACGCGACGGAGGAGAGTGGAAACAGGTTCAACTTTTACGTGATGGATTACTCTAACTACTGGAATTGGCTTGCCGGTGGAAACTACACCGCCATATTTGAGCGGAACAACGTTGAAACGGTGGGTTTCGATGCCCCGCTCACGGAGAGCCAGGCGAAGTCAATACTCTACTTCGTCGTCGAAAACCCTTTGAAAGACGTGGATGAGAGCGTAAGCCTAAACGCAGTGTTAGAATGGCGGGAGAAGACAGCTGCCCCAGCAATCCTTGGAGGATGGGTGGTCGGCAGCATCGTAGCGTCCATAGGCCTAGCCACCATGGTGGCTGCGGGAGCAGCATCCCTAGTCTCCAAGCGTAGAAAAATCAGAGGGGAGAATATGCAAGTAGTTCAACTACGCGCATAACCTCTTCAAGAGCTTTCCCTCTAGACTCCTGCATGTTTTCTCGCCTCCGTCAATAGCGCGCCCTCCAGGCCTAGCGAGCAAGGCTTCTTCTCGATCTGAAGACGAGGAAACTGGCTGAAATTGTCGCGACAATTCCAGTGAGCATGCTGTAGGTGAAGGCTTGAGTTCTACCAGCGTTGTCCCAAATAAACCCTACTAGCGACATACCTGCTAAATTCGCCAAACCCACTACAATGTAGAATAGCCCATAGGCTGTTCCCCTAAGTTCTGAAGTAGCATACTTTGGGACTAGTGCTCTTGAGACTGTTTCGTATATTCCGAAATACAGGCCGTAGAAAACAATAAGCAGAATAATCGCTGAAGGCCCGCTGGAGTAGGCGAAGACTAAGGAAGTCAGTGAGAAAAGCAGGAAAGAAGCCGAGAGGAGAGGCTCCCTCCCAATCCTGTCGGAGAAGACTCCGGCAGGATACCCCACGGCAGTATGAAACAGGTTGATCGCCATGTAGACCAGAGGCACTAGATCAGGAGTAATCCCCAGTTCAGCGGAGCGGACGAGTATGAATGAAAAATCATAGTATCCAGCGCCAAATATGGCGAGTGTTGCTAGGAGGAGGAGAAAGTCACTGTTCACGACTCTAGACGCTCCTTTAAGAAGCTGCGACCCTCTGGGAGCAGTCTTCACATCCACCACGAAAAACCATAGAATAAGCAGGGCAATTATGCCGGGTATGAAAGAAGCTATGAAGAGAAGCCTCGACCCGATTAAAGGTAGAAGAATCGTCGCGAGCAGAGGCCCAAGGATGGCGCCAAGCTGGTCAAGGGTACGGTGAAGCCCGAAAGCCCTCCCCGTTGTCTTCTCGTCAACGGATTGGCTGAGAAGAGCGTCGCGCGGAGAAGTTCTTATTCCCTTGCCCGTCCTATCCATGACTCTGACTGAAAGCGCCTCCATCGGTGTTGCTGAAACCGCGAAAAGAGGCTTTGAAACCGTTGAGAAAGCATAGCCCGCGAACACTAAAGGCTTTCTTTTCCCAAGCCTATCCGAGAGAAAACCGCTTACCATTCTGAAAAAATTGTTAGCAAGTTCCCCAGCTCCCTCAATTAATCCAAGAATCGTCTTCGTCCCGCCTAAATCCCGAACTATGAAAACAGGCAAGTAGCCTGTGACCATTTCTGTTGAAACATCGGTGAAGAAGCTTACAAGCCCCATTGCGTAAACGTTTCTAAAACCGGGTTTCCCCGAGTCTCCGTGAAAACCCTGATCCGTCTTCTCCACGCGCATATTATCACTATCTATAATAGTTAAACCTTTACTATGAGTCTCTAATACTCTCGAGATATCCTTAGCATGTGTCAACAACATTATCTCTCTCCGCAGCCCCCCTTCGCGCGCTATGATAACAACATCAGTTTCCCACTCTCTTAACTAGGTTTCAACACAGAGCGCGCGCGCTAACAGCAATCCTAAAACGAGTTTCGCTGTCGAATAAGTTCAATCATGTAAACTCCGAGAACAAGAAGAATGATGCAGTTAATAATAACGGCTGTGATTAGAACACAATCCATAATCCTAAAGCCCGCTTAGCCTTGTATTCTACACCATTAAAGCTCAGACCATTAATAAGACTAGTCTTAAAGTAAACAGAATATTAACTTTTTCAAGGATTCTGAAACATTCGAGAGCAATATAAGAAACACATGGGGCAAAATCAAAGACGAAAATCGATGAATCAGAATGCAATGATTTTGAAACCTATATCATTAATCATTATTGCTTATTTGAGTCACTAATTCACCCTATTTCCAAGGCCGGTTCTATACTTGCTCAGATAGCCACCCTACTATTTTAAGGATAAATGGTTTATTTACAAAAAGTGAATAACATCATGTTTGAGAAAAGCTAGTCATATTACATTTAGAGGCTGAGTTAGCCAAACCCCTTATTCAGCCTTAAAATTCCGGAAATCTCAGTGAGTCGAGGCTAGAAAGCATACGTATCCATAAAGGTTAAATATGGATACTTTAAGAACATAAGTATGGTGAAAATGACTTGAGTTATACCATAACGGAGAAAGGTACGGTAACAATTCCGGTAGAGTTGAGAAAAAAGTATAAATTGGGAAAAGGCTCACGGGTTAAGTTCGTAGATACTGATGAGGGAATCCTGCTTGTCCCGGTACTTCCATTGGAAGAGCTTTTCGGTGTAGATAAGAACTTTAAGAAGACGGTTTATCAAATGATAAAAGAGTTGCAAGAAGAAAGGAGGAGAGAAGCATCTGAAGAAAAGTAAGCTTATCTTCGATACAGGACCGCTCCTTCTCTATTTTGCTGAAGACAATCGTGTTAAATGTTTTTTCGACGAGGTTATAGCTGATAAGGCAGAAGGCTATACGTGCGAGATCAACATCGCGGAACTTTATTATAAAACCTGTGAAAAGCTTGGTCGGGAAGCTGCTGAAGTCAGGAGTGCGTCTATCAGACACTCTAAAATATCAATAGTACCTTTAGATGAACGGCTTACACATACCGCAGGAATCTTAAAGTGCATTTATAGAGACAAGCTTTCTCTAGTAGATTCTTATATCCTAGCGGCTACAAAGATACTGAGAGGAGCCTTAATCACAACAGATTCCCGACTCGTAGAGCTTAAAATAGTACAAGCCAAATTAATTCAGATTCCTTAGAGGCTGCATATTCATTAAGATGAATTTTCGAAAACTTAAATTAATTAGATACAGTTATGTTTAGACATAATGGGGTATAGAGAGAAGTATGAGGAATTTCAGCAATAGAGCGCGTTTTCTCCACACGTATACTATCGCTACCGATGATAATTAAACCTTTACTATGAAAAGTTTTACCACCACCTGGAATATCGCGCTATGAGCCTTGGAAGACTATCAAAAAGACAAAGCCACATGCGTGCTGTAACAATTGAGGAACCGGTCTAGAAATAGATCCCGTAAAGGGTGAGCTAAACCGCTTGAGCCACTGTTAACGACAGTCGCGCGAAACATGATGCCGCCAAGCTCACTTAGCGCGCGCTCTACCCCGTTTTATTTTCAAGTAGGCAGCGCATATTAGAATCACGGTGATCAGGATGCTTACGATCAGCGTGGTGTTTGAAACCAGAATAACCACCGTCAACTCACTGTCGATTGAAGCATCGCCATCCAGCGAAGTTGTTAAATTCATGCTGGTAACCGTAACATAGAACCTCCCCCTGGGGACGGAGGTGAAGAGAGTCCTTCCAGCCCTATCTGTGCTCTGCTCAACAACATCACCGTTGGGAAGCATCATCTTGACGCGAGCCCAGGGTATTTTAAAACCCAGAGTATCTTGGACAGTTATTTTTACATCGTATATTGCGCAGCGAACAGTATGTTCTGAAGGAGAGTCGACCCAAAGGGTTCTGTACGCGTCTAGTTCAACTGGAACGCCTCGCCAAAGGACGCTGGACACTGTCCACTGTCCTTCGTCAAGCCATAATGACGAGTAGACGGTGAGTGTTCTAGACTCACCGTCCGGGGCTACTAGTGTTGCTGAGTCGGGAGTTACGGCCCGCATGCCGGCTGCGTCTCGAAAAGCAATGCTAATCAAGTATTGCCGCTTATACTGGGCTGAAAGAGTTAAATCCGACGAGACGTTGACGATTATGGAGGCCTTTGGAGCCCCGTCAGCCCATTGGATGAACCGTGCTCTTACACCGGGAGACGTGGCGTAATATTCTTGAACCGTTACGTTGAATACTCCAGGGTTGACTTGAATCCTAACCCTGCCGTACTCGTCAGTCGTAAACCGATCCTGGTTAATCTTGACGATTGGCACGTTGGCGAATGGAGTTACTACTGTTAAAGAATAGCCGGTTATTAAAGCAGAACTGATGCTTGAAGAACACTCATAGTTTTTAGAGCCTAAGAATACTGCTTTAAGCATGTAAGTGCCTCCGGTTCTCGGAGTGTATCGTATAGAGGCTGTTCCAGTCTGGTCGGTGACAGTGGTTCCTATTAGAGCATCGTCCAGGTAAAAGCTTATCGTCTGGCCGGGCAACGCGTTTTGCCTAGCGTCCCTTAAAACAGCGCTGATCAGCGTCTCAACACCTACTTT
>JBNAVT010000002.1:14710-109506 GCA_049700215.1 Thermoproteota archaeon
AACTAGTTGAAAAATATCGCCGTACGTGACTGACGAAACAGTGTTCACGCTCACGAAGATACGGGTGGAGGCTGCATCAGGTTCTCCGCGCGAGACCTTTACTGGAGACAGGGTGATAAGGATGATGAAAACAGAATATGCTATCGACAACATGTTTACTGGGCAGAGCCACATATGTTTCATTAGGCATAATGTTTTCTAAGCATAATTAATAAACATTTTGGCCTGTTTCACGAGAATCCTTTTTCCAAGCGCTTAGCGCGCTGCGGCCAGTGTGACAACCCTAGTGTCTACAGCCCCGCCGTTAATCTTCAGCGTAAGCTTGCGGAAGCCTGTTTACCCGCATTATTCTTAACGGTAAGCAGGATCATTGCTGCTCAGCCGACTTTAAAGTGTTTGGGCTTACGTTCAGATTACTGGAATCGAATCCTAAGGAGGATACTGTTTCAGGCTTATTGATAACCATGATTAGCGCGCGAAGCGTCATGCTTCACCGAGGCTCACTCTCCAGCCTAAATTTATTTGGTTAATCCTAGTTTTTCGAGCATTATACGGTATAGTGTCGAGTCTATTCTGAAACCGACTTTAACAAGATCGTCCAATGTTTTAAGAGCATCCTTTCTCGTAATCGAGCCTTGTCTGAAAGATTGAATTATCACGCTGAAAGTGCCTATGGGTGTTATTCCTAGGATTCTGGATACTCTTCCCGTCTCCCTGTCGTCGACGATAAAGAGTTCAGCGCTCAGCTGCCTGCAAAGTTTAAGAGCCTCCTTCTCGCCGAGACCAAGCTTAATATTGGCGTCGAGGAAGCCTAATTCAGCATCTATTTCAGGTTTAACCTGTTCTCTTAGGATCCAGCTACCAACGGCTTTCTCAATTATGAAAGCATCGCTAATCTTAAGCATCTTGCCTTGGACGACTGCTTCGTTGAAAACCGCCTCAGGGAATAAAGACTTTTCCGAAAGCATCCTTAACCATGTTCAGCCTGCCGACTTTAGCAAGGTAAATGAGCGGCGTAGAGTTTGAAACAGCTGTCTTTTTCAACTCATCCACGCTGGAGAGCTTTCAAGTCTTCCTCAAGATCCTCAGCAGCATACTGTTGCTGAACATTTCTCTGCGAAAGAACATCGATCATTTCCCAAACCGTGACCCCAGCTATCTCCGCCGCCCTCGGAAGCGTGGCCAATCCCTCCCGGTATGATTCAACAGCCTTCCTCAGCCTCCATTCACGTATGTAATGTTCTAAAGCCCTGTTTAGAATAGTCAACTTGTCAACCCTCTCCTCTCTAGCTATCTCCTCTATTATTTTCACCTTATCCTTGGGAAATCTGGCTGATATGGTTTTCGAAGGCATTCTTCATCATTGTATACGTTTTAAGACAATGTCCACATATTTTAACTTTTCCAAACCCGTTTCATCTAGTTAAAAAGGTTTAACACGAACTAACACGGTCGCACGCGCTAGCCTAAAGGCTTAATAGAACTCCCGTTTTGAAGAATGTTGATGGAGAGGTTTGAAGAGGCGCGCAGATGGTTTCTACAGGCGTTGAGGGATTTGAAGGCTGCTGAAACAAGCCTGGATGCTGAAAGCTACGAATGGAGCTCCTTTCAATCACAACAGGCGGCTGAGAAGGCAGTCAAGGCCCTGAGTTACGCTATGGGGCGCAGTCCTTGGGGTCACAGCATCGTCGAGTTGCTTGATGGGTTGAGGGATGCTTATCCAGAGACTGATTCCTACATGAGCGATGCTAGGGAGTTGGATAGGCACTACATACCTTCAAGGTATCCGAATGCGTTTGAATCGGGCTACCCTGCTCTATACTACGATAAGGTGTCTGCCGGGAGAGCTGTGGAATGCGCTAAGAGGATAATCGGATGGGTTGAGGGTGAGCTGAAACGTCTTGGAGTAAGGATGTAGAAGCGTTCGCTGAGAAAGTGAAGTCCTCGTTTCCAGTTGAAGCCATCCTGATCTTCGGATCATATGCAAAGAATCAACACGGCGACTGGAGCGATATAGATATACTTGTGTTAAGCGACGGTTTTAAAGATGTTAATATCCTTGACAGGTTTAAGATTCTCCAGGAGTTTAAAGTGGGAAGGATTGAAGCATTCGCCTACACTTATGAGGAACTGGTTAGAATGGTGAATAAGGGGAATCCGCTGGCGTTGAATGCGTTAAGTGAAGGGAAACCGCTTATCGTCAGCCCAAGGGTGGAGAAACTGGTGTCTCTGGTTAGAGAAAAGTATGCGAAAAAGGGAAGAACGTGGATGTTTAAATAACTGCGCGCTCAGCAGGAGGATTATTGCCCTCCCTCTGCCAGCAGCCTCTTAAGAAGCGATTGCCAATAGACTCCTCTAGAATTGAAAAGACTTATTGTTTTAAACTTTCCAGCTCCTCTACCAGTCTTCCGCAAAGGCTGAAAACTTTCTCAGCCCTCTCGACAGCATCCTTAGAATCTTCCTCCCCTATTACTTCATCCGGGGATAGAAACGCTTCCTCACCGCCGTAGAAGCTTGCCTCCCTCTTCTTAACCAAGATCTTAGAGGATTCGGAGAGATAGTTCAACTCCTCTTGGAACCATTCTGGAAACCTCTGTTTAACGCTTAAGAGCACGTCTGAAACATCATGCACCTTCGGATACTCTATGCCAACAGCCTTAAGCACCGCTTTCAGAGAAAGCTCGACGCACTCTTGGCTCAGCCTCACAGCATAAGGATGATTCCCATCTCTGCAAGCATCTTCAGCATCACTAAGCCTAGCCTCAGCCTGTTTCAAGTATGATTGAGCAATCTTGATGAGCCTCAAACCAATATCTCCTCCCCAAACCTGTAATCAGGCTTCAGATCCCAATACCAGTTCTCCCTGTCGATGAAAACCCTTTTCGCACCAAGCCTGAGCAGCTCAGCTTTAAACTCCGTCAGAATCCTCTCCAGGAAACGATCCTTATCGTAAAGGATCACCGCGTCCTCAACCATGTCGATGAAGAGCAGGGGCTTCTTGGAAGCTTCCTCCTCAGTTAAAGGGTAGAAGCTGAAACCCGTGTAGACGCCATGCCGCCTGAGCCACGCTAACTCGTCTTCAAGCCTTCTCTCCAGCTGGAAAAGCAGGTCTATCCTCCTCCCGATGCTTCCGGAGAAATCGTTAGAAACGATAAGCAGATCTATGTCACTGTTATTGCCCGCTGTTCCACGGGCTACAGATCCATATACTGCTAGGGATGTCAGGCTTAATGAGCGTGAAAAGATTTGAAAAGCGTCGCACAGAACTTTAACATACCTTTCCTGAGCAATCTTATTCAGGTTCCGCACTGTTTCGGAGGCCAGTAGGATGAAGCTCCTGGGGTCGAGAAGCCTGTAGCGCCTAGGCCTCCCCCAGTCGAAAACCAGTAGAACCCTTTTTTTATGAAGACTGCTGAAGGCTACTGAAAGCCTGTTTCCACTCACCTGCAGAAGCTCTGAAGCATCTTTAAACGTGAACAACTCGCCTTCAAACTCTAGGAAAAGCCTTGAATAAACCTCTCCCAGCCAAGCGGGTATCCACATTTTTTGCTTAACAATTACTTAAGATTAACGATTTATTAAGCTTTACTTTTTGTAGCGCGCTTGCTCAAAGAGTTGTTACGCGCGCTTCGGATATCTTCGAAACCTAATTGATGTCTCCCAGCATCTTCTTCAGGATCTCCCTATTATAGTCTCTCGGTCTGAAAAGCTCCTTAAAAGCGGGGAAACTCTTCAAGAAGCCTCTCTTCTCCCCCACCGTGGCCAGAAGTTAGAGAGAGGGAATGCACCACAAGTCGGGATGGTGAATGGTGCTCGCGAAGAGGCACATTTCCTCCCAGTAGCCCATGTTAGGATGTACGCATTCAACAATCACGATGGACCCGGTTTCAAAATTTATTCTCGTGGCTCTCCAGCGATATTCATCTTCGTCTAGAATCTCTATCCTTTTAGCGAAGAGCAGTGATTTCTTCTTCTCAATACCCCCTTTATGACGGGCGGTTTTCTCTCCATGATCCGAGCGCGCGCGCTATACCAATGGAATTAATACCCGATTCGGATATTTTAGTTAATTATGAAGTTAGAGACTTGAGAGAGGTAAGTGGTTCAACCTATTGTGAGAAAGGCGGTTTACTTCTCGCTAAAATCACTCCTTCACTAGCGCGCGCAGCTCAAATCTCCATTGCTAACTTTAAACAAGCCTGCTTCAGTAGCCCTTGCCTTACAACCTTCATAATCATAGCCCTAATAATAACATAAATTAGGAGATTTAGCTTTGCAAACCCATTCTTTCGAAAAATTCTCTTGCTGTCAATATTTCTGTTTTCCTGAATTTTTTCAGCTTAAGCAAGTGTTTATCTCCACTGATTATGTATTTTGCTCCTGCTTCAATTGCGCACTCCAAAACTTTATTATCTAACGGGTCCCTCTTTATTACGTCGACCTTCACTTTTGGGTTAACTATCTTCAATCTTTCTATCAAGGATTCTAATGCTGTTCTTTTATCTATTTCCGCTTTTCTGAATATCTCCTCGATTTTTGGATAAGTCAATACTCTGGCTAATTCCCTTAATATTTCTTCGGAGGAGTAGGATTCAACATCCTCTTTTTCCATTAGCCTGGAAAATTTCCTAGCTATGGCTTTTTTAAACAACAGCGATACGAGAATGTTAGTATCTAAGACTGCCTTGATCTTGCCCATCTTATTGCCTCATCTATAAGCTTCTCAACATCCACCTTATTTTTCTCAGCAACGCTCCCTATTTTTTCAGACAACTCTTCTAAGCTTAATCTTCTTGCTTTCTTCAAGATTATTTCTTCATCTCTAGTCATGACTATAATCTTTTCTCCGGGCAAAATTCCGAACCTATCCCTTATCTCTTTTGGAATCACAACTTGACCCTTAGAAGAAATTTTCGTCACCCCTTCTATTTCTTCCATATTTTTGGAATAGCTTTACTAGTATTTAAAGTTTTACCAATCCAACTTTTAAATCTTAATGGCTCCTGAATAGCGTGCGCTAATTGGCTGAATCCTCCTGTCAAAATACTGGAACTCTCGAAAATAGTGGCGGAAAAGTTCCTGAAATCATAATAACGAAGGAACCTAAGTATCCCCCGAGAATAGCACCCTGGTCTCTAGAAGATTTTATGAAAATAGCTCGTAAAAATCTGCCGGAAAATGATTTAATTACGCATTAAGCTGAAAGAAGATGTCCCTAGCCTACCCCGAGTTAGCGCGCGCTACATGAAGAGGAAAACAGGCTTCGTAGCTCGCTTCATCCTTCTCCTCAATTACCCATCCTCAATAAACAAAATCCTCAGCATGCAATACTATACACTCATCATATTTATAAATCGTTTCTAACCGAATAAATTAACTATTTTGAAGATAAAGAGAGATGACTTTAAAGTCCTGAGAAGAGACCGAGATTTTCGAGAAACTTGTAAAGGTAATAACGCGCGTGGCGCAAGGAAGATAGTGGCAATAGAAAGGGCAAGCATAACGGAGATTGAAAGGTTTGTAGCGCACGCTATAGTTCGGCAAAGGCTTTTATATTAATAATATGATGTGCACTATGATGACATTGAATGTCTGAAGGTCAAGCAACTTTAGGGCTATTTGAGAAATACCTCACTTTATGGGTTATCCTCAGCATGATTGCGGGCTTTCTTCTAGGCAAACTTTTTCCGGAACTTGGCATATGGATTGAATCGTTCTAGGTCGGAGACATATCCATTCCGATGGAAATATGCCTATTTCTTATGATGTATCCAACCATGGTGAACATTGAGTTTGGGGAAATCATGAAAGCTGCCAAGTCTCCGAAGCCCGCAATTCTCACATTAATGGGTAATTGGGTTGTGGCTCCAGCCCTTATGGCTTTGCTTGCCCGTCTATTTCTGCATAATTATCCAGAATATGCTGCAGGAGTGATTCTGCTGGGGATAGCGCCATGCACGGGCATGGTTTTATTCTGGATTCTATTAGCACAAGGTGACGTAGCTAAAGGCGTTGTAATAACTGCAATAAACGCCTTATCAACCCTCATACTCTATACGCCTCTGGCAACCTTCTACCTTGGAGTTGGAGGCGTTCCAGTTCCAGTAACCCCGATAGCTGAAAGCGTAATCTTATTTGTCGGTTTACCTCTAGCCGCTGGGCAAGCATCAAGGAAAGCTCTTATAAAGAGTAAGGGAGAAAAATGGTTCAAAGATAATTTTCGTCCGCTCATAGGAAATGTTGCAGCCATAGCATTGTTAGCCACAATCATAATGCTTTTCTCTCTAAAAGGGGAACTAATCTTCAGCCAACCTTTAATAGTTGGCTTATTTTCAATACCATTGTTAATTCATTTCTTTACCATGGCTACGCTTTTCTACATTATACCCTGGCTTAAGTTCAGCTATAGGGATGCTGCCACCATTGCTTTTATAAGCTCAGGAACCCAGTTTGAGGTTGCCATAGCGACAGCAACCGTTATATTCGGCGCTGGCTCTGGGGCTGCCTTGGCAACAGTAATCGGTCCATTGTGGGAGGTTCCATCCATGCTGACATTCGTAAAACTAGCTCTTAAAACCAGAAATCATTTCCCTAATGATAATACTGATCAAATCAAGGAGGAAGCTTGGCGAACATGGTAAAAGAAGTGACAAAGGATGGTAAAATCCTCTATGTCTGTGAAGAATGTGGTTTCGCCTATGAAGAAAAGATTTGGGCGGAAAAATGCGAAAAATTCTGCTCCAAACACCACGCATGTTCACTTGAAATCACAAGCCACGCTGTTCAAACGAACATTTAAAACGTGTGCAGCGCGCTAGTACTCGAATTTACGGTTGGTATTTTCTGGGTTTTCTTGACATTAAGTGTTTTTAAAGAAGTTGCAGAGATGGGGCAGAGAAGAAAATACGCACTTATATTTTGTAAGACTTATAGGGCTGAAAAAAGAGATTTTGGGTCTTGATTGCGTTCTACAGAGGATAGCGCGCGATGCTTTTAAACCGGTCTCGTTAAAGTGGAGGTGTAAAAACTTTTACTGATACGATTATCACATGGCTACTTACTCGCTTACCATCACTACTTCATTCTTCAGGTCGGCGAAATGCTTGTCTCCCGTAACCACTTTAGTATTAGTTTTTCGGGCTGTTGCTAAGATGATTGAATCAGCTAACCCCCAATTACCCACTTTTTTCTCTACGTCTATCTCACCTGCGATTTCAGCGATGTAGCGCGCGCTTAATTGTCGATCAACTATGTTAAGCCAATCCCCAGGCTCTGACGATTATGGCAATTACGCCAACTAGTGTCTGAAACCCCTAGCCATTTATGCAACTTTCCTATTCTTTTCAACCAGCTTCAGAAACTTCTCGAAGTATATTCTCGCATCATAGGGACCTGGGGACGCTTCAGGGTGGAACTGCACTCCGAAAACCTGCTTATCCTCAAGCCTAATTCCCTCAACGGTTCCATCGTTCACGTTAACGTGCGTAAGCTTCAGCCTGGAGCCTTCCAAGCTCGCTCTACTCACTGCGAAGCCGTGGTTCTGGCTGGTTATGTAGATTCTTCCTGTTTCAAGATCTATGCACGGATGGTTCTGCCCCCTGTGGCCAAACTTAAGCTTGTAGGTTCTAGCTCCGAGCGCTAGCGAGATCAGCTGGTGGCCTAAACATATTCCGAAAACCGGGACACCGTATTCTATTAAGCCCCTGACTGTTTTGAAAGCATAGTCTAGAAGCGCAGGGTCACCCGGCCCGTTTGAAACAACAATACCGTCCGGCTCAAAACTCATGATTTTATCTAAACTGGTATTGTGAGGAACCTGGATTACTTTAAAGCCGAGTACTAGAAGGTTTGCGATTATGGATTTCTTGACGCCGAAGTCTATGAGAACAGCTTGCAAGCCGTTGTGCTTAGCTGGCTCGTGCTCAATGATCCTGCTCGTGGAAACCTCTGCGGCGAGGTTTCTCTTATTCGGATCCTGAACGCGTCCCGCTTTTTCTAAAAGACTGTTTACATCCACATGCTCACCCTCATGATACACCTTTAAAATACCGAGTTGTGTTCCCATGATCCTTATTTTCTGAGTCAGCATCCTCGTGTCAACCCTTGAAATTCCTTGTACAGACTCCTTCTCAAGCCACTCTGGCAGGGTCATCACTGAGGTGCGGTGGCTGGGAGTATCTATGCACTCCCTTACGACGAAGCCCCTGATCTTAGGCCTGTCAGACTCGAAGTCCTCAGGGTTGACACCGTAGTTTCCCACGAGCGGGTATGTTTGAATAAGTATTTGCCCCCAGTAAGAGGGGTCTGTTATGGACTCGACGTACCCGACCATGCCGGTGTTGAAGACAAACTCGCCGTCAACCTCCCCGACGGCGCCGAAGCCTTCACCGTGGACGACGGTCCCGTCTGCTAGAACTATGACAGCCCTCTTCCTATCCTCATACCTGTTTTTCGTCACAGATTTATTCGAGGAGGAAAAGTGATCATCCCGCCTATTTAAAGATTATCCGCCTCGACGTAAAGAAAATAAGCCGGTGCCAAGTATGGAAAACGATGTTGGAAAGCAGGTTTAGAAGAAGAATCCTTGAGGAGGCTTGTAGGAAAAATAGTCGGATAATCCTGGCTTTCGACGAGCATGACGGTGGGGATACTGTCTTGGAAAAGCTTCGCTGGGTCTCCGAAAACCTCGGGGAACATTTGGCAGGTATTAAGATAGGCTATCCTACGCTGCTGTCAACAGGGCTTCCTGAACTCGGGAGGATCCTCGACAGGCTTAGCGGTGGAAACGTGTTTATAGCTGACGCCAAGGTGGCGGACATATCGTATACGAATAGCCTTGTTGCGAGACTGCTCTACGAAGCGGGTTTCGACGCGGTGATAGCGCACGGCTTCATAGGCTACGAGGGTGGTTTAGAAGGCGTTTTCCAGGAGGCTGAGCAACTTGGAAAAGGGGTTATAATCGTGGCCAGCATGAGTCACTCTGGGTCAAGGGAATTCATAGACCCTAGCGTCGATAGGATCACTGCACTGGCTTTAAAACATGGGGCTGACGGGGTTGTAGCCCCGGCTACAAGACCCCAGATTGTGGGTAGGGTGAGGGCGATAGCTGGGAAAAGTCTTCTAATACTGACCCCTGGCGTCGGCGTCCAGGGGGCACCCTATGGCGCTGGGCTTTCAGCGGGGGCGGACTTCGAGATAATTGGGAGAAGCATAACTGGTTCTCCAAACCCTGTTGAAAAAGCTTTAGAGGTGAAGAGGAAGCATGGAAGAATCCTTGGTCAAGGAGCTTGTTAAAGATATTTACAGGGCTGGCGGGTTCAAAACCGGGGATTTTAAGCTGACTTCAGGAGGGTTAAGCCCCTACTACGTGGACCTGAGGACTCTTGTTTCTAAGCCGAGGCTTTTCGAAAGGCTCGTCGACTCCTACATCAGCAGGATGAGGATGATTGGCGAGGGTTTTGACGTTGTGGCGGGTGTTGAAACCGCTGGCATACCCATCGCCACCCTGATATCCTTCAAGACCGGTATGCCCATGGTTTACGTCAGGAGTGGTGAAAGAGGACACGGGACTAGGAGGCTGGTGGAGGGGGAGCTTGAAGCAGGGAGCAGGGTTGTTATTGTCGACGATGTTTTAACAACAGGCGGGAGTATTCTGAGTGCTGCCAAGGGTTTAAGCGCTTCAGGGGGAAGAGTAGTCTACGCGCTGGTCTTCCTAGACAGGCTTCAGAACGGTGTTAGAAGGCTGAGGGAAGCAGGGGTTACGGCTTACTCCGTGATAAAGATAGACGGGTTTCTCAGAATACTTCTAGAGGACAAGCTTATATCCGAGCTGGAATACGATAGGATAATGAGATATTTGGAGGGTTTTCGAATTGTGGAGAAACAGGGATCTGATCGACTTAACCGAGTTCACTAGGAGAGATGTGGAAACCCTGTTCAGGCAGGCGGACATCTTCCTAGAGGCTAGGCTTGCGCCGACGAAGATGCTTGAAGGCAAGATTATGGCGGCAGCCTTCTTCGAGCCGAGTACGAGAACCAGGCTGAGCTTCGAGTCAGCGGTGCATAGGCTCGGGGGGTCCGTGATAGGGTTCTCCTCCGCCGAGGGCACATCTGTTGAGAAGGGTGAGAGCATTGAGGATACTATTAGAATGCTTGACAACTATAGTGACGTTATAGTTGTGAGGCATCGCGAAGACAGTGTAATGCGGAGGCTTGCTCAGCTTGCTAAAAACCCTTTGATAAATGCTGGCGAGGGGCAGAGCCGCCACCCGACACAGGCGCTAATCGACCTCTACACTATTTTCAAGGAGAAGGGTACGCTGGAGGGGTTGAATTACGGTGTCATGGGCGATGTGAAGCATGCTAGGGCTGCTAAGGACTTCATAAGGGGTTTAAGCCTGTTCGGAGTCAGGGAGGTTAGCCTGATAACGCCGAGGGAGCTAATGCCCGAGGAGGTTTTCGTTAACGACGTTAATAGGAGGGGTGTTAGGCTTAACCATTACGAGAGGGTTGAGGATGTTATAGGGGTGCTGGATGTTCTTTACGTCGTTAGGCTTCAGGTTGAGAGGTTTAGAGATATGAGTGAGGCTGAGGCGTTAAGGGGAAGCTACTCCATAAGCTTGAAAACGCTTGAACGGGCGAAGCGGGAGCTGCGTATTCTCCACCCTCTTCCAAGGGTATGGGAGCTTTCAAGCGAGATCGATAACACGCCCCACGCCGCGTATTTTAAACAGGTTTACTACAGCATACCCGTGAGAATGGCTGTCCTGAGCCTGATACTCACAGACATGGAAAGGGTTCAAGAGGGCTTGGTATAGAGGCCATGAAAGCCTCCCATTATTATTTAGAGGCCGACGTTGTTTCCAACATTAGTGAGACGAGCAGGGTTAATACGCTGGTCCTCAGGCTTAGCGAAGACCTTAAAATAGAGCCGGGACAGTTTCTAATGGTTTGGAGGCCAGGAGACGGAGAAATACCGATAACGCCTTCCTTCGCAGAGGGGGAGACACTCTGCCTGACGATAGAGAGGGTGGGCTTCACTTCGAACAGGCTAGCTTCGCTCAAACCCGGTGAGAAAGTGTTCCTGAGGGGACCATATGGAAATGGCTTCAACCTCAGCCACGCTGGGAGTTACGTGTTGATAGGAGGGGGAACTGGTGCAGCATCACTGGCACCCGCCTATCTTCGGCTTGCTGAGAAGAGTGTTGAAACGGTTTTCCTAGTCGGAGCCAGGAGCAGGGAGAACCTGGTCTATGTGCGCAGGCTGAGGGAGCTTGGAGTAAGGTTTCAGGTGGCGACCGACGACGGGAGTGAGGGGTTCAAGGGAACCTTGCCAGAGTTTTTCGAGGAAGCTGCTTCGAGAAACCGTTTCGAAAACGCTCTTACGATCGGGCCTGAGAGAATGATGTTTAAAATAGCTGAGATGTGCGTTAAACGTGGCATTGCTTGCCAGGTTTCCCTGGTTAGGATTGTCAAGTGCGGGCTAGGTATATGCGGGTCCTGTGTGCTCGACCCAATGGGGTTAAGGGTCTGCGTAGACGGGCCGGTTTTTCACGGGGAGAAAATACTAGAGTCGGATTTTGGAAGATACATGAGGGATGAGGCAGGCAGGAGGATTGAAATAGTCCTGTGACACACTTAGATAAGGTTCTGACTGGAAGAATATATTATGAGGGCGAATTACTCGAGGGATGCGTGGGCGTGGGCGATGGGGAAATACTATTCATCGGAAAGGAGGCTAATGCTCCATCGTATGATGAGAAGGTTGATCTGGGAAGACTAGTTATAGTTCCCGGCTTGATAGATATTCACGCCCATCTCAGAGATATGGGGCTCAAGCATAAAGAGGACTTTTCGACGGGGACATGCGCCGCGGCCGCAGGAGGGTTTACCCTTGTGATGGACATGCCTAACACTGACCCTCCTACTAACAGCTACCTTAGGATGATGGAGAAGATTGAGGAGGCTAGCGGTAAAATAGTTGTCGACGTGGGGTTCTACTTCGGCAAGCCGGACAGCAGGAGGGAGCTTGAAAGGCTTCTGAAGACTGTTGCAATAGGGATAAAGCTCTATCCTGAGGATTATTATGGGGCAAGCCGGGGTGAATTACCCGGAATGTTGAAGACTGTTGCGGAATCCGGGAGGAAAATAGTCTTCCATCCCGAGGATCTTTCAATAGTGCGGGAAAACAGGGGTAAATACCCTCGAGACTTGAAGGGTGTTGAGAAGCATGGCTTCATAAGACCCTTGGACGCTGAGCTTTCAGCCCTAGATCTCTTCAGAAAGCTTTCTGAAACCGGTTCCCACGCGGCTCATTTAACAACCGTCAGGAGCATTAGGAAGGCTAGGGAGAACGGTTTCACTTTCGACGTGAGCGTAAACCATTTGGCTCTAACCGATGGAGACTTGTCCTCCATGGGGGGCGTATGTAAAGTGAACCCTCCCTTGAGAAGCAGCGAGGAGAGAAGCATGCTGGTAGAGAGCCTTAACAAGGGGGAGGTTCCCATAATAGTTACAGACCATGCTCCGCACACTGTTGAGGAGAAGGGCGCAACGCTTTACGACGAGGTTCCCTCAGGTATACCAGGGTTTGAAACAGCGTTCGCGGTGCTTTTAGACATGGTTAACAGGAGGGTTTTGAATATTCACAGGGTTTTAGAAGCTTTAACCAGGGGGCCCGCCGGATTCCTGGGGAACGATAAGCTGGGGAGCCTGGCTAAGGGGAATGTTGCAAACCTAACGGTTTTCGACCCTAAGGAGGAATGGAGGGTTAATCCCGAGGATTTCTACACTAAGGCTAAGCACTCGCCCTTTAAAAACAGGGTTCTAAAGGGAAGGGTTAAGGCAGTGTTGGTTAGGGGTGAGTTTGTCTTCCGGGACGGTGATATAGTGGTGCCGAAGGGCTATGGAAAAATATACGGGTTTAAAACAGAAAAATAAGTCTTTAAACAATACTCTTTCTCCTAGCGTGCGCTTCTGAATAACGACCCTTCTCCATTTTCAAGACCAGCGTGTGCCCAGCTAGCGTGCGTGCGGATACCGCCCGTCCCGCCGAAGTGCCGATAACAGCCGGCTCGCTAACCATGCCGGCAGCGCGCGCTTCGGAATGTCAGCTTTAGAATTAATAAAGAGGTTTCAGCATTGATAGTCCCAACGGTTCCGGTAAAAGCACAGTAATCAAGATCATCCTAGGGCTGATCAAGGCAGACAGCGGGTTTGCAAGAGTGTTTGGACACGATGCTTGGACTGAGGGGGAAATAGTTAGGAGCAGGATAAGTGTTCTACATGAGAAACCAGAGTTCCCCTGCTGAGCAACCGGGTACCAGTTAGTGAAAATGGTAGCTGGGCTCAAAGGGATTAAGGACCCGAGAAAAGAATCCGAGAGTATGCTAAGGAAATTCGGTCTTGCGGATGTGATGCACAGGAGAATAGGCACGTATTCCGCTGGAATGGTGCAACGCTTGGGCCAAACCCAAGCGTTCGCGGGCAGCCCCGAGCTGATAATCCTAGACGAGCCCACCAGCAACCTGGATCCGGATGGAAGAATAGAAGTCCTAGATCTTATACGGGAGACTCATGGGCAGGAGGGTCGTCTCTCCTGTTATCCGGCCACATCCTCCCCGAGCTTCGGAAAGTGTGTAAGCATCTTGTGATAATGGACTCGGGCTACGTCTTGGAAGATGGTGGGCTTGACGGATTAGTGTCGAAGTATTTCCTCTGGTCTAGAAGAATCAGGTGTGCTGATAAGGAAAGGAGGGAACGGCTATTCGAAATGCTGGAGGGGGCTAGTGAGATCATTGCTGGCGTGGAGTCCGTTACAGTCCGGTCGCCGAGCGGGGAGTGGCTAAGGGAGAGGATGGACCGAATCGTCTCCACGGGTATTGTAAGGCCTTCAGATGTAGAAGAAACAGGCATCTTTTGGAAGAGCTTTACCAGAAAGTCTTAAAGAATAAGATGGGTTAAAGGAGGAGAACTGCACAAGATTTTCATTTGTCAATAAAATCTCTGGGAATGGTTAGCTCTGCTATCCCTAGCTTTCTCTGAAAGCGTCGGGTGAAGAACACTAGGCGCGCGCTACAACGGAAAGTTCTCCAGTAAATTTTTTAACTATGGTGGAATGCTGGTCGAATCTTGCTTGAATCTTTAGTGTCGGTTAGAGGGTAATGTTTCCAATTATGTTGAAGTACTGTTGGCTTCGAGGGTTAAAGAAGTTCTCAAGATCCTCTAGAAGTATTGCGAAAGGAGTTTAGCGTGCATCTTATTTTATAGCGCGCGCTTGATGATTAGGATTCTCATAGAAGGATTTTCCGACCGCGACTTCACAAACCCCCATCAAGCTTCTCTCGGCCAGAGCCTTGGACAGGGCATTGAGCTTAATGAGCACAGCAACGGGGATTCTGTGCTTAACGTTCTTGAAGTCCTTCCACTCCTCATCTATAAAGTACTTCCCGAAGGACGTGCAACAGCCAGAGCCTCGACACTCACATAACCGGCTTCCCTCAGCCTCCTCGCCGTCACCGGCCCAACGTCTTTAACATCTCCAACCAAGCTTTCTCTACGATGTTTTAAACACGGAGGTAGTAAACTTTTGAGGAGGAGGTTTGGGTGAAAGCGGGCAGCAGGAGGAGGGTTGGTTTACTTGGTGATAACGCCCTCTTCAACCGCTGTGGCTACTGTAATCATGGTGGCGTTGCTGAATCGCCTCGTCCAGCGCGCGTGCCAACTAGTCTTGAAGCCGCGTCCTCGGCAAGATTAATAAAGTTTTGAAGTGTTTGAACGAGCGGTATGCGTATGGATATGGAAGTGGAGATTGCGGGCCTGGTTCTCAGGTCGCCGTTGATGGTGGCTTCCGGCGTGTTAGGGTCCTCCGTTAGCATGATTAGGGCTGTTTCAACGATTCCAAGCGTGGGAGCGGTGGTTACGAAAACCGTTACGCACAGCCCGAGAAGGGGCTACGAGAACCCTACTGTCGTTGACCTGGGTTATGGTTTTCTGAACGCGATGGGCCTGCCTAACCCGGGTTACTCAGACTATAGGGTTGAGCTGGAACCGATTAGGAGGGATTTAGAAATACCATTGATAGTAAGCATCGGCCCCTCGAATGAGGAGGAGGCGGAGGAGATGGCTAAAGAGTTGGACAGTGTTTCCGACGGTTTTGAAGTAAACCTTTCATGCCCGCACGTGGAGAAACTCGGGTTGGAAGTAGGTTCTGACGTGTCGAGGGTTAGGAGTATTGTTAAGGCTGTCAGAGGGTCCACTGGGAAACCGGTTCTAGTTAAGATAAGCCCCAACGTTACTGATTTCATCGAGCTTGCGAGAAGCGCTGTTGAAGCGGGCGCGGACGCGGTGACCGCGATAAACACGGTGAGGGGGATGGCTATAGACGTGAACGCTATGAAGCCTGTTCTCGCAAACCTTTACGGGGGGCTCTCGGGGAAGGCTATACACCCGGTGGCGGTGAGAATAGTCTTCGAGCTCTACGAGAAGATTAAAACACCCATAGTTGGATGCGGCGGGGTCTATGACTGGAAGGATGCTGTCGAGCTTATTCTAGCCGGCGCCACGGCAGTACAGGTTGGGTCAGCCATAGGGCACAGCCAGAGGGGGTTGAAAGTGTTCAACGATATAGAGGAGGGGGTGAGGAGGTTCTTAATGTCGAAGGGGTTTAACAGTGTTAAACAGCTTACTGGTCTAGCGCATCCAGAGCCGAATATCCGCCGCTAAGGCTTGTCGTCTCCCAATCATTCAGTCTTCTTTTTAAGCGTCGTGAGCCGGTTGGGACTTAAACTGGCTCAAGCCAATGGGAGTATTTCTCAGATTCTCCTCTAACTATCCTGTAGAACTCGTCCTGTATCCTTCTAGTGATGGGGCCGGGCTTGCCGTCGCCAATCTTGTAATTATCCATCTCAACCACAGGCACCACTTCCGCAGCGGTTCCGCTCATGAAGGCTTCGTCAGCATAGTAGAAATCAACCCTTGTAAGATCCCTTTCAACAACCTTCAAACCAATGTCTCCAACTATGTGGAACACTGTATCCCTAGTTATTCCTTCAAGTATGCCTGACGAGGTTGACGGAGTATACACTATGCTATTCCTAACCATGAAAATGTTTTCTCCACTTCCCTCGGAAACCATTCCGCGTGAATCCAGCATAACCGCCTCGTCATACCCAGCCATCTTGGCTTCAACCTTTGCCAGAACACTGTTGATATACTGTCCAGTAGCCTTAACCCCGGCTGGAATAGTGTTCACGTCGATTCTTCTGAAGGACGATGTCTTAACCCTTATGCCGTTTCTAATACCCTCGTCGCCAAGATATGTCCCCCAAGACCATGCTGCCACGGCAACATCCACCGGCGAGTTTAAAGGATACAGGCCCATTTCCCCGTAGCCCCTGAAGGCTATTGGCCTGACGTACGCGCTTTTGAGACTGTTCTCCCTGACGACGGCTTTGCACGCTTCCCTCAGCTCGTCGAGCGTGAACGGTATCTCCATGAAGTATATTTTTGCTGAACGGTAAAACCTTTTTAAATGGTCGGTCAGTCTGAAGACCGCTGTACCATTTCTCGTCTCGTATGCCCTTATGCCTTCGAAGACGCCGGTGCCGTAATGAAGGCCATGCGTAAGAACATGTATTCTAGCATCCTTCCAGTCGACGAGTCTACCGTTGAACCATATTTTTTCAACTTCTCTTATTGGCACAGTCCATGCACCGCGCAGTAAACCGGGGCAGGTTGAAAATAAACTTTCCTGAAAAAGCTTTGCGAAAAATATTTCACGATACTATTACTTCTTCCCTTCTACGAAGCACGTGTAAAAGCAGTATTACGATGATTATGCTTCCAACGGACAGCGCTATCGCAATCATGTTCAAACCCGTTTTAAGTGGGGGTGTGCTTCCACCAGGATTCACCGTAATGGCGACGCCTCTCCCGAAAGTAGGCTGGACTATCGAGTAACTTAATGCTTCACTTTTCTCGCCAAGGCTGCTGGCTATAGAGTAGTCTACCTTAACCCTGATCTCGGAGCCCTTTGAGAAGAGTAGGTTAAACTCCTGGCCGTTCCAGAGGGTTAGAACATTACCCTCGTCGTAAAACCTGAAGGGCTCTATGATGATGCTGTTTCCTGAAAGCCGTATTCCAATTTGGTCAAGGTTTGCAACATATCTTGAGCCGTTCAACAAGACTCCCTTGAAGCTCCCGTTGTAGCTGACCTCAATCCGTCTAACGCCGATCCTGGTTTCATTCGTGAAGAACAGACCGTTTAGCCCTAGAAAATCGTCTTCAACCAATTCAGGCTGGAAAACAATATTTCCACTGTTTTGAACCTCCGGAGCGAGAAGGCTAGTTCTGGCTTCGCCATACTCTATCAGCCGGAGGATCAGGGACAGCTCGTCGTAAACATTCATCAGGGAAGTCATGTTTTCATCCAAACTTTTTTGAATACTCTCTAAGCCTGAGGTGGCTTTTTCAAGCATCGGGATAACGCTGGTAAGGTTGCTTCCCATCATCATGTTAGCCTCGCCGATGAGCTTCAACGCTGAGCTCATCTCGGCCAGTGCCGAGGACGTTTGAGACAATGCTGAGAGACCTGTTCTTAAGCCTGAGCTCATCTTCACGATGCTGGAACCATATTCCTCCAGCATGTTTATGAATGATCCTAGGCTTTCGAACAGAGCGTCCAGCTGGGGCCCTGCTGATTCAAAATAGCTTTCAACGATGCTTAAACGGCTATAGAGGTTGTTTATCCTCCGGGTAGCGTTTTCCAAGAGGCTTATCTGACTAGGGTCGGTCAAATTGTTCCTGAGAGTCATTAAAGTATTGTTAATCTCTGAAAGGCCTTGTTCCGCGTCGACTATCATTCTATAAGTCTCGTTCAGTATTAAACCAGCTGACTGTCGAGAGGAGTTGAGCCCCTGCCTCAGCCTGTTGAAATCCACCCTGGAAACGTTTTCAGCGATCATTGATAACAGTGAAGTTGCTTCAGAAAGTTGAGATGCTGCCGAGCTGAGTCCGAAGCTTACTGCTTTCAAGGCTTCACTGATCATAACGGTTTGATTACCCGTAATCTCCAGACCGGAGCTCAGGTTGCCAAGCATTTCCGTCATCAGGCTCGTGAAGCTTGTGAGATTGCTGATGGGCGTCAGAATCATATTCATCATGCGCATGGTCATGTTCAGCTCGTTCAACTGGGAAAGCATCGATTTCTTCACAGACTCTCCCATCGGGGAGGATGAGATTGAGATCGTTGTCAACGGGATGGTGCCCCAATCGTCGAACCCTTCTACAACAGCCTCCGCCCTTATCTCCGCCTCCTCCCTTAGTATGAGCATCCATGAAACCGAATCCTTTTCAAGAGGGCTAGTCATGTTCACAGGAGGATTGTAAACGATTTTCCTGAAGTATCTCTGAGGAATGTTTATTGTTATTGAGACGAATACTGGAGGCTTCGAGGAGGTGTTTGTTAACGGGTCGAGTAGAAAAGGATTATTGTTCTTAAGCCTTATCACCCATTCCGCGGAATCACCCTCCCTAGACTTTACGAAGAATACTCCGTATGCTGAAGTATAGTTTGGAACCGCCCCGTTAATCCTTAGGCTTGCTTCAACCGTTAGTGGAAGCCAAAGTGGCTTACCGCTAACCTCGAAGACCCTTGTGCCAGGATTAGCCTGAACAACCCATTCGATCACGCAGAAGTCTTCCGAATCCTGTTGGGCACGCGCCTCCGGGGGCAATACTAGGGTTGAAACATCAACCCCGAATAGTCTTTGAGTGAAACGGTACTCGACACTCGACTGGCCAGTGTTCTTAACCGTCACGGTGGATTTGAATTCAACCGTAGAGTTCCCAGTCAACGGGTTTAGATCCAGTAAATAAGTGAGGCTTTCGCTCACGGAGACCTGTGTCTCCTCCGGGGAGGCCCTCACCACTGTGGGGAGCATCAGCATCAGGATTAGGAGAACAGCTTGGGCGCGCCTCATCGCTTCACTATCAACTCCTTCTCCTCTATTGATTTTAAGGCTCTTTCAAAGGTTTCCCCCGTTATGACCCTGTTTTTGAAAAGCCTCTCAACATTCTCCCTTTCCAGGTTTAAAAGGTCTAGTTGAACCTGCTTCTTCAGCTTTATTGACTCATCGTCCATCGGAATGCCTTCCAAGAAGCTTCTGGGCGCCTCCTCAAATACTTGACCATCCTTCATAAACAGTATTCTGTTAGTAACCTTAGCCAGCTCCACGTTATGAGTCACGATAATGATAGTGTTTCCAAAACTGTTCAGAAGCTTAAAAGTCGCTATTATTTCCGTGGATGAGGAGACGTCTAGATTACCCGTAGGCTCGTCCGCAAGTATGTATGCAGGATTATTCGCCAGGGCTCTGGCGATAGCGACTTTCTGCTGCTGGCCTCCGCTAAGCCTGCTCGGAGGGTTCCTCATCCTGTCTTCAGGGAAGCCAACCAGCTTCAACAGGTAAGTAGCCTTCAGCCTAGCCTCTTTGAAAGTATATCTTTTCGAGAGTAGCATGGGGAGCATCACGTTCTCCATGGCTGAAAGGTTTCTGAGAAGGTTGAAGAACTGGAAGACGAAGCCTATCTTGTTTTTCCTGAAGACGGATAGCGCGTTCTCACTAAGCTTAGTCACGTCAACACCGTCAACCATAACCCTTCCTGAAGTAGGCTTGTCCAGGGTTCCAGCTATGTGGAGCAGCGTAGACTTCCCTGAGCCAGAGGGGCCGACGATGGACACGAAATCTCCCCTCTGGATCGTGAGGGAAACGTTTCTTAAAGCCTTCACCTCTATGTCTCTACCCATAACGTAGGTTTTCGAAACATCTATGCATTCTAAGGCTGGCCTACTCATATCTTAAAGCCTCCACGGGCCTTATTCTGGAAGCGTTCCAAGATGGGAGCAGGCTGCTCAGGAAGCTCGCCGCAACCGATATTAAGAGGCCGTTTAAAACAGGCTCGTAGCTTATTATGAACGGCAGGCTTATCTGGAACCTGAAGACTCTGGGGAGCATGTAAACAACAATAACGTAGCCAAGGCCCATGCCGAGGGCTGACCCGAACAATCCTCCTAAAAGGCCGAGAATAATGCCTTCAACCAGGAAAATATAGAGAACCTGCAGGGGTGAAGCGCCTATCGACTTCAAAACCCCTATCTCCCTTATCTTCTCCCTAATGCTCATCGTGATCGTGTTCATGGTTCCGACGCCGGCTACGATTATGCTTATGGCGCTTATTGTGAATATCACAGCGTCAATCGTGTCTAGAATAGCCTGGCTCTGCTTCAGGACATCCTCCTCGGTTGAGACTGAGAGGCTCGGGTAAGTCGACCTTATGGCGTTGACGACGCTGCTCATGATGCTTGAATTATATACTCTTACCAGGATCATGTCTGCAAGCCCCCTCTTGTTCAAAATCCTCTCTCCCTGCTCAAGGCTCACTACGACAACCGAGGCTGGCCCAGCTAGAGCAGCTTGGAATAGCCCACCGATCTCCGAAAGGCCTACGACCTTGAAGGATACTCCCTCCTGCACGTAGGATGTCACGATCCTCACGGTCGAGTTCACTGAAACACCTAGTTTCTTAGCGGACTCCTCCGGCATTAAGCATTCTCTAGCGTTTGGAGAGGAGACTCCTGAGCCGCTTAAGATCGTCTGGAACGATTTTATCTCCTCCACTGGGACGGCGAGTATGAACGCGTTGCTCGACTCAACGAGGCCTGAGCCGATTATAACTGGGACAGCTCTTTCAACGCCAGTAATATTGCTTATCAGGTGAACCACGTAGATCGACATGGGCTCGCTGTTCCTGGTTCTGACTATTACTGATGATCCCAACAGGGTGTTTATCTCGCTCTCAACCCTTGCGCGCATACCCAGTGAAACTATGAAGAGGGAGACTAGGGAGGCTATGCCTATTGAAATACCTAGCACAGTAAGGCCTGCTCTAAGCTTTTTATTCGTAATATCCCTGAGGGCATAGCGCGTCAAGTATAGCAGTGTAATCATCCCCATTCACGCGGCCCAGCGGGTAAATAAATATTAGCCTTTATTGCTTATGCGGTAAGGATGTATATCGTGACGCCCAGGAGTCCAGCTATAAGGCTTGAGACAAAGTTCACCACGTGGTTGTCGAAGCCGCTAACCCCCTTCACTAAAACGTATTCCCCCTGCTCTCTAGGCTGCTCGCGAAGCCTGCCGTCAGCCTTAGAAACATACGCTTCTTGAACAGTTGCTCCAAGCAGGCTGTCCACAATCATCCCCAGGAACCCGCCTGCTGAGCACGCCACTAATAAGCGTTGAAAATCACTAACTCCGGAAAGAATGCCTGGGGTGTTAACCAGGTGGAGTGCTAATGCTACCAGTGCTATAGCCACGGATCCTAGAAGTCCTGCGACAGTACCCAGCAGGGTGACGCCGCCTGAAACCCCTTTCTCAACCCTACTCTTCAGCCTTGTTATGAGCCTCGGCTTAGAGTTGCTCAACAAGCCTATTTCAGTGGCCAGCGTGTCTGCAGCGGCCGAGCAGACGGCTGTTGTGAAGAAGACGAGGAATACCTCCATCCGGAATACGTGTTCGAGCATTATGGGTATTGCTGCTGGCCCACCGTTTGCAAGAACGTTCACCCAGCTTCTAACCCCGCCCTTCTCCTGGCTTAAAGTATCCAGCTCCTTGTCTCTACGCCTATACTTCGTGAACCCGACTCCGAGTATGAGGAACGCTAACAGTATTATGAAGCAGTCCCATCCTCCTAGGAAGACCACTATTACCCCCAGTAAGACGGAGGCTAGGACTCCGGAGAAGGTTAGGGAGTGCGAGACATAGGTTGCTACTGCCAGCGTGACTACCACGAGCGTTTTAACGAGCGTTTCGTCAAGCATCAAAAGACTGAGGACTCTTCTCAAAGGAGTATTTAAGCTTAGCCCAGTGAGGCGAGCTTTTCTATAAGCTCCTTGGTAGAGCCCAGGTTCGACAGTGCTACAACAATCCCGTCGACCTTAGCTATCTCCGTGGCAACGGGGTCAAGATCCTTAGGACCGTGGAGAATGATCATCTTCGGCTTAAAAGGGTATAGGTGTATCCCTACTAAGGGGCTTCTCCCATGCTGAACATTCGTGAAGACAAGCGTCCTTATATTGGTGTAGCCGAAAACATTAACCAAGTCATACCATTTGAAGTAAAGTATTGCTTTAACGCTGTCCAGCACCGTGTGACCGAAGACAAAGTCGTCAAGCATGTCTGGAAAGGTTTCCACCCTGCCCTCCACTGCCTCAACAACCTTACGCATGGAAACAGGCCTAGAGTACTCTTTCATGTCTAGAATTATTCCTTTAAGAATGGGCTCAGTCTTCAAAAGGTCTATCAGGTGCGCCCCACCCCTTTCAGCATCGCTTTCAACAAGGTTCTGAACATAGTGTCTTAGAAAACTTATTCCAGGATTCCTCCTCCTGCCAGTTTCATAGTCGCTTATTACTGAGGCTGAAATCCCCATTTTGCTGGCTAGGGTTTTCTGAGAGACCCCGAACTTCTCACGCCAGTTTCTAAGGACTATGAAAGGCTGCTCAGCTAGGACGACGTCGCTGATGATCTTCTTCATCGACACTTGCTTGGCTACTGCGAGCAGCTCGCTAAGGTAAGGAACTAGTTCATCGCTCATAGTCGAGACAGGAATAAACGTTAGCCGATACTTAAGCCTTTGCCGTCTAAACTAGCCACTATCCCGCTCCCCGTAGACCCGTTGAGGGTTAAAAACCCTGCTCCCAATCCTTTTAAAGCGGCCGCTTTTAAGAATCTTCCTGTAGAAACAGGTTTTATAGCCCATGTGGCACGCGCCAGGGCCCTCCTGCTTCACGGTGAAGAGCAGAGAGTTGTTTTCACAATTAACCCTGACCTCCAGAACCCTCTGCACGAAGCCAGATACTTCTCCTTTCATCCACGTCTTCCTTCTTCTTCTCGAGTAGTAATGCATGAAGCCTGTTGAAAGAGTTTTTAGAAGAGCACTCCTGTTCATGAACGCCATCATCAATACCTCCCCGTCAATACTCCTCGCCACCGCAGGGATCAAGCCTTTTTCGAAATTAAGTTGAGAGATTATCCTCCTAGTTTTCTCAACGCTTATCTTAAACACTCGTCTCGCCTCCACAGAGCTCTAGGAAGTTTCTGAGTATTCTTAGCCCGGGCTGCCAGCTTTTCTCAGGATGGAACTGCACGCCGAAAACGTTTTCCTTCTCGAACACGACTGGGAACCTGAAGCCCCGGTGGCTCGCGAAGGCGACAGCGTCATCAGCGTCGTACTCCAAGGGGGCGTAGGAGTGTGCAAAATACACGTAGGTGTTACTCTCTACCCCTTTCATAAGAATGGATTTCCTGCCTATTTCTATGCTGTTCCAGCCTATGTGGGGAAGCCGTTCGACAGGAATCTTTTTTACAAGCCCTCTGAAAAACCCGAGGCCCTTTTCACCCTGCTCACCCTCCTCGCTTCCGTTGAACATGAGCTGCAGGCCTAAGCATATTCCGAGCACGGGGAAACCCTTTTCCACAAGGCTCGTAATCCTCTCCCTTTCCCCGTCAATCTTTTTAAAAGCGGCTGAATAGCTTCCTACCCCTGGAATAACGAGACCGTTGAAACCCTCTTCCAAGGCTGTTGAAGAGACTATTCTCGGATCGGCTCCAACTCTCTTCAGTGACGCGCTTATGCTTGCGAGGTTTCCAACCCCGCAGTCAAGTATCAGTATTCTCATCAGTGTCTACGCCTTCTCTCAAGCTCTTTCACAACTTCCTCAAGCTCTACTCCGGATGCTGCCAACACTACCAGATAGTGGAAGAGAAGGTCAGCAGCCTCTGCGACCTTGTCGCCTCCTCCCTGGACTGCTGAGGCGAATTCAAAAGCCTCCTCTCCGAATTTTCCGAGAACCCTATCCATACCTCCCTCAACAATGCTTGCTACATAAGATCCATTCGGCTTCTCGCGCACCCTGTTTTTCACAACTTCGAACAGTTCAGCCAAGTATTCAAGAGTCAAAGCCTTACCTCAACCCCTTTCCCATTTAGCCATTTCTTAATGTCTAAAACACTATACTGGTCATAGTGTAGGATTGAAGCAATAAGCGCGGCGTCAGCGCCACCTTTAGTAAGAGCCTCGTAAATGTGTTGCAACGAGCCGGCTCCGCCTGAGGCTATTATGGGAATGTTGACGCTTCTCCTCGCCGCCTGCAATAGTTCAACATCGTAGCCTAGTCTTGTGCCATCCGCGTCTATGCTTGTTAAAAGTATTTCTCCAGCACCCTCGTGTTCGCAGGTCTTGATCCATTCAAGCGCATCCAATCCCGTAGGCTCTTTTCCAGCTCTAACGTAGACCTCCCATCCTTTCTCAACTCTTTTAGCGTCGACAGCGACTACGACGCACTGACTCCCGAAAACACCGCTAGCCCTTCTAACCAGGCTCCTATCCTTAACGGCTGCAGTATTAACTGAAACCTTGTCTGCGCCGGCTCTTAGAAGCCTCCCGAAATCCTCCACGCTTCTAACTCCTCCGCCGACGGTCAGCGGTATGAAAAGGTTCTCAGCGGTCCTCTTAACTACTTCCACCATGGTTTCCCTTTCCTCCGGCGTTGCAGAAATGTCGAGGAAAACTATCTCGTCAGCAGATTGCTCCATGTATTTAACCGCGAGCTCCGCTGGGTCTCCTATTCTCTGTAGGTTTGAAAACTTGACGCCCTTCACCACGATGCCATCGTAAACGTCAAGACACGGAATTATTCTCTTGGCTAAGCCCATTTCTTACAAGACCCCCTTCTCACTCGGTATCGTTGAACCTTCTACTGAAACCGCCTGTTTAAGAGCAAGCCCCGCGGCTTTAAACACGGCTTCGGCTAAGTGGTGCGGATCGCCGTTTCTAAAGATAAGTATGTGAAGCGTCAAGCCAGATGAGTTTGAAAGGCTTCTGAAGAAGTGTGGAATCATGCTAGTACCTATGTTTCCAACCATTGTCTGATTAAACTTCATGTTGTGGGAGAAGAAAGGCCTTCCGCTCAAGTCCAGTGAAACGCACGCAAGCACCTCGTCCATAGGAACAATAGAATACCCAAACCTATTCACTCCCTTTTTCTCGCCAAGTGCTCTTCTTAAAGCCTCGCCTAAAGCTATTGCAACATCCTCGATTAAATGGTGTTCGTCGCATTCAACCTTGTTTCTCGCGCTTAGCCTAAGGTTGAAGCCTGAGAACCTAATCATGCTTCCCAAGAAATGGTTGAACACAGGGTAGGGTGTCTCTACGGCGTGCCCCCCATCCCCTTCCAGGGTTAGCTCCAGCTCAACCACTGTTTCAACTGTTTCCCTGCGAACCATGGATGTTCTCGTCAATCCTCGGCAATCCTCCTTAGGTCCTTTAAGCTTAGCAGCCCGTTGTAAAAAGCCTTTCCGATAATCACTCCTTCTACACCAGTCTTTTTCAAAGCCAAGACGTCTTCTAGAGAAGTAACTCCTCCCGCGTACATGAGCTCCAAACCTGTTTCTCTGAGAATGGTTAAGAATGAAAGCGTTTCATAGCGCAATCCTGCTAGCGAGCCCTCCCTTTCAACATCTGTTAGGAGGACTCCTTCCAAACCTATTTTTCCATCGACCCTGGAGACCCATGTGGCAACCTCCTCCCCTCTGACAGTGATGCTCTCCTTCCCGGTGCCTCTGAACATGTTTCCCCCAAGATAGTCTATTCCGAGAACAATCCTCTCTAAGCCTGAAAAAACAGCCGCGGCATCCGTCGAACAGGGCTTCAGTCTCACAACAATCTTTGAAGCACCGTTTGAAAGAAAGTCTTCAGCCTGCTTCCTACTCCTGATTCCACCTGCGACCTGAACAGGTATCCCGACTGAGCGTATAACCCTCTTAATAATGCTGGCGTTACTTCTCCCCGTGTCCAAGGCAGCGTCTATGTCGACCAGGTGAATCATACTTGCGCCCGCCTTCTCCCAGTATAGCGCTATCTTAACCGGGTCAGAGTCTTCAAGAGTCTTCGCAACATGGCCTACTACCTCCACTCTTTTTGAACCCATTAAGTCTATCGCGGGAACTATCTTCATCAAACTATCACCTTGTCGATGTTCAGAACGAGAATATCCCGGGCACCCTTGTTTTTAACATTGTAAACAACTTCAAAAACCTTGTCAGAGTCTACAACAGTTATGACCTCCCACATTGGCTCTTTAGACTCTACTTTCGAGATAGTTGGGCCGCTCATGCAGGGTAGACAGCTGACAACCTCCTTCAAGCATTCTTCAGGCACATTCATCATCAGCAGCTTTTTTCCTTGTGCCAGCTGGGTTGCTTGAATAATGGATATTATGCTTCCAATGATTGGTTGCTTCTCTGGTTTTTTAAGGCTGTTCCTGTTGCCTATAAGAACCGCCTGCGAATCCATAATTGTTGAAAGAACCTTTAATCCGTGTAGAAGAAGCGTTGTGCCGGTGCTCATTACCGAGACTATGCAGTCGGATAGGCCGAGGTTCGGCATTGCTTCAGAGGTTCCTTCAACGCTTATGATTTCAGCGTTAGCATTAAGGCTTTGGAAGAAGCTTCTCGCTATGTTTGGAAACTCAGTTGCCACTTTGAAGCTTCCTTTTCCCAACAGGTCGTTCAGGTCGCTGAATCTCGAGGAGGGTGCTGCGAGAACAAGCTTAGCATAACCGTAGTTGAGTGGAAGAACCTCCTCCACATCTACACCGGCTTCCTTAACAAGGTCTCTCCCCGTGATGCCCAGGTCCACGACACCGTTTTCAACCATCCTCGGGATGTCTGCCGCACGGTTGAGCACTACTGCAAGCCCTTTTAAACGCGAGAAAGCCTGATAACTCCGGTCATTCGGGAAGTATGTCACCAGACCTGCTGACCCTAGTAGTTCAAGCGAAGGCTGGAGCAATCTTCCCTTGCTGGGAAGAGCTAGGAAAACCTGGTTTTTCAATTCGTCAAAGCCCTCCTTAAAGCATTGAGAAAGCATTTCAGCTCAACCATGGTTCCAACCGTGACTCTTAGAAACGCTTCCTCAACGCCCCCCCATTCAGAAGTTACTGAACGCACCCTTATGTTTTCAGCAAGAAGCTTTTCAAAGACTTTTTGAGCGTCTCTAACATAAACTGGAACGTAATTCGCCTTGGAATCACAGGTCTTAACGCCGTCAAGCCTGTTCAACCCGTTTACCACATAGGCCCTGTTCAGGGAGGTTGATTCGACAACCATTCTAAGCCACTCTTCATCTTCAATAGCCGCCTTAGATGCTTCCACAGCCGGGGCTGGAACGTCGAAAGGACCCATGGCTTCCTCAACCTTTCTCAAGACGGATCTTTCCCCTGCAAGATAGCCTGACCTTAAGCCCGCCAACCCGTATGCTTTAGAGAAGGTCCTGACTAGCACAAGGTTGTTGAAGCCGCGTAGAAATGAGATAAGGCTTTTACCATAGTACTCCGCATAGGCCTCGTCCACTATAACCATTCCGAACTCTTCAAGAAACCTTCTCACAATCCTCTCTTCAACAACCTCTCCAGTCGGATTGTTTGGCGATCCTAACAATAGTACTGCGTCGCTGCCCGAGAGGCTAAAAACAGTATCCCAGCCCCTGCCAAGCCAAGAAGGGGTCTGCTCAACCTTGTCGAAGAAAAGCCTGGAAAACCTTGTGTACATTAGGAAGGCTGGTGAAGGTATTATAGCCCGCTCATATTTTTTCGACAAGCATTGCAACAGGGCCTGCAGCCCCCTGTCGCTGCCCGGGGTTGGAAGAACCTCCCCGGGCTGTAGACCAAGGCGGCTCGATAAAAGCTCCCTGTATTCAACGTAATCCGGATACCTGTTTAGACGCATAGCTGCATTAAAATAGGCTAGTAAGGCCCTCGGAGATGGGCCAAACGGGTTTTCATTCGTGTCTAGACGGATGGGTTTTCCTTCATATCCGGATGATGGGAATTTCATGGGAATAATGTTCCACTGGGAACCCACATGTTTATAAGCTTTTCCAAAGCCCCTAAACAAGGAAGATAAGCATGCCGAAGACGTATCTTCTTAAAATAGACGATAGGGGCAGAATCCTGATACCTCAAGCCGTTAGAGACCTTATGGGGCTTAGGCCGCAGTCTGAGACCGTCGGAACCTACGATTCTGAGAAAAACGTTTTCACGCTTATGCCTGCTAGGCAGGGTGGGTACTTCGTCAGGATTGTTTTTAAAATATCTGACCAACCAGGCTCCTTGGCTAAGGTGGCTAACTCGCTCGCATCCTCGGGGATAAACCTTGTGGCAACGAGCTCGACAACCCTGGTGCCGGGTAAGCTGGCTGAGTGGGAAGTTATTGCAGACATTGACAAGGATTACCCGTTGAAGGAGCGTTTAAAAGGGGTTGTGGATGCCCTAAGGGGGATCGTGTTCGAGTATGAAGCGGAGGAGGCTAGGGTTGAAACATAGTTTTCAGTTTTTCTACCAGGCTGGAATCAAAAAGATTTTTAAGCATCCTTAGAGAATCCTTCTACGAATAAAGCCTAAATGGTAGGGATAGAGGAAGCGTTAGGTGAAAGGATAAAGCCGTTTGACGACAAGGAAATTTTCGAGGAGCTAAGTAAGGAGGAACAGGTAATAACGATAAGGCTTGAGGTGACCAGGTGGAACAAGCAAATGACTATAATTGAAGGCATTGATCCCAAGGAAGTCGACTTGGCCGGCTTGGCTAAGAAGCTTAAGACTTACTGCGCATGCGGGGGAACCGTTAAGAACAATGCTATAATGCTTCAGGGCGACCACAGGCAGAGGGTCTACAACTATTTGTCTAAAAACGGCTTCTCAGAAAGAAACATAACAATACTGTAGCCTGGAAAACAGGCTAAAATGCTGGTGGGGAGGGTCTTTTCTTAGACTGTGGTAGGAGTGTCAACGGAAAACCTTATCTTCAGGAATACATGTTTTTCAAGTGTTGGACGCGTTTGAATGCATCTCGAGAAGGAGGAGTGTAAGATCATTCTTAAAGAAGCCGGTTCCGAAGGAGCTTCTCGACAGGGTTCTTGAAGCCGCCCTCATGGCTCCCTCGGCCGGGGACATACATCCTTACAGGATAGTCGTCGTAGAGGATGAGGGTAAGATAAGGCGTATTGCTGAAGCTGCTCTAAACCAAACGTTCATATCTCAGGCTCCCGTGGTAATAGTGTACCTGGTTTCACTGGAGGAGGCTTCAGCATACGGAAAGAGGGGGGTTGAACTTTACAGTATTCTTGACGTGGGCGCGTCAATGGAGAACCTTATGCTGGCAGCCACGAGCCTAGGCTTGTCAACATGCTGGATCGGGGCTTTCGACGAGAGGCGGGTTGAAGAAGTTCTTAATGCTCCGAAAGGCTACAGGGCGGTTTCACTCACCCCCCTAGGCTACTCAGATTCCACAGCCCGCGGGAGGCCACCCCCGCCTAGAAGCGCGAAGATCCTTTACGAGGGGTTTCGATAAGATGGGGAGCAGGGGGTTTCGGGATGTTGCTGAAGCGATAAACCGTTTAAGCGGGCTGGAAGAGCAGGATGCTGTCAAGGAGATGGCTGCCCTGTTTAAAAGGATTGATGCTGATTGCCTCAAGACTCTTCTCAGGATAATGAGGAGGGATTTCGGGGAGGCTTCAAGGCTGATTGGAACACACTTGTTAAGGAGAATAGTTTCAGAAGCCTTGGCCAGAATAACGCTTCTAAAACAGGATGTGGCTGAAGGGCTTGTGCAATCCGGAAGGCTGAAGGATGTTTTAAACAGGAGGAGCAGCGTACTTCTTGAGAAAGAGTTAAGCATCGACCAGGCTTATCTAGGGATGCTTGAGGCCTGTAGGATAAGCGGGAAGAGTAGCATTGCCTCCAAGGTTAAAAGCTTGGCGGGGCTACTTAACAAGGCTTCTGACGAGGAGGCTATTCTGATAGTAAACATGCTAATGGGTAGACAGGAGCCTGTGGACGACAGGCTGATTCTAAGAGCCTTAGTCGAAGCATTCCACGGTTCAGCCGCCACTGGAGCGGGGATGATTAAGGAGGAGGGCTCTCAAGACATTTATAAGGTAGCGATGCAGGTAGTTAAAAATGCAGGACGAGTTGAAGCAGGGTAAGAAAGAGGATTCTGGAAGAATTGAGCAAACAATAGAGTGTGCTGAAGAATTATCCAAGATGGTTCAGAGCCTGAATACTGCTCTGTCGCGAGGGGACTTCGAAGAGCTGAGGGAAATCTTAAGCAAGGTTAAACGACGCATACTGGAGTTGGAGAACTATCTAAATATGATTGATTAAACCTGATTCCTCTTTTTATGAATATTGGTCACGTTTTTCCACCGGTCTTTCTCAGGAGTAAAAGCTTAATAGGTTAGAAGGCACCTAAAAACATGGTGGTCTTAATGTCTGAGGTTGAGGCGAAGATTGATGAATGCATAGCTGAGTTGAAGCCCTACAGGATGTTCTCCTCCGAGGCCAGTAGCGCTATAAAGGGCTTAGAAATGCTCAAGGAACAGTTGAAAAATCTAACGAAGGAAAACATTGATGAAGTTATAAGGAGTGTGGATGAAGGATACCGGGGAAGCCTAGCGTATGCGAATTACATTCCCAAGACGGTTGAGAACCTTAGGTTCATAAAGGAATATCTCGAGAAAGTAAAGGCTTCTCTCTAGCTTACCAGCATGGGGTGGAATTGATCCCAGGTAACTAGGTGTTCTTTCTCCGCCGCGTTTTTACTCGCTGGATAAACGTTGGTGAGGAAGCGGGATGCCGGCTAATCTTTTTAAGCCTGTTTTCTAGGAAACAGTCTATGAGGCAGGTTAAGTTTGGTGTAGTCGGCGCTGGGGTGGGAGCCAGCTTTGCTCTTCGCGCCATGAAGCTCCTTGAGGAGAAGGAAGGGATCGTAAAAGCTGTGGCTGTGAGCGATGTGGTTGAGGATTTGGCAAGGAAAACGGCGGAGGAGTTTGGAATAAAATATTTTCTCAACTATAGGGATTTATTGACCCAGGAAAAGGTTGACGCGGTTTTCATTTCAACGCCGCACTATCTGCATTTCCCCATGGCAATAGATGCTATAGAGGCTGGTGTAAACGTGCTTGTTGACAAGCCTATGGCCATTAGCCTCAGGGAGGCGGATGAGATGATAAGGAGGGCTAGGAGGACTGGTGTGAAGCTGGGTGTAAACCTTCAGGGCAGGTTCGACCCCAGCGTGTTAAAGGTTAAGGAGGCGGTGGACACAGGCAGGCTCGGCAGGCTTTTCTACGGGGAGGCGACTGTAAAATGGTTCAGGACAAGAGAATACTATGATAAAAGCCAGTGGAGAGGAAGATGGGCCACTGAGGGAGGTGGAGCGCTCATAAACCAGGCTATTCACACTCTAGACCAGCTTGTCTGGATCATGGGTCCGGTTGAATACCTCTGGGCTCAATGCGACACTGTTTTCCACAATATAGAGGTTGAGGACCTGGCTGTTGCTACCCTAAGGTTTAAGAACGGTGCTCTCGGCCTTGTTCAGGCGGGCACAGCGCTCTACCCCGGTTTCCCAACCGGGCTTGAGCTATATGGGACGAATGGCACAGCAATCATAGAGGGAGAGGTGATTAAACTCTTGGACGTGAAGGGTGAGAAACCATACTCGGAGAAGGAGCCTAAGGGAGGCTTAGAGACATGGGCTAGACCAGAGGCTGCACCCCCTTTGAACCATGCAGCATCCATAAGAGACTTTGCCCAAGCCATCCTGGAGGACAGGGAGCCGAAGGTTTCCGGCGAGGAGGGAAGGAGGTCTATCGAGATCATAAACGCTATCTATCAGTCCAGTAAAAATAGCCAGATAGTCAGGCTCCCGCTGAAGTGATTTAAAATAGTTTTGCAGACGGGTTGCGAGAGCTTGAAGCAATTTTCTTCGAAAAAGAGCTTCACGGGCTATTCAGAGTTTCAAAACCTTCTTCGCATTCCCATGCATGATTTTATCATAGGCTTTTCGAGATATTTTTCCCTCCTCTCTCAAGCCGCGGAGATATTTCAACTGGGGTATGTTCTGATCCGGCATGTCTAAGTCTGTTCCGAACATCAGCCTGTCTTGAAACTCCTCCAGGAACTGGACTCCGAACTCAGGGTCTCTCGAGACAGCGTTATACCCGCTGCCAGCCGAAAGATCCCCGTAAAGGTTTTGATATTTTTTGAACAAGTCGACAACTCTCCCGCCAGGCGCAACCCTGCCCGCCGGGTAGCTGTTCCTATCCTCCGGCTTAAGGTCTCCAGATATCTCAGCCCAGAATGGTTGAGAGTGCCCTATGAATATCAGGTTTGGAAACATCCGCAGGCATTTCTCAAGCCTAGGCAGGCCCGGCTCATCCGCAAGGCCGTAGCAGCCGCCAAGCTGAGGACCAATATGGAATATTACGGGTAGCTCGAGTTCCTCGCAAACCCTGAAGAGGCTCAGGGTCCTCGGGTCGTCGAAGTATATGTTGGCAGTTATTTCACCCACGCCTTTACATCCCTCGTTTTTATAATCCTCCAATATGAATCTCAGGCTCTTTTCTGAGCCTGCGTTCAGCCTTGGATCCGGGTTTCAAAAAGGAATCCGCCTGCCTCTATGCTTTTTACAGAACTCTATTACCTCGCGAGTGGTCACCGGCTCTATGGTGCTTTCGGGGCTCGGCAGTGGGAGAACAATCGCTACGTCTATCCCCTCTTCCCCCATTCTTTTAACGAGTTCAGACACCGTTATCCACCGTATGTACTGGTTTTTAACGGGATCGTAAGAAAGCCAACTTGGCCCGGGAGAGCAATGCGCGTGAATATCGATTATCATGCTCACCGTCTCGCGGAGCAAGTTATTTAAGCATTCGGTTTAAACAGGAAGACGCGTACGCCTCTTTTCAAAGCGTGGTTTTGAGAACCCGAGTGCCGTAAACCTCTAGGGTTCAAAGTCGGTTGGGAACATGGAGGCGGAAATATTTAATATCCGCTGAAACAGTTTAATAGCGGTTTAAACGGTTGAGAAGCAGCCTAGCTCTCCTGGGGGGTTCGAAGACTGTTAGATCTGAACCCGGAGACATATTCGCCTGGCCGATTATAACGAGGGAGGTTGAGGAGGCTGTTTTAGAAGTACTCCGCGCTGGGAAAATGTCAGACGTAGATGTGACTCAAAAATTCGAAGAAGAGTTCGCTCAATGGTTGGGCGTGGAATACGCGCTTGCACACAACACTGGAACCGCTGCTCTGCACAGCGCGATGTTCGGCATAGGCATAGGGAAGGGAGACGAGGTCATTTGTCCAAGCATCACCTACTGGGCCTCCTGTCTACAAGTCTACTCGCTGGGTGGGACCGTTGTCTTCGCTGACATTGATCCTGAAACGCTTTGTATTGATCCCATGGATATTGAACACTGGATTACTCCAAGGACTAAGGCAATTATGGTTGTCCACTACCTTGGAATGCCGGCGGATATGGACGCGATAATGAAGATAGCTGAGAGAAACGGCTTAATGGTGATCGAGGATTGTTCTCATGCTCACGGCGCCCTTTATAAGGGTAGAATGGTTGGGACCTTTGGAGACGTTGCAGGCTTCTCGCTAATGTCAGGCAAATCTCTTGCTTGCGGCGAGGGGGGGAATGATGACTACGGGCGACAGGCGGATCTATGAGAGGGCAGTGGTCTTCGGCCATTATGAGCGCCACGGGTTTGCCCTAACGCTTGAAGACCTTAAGCGTGGATCAGGGTTGCCCTGGGGAGGTTACAAGTATAGGATGCACCAGTTAACCTCTGCAGTGGGCCGTGTCCAGTTGAAGCATTACCCGGAGATTATGGCTGAGATCGATAAAGCGATGAACTACTTCTGGGACCTGCTTGAAGGCGTCCCAGGGATCAGGAGCCATAGGCCTCCAAAAGACTCTGGGTCGACCAAGGGCGGGTGGTACGCACCCCACGGCATCTATCATCCGGAGGAGTTAGGGGGCCTATCTGTTAACCGGTTCTGCGAAGCAGTAAGGGCGGAGGGGGCTCCGTGCTACCCAGGATGCAATCTTCCGCTCCATCTACACCCCTTGTTTAACGAGGTAGACGTCTACAACCAGGGTAGGCCGACGCGCATAGCAAATTCTCCCCCGGGCGTCGACGTGAGGCAGCCTCCGGGCAGCCTCCCTGTTTCAGAGAGCGTGCAGGAGCGGGTGTTCACTGTCCCATGGTTCAAGCATTACAGACCCGAGATTATTGAAGAGTATGCTCAAGCATTCAGGAAGGTTGCTGAAAACTACATGGATCTTCTTCCGGGAGACGCTGAACGTGGCGAGCCTGCTGGTGGATGGAGCACTTTCTGGACTTCAAGGTAGCGCTCGGGCTCCATGATACGGGGGAATTCGTGAAACAAGTCGGCATAGTAAACAGTTGGGCAGGCCGCTACGATTCCTTCCCCCGGAGTCAGTACCAGCCTAGTATTCCCATTGCTTCAAGCAGGTCGTCCCCACGGACGATGACAGTCCGGGAATCGAGGCGTTCTACGCCGGGCGTTCTACACTGAACGTCCGCGTAATTCGGATGGGAGTATTCGACTTTAAGCACTATAGGGGGCTTAACTTTGAAAGGCTTGAAATCGGCGGCGTTTTTAACAGCCTTCTCAGCTGCCTCTCGAATCAGCTTCCTGCTCAATGCCGGCGGCAGACAAACCGCGAAGTTCCTGCTTAAGCCTTCTTTCACAGCAACGGTCTCAACCCTGCCCAGTAGAGCCCTAGCCTCCTCAACAGCAATCCTGCACCCGCTCACTAAAGCCACAGGTACTTCAAAATACCCGAGGATTGCAGCATCTATCCCTATTTCGCCAACCCGCTTCTCGTTTACGTAAGCGTTGACTATGACCCTACTGGCCATCGTGTGGTCTAAAACCGCACCCCTGCTCCCAGCCATAGCGTGGTACCCTATCATGAACGCTAGGCTAAAGCTCCTGTCGAGGCCAGCCATCCTACACGGCCTCGGCCCCCCGGTTACGTACTTCGCCCCCTCATGCAGCTCCTCCGGGACAAGGTTAAAACCGCCTCGCGCCCCGTGCAGATCGTTTACCAGAACTTCTGAAGCACCCCCCTGCAAAGCTCCTTCTACAGCAGCATTCACATCCCTAGTTAGAAGAAGGCATGCTTCTTCGTATTCTCTGCTTCCAGGCTCTGTCTGCTGCTCGCGGACAATGTAGCTGGCGCCCTCCATGTCGGCTAGAACGTAAACCTTCATATCCACCACCATTATATGGTTTTTCGAAGCCTTTAAGGATTTACAGGCCTAGCCGGAAGTTTCATTCTAACATGATTAGCGTTCTCTCAACTTTTAAGGTTCATGCCGATCCACAGGCTCAGAAAGCCTTTTCCAGGCCCTACGCTTCTTATACAGGACTGCCGCCGCGCACGCGGCTACAAGTATTACGGCTACCGTTAATGGTTTAACATAGTCTATCCTCCAAACAGCTTTTACTACTCTAGACTCGTCAACATAGATTTCAACGGTTCTCTCATCCACCATCCTGTCGTTTGGGCCTAGCCCCTCGAAATGGTCGAAAACGTAGAAGCCGCAGCTCGTTACATTCATCCGTATTAGAGCGTAGGAGCCTTCGTCATACCAGCCTGCGCCGTAGGCGTTTCCATACTCCGTTTCCACACTAATATAATGTTTCTCGGAAATCAACGCGTTTAAAAGGCCTGTTCGCCACTCTCCCTTAACCGGGTCGTAGGCTCCGAAGCCTGCGCAGAACTCCCAGTAGCACCAGGCTATTCCCCTCTTCTCCGCCTCTCTCGCTACGAAACGTGTCCATCTCACCCTTGAATCCATATCTGCTTTACTGTAGGCTCCGAACTCGCCCATTAAAAGAGGGACACCGCCGTGTTGCGCTGCCCATTGGGCAGCCATATCCAATTCTTCAGTGATCTGTTTCTTCTCCGCCTCAGTCCCGAGCCATCGCTCACCCACGGCGGGAGAGGGACTAACCCACTCCGCCCCCTGATGGGTGAATTCGAACGGGGTGTAGAAGTGGAAGGTGACGATGATATTCTCATCCTGGGGGATCACTAGACTCTTAAGATTGTAGACACTGTTCCATCCCGTAGGGCCGATGATTATTTTTCTCGTGGGGTTTGTCTTCCTTATGGTTTCAACCGTCTCCTCAACAAGCTTGTTCCACTTCTCATCAGTCAACTCCCCGTAAGGCTCGTTCAGTAATTCGAAGTAAAGAGTTTCAGGATAATTCCTGTAGTGCTCGGATATTTGCCTCCATAAGGCTATGAAGCGGTCCCTATGGCTCAAGGGGTCTTGCATTATCTCCTCATAGTGATGAATGTTTATTATGATGATAAGATGCTGTTCCAAGGACTTGTTCACAACCCAGTCCACCCTGTTGAAGAAGTCTCCGTCTATCCTATAGGGCGGATTGTTCTCAGCGTGAGCTGACCATCTTATTGGTATTCGAACAGTGTCGAAGCCCGCTTCCCTTATCACGCTGAAATACTCGTCTCTAATGTAAACCCCCCAGTCGCCCTCCCTGGGCGCTTCTAAAGCGTTCCCGATGTTTATTCCTCTGCGCATCCCGGATTCCACGACTGCTTCTTCAAACCGGTAATCGTAAGCCAGCTGCGCCTGCTCACTATCTCCCTTCATGCTTACAAAATAGAACATAATTGTAAAAAGTAAGCCGGACAATAAGATGCATGTTTCAAGCCTCCTCTCAAGCAGAGTCATCTCTAAACTCCTCTGCTGAAAACCTTTAAAAATATTATTCTCGGATGATGAAAGATATTTTCTCAATCCTTCCAGCGTCCGGATTAATCTTCACATTCAACTCTATCCCTTTTTCTAAATAGTATAAATTCGCGTTAAAGTACAGGCTTGTTTGATCAAAGGGATACTCCGTCATGATCATGTCTACCTCGCACCCGGATTCTATAAGCCTGCCTGTAAGCCTATTGCTGCTCAATATCTGCATGATTCTCCGCCCCAGCTCGCTCGTCGCATTAATAATCGAAGCCCTTGCGTATATGCTTGGTGAGACCCAGATGTTTGCCGAGCTATTCTTTAAACATGCTTCGCCCATACTGTAAGTGTATCCCGGATCATATGGGTCTTTGGATTCCACTATCGTACCCACTATAAACCCATCACCATACTTATAAATATATACACAGATTCCATCAGTCTTATTACTCTCCTCAAGGGATATCTGCAATTCTCTGAATGCGTTAGAATCGGATATAATCCTATAGGTTTTATTAAGGATTAGGCTGCATGATGTTTCAACCCCTTCAACCACCATTTCTATCTCCACGTTTGAAGTGGTGTCCCATTCTCTTAATATTCCCAATAGTCTAATTCTTTCAATACTGTAAGTGAAACCCTCCTCCTTAAGCCATCTGATGAAAGACTGGTTTTCCAGGATCATGGTCACCCTATTCTTAAAGTCTTCAGGCGGGTTCCTCAGCCTTGGGTAGGATAGGTTTAGAACGTTGATCGTTGCCTCTACCAGCGTGTTGTTTACAGGCAGTTTTACTTGCTCAGGTCTTCTCCTCAACTCCTTTGTGTTAAAAACATGCTCTGTCCCATTAATCATGCTCAAAATAACCACTTCTTCATGCCACTCGATTCTGAGGGTTCCCCCTATTATTGCAGTCACAAGATTTCCCCTAGCCTCGCTCCATATCCTGTTCCCCATTCTCCCGGCTATTTCAGAAGGATAATAGATTTTAACGATCAATGTTTCAAACGTGCCTTCTCCAACCGTAATCGGTATCGCCCCCTCTTCCTCAACGCCGGGAAGCATGTTGAATAGACTTGTACGGTATGTAAGAAGTATTCCTAAGCTTAAGACTATGGGTAGTATTATAATTAAAGCTAGGAGTGCTTGGGTTGACGTTAACACTTTTTTGAGCGAAGGCCTCTCCCCCACTTTCCCTATGTTCTCTTTCAAAAAGATGGAAAAACCTTATAAAGCTTTTTCCTTAAACTATTTTAAGCCGCTGCTTGTCTTTTGAATAAAGCATAAGTATTTAGAATGTTTCAAGATAACCATGGGGGCTGGAGGAAAACACGGTAATTTTAAGGTTGCGGTCTACTGCACGGTCCGTGACGTGAATGAAATGGCTGATTCAACCTGGCTGGAAAACAGTTTCAAGGTTTTGAGCAGGAGCATTCCTTTAGACAAGGTTTATCTTGAGACCTTCGGCAGCGGTGCCTTGGCGGATAGAGGCTTAATGCAGAAGGTTAAGTCTTTTTTCAAAGATAAGGGTGTCGAGGTGTCCGGGGGAATAGCCACCAATGGTCCACGCGGCCAATCTCTCTGCTACTCGAAGCCCGGCGACAGAGAAATGCTTGAAAACGTTGTCAAGTATACTGCTGAATTGTTCGATGAGATTATCCTGGATGACTGGCTCTTCACAAGCTGCAAGTGCGAAGCATGCGCGCGCGCTAAAGCTGGACCGAGTACCGTTTGAAGACTATGGAGGATGTTGCGCAAAACATCATCTTTAAAACAGCCAAGGAGGTTAACCCCAAGGTTAGGCTGATAATAAAATATCCAAACTGGTATGAGCATTACCAGTTTCTCGGCTACAGTCTCGATTTCGAATCAAGAGTCTTCGACATGGTTTACACGGGCACTGAGACGAGAGACTCAGAGTATACTCATCAACACCTTCAGGAGTATCAGAGCTACGCTATAATGAGGTTTCTGGAGAACGTTAAGCCGGGTTTCAACGGCGGCGGCTGGATTGATCCTTTTGCCAAGAGGCGCGCGCGCTCTTGACCGTTACGCGGAGCAGATAAGGCTGACGCTCTTCGCTAAAGCCAGGGAGGTTACGCTCTTCTGCTACAGCGCCCTGCTCGAGTCCTTTAAGCAAGATGGGGCAAGAATTCCTATAAGCATCCTTGCACCAGTAGTCGGAACCATCTTCGAGGAGATGGATTTTCTTGTCGGGAAACTCGGCAACCCTTGTGGTGTTAAAAGCTATAAGCCGTTCAACTCGTCCGGCGAGGATTTTCTTCAAAACTACATAGGCATGCTAGGAATTCCTGTCGAGATGACTCCGAGTTTCCCCGAGGCCAGTGAAACCGTGTTCCTAACCGAGTGTGCCAAGTTTGACGGCGGGATAATGGGGAAAATCAAGAAGCATCTTGTTAAAGGCGGGGACGTTATTATTACATCCGGTTTTCTGAGGGCGATGCAGGATGAAGTGGTTAGAGAGCTGGCTGAGGTCAAATACACCGGTGGAAAAATACTTGTCAAAGACTTCTCACTAGGCTTTTTCCTTTTCGAAGATGTTTACCACTCGGATGTGGAAATACTTATCCCCCATATCAAATACCCGACTAACGATGTTTGGGAGGTCATTACGTGTTTAAGCAGGGGCAACGGATACCCGTTGCTGATGCTCATGAACTACGGGAGGGGAACACTATACCTACTTACAATACCGGATAACTTTAACGACCTATACCATCTCCCACCCACTGTTTTGAACAGTATTAGAAGAATCTTCTCGAAGAATTTGAAAATAAGCCTTGAAGGACCAAGCAGGGTCTGCATTTTCCTTTACGACAACGATGCTTTAATCCTTCATTCATTCCTGCCTCATCCCTCTAGAGTCAGCGTTGTGGTTAAGGGCAAGGGTTTAAAGATGCGTGAACTCTCCTCGGGCGAGATACTTAACGGCTTCGAGAGGAAATGGGGGATGGTTTTGAAAGAAGTATTGAAACCGTGTTCCCGGTTTACTTGGCGTCGTCTTCCTACAGTGCTTTCAGGGTTGAATAATTATCTTTGAAAAGTTTAAACCAGTTTAAAACTGGAGTGTTTCAGGATGAACGCGTTTAAGCAGAATGAGCGGTTGGGCAGGGGGGTTAACATACTGGGTTACGACCCGGTTTGGAAAAACAGGTCTATGGCAAGAATGAGGAGCGAGCATTTTAGGCTGATAGGGAGCGTCGGCTTCAACAGCGTACGCATCGCTCTCCACCCTTTTCGCGACGGGGCTATGGGTTGGGGAAACCGGCTTTCGGAAGAGTGGCTTGAAACATTGGAATGGGCGGTTGAACAGGCTCTTGGAAACTGGCTTATGCCGATAATCGATTTCCACGAGTTTATAATCATGGGGAGGGATCCGTCTGGAAACAGGGATAGGCTTCTCGCCTTCTGGGATCAGATTGGTAGACTCTACAGTAATTATCCTGACGGAGTGGTTTTCGAGCTTCTAAACGAGCCCAATAGGGAGCTTACGCCTGAGCTTTGGAACCGTCTTCTCGCCGAGATCCTTAAAACAGTGCGCAAGACTAACCCGGATAGGACTGTGATAATAGGCCCAGCCGTCTGGAACAGCATAACCGGCCTTGATAAGCTGGTTCTCCCGGAGGAAGACAGGAATATAATTGTAGCGCGCACTCACGTTTTGGTCAAACGCCTTTAAAAATTTGGAGTAGCAACCTTGAGGAAATTATTGCTCTAAGCTTGTATGAGCACCCTCTACTTAAGGTTAAGCGCGCGCTATTTGTATTGAATGTTAATCATCTCGTCTGTATATCTAGACGAAACTTAAATTCTTGCCTCGGAAAAGGGTTTTGGGCAGGTTGTCAACCTAGTGTTCCGAAGGGGAAAACGCCTGCTGAAACCCAGGCGAAGAGGAGCGCGTTGAAGACTGTGCCCGTGCCTATGGATGAGGTAATCCTGTGAAGCCACCATGAGCACGCGGTTGAGGTGACGAATTGCACCGTTATGAGCGGAAGGAACTCTATTAGGAAGCCGAGGAAAGAGGTGAGCGGCTTAACTTCGAACAGGAACATCGGGATATACTGCACGCCCATTACGAGAATGTAGGGTGCAATCTTGATCCCGATGGTTCTAAGCATTTCCAGGGCTTCCGGGAGAAAACCGTTCTCCCTGCTTCCGCCGCGCAGAATATGCAGGTAAATCGCTTCAACGTAGAAGAAGACCAGGAAGAACGGTATGAGGGTTAGAAACAGTATGATTCTCTCCGGAACGCGGAGAACTCTGAAAATGGGTACGAAAATCCAAAGGTTCATGTCTAGGAATAGATGCACAAGGTAAACAATGGTGTAGAGCATTAGGAACATGCTTACTGCAACCAAGACTCCTCGCCGCGTGAAGGATTCTGATGCTAATCTTCTCATTCTCAGCCTAACGCCTAAAAATCTAGGCATGGCAAACAGGATGAGAGAACCCCCGGCTAAAGCAACCATGAGCAGCCACCAGGCTATTGAGGAGCCGAATAAAACTGGTGGGAAAGGCAGGCTGAAGCCCAGTATGAACGCTGGTAGGAGCAGCGCTATGCTCAGAGCCCCCCAAATAACCATAATCTTCCAGTCTTTAAGGGAGCCATGCTCCCGCGCCCTCTTATTCTGGGGCTTGCGCGGCGAGATGAACGTGGAGACCGGGAAGGTTAAACCTACTAGCGAGAAGACGCTCAGGAGCATCATTGTTTCACGGTAGGGGTATGTTAAGCCTTCTTCCAGCAGCCCGATTCGGCTTGCTCCACTGGGCTTGAGAGCGCTGCCCATCCAGACAACTGTTTCGGAAACAATAGTCGGGTCGAGGGGTTCAAGCAGATGGGTTGTAGCTGGGGCTACTAGTTTCCTTGCGGTTCCAGAGTTGAAATCACCGTATAGTCTTCCAGGAGAAACCTCATGAACCCCGAAAACCGGGGGTAGCCATTCCCCAGCAACCTGGTTCAGGTTGAAAAGAACGTCCTGCCTACCTATGGCTACCAGCAGGTTCCTTGGGAAAGTGGTGTTTAGAACCCCGTATTCCAACGGGCTGGAGGCCATTCCGCCTAAGCCTCCCGCTATGAGCACGGTTGCTTTAACCCCCCGGTGGGCGGCGGCAGCAGCCCTGACCGCTCCAGCACCCAAGCTGTGCCCAACTAGGCCGAGTGAAGAAGCGTCTACATACGGCAGCTTTTCAACGTATCTTAAGGCTGCAATAGCCCCGAGGCTGGGGTCCTTAGTTGCGCCGAGCCGCCCACCGGAGTCGCCATGGCCCACAACATCTATCGATAATGCGACGAAGCCCCTTCTAGCGAGCTCTAAGGCTATGCTGCTCATGGATTCTTTAGCACTGCTGATACCGTGCACAAGGACTACTGCCGGCATAGGGTTCTCCACGGTGGCCGCATGCGGGCGGTATAGTGCCCCGCTTATGTAGTGTTCGCCATCCGGTATTCTAACAGTTTTTACTTCAAGCCTTCCGAAGTCGTTGTTTATTAGGAATGCTGCGACTGTCCCTAGTAGGAAGACAGTGGCTAAAACAATCAGTGTCAAACAGCTTGTTCCCGCTGGCCCCATGCGTGTCAACGTTTTTCCTTAAGCCTATATATTTGTTTCCCTATGCTTTCTGCAAGCGTGTTGTTCAACGTTTTCACGCGTGCCCGAACCGTTTCCACTTAAGGCTGGTTTCACGTTTTCCCCGCCTATGGTTCTCCGATTTAAATTACTTATATCATTGAGTAGCAGTAATTCGACTTAGCGCGCTGTATTCGAGCAAAAAAGTATTGGTAGAGCAGGCGAGCCTGATCCAGAACGGACTTTGATCCTTTCTATTTCGTGAAAGAACATTACAGGAAACAGAGGTTGGTTGAGCGAAGACGCTGAAGCCTCCAGACAAAGAATGTTTACGGGATGGGTTGCACATCTCCATTTTTACTCCTGGCCGCGGGCGGGTTACTTACGTAGAGTATGTGAAGCCTTAACAATAATGGGAATCAGGAAAAGCGTAGCGCGCACTATAATCTTTGCAGGATTAAAATATTTGTTCTCTAAAGGGGTTTTATGGGGTCAGTCCTCCGGCATCCTTGTTTTTCTTTCAACGGCTGCTTTAGCCAGAGTCTCACCAAGCCTCTTCAACTCAGACAAGTCTTTTTCAAACGGTGATCCTTTCTCCCTGAGCCCCCAGACAACGCCTCCAGCAGTCTTCTCCATTTTGAAAGCTGGGAAAATCCTTTCTATGCTTAACAGTGCTGAGTCGCTTGAACTGCCGCCGCATGTGAATGGCTGCCGGTTTTCCAGCAGCCTTCTCCCTTACGCTCCAGGCTCTGTCGAAGAAATCCTTCAACAATCCCGCCATGTAGCCGAAATAGTTGGGTGAGCCGAATGCTACGGCGTTGCACGATATAAGGTCTTCAACAGTAGCGTAGTCCACGCGTTTCAGCTCAGCAGTGGCGCCTTCAACCTTCTCCACGCCTTGAGCAACCACCTTAGCTAAGGCTTCAACGTTTCCCCCTCGAGAATAGTAAAGTATTAGGACTCTAACCATGTTCCCAAGCCTCCTGCTGTAACCCTGCAATCCTAACAAAAATACTTTACTGTGAAAGCTTTATGCTAAACTTTTGATTGCCAGAACTGGTGGAAATAAAGGTTAAAAAGGAGATTGAAGAATTTTTTTCTCATGGAGGGCTTCCAGTTTCAATGTCCCACTAGAATCGTTTTCGGCAGGGGTGTTGAAAACCTGGTTGGGGAAGAGGTGAAGAAATACAGTGATAAGGTTCTTTTCCACTATGGTGGTGGAAGCATAAAGAGAATAGGTCTCTACGACAGGGTTGTAGAATCCTTGAAGAGTGCTGGCGTCAGGTTTATCGAGCTTCCAGGTGTTAAGCCTAATCCTCGTTTAAGCCTTGTTAGAAAGGGAATAGAGGTGTGTAGGAGTAGTGGTGTAGATTTCATACTGGCGGTTGGAGGCGGGAGCGTCATAGACTCTGCTAAAGCCATAAGCGTAGGCGTTCCCTATAGGGGTGACGTGTGGGATTTCTACGTTGACAGGGCTGAGCCAGCGGAGGCTTTGCCCGTCGGGGTAGTTTTAACTATACCTGGGGCGGGGAGTGAGGCGAGCAGCAGCTCAGTTATCACGAACGAGGAGGATTGGCGTAAGCTTTCGCTCACAACTGAGCTCCTACGCCCCAGGTTCGCGTTGATGAATCCTGAGGTTACTTTTTCAGTACCGCCCTACTATACTGCTTGCGGAGCAGCTGATATAATGGCTCACGTCATGGAGAGGTATTTCACTAACGTGCGGCACGCGGACCTGACGGACAGGCTTTGCGAAGCAACTTTAAAAACCGTGATCAGGAATGTTCCAATAGTGTTAAGCGAGCCTGAGAACTATGATGCTCGAGCTGAAATAATGTGGGCTAGCACTGTTGCGCACAACGATCTTCTGGGGACCGGCCGGATAGGAGACTGGGCTACGCACATGATAGAGCATGAGCTCAGCGGTCTATACGACGTGCCGCATGGCGCTGGGCTGGCCGTATTGTTTCCAAGCTGGATGAGACACGTGTATAAGCACCGCCTAGACATATTCGTGCAGTTCGCCGTTAGAGTCTGGAACGTTGAACCCGACTTCCAGGATCCTGAGAAAACCGCGCTCGAAGGCATGGAGAGGCTGAAAGCCTTCTTCAGGCGGATAGGGCTTCCGACAACTCTAAGGGAACTCGGTGTTTGCGACGATAGGCTTGAGGAGATGGCGCTTAGATGCACTGATTCAGGAGCCTCGAGAATAGGGAGCTTCGTGAAGCTGGGGAAGGACGATGTTCTGAGCATTCTGAGAAACGCCAGGGGATAACTCCGGCTAACGCTTCTTCCTCAGGAGACCGTTCGCCCTATCGATGGGATCCTGATATTTTGAAACCCTCCCGTTTAGAACATCCCTGTACCTTACGGCTGCACGGAGCTTAGCGGACTCGTATATGGCTTCCGCTATTGCTTTTGCCATCATCCCGTCCTCGCCGTCAACCTCCGGCCTTCTTCTTTTCTGAACAGCCTCAAGAAAATCGTAGCACTCCAGTGTAATCCCGTCTGTAAAACCATGTGGGAAAAGCCTGTTCTTCCCCTCTTCACCTATGCTTCTGAGGAATTCTTCTCTAAGCTCAAGCATGGTGCGCTGAGTTCCATCCTTAAGAATGAGCACAGCATTGTCGAAAGGACCGTGGAAGACATCACCCGAGTCGAGAAGACACCCTTCAGACCCATAGTAAACAACCTTCGTAAAAGAGTGGCCCGGCGCAGCCATAGTCCAGCTCCATGTCCCGACGAGACCGTTTTCAAAGCTTATTAGCGCAACCCAGCTGTCCTCCACCTCGCTGTAAAAGGTTTCCCCCTGCTTATCGTGGGGCCATTTTTCAAACTGTCCTACGAAAGCGTAAACCCTGTCCACCTCCCCGAAGAAATATCTCATCGAGTCGCAGAAATGTGCTCCACTATCCATAGCCAGGCCTCCCCCGCTCAGGTTCCTCTCGACTCTCCAATGCCACTTCTTGGGCTTCAAGGGGTCGTTCCAAGAGGCGTGAATCGCGTAGAACATTCTGGGCTTGCCGATCAGCCTGGCCTCGTTAATCAGCCAGTGCATAGTCCTCTGGTTCAATCCGCGGCGAATGTTCTCCGCCGTCGCGACAATCCTCCCATGCTTTCTCCCAGCAGCTATTATCATCTTGCTCGCCCTCAATGATACTCCAAGGGGTTTCTCAACCATCACATCCGCCCCAGACCTGATACACTCTATTGCAACCTTATGGTGTTCAGAATGCGGCGTACATATGTCGACGGCCCTCGGCCTAGCCTTCCTCAACATTTCCCTGGTGTCGAGGAAGACAGGGGGCCTGTAGCCGAGGAGCTTCTCAGCCTCGTCCGCGAAAGATTCAACAGCCTCCTTTGAAACATCGTTTAAGGCGACAAGCCTGAGTTTCCCAGGCTCCTTCTCGCTGATCCTTGCATAAGCCATCAAGTGTTCACGGGCTATTCCTCCGCAACCAGCTATCGCGAGTTTAACCGTCCCATCTCCTACCATAGTGGCTCTCCTGCTTAACACGCCTTAAAAACATATTTTTCAAAATCGCTGGAGACGCTTCTGTAATTGGGACTCTGCCTCCCTGTTAAAGGTTAAGCCTTTTTAAGACGCGCGTAAGCTTTTTAGCACTCCGTTTCCCTGTGGAACGAGGTTTTCCCCGGCTTCAAACCGGTTTTTGCATGGCGGAGCCCTATTTGGCTTCAGGCGCCTTTTCCAGAGGGCTTTATAAACAGGCGTAACCTTAATATTCACCCTTTTAGCGAATGAGCATACTGCAGGCAGGGGTCAAGGAATAAGAAATGAGCACGATAATGTTTAGAGAGGTGGATTCGCTCGGCAGGGAGTATGAGGAGGCTCTTAAGAATGTTGAAACCGGTAAGAACGTTAAGACCGGCGGGGCTCTCGTCACTTTTCCGGATAAGGAGAGGAAAATCTGCGAGCTTTCAGCAACCTACATGGTGAAGCTGGGAAGGTTCTCCAAGGAGCAGAGAGTAGTAGTTACTCTCACGTTTAACAAGGATAGTAATGGGGTTTACGTGGCGAACATGGATGACTCTGTGTTCCACGTGGTTCAGGAGGAGAAGGGAGGCCTGAAAGAGGTTTGGAGTGGAAGGCTTAGAGAAGCGATGGATAAACTGGGGGATGTTGCCAGGATTCACGTAAACGTGATGTCAAGCCTCTCCAGCAAGTCTTCGTCCTGATTAGCGCGCGAATACTAAATATTTGGCGCATAATAAGCCGCCTCCTACGTTTAGTCTTGAGACGTAGCTCGAGGATTAGATTAGCGCGCGTCTTTTTGGTACTCCCCTGTTCTGATAGATATTTCCTAGATTATCAATTCCTAATAAGTGCACGCGCTGTTGTTAAAGCCAAAAACTAGCTTTGTGGCTTAATTCTTGGGCTTTGCCACAATCATGTTAAGATTTTCCACTAGCGCGCGCGCTAAAGCAAAAAACTTATATATTACTTCCGTAGGGTCTAAAAAAGTGAGCGATATAAAATGAACATATGCTCCATGGATTTTGGAAAATATGTTGCAGTATTGACCCTTCTAGCAACAGTAGCGCTTACCCAGCTGACGATGCCTGCTTTCGCTCAGCAAGTGCCAAACGGTGGTTGGCTGGATGAAATCGTTTTCTTCAAAGAAAGCGATGCAAGCAAGATGTTCGACATGATAGAGAAGGGTGAGGCGCATGAATGGCAGTGGACGGCCCCTGTAACTCTTATTGACAGGATAAAGGCTTCTGATAAGGTTGGATATGTTTCCTCATCAGGAATCTTTTATGTGCTCGATGTGAATCCGTGTCCGTTTAGAAGCGGCTTTAACCCGTTTGTAAACGCGAAAATGAGAGAAGCGTTAAACTACATCGTGGATAGAGAGTATCTTGCTTACACCATTATGAAGGGTGCTGGGAGGCCGAAGTATACCATACTTGTCTCCAGTTTTCCGGATTATGGTCAGGTTATAGATGTTGCTAAAATAATTGAAAGCAAGTACAGGTTTAATCTCGATGCCGCTAAGGAGATAATCTACAAGGAAATGGCTGATATGGGGGCTGTTCTCAAAGATGGGAAATGGTACTATGAAAACAAGGTTGTCACTATAAAATTCATCATAAGAATTGAAGATGCGAGGAGAGATATTGGTGATTTCATAGCTTCACAGCTTGAAAAGCTTGGTTTCATCGTAGACAGGCAGTATAAACCAGCATCGGAGGCCTTCCCCATTAGGTATGCTACTGACGCGCGCGATGGATTATGGCACCTCTACACCGGCGGGTATGAAGCAGGCTTCGACCAATCCGGAGACTTTTGGGGCTTCTTTGCAGGTGCCTACATAGAAACGGGTGCCGTCCATGACCCAGTCTTTTCAGAAATTGCTAGAAGGCTTTCCACGGCTGACTATACTTCTTTAGAGGAGAAAATCAGCCTAATGAAGAAAGCATTGTTAATGTCGGTGGAAGACTCAACCTACGTCGGATTGGCTGACAGGCTTTCAATATTCATGGTTTCAAAGGATGTGGTGGCAGCATACCATCTTAGCGCCGGACCTTGGAGAATGCCGTGGAGCAGAACTGTTAGGCTTAAGGACAGAGTTGGCGGAACGATAAAAGTGGGTGAACAGGATCTTCTCGTAGAGGAGATGAATCCTGTTGCACTCGGCGGATGGGTCTGGGATATGGCTGTCTACATGCCGACTCAAGACTACGGATTCATCGAGAATCCTTACACGGTTGCATTAATCCCATTGAGAGTTAAGGAGTACAGTGTTGAAGTGACTCAAGGAATCGCGATTAAACAAACGCCGGAAGTTAAAACGGTTGACCAAGTAAGAGTTCCTTCTGACGCTATTGCCGCATGGGATGCTGTAAACAAGAAGTATGTCAATGTCGGGGAGAACAAGTATGCTAAAGCCAAGGTGACTTTAGTGTACGACTCTCCCCTCGGTAAATATCACGATGGTACGGACATAACTTTAGCAGACTTCATGTTCTGGTTCGCCCTTTCCTTTGAAAGGACAAGTAGTTCCAGCAAGATTTACGACGAGTCTGCTGTACCCGGATTCATAGCCACAATGCGGCAATTCATAGGTTTCAAAGTTATTCGTAGCAACCCGGTGACTGTGGAAGTCTATGTTAACATGACTCACGTCGAACCGACTCGTCTCGCTGACTGGGCTGCTCAACGCTTCACGCTATCGGGATTTCCGTACTTCCCGTGGCACGACCTTGCTGTTGCAATTCTCGCTAGACAGGATGGAAAGCTTGGTTTCAGCGCTCTTGAAGCTCGGTCTCTTGGATGTGAAAGAGTCAATTTCATGTATGGTCCAAGCATGGCAATACTAAACGAGTATCTTGATAAAGCGATAAAGGAAAAATACGTGCCTGAATGGATAAAGGATTATGTTACTCCAGATGAAGCAGTGGCAAGATACCAGAAGCTTAAAGAGTTCTACAACAAATATAAGCACTTCTGGGTTGGTTGCGGGCCGTACTATTTATACTCCACTGATCCTGTGGGGAAGGTTGCGGTGTTAAAGGCTTTCAGAGAATACGTGTATAAGGCTGACAAATTTGATTGGCTGCTAAAGTCATCTACTCCTGAAGCCTCTTTAAAGGTTCCTGAAAAGATTGTTCCAGGCATTGAGGCAAATATTACCGTAACCATCAGTTCAATGGGAGAACCTTATCCAAGAAGCAATATAGAGAAGGTCATGTATCTCATAACAGATCCAGCAGGCAACATGCTTTTAAGCGGTATTGCGAGAGAAACTGCTACCGAAGGACTTTACCAAATAAGGCTTAACGGGACTGAAACTTCAAAACTGCCTCCTGGCACGCATACGGTAACCGTATATGCGTTCAGCAATATTGTCGCAGTCCCGGGAAGTGGAGAAGCAACTATCGCAGTTATACCGCCTGCAAGCTACATAACGCTGGAGCTGAATAGGGTTAGGCAAGAGATGGAGGCCAGGCTGTCCGCAATAGAAGCCTTGAACACTCAGGTCTCCAATTTATCGTCTGAAGTAAACTCGTTAAAGAGTACTTTAAACATGGCTGTAGGGATAGGGGTTGTTGCGATAATAATTGCCGTAGTGGCAGTAGTCCTTAGTATTAGAAAGAAGCGATGAAAAAGCAAGATGAGTCCCTCCTCTTTTTCTGGCTTTTCTAGAAGTGAATTCGAAAGGTCTTTAATCTACTTTGTAAAAAGGCTTATTGCAATACTTATATCAGTAACGATAACGTGTTATCTGACCATACTCATAGCTGAAATGGGTGGGTTTGTAGATACTGTAGTAATATCCCAGCTGAAGGATGAGATTCGAAACATGGTTAGAACCAGCCTAGAATATGCTTCACTATCTCCACAGCAGCAGGAGGAGATAATGGCAATAAAGTTGAATCTAACCATAAAGGAACGGGGTCTGGACACACCTTTCTACGTAAGGTCACTCATATACCTTAAGAATGCTCTAACATTAGATCTTGGCAGGGCGAACATACTTGTCAGCGACAGTGGTTCCAGAAGGGTGCAGGCAATAATATTTGAAAGGCTTCCTTACACTATTCTACTCTTCACAACAGCCACTGTTTTAGGCTTCTTCATAAACATATTATTCGGATTATACTTAGCTCGCCACAGAGGTTCCCTCATAGATAGGATCATGGTTGGGTTTACATTCCTCTCATCCATACCCGGATGGTTTTACGGAATAATCTTCATAATGGTTTTTGCAATGTATCTCGGGGTTCTTCCTTACGGAGGTCTCGTCAGCATCCCTCCTCCCAGTGACCCGCTGCTCTATGCACTGGACATTTTGAAACACGCTATTCTCCCGATTTTTTCATGGCTTTTCTCAGGACTTTGGCTCGGGGTCTATGCGAACCGGAACTTTTTTCTTATATTCTCAACACACGGGTATGTGACTGTTGCTGATGCGAAGGGGCTTCCGGAGAGAAGAATTCTTAGTAAATACATTATAAAGCCTGCTCTACCGACAATCGTCACGAACCTATCTCTAGGAATAATCGGTTCATGGATGGGTGCAATGGTTACTGAAAGCGTGTTCAACTGGCCCGGTATAGGAAGCCTAACTTACAGGGCTATAAACCTCAAGGACACGCCAATAATAGTCGGTACAACAGTTATCTATGCGTATCTTCTAGGTTTAACTATGCTGATTCTTGATATAGTCTACAGTATTCTTGATCCGAGAATAAGAGCTAGCTTGTCAGGAGGGTATTGAATTGTCTAAAATCAAATCTGCATCAAGGCGTTACATGGTGTTAAGTGAACTATTTCGCTCCAAGAGTGCGATAATCGGGTTTTCTATAATAATTCTAGTTTCAATATTATCCGTTTATGCGGTGATCGTTTATCCTCCTTCTGTCGTCACTAGAATATGGAGTGATCCAGAGTATTGGAGAGATAAACCAGTATTAGCACTACCGGAATGGTATAGCTCCCTCTTAGGTCTCAACCTCCCTCCTAACATAGTTTTAGATACTAGGGAGCAAGATAGTAGGATCTTGAAATACACGGTTTCTTTGAACGAGCATACGGAGCATGAAATCACGTTTACGTTTAACTATGATTATGACGCTTTTCCGAGTGAAATGAATGCTTATGTTCATGCTAAATTCAAAACGAATCCTTTAATTGTCATGACTTTTATTCGACCTGACGGGAGAGAAATAAACCTGTGGTCCGGCACTTTAACTCAGAATGAGAGTTTCATAATTTTGTCAAACTCTCCAATCGCTAAGAAAAATGTTCAAGAGTATTTTTTCAGTACTTTTGGGGAATACGTCTCTGATCCAACTACGGAAGTAATTTTATTCGCTGTGGAAAAACGAGGTATGGATAAACCGAACACGGCTGAAATTCTTAAGAGTGCAGGTAAAAGTTACAAGATTAAGATATGTGGAACGTTCTTTGAAAAAGACTCTAACCTTGACGTCAAGCTTATAATCTATGGTAAAATATGGGGAATGCTTGGAACAGACGATAGAAGAAGAGACCTACTAATACCTATAATATGGGGTGCCCCGATTGCCTTAAGCTTCGGGATATCTCTTTCAATTATAACGTCTTTGCTACACATGTCCTTAGGCTCGATCAGCGCTTGGTTCGGGGGGAAAGTGGACTTCATAATCCAGAAGATAACTGAAATCTACATGACGGTGCCATTTCTATCAGTACTCGTGATGATCTCAATGTTCTACAAGGTCAGTATAGTTGCCATATTTATTTCTGTAATAATTCTCAGCCTATTTGGCGGCGGTGTGAAGAGTTCGAGAGCTCTTGCTTTGCAGCTTAAGCAGCAACCCTTCGTAGAGGCTGCAAAAGTCTACGGGGCTAGCGGGCTTCGAATAGTCTTAAGATACATAATTTTCGCTATGGCTCCAACACTTGTACCCGGAATTATATCCTCCATACCAGGGTTTGTATTCTTAGAGGCTGCCCTAGCCTTCCTCGGATTAGGAGACCCGGTTCTTCCGACATGGGGTAAAACTATTAACGAAGCGAATTCAGCAGGTGCTTTGTACAACTTTTACTGGTGGTGGATATTGCCTCCTGTCATAATGCTTGTCTCAATATCCTTGGCTTTTTCTTTAATAGGTTATTCCCTTGATAAAATTGTAAATCCCAAGCTGAGAGAAATATAGCTTTAGACTACTCCTTTAGAGTTTTTCTGGCTGTAGAGCCAGCATTTGACTTTATGGAGTTCAGACACCTCTACTTCAGGAGGCTCCTCTCTCCTGCAAACATTCATGGCGTGTGGGCACCTCGGGTGAAACCTGCAACCAGGTGGGGGATCAAGAAGACTCGGAGGCTCTCCTGGAGGTGTTTTCCTACGTCTTTTCACGTTTAAAGGATCCAAGTCTGGAATGGCTTCGAACAAGGCTTTTGTGTAAGGATGTAACGGTTCTCTTAAAATCGTCTGTGTATCTGCTTTTTCAACAATATGGCCTCCATACATTATGAATATTTTATCTGAAAAATATCTGGTGGTGGACAAGTCATGAGTAATATATATAAAGCTTATTTTCTTGTTCTCCTGAAGCTCTCTCAGTAAAGTCAATATCTCAATCCTTACAGATGCGTCCAGCATAGAAACAGGTTCATCTGCGACGATTAATTCGGGCTGGAGTATGAGAGCTCTTGCAATAGCTACTCTCTGCGCTTGGCCTCCGCTTATCATATGGGGATACTTTGGCAAGAAATCTTCAGCAGGTAAAAGCCTGACGTTTTCAAGCGCTTTATAAACCATCTCACCCCTACTTCTTTCATCACTGATCTTATGGATTTTCAAGGGTTCTTCAAGTATTTCTCGTATCGTTAAGAAGTATGGGAGGCTTCCGAATGGGTCTTGCTGAATCAACTGTGCCGCCCTCCTGTACCACATAAGGTTTTTTGCATCCAAGTGAGTTATGTCTTTACCGTTAAATACTAAAGTCCCCTGTGTCGGCTTGTAAAGTCTGAGTATAGTTTTGCCTAAAGTAGTTTTTCCGCTTCCAGATTCGCCTACAAGCGATACTGCCTCCCCCCTACTGAGTTTGAAGTTGACCCCGTCAACAGCCTTCACTGCCAGGGATTTGGAGAATAAGCCACGTTTGATTTCAAAGTATTTCCGTAGATCTATCACTTTTAACAGGGCATCGTCCATCAACTATCAGCCACTCCTTTAGAGTTTTTCTGGCTGTAGAGCCAGCATTTGACTTTATGGAGTTCAGACACCTCTACTTCAGGAGGCTCCTCTCTCCTGCAAACATTCATGGCGTGTGGGCACCTCGGGTGAAACCTGCAACCAGGTGGGGGATCAAGAAGACTCGGAGGCTCTCCTGGAATATGACCGAGCTTCTTGGTGGAGCGTAATGTAGGTACACTTGCCAAGAGTAATTTAGCATATGGGTGTAGAGGCTCGCTTAGAAAAGCTTCAAGGCTCGTTAACTCTACTATTTTTCCTGCATACATTATGGCGATCCTGTCAGAAAGCTCCGTGCTCAGCGCAATATCGTGCGTAATAAATATGTAGCTGATTTTAAGCTCAGACTTTATATCCTTCAATATGTTCATTATGTTCGCCTGAGTTATAACATCTAAGGCTGAAGTCGGTTCGTCGAGAATAACTATTTCTGGATGCGTTATCAAAGCCATTGCTATTAAAACCCTTTGCTGCATGCCTCCACTAAGCTCGAAAGGATACCTGTCTATAAAAGAACTGCTTATTCCGACAAGCGATAGAAGTTCCGATGCTTTTTCAATTGCGTCTTTTTCAGGAATACCTTTATGGATCATAAGTGGTTCTGCTACCTGTTCCCCTACTTTAAGCAAAGGATTTAAGGAGTCCATCGCTCCCTGAAAAACGATCGACACTTTCTTCCATCTGATTTTTTTCTTAAAATCATCATCTCTCAGACTCATAATATCCATACCATCGATAAATATGCTTCCCTCATACTTTGCTATATTCTTTGGGAGCAACCTCATTAGGGCTCTAGCCAGAGAGCTTTTACCACATCCGGATTCTCCAACTAAAGAAACTGTTTCTCCTTTCCTAAGGTTAAAACTTATATCATCTACAGCTTTCACTGTTCCTTTTCTAGTACTATAATATAGATAAAGCCTTTTTACCTCCATTAATGAGTCCAACATTCTTCCTACCTTGTATGAAAACTACTGTTTTCCAGCTTTTTATAAATTTTTAGAAGAGATGTATAAATGCTAAGCTTAATCTGCAATACCGTTTATACGGTTTTGCGATAGACTTAGTAGTCATGAATGTCGAGAATCCTTGTTTATTTTCTAGACGAGCTAACTTAGAGCATGTTTCAAAACCCCTTCTTCCTCCCATTCGCCCGCTTGTAGCATATCAGCGCGCACGCCAAGTTCAGGAACGCCTGGTATGTACACTGCAACCTCTCGTACCTGACCTTGAGCCTCCGGTACTGGTTGATCCACGCCTGCGCCCTCTCCACAGGCCAGAGCTTCCTATACCTCCTCGGCCTCCGCCTCCTGTTCAGCAGGGGGATTATGCCCCTCTTCCTTAGTTCCCTCCTCAGCGGCTCCGAGTCGTACGCCTTGTCTCCCTTGAGCTTTAGCGGCCTTCCCACTCCATGCCTTATCGGAGGTATCGCGTCGACCAGCCTCAGGGCTACTGTAGAGTCGTGCGCGTTCGCTCCTGTAACTATTGCAGCGAGAGGGAGCCCCCTCGAGTTGGCTATGACGTGCCTCTTCGTGCCGTTCTTGGCCCTGTCCGTCGGATTGGGGCCTGTCGAGCGCCCCCTTTTAGAGCCTGCACAGGAGAGCTGTCTATCATCGCAAGCCTCATGCTTGGCTCGGCCCTATCGAGCATCTCCTTCCAGACCCTCTTCCATATGCCCTTTCGCTGCCATTCTCTAAGCCTCCTCCAGCAGCTAGGTCCGGAACTGTACTCCTTTGGGAGGGCATTCCAGGGGCAGCCGTTTAAGAGCACGTAGAGTATTCCGAGCATCGCTGTCCTGTTCGGCACAGGTGGCCTGCCGGGTGTTCCAGGGGGCTTCTGCTTCGGAAGCATGGGTTCTATTATCTCCCAAAGATCGTCCGTCAGAACCTTCTCGGGTCTAGCCATGGGGAGAGGAGGTCAGAAGGCTTGGATAAGGGTTTTGAAACACGCTCTTAGTTTAAGTCTGCATATAAAACTGCTCTTTAAAAAGCCTTATTTTCTTGAAACACTCTTCCTCCTCGCCGCAGTCTGCAACAAGCTTTTCAAACGGGCAGACATCGTTCTTCATCCTGTTTAGGATTTCGGGAACAAGTTTATCATACTCGACGCTTATACTCTTCTCCTTCAAAGCGGCTAAGCCCTTCCTACTTACTACTTCCGCGTACACTTCAGCAATATTAGCACGCCGGCAGAGCATTGCTGCTGCTCTGCCAACAACCCTGTCGGCAACAGCAGCCCCTGATAACTCTACACCATGGTTTTCAATAGCTTCAACAAGCCCCACGACGCCGTATTTCCTAGTCGCATGGATGAAAGCTCCTTGCTTAACTATAACTAGGCTGAAACCACCGTTTTTCAAAATCCTCTTAGCCGTCTCCAAGCCATTCATTTCCTCGCAGCCGTATTGTGTCTGCCAAGAGTTATATAAGCCTGTTGTTCTATTTTGGTCTCGTGTTTTGGGAACTATTTCTGCAGCGCCTTAGTAAAATTTTTAAGTCTACCATCCTACGCACGGCTTATGAAGTATAGGCGATTCGGGAAACTGGACTGGCAGGTGTCCGCCCTAGGCTTCGGATGCATGAGGCTCCCTATAATAGGCAACGATCATTCTAAGGTTGATGAGCCTGAGGCCATCAGGATGATAAGGTACGCTATAGACCATGGTGTCAACTATGTTGACACCGCGTACCCGTATCACGGGGGGAATGGTGAGATCGTCGTCGGCAAGGCTTTAAAGGATGGCTACAGGGAGAGGATTAGGCTCGCAACCAAGATGCCTATCTGGAATATTAATTCTAGGGAGGATATGGACAGGATCTTCGAGGAGCAGCTTAAGAAGCTTCAGACGGAATACGTGGATTTTTACCTTCTCCACGCCCTGAATAAAGACACTTGGCTTAAGATTAAAAACCTGAATGTTTTCGACTGGGCTGAAAGGGTTGTTTCCGAGGACAGGATAAAGTATCTTGGCTTCAGCTTCCACGACGACTACGAGGTTTTCAAGGAGATTATAGACGCGTATGACAAATGGACCCTTTGCCAAATACAGTATAACTATGAGAATGAGGATGTTCAAGCCGGGACAAGGGGGTTGAAATACGCTGCTGGGAAAGGGCTTGCCGTGGTTATAATGGAGCCTCTTTTAGGAGGGGCTTTAGCCAATCCGCCCCCTGCTGTTAAGCAGATCTGGGATGAGGCTGGTAAGGATCCTGTGGAGATGGCGCTGCAGTGGCTTTGGAACAAGCCTGAGGTCTCAGTGGTCCTAAGCGGCATGAGCACGATGGAGCAGGTTAAGCGAAACATTGAGTTTGCCTCAAGATCAGGTGTCGGGCTGCTTACTGACGAGGATCTTAAGCTTATAGCTAGAGTACACGTGAAGTACAGGGAGCTCCGCCCGATTCCTTGCACGAGATGCGGCTACTGCATGCCGTGTCCGAACGGCGTTGATATCCCTGAGAACTTTGAGGTTTACAATCATGGTGTAGCGTATAGCACGATTGGCGCAGCCCGATGGATTTACAACAATAATATTCCTGCTGAGAGGCGGGCGAGCGCATGCGTGGGATGCAGGACCTGCGAGGAGAAGTGTCCCCAGAAGATTAAGATCAGCGAATGGATGCAGAGGATCGATAAGGAATTAAGATTCCAGCCGCCTGGAACGTGACGCTTTAAAACCTGAAACCGGCATCCGGTGCAGTTTATATATTGCCCAGGGTTTTCAATACTGCGACATGTATAGGGATGAGGCGGTGGTTTGGAGTCCCGGGGATTCTGAGAAAATTGCTGGTTTTCTGAGGCGCGTATCCCCAGGTTTCACCGAGAACGCTCAGGCCAGGGCCTGGGTTGAACCTGACGGCAGGATCCTTCTTCAAATAGTGTTCATGAAAGAGGGTGTTGCAACCAGGATGCTTGAAACATTTGTCGTTAAGGATGATGGTGGGAACATCGTCAGGGTTGAGCCTCCTGAGGCGACTGGTGAAGCGGGGGAGAGCCAGCTGGAAGGCGGTTCCCAGAATCCCTGTTTAAAAACCCTTGGGGATCGCCTCAGGGTTCTCAACTGGCATCATAGTAATTCTCTGGCTGCTGTTGCTAAGAGGCTGGTGGGCCTCGAGGTTTTTTCCACACTTCCTTCTAAAGAGGTTGACTGGGCGAGCAGTGTTTTCAACCAGGTTTTCCCCGAGTCCCCTTTAACCCTCAGGCCCTACGGGTATTTTGATAAGGAGACGAGAGAGTACGTTATAACTCGGCCAGACACGCCTACGCCCTGGATAAACTATCTCGGCCAAGGAGGCTACGGCGGAATAATATCTAACACTGCTGGAGGTTTCTCGTTCGACCGTGACCCCCGTAACCGTCGGGTTACAAGGTACCGGTACAACGCTATTCCACTGGATCAGCCTGGGCACTATATTTATCTTAGGGATGATGAAACCGGGGAGTTCTGGAGTCCAACTTGGCAGCCTGTTAAGAACAGCCTTGAATGGTATGAGTGTAGGCATGGCGCAGGCTATACTCGTATAAGCAGCAGGCGTAACGGGGTTGAGGCCTCAATACTCTTCTTCATCCCACCTAATCCCCCCTACGGGGAGTGTCCTGTCGAGCTTCATGTGCTACGCTTAAAAAACACTAGCGCCAGCGTTAAGAGCCTGAGCATATGGTCCTACGAGGAGCTGTCATACTGGGATGCTATCGTTGACACGACTAACCTGGATTGAGGTCAGCAAATAGTTTCAAGCTCCTACAGGAATGGTGTTATTGTCACGGGGGTTCAGTTTAAACCTACTAGAACGTTCCTCGCAAGCAGCCTCGCCCCAGATGGTTACGACACTAGCCGCGAGGTTTTCGTGGGGAGCTACGGCGACCTCTCCAGGCCGCAGGCGGTTGTCAGCGGCAAGCCGGGTTACAGTATTGCTTCACGCGGCAACAGTATTGCTTCCCTCAGACATTTTCTGGAGCTGAAGCCCCGGGAGGAGGAGACAATAGTCTACGTGCTTGGCGTGACTGATAAGCCGAGTCTAATACCTGAAACCGTTGAACACTATAGTGTCGTAGAAAACGTTGAGAAGGCTTTTAAAGAGCTTGGAGAAAACTGGGGCGAATACCTTGGGAAGCTAACTGTTGAAACACCGGATGAGGAGATGAACGCTATGATAAACTTCTGGAACGCTGTTCAGTGCTGTGCCAACCTCTACTGGTCTAGATTCGTCTCCCTGTACGATACTGGTTTAGGAAGAGGCATGGGGACGCGTGACTCTGCTCAAGACACTTTGGGCACTGTGCATAATGATCCTCAGCATGCACGCAGGGTTCTGAAAATGCTCTGGAAACTACAGTTTAAAGATGGGCACACCTGGCACCAGGTTTTCCCGCTTACTGGCGAGGGGGGGCCTGGGCATGCTGCAGAATCTCCTGAGAAACCCCAGTGGTTTAGCGACGACCACCTTTGGCTCATCTTAGCGACCTGCAGCTATCTCCGTGAAACGGGTGACTTCACACTCCTGGATGAGAAGCTGCCATACCAGGATAGTGACGCGGAGGAGACTGTTTGGGAACACGTAGAGAGGGCGGTAGGCTTCACCTGCAGGAAAAGAGGATTACACGGCCTGCCGCTGATCGGCTTCGCAGACTGGGATGACACTATGAATCTTGACCATGGTTCTGAGAAGGCTGAAAGCGTCTGGACGGGGATGCTTTTCTGCAGGGTTATGCTTGACCTTGCGGAGCTTTGCAAGAAGCTTGGGCGCGTGGAGAAGATGATGGAGTTTGAAAAGCTTCACAGGGAGATGGCTGAAACAATAAACCGGGTTTCATGGGATGGTGAATGGTATGCTAGGGCTTACGACGACGAGGGCAGGCCTGTCGGCATTAAGGGTAAGAAGTATCACTGGATAAGTCTTATTCCGCAGGCTTGGTCGGCTATTGCTGAGCTCGGCGAAGAAGAGAGGTCGAGGAAAGCCTTGGAGAGTGCACGCCGGTTTTTAAACAGCCTTTAGGATTAAGGCTGATGAGAGACCCGTTTAACAGCAGTAAGACGGATGAGGATTCAGTGGATGTTGAGAGCCTGAGGCGTTTCGGCGGAACAGCAACATACCCGCCTGGGCTCAAGGAGAATGGTGGAATATTCAACCATGCTAACACTTGGGTTATTGTTGCAGCCGCCAAGCTCGGGCTTGGAGACCTCGCCTACCAGTTTTACAGCCAGATAATGCCGCTTAGACGTAGAGATACGGATGCTCTTAAGACTGAGCCCTACGTGTATTCTCAGAATCTGGCTGCCCCGGAGCATCCTGAGTATGGGCGTGCAAGAAACTCGTGGCTCACCGGCACAGCCTCATGGGTTTACGTGGCTGCGACACAATGGATTCTCGGCATACGCCCCACCTTCGAAGGGTTGAAAATATCTCCATGCATACCGGAATCCTGGAGCGGCTTCAAGGCTCGAAGGGTCTTCAGAGGAGTGACGTACAATATTCTCGTTAAACGTGTTGGAAAGGGTAACAAGGTTTCGCTCAAGGTGAATAGTAAGCATGTTCCCGGAGAAGTTGTTCCGCTTCCAATCGAGGATGTGGCGAGCGTGGAAGTAGAGGTCGCGCTCGGAGGGCAATAGTCCTGGTGTACTCGGAGCCCAGCTTGTCTCAGCAAAGTTTAAATTAAAATTTAAATGGTTCAAACCGGGAAAAGATGAGGAGGTTTCTTAAACTCCCCACGGATCCAATTGACGTTAGCCCGGATAAAAAGATTAGTCAGCTGACTGATGAAATGCTGTTCACAGGCTTTCAGGGTAGGAAGGTTGCTGAGGTTGTTCAAGTATGGTCGAGAATGCTTAATAAAAGGAATATCGTAATATGGTTCGGCTTAGCCGGCGCCATGGTTCCAGCCGGGATGAGGAGACTAATCTCGTACCTGATTGAAAGGAGAATGATCGACGCGGTTGTCTCGACTGGCGCAAATCTTTACCACGATCTCTTTGAAGCCCTAGGCGGGAAGCACTATGTCGGAACCCACATGATAGATGATGTTAAGCTGAGGAGGGAGAGGGTTGACAGGATTTACGACGTTTTCGCAGACGAGAACAAGTTCTACGAGACCGATCTCTGGATAGAAAAGTTTTTCGCCAGGACGCTTAGGGACGATTACCCCTATTCCTCTCGTGAATTACTCTATCTTCTCGGGAAGCTTTTAAGCAAGAATGCTAAGGATAAAGACTCCATTCTTGTAAGCGCCTACAGGAGCGGCGTCCCAATATTCTGCCCCGCGTTCGGAGACAGCTCCCTGGGTTTCTCGATAATGTTCTCCAACAGGAGGGAGAGGGTTGCAAGCATGAACGGGAAGAAGGTTGTCCTTAAGAGGAAGAGGATAATTGTCGACTATCTTAAGGATGTTGACGAGAGCTCCAGAATAACTGAGAAGGCGAAGCAGACTGGGGTGATATACATAGGTGGAGGCGTGCCCAAGAATTTTATTCAGCAAACCGCTGTGATAGCGAGCTACCAGACCAGGCACGATAGAAGCCATAGTTTTGCGATACAGATCTCCACGGACATGCCGCAGTGGGGAGGCCTATCGGGATGCACATTCGAGGAGGGTCAAAGCTGGGGGAAAATCGGGTTCCGAGCCCAGAGAGTGCAGTGCTACGCTGACGCCACCATAGTGCTTCCGCTCATAGTTCATTCTTTAAGCGAAAAGTTCAAGAGGCTTAGAAGGGATGTTCCAATCTTCGAATGGAAGGGTAGTGATTTGAAGATAACTTATGAGAGGATGAAGCTTTAGCCGTTAGACGATAGCCTCCCCCCTCTCGGTTAGGGAATAATACTCCCTCTTCCTACCCATGACCCTCCTAGACTCCCCCCTCTTAACATACCCTTTTTCAACAAGGTCGGAAAGATGCTGGTAGACAGTTGGAATCCTGACCTTCATACCGTATTTCTCCCTTAGCCCCCTCCAAACCTCGTACCCATACATGTTTTTCTCAGACAGTAGCCTAAGGATAGCTGTCTTAGTCGGGCCCAGTCTAATACCTCCGCTCAACTCCTCTATCAACACGCCTAGGCTGGACTTTCTGAAGGCTATTTCCTTCATAACCCTCGGATCCTTGAGGCCGCTTCCCGTGACGACGCAAACCACCCTGGCGTCCCTGCTTAAGCCTCCGCTTCTAACCAGCTTAATCAAGCCGGCTAGGGAAAGGCTTCCAGCCGGCTCTGCAAGTATGCCTTCCTTCTCAGCCAGTAGACTCAGGGCTTCGAAGATCTCTTTCTCGCTGACGGATACTGCGAGCCCGCCTGTCTGTCTTATTGCGCTCAGGGCAGCGTTTCCAAACCTGGGGTTGGCCACGTTTAAGTCGAATATCCTGCTTCTCGGCTCGGCTTCAGCCTCAACGGTTTCTAAGCCTCTTTCGAAAGCCTTTACTATGGGCTTACAGTCCTCCGGCTGGACTCCGACTATTCCTATACTGCGCTTAGCGACGCCGAGCTCCCTCAGCTCCTTCAGCATCTTGAAGGTTGCGTAGACTAGGCCTCCTTCTCCCATCGGGAGAATAACATAGTCTGGTTGCCTCCCGCTGAGCTGAAGCAGTATTTCAAGCATGATTGTTTTCTTAGCCTCGTTTATCAAGGGGTCGTGCTCCACGGCTACGATAGCCCCCCTAGTGCTACGCTTCCCAAAGGAGTTGACTACGCTGACTTCTGCACCATATATTATCATCTGGTAGAGCTTTCCAAGGTCTATTGTGGGCTTTACCTGAACGTGCGTCTTTAAACCTGCTTTAGAGGAGTATGCGGCCAGCGAGGCGCCAAGGTTCCCGGTTGAATAGGTGGAAATCCTCCCGTAGCCGAGACTCAGGGCGACGGATACGAATAAGGCTGAACTCCTGTCCAAGTAGGAGCCCGTTGGCTCAACCGTCTCATCCTTAATCCAAAGCTCTTCAACCCCGATGCTTTTCTCAATCCTCACCCCGTGCTGGAGCATTGTGGTCCCCTCTCCGAGAGAGACTCTGAACTTTCTCTCGACAGCCGGCAGTATCCCGCCATACCTCCATATTCCATGCTCCCCGGGCTCCTCTAAGAAGGATGGTTTAACCTCCAGTGTTAATCCTTGTCCACACTTATCACACAGCTTCCTCTCCACGTTGAAACTGTAGGCTGCTCCGCAGCCCGTGCATCTTAGAACATGGTTCAAAGCTATGCCCCATCCTAATATATAGGGGGATACTTATACATTTCCTCTCTGCTTGCAGCAATCGTTTCCCGCCAATAAGGATCCGGCTCAGCGAAACCCCTCTCGCCGCTTAAAAAGCCCCTTATGCAAGGCTGATTAAGCGGTCGTAGCAATCGTTTTATAGTTCCTGTGGCATTAAACCTATGGATGCAAAAACCGGATTCAAGGATGGCTCTAACGCTAGCAATACTTATTATAATTCTCTACGTAAGCCTGCTTATGGTGCAACGGACTGGGAGAAGAGTGTCACAGGGAAACTCAAGCAGCATCGAGGAGTATTTCAAAACAGTTCCCCTTGAGAAACTGGAGGTTAAGTTCTTCGGATGGGTTACGCCGGACGGTGAAAGCATCAACAGTTTTCTGGCTAACGCTGAAAAGTTCACCTGGGTTTCTCCAACAGGCTCGATAGTCAATGAACACGGGGTTTTCACCCCTAGAGTGGACAGTAGGGTTGTCGAGGCTGCTAGAAGGAGTAACGTAAGTATTGTTCCGCTTGTAGCAAACTCAGGCTTCGACAGGAGCTTGGCTCACAGAATCCTTGCGGATCCTGAGGTTAGAAGACGCACGATAGAAGACATAGTCAGCTTCGTTGTTGAGAACAATTTTTCAGGGATCAACATTGATTACGAGAACATTCCTCCTGAGGATAGGAGTGCGTTAAACTCGTACATGAGGGAGCTGGCTTCAATCCTACACTCCCACGGGAAGATTGTTACTATAGATGTCTCGGGCAAAACTTGGGACGATGCCTCCGGTTGGGGTGGCGCATGGGACTACAGGGCTCTAGGCGAGGCCTGTGACTACGTCTGCATAATGTGTTATGATTATCATTGGTCTGGGAGCGAAGCGGGCCCCATAGGACCCTTAGGCTGGCTCAGGGAAGTCGTTGAATATGCTCTTTCAACAATACCGAGGGAGAAGATAGTAATCGGTATTCCCTTCTACGGTTACAGGTGGCTCGGGAGAAACGGTGTTGGCCTAACTTTTAAACAGGCGTTGGAGACGGCCAGGAGCGTTGATACGGAGGTTTTTTTCAGCGAGGAGGATGCTGAATACCACTATTCTTACGGCTCATACGAAGTATGGTTCCAGGGTGCGAAGTCGGTGGAGCTAAAGGCTTCCGCAGTGCTTTCACACGGGATAGATAAGATAGCTGCCTGGAGAGTTGGGCAAGAGGATCCGAGGGTCTGGGAGGTTATAAGCAGGAAGCCTTAACGGGTTCGGGAGGATCCTGTTTCAACCCGCCGGAACCCTTGTTCTCCCTGATTATTCTGATGAGCTCAGTGAGAAGCAGTATTACGAGAAGGGTGATCAGCACTATCCTGCCGAGACCAGTATTTGCAAGCAGCAGGATGAAGCCGACTAAGTGTATCTTTATCCCGACCCATTTTCCAACAATATCCTCGTCTCTCGGATTATAACTGTCTGGGTAAGCATTATAATCCCCTTTCGTAACGTATCGCTTACTGCCATACTGGTCTACTTTAACCCCGATTATCCTGTGAACAATATTCCTGCCTGAATAAGGGTTTCTATAGATGATTACATCACCTACTTGAAGATTCTCCCCCCCGCTTAAGAGCAGCAGGTCCCCCGGGAAAAGGGTCGGGTACATGCTGCTAACGTACCAGGGGCTCATATCTATCTCCACAACCGCCAGCGGGCTACTGGTTCCCATCAGGCTGTTTAAAAGAGATATTGACACTGCTATTATTAACACAGGTATTACGATTGTTGTTAAAAACATGTTTAGAGATTCTTTAACCCTGTTATCCATTTCCTAAACCCGTCTAGTCTTCTTCAACTTCCACGTATCTTGTTCCGAAAGTCTCCTCAGCCGCGCTGGGGTGAGCTGCTTCCGCCTCTCTTCTGAGCCTGACTAGGGAGTACACGAGTATGACGAGCCCAGCTACGAACCCTAGGGATGGTCCCACTGTTCTCAGAAGGTCAACCTGCTCCTCCCATTGTATGTCTTTATGGAGCCATGACTCCGTTATTTTGAATGTTGCTTTAACAACACTATTACCCGTGGTGGTTGCGTTTAACACGTAAACGTCTTCACCTGTTATCATAAGATCCTCTATAGTGTGGTTTCCAGTGTTGAAACTGTTTTGAATAATGCTCGTGCTGTTTTTCCCAAATACCAGCACGTTGAGTGTACCGTTGGTTTCAACGTTAAGACTAACCTTATACTGTTCCCCCTTCGCCGGGTTTAAGCGAACCTCCATTATCTTCTCCATGCCAGTTATAGTCTTTGAGATCGGCCCATACTCCTGCGGTGGGAACGGTATTAAAACCTCCTTGGAAGTAACCATAGTAATGGGCTTTCCAGTAAAAACCATGTTAGCCACAAATGGTGATGAAACCGAGGCAAGTATCACGCCTGCGATAGCCATGATCAAACATTTCTTCCCAACATCCATTTCCTCTCACCCTGATACTTTCTCCAGCCTGCCGCTTCTTTCAATTAGCAGGAATACGTGTTTACCGTCAACTTGACTGTATTTTTCTGAGACGACGCGTTTAATTTCCTCCATATGCCTCCGCGCATGCTCCTCACTCTTAAAAATTATCTTCACTGAGTAAGGATCGCCTTCCTTCACCTTCTTCTTAAGCTTCTGCCTGAATATTTTTGCCTCCTGCTCGTCAGCCAGATAAACCTTGCCGCTTGCAATCTCCTCATTACCATAGATTATGCTAATAGCCTTAGTATACTTGTCGGGTTGCTCCGTTTCAACTATTTTCAGCAAAGGAGTTCCTCCCGATTGTTAAGGCGGTGAAGATTTAAGGTTTACGGTTTAAACTAAAACTGTTTTACAGAATTAAAAAACTCTTTCTAAGTCAAGCGCTGCTCTAAATTAGAAGCATGTCTGCCGATGCTCTTCGACACTCGGTTAACACCGCATTGGCTTAAGCATCAGGTTTATATATCGTGTTATCGGATTCTAACCCTAACCTATGAATTCCTCAGAAATATTTGAAGCCGCGTCTAAAAGTAGGCTTTTAAAAGATCCTTACGTGGAAAAAATATGGGCCTTGATGAGTGATAAAAACCTTTTCTCAAAGTCTCCAGACTATCTCAGTAAACTCAGGAAGAGTCTTCTCAGAGATGCTTTAGACTATTTTTCGAGACATAGTGATTATTACCGTGAACTTTTCGAGAGGCTTGGAATAAGACCCCGGGATGCTGAGCTGGAGGATCTAGCGAAGCTCGCAGTCCCATCGGATGTTCTAAGGGGAGAGGGGCATAAGCAGTTTCTAATCAAAGACGTGGAGGAGAATGGGGAGTATTTCATGTCAAGCGGCACGACTAATCCTAATCCTGTAAAGGTTTACAGGAGTCCTCTCGACCTTGCGATCATGATACTGGGCAATACCTATCTTTTCGAATACGTTTACGGGAAGGAGGTTGAAAGAGAGAGGGGAATCGCGCTTTTCATGGCTGCCCCAGAGCTTAGGCACAGGCTTAACTTTGTGGCTTTCGTGCATCTCACTCTAGAGTCAAAGAAGATTCCTCTTCTCTACGGCATGAACCTGGTTGAGGGGACTACGGAGGGGAAGCCTTGGCAGAAGCTTGTCCCCAACCAGGAGAATGTCCTTCGTTTCCTGAGAAGCAGGGAGGAGCCTAAACTCCTTTTCACCGCGCCCGCCGGCGTCTATTTGCTGTCTAAAAAGTTTAAGGATATGAACATTGTTCATAGGCTCGCATACAGGCTGCTGAAAATCATGCCGATAAACCTTGGAAGAGGAGGCGTCATCGTAACAGGCGGTGGCACAAAGGGCTTTGACCTGCCGCCTTACGATAAGACCGTTGAATTCTCCAGAAAATATTTTGTTTCACGCGACCAGGATGGAGGTGCTCAGGAGGTTCCCTTCATGGATGTTTACGGGATGACTGAGACATTAACCGCTATGCTGGATAGGTTTGGTGAAATGGATAAGATACCGCACCCGCTTTCCGAAGTTTTCATACTAAACCCTAAAACCTTCGAGTTAGCCAAGGAGGAGGATGCGGAGGGTATTGTTGGAGTATTTAATCCTTTCACAACATCTTGGCTTGAAATATTTTATCCCGGGGACATTATGCGTAGCCATCCCTCAAACAGGTATTATGGGAAGGAGTACGTGTTCGTCAGGAGGCTGAGTGTCGACGAGGGCTGGAGTCTTCAGCGAGCGTGCGGCGGAACCCTGGAGGAGCTAATGGGCAGAGGCTAGTTGGACACTATGCTTGAGCTTAAACCGTTCTGCAGCCACAGGCATACTGCCGTGGAAAAAACACAGAGCCATTACAGGATCCTAGAGGTTAGCAGAGAAAGCCTGCGGGAGATCATCAATAGGTCTTCAGAGGTTCAGGGAAGGCTTTCAAGCCTAGGGGTTCGGGAACGGCTTGGAGTAATAGAGGAGATGGGTAAAATATGGAGGGAGAAGCTTAGCGATGGCAGGCTTGAAAACCTGAAGAAGATTCTTGCTAGAACAACAGGGTATGGTGAAAAGCTGATAGAAATGGAGTTTTCACTGATCCCGATGGTTTTAAGCGGCGAAAACATCCGTGAAAATTTGGAATACTCCCCTGCCAGGGACATCCGGGTGTTTGAAAGATTCGTCGAGATGAAGAATGGTGAGAGCTTTAGAATCGCCCCCGCAGGGCCTGTACTCATCATAAGCTCAGGCAACTCGCTCCTTCCAGCGATTATTCCTTCAACCATATCCCTTGCAACTGGAAACCTCACTATTGTAAAACCCTCTCTTTCAAACTACCTAGGGGTTGTTGAAGTATTTGGTACACTCTGGGAAATAGCCTTAAACTCCGAGGCGGCGAGGACCATGATGGACACGCTTGTCATAAGCTACTTTACGCATGACAGTCCTTCGCTGAGATACCTCCTTGGTGAAGCAGAACTCGGCGTGGTAAACTTTTGGGGTGGTGAGCCTGCTAGAACCAGTGTTCTGAGAATGGTTTCGGAAAACCCGAATCACCCTAAGATCCTTGTAAACGGGCCCTTGACGGGGTGTGCTATCGTAGATGAAAAGTCTGCTGACGAGAAAACGGCTGAAGGCTTAGCGAGAAACATGGTACTTTACGATCAACAGTTGTGCAGCTCCCCAACTTCTGGGGTTTTCATCGGCTCCTGGCAGAACGCCCTCTCCTTCACCCGTATGGTTGAAAGATTCTTGGACGAGATTGGATCGGAATTCGAGTCTGATTTCGACGATACAAGCATTTTTCTCACACAGTCCGCTAGAAGGATCTTCCAGTTGAAGGGATCTCACGTTCTTTCCTCAAAAAACCCTAAGAATTTTTGGACGCTAGTGGTCTCAAGGGGGAAAAGCCTTCTGGACGAGGTGGTCAACTCACTCCCCGCCTTTAACATCTATACTCGTAGAAGATTCTTGGAGATGGTTGTTGTAGAATCTATAGACGAGGCGCTGGAACACGTCAGTAAGGTTCCTGGTTCACCTGCTTTCAAAGGAGTAGACGGTGTCCAAACCATAGGGTATTCTGTAAACTGGGATGAAAAGATTTTTGAAAAACTGGTTTCCCTCGGGGTATTCAGGATCGTGCCTTTAAGCGACATGTTTATGAGAAGCCCCATCGAGCCCTACGATGGCGTCGCATTGTTCTCCGCCTTCACCAAAATAGTTTACCGTAGGGATTTAGCGCTATCCTTAAAACCATGAAGATACTTGTAACCGGGGCCTCCGGCTTCCTCGGCGGGCATTTAATCGAGGAAATGGTTTCTAAAGGGTATGATGTCGTAGGCATGGTTAGGAAAAGCAGCGATACGAGTTTCCTGAGAAGCCTCGGCGTGAAGCTTAGGGTTGGGGATCTCACTGTTCCTGAAAGCCTCGAGAAGGCTACGCGGGACATAGACATCGTCATACATCTTGCTGCATACTACACTTTCTTCGGGGAAAAAGAGACGTATAGGAGGGTTAACGTGGAAGGCACAAGGCTTCTTCTAGAGGCTTCTTTAAGAAACAATGTTAAAAGATTCGTCTACTGTAGCTCCACTGAGGCAATAGGTCCTGTTAAGAACCCTCCGGCGGAGGAGGATTCCCCGCCGAATCCTTCCTACGAGTACGGGAGGTCTAAACTCGAGGCTGAAAAAATAGTTAGGAATTATGGTGAAAGGGGTGTTGAGTACACGATTCTGAGACCATCCGGAATATATGGTCCAAGGAATATTGACGATATCTCCTACTGGTTTATCACCGCCTACGCTAAAAACACTCTCCCGACAAGAATTATCGTTGGGGATGGGAGGAACCTTATACAGTTCGCGTACGTGAAGGACGTGGTTCAGGGTTTTCTCCTGGTTCTGGAAAAGCCTGAGGCCTCTGAAAACCAGACTTATTTCATAAGCGAGGACAGGGCTTATACTTACCTGGAGGTTTACGAAATATTGTCTGAACTCTGCAATAGGGCTCCCCCCAGGATTCATATTCCCCCGATGCTTGCAAAAGCGGTTGTGGCTCCTGTGGATTTGTTCAACAGGCTGAGGGGGAGAGTTGTTTTCACTTGGAGGATCAGTACTGTGAACGATCTTACTTGTGACAGGGCATACAGCGTCAGGAAAGCAATGAGGGAGCTGGGTTTCAAGCCTAAGTATGATCTTAAGACGGGCTTAAGAGAGACCGTGGAATGGTATAGGGAGAACGGCTATATCCGGTGACGAGTCGACCGGCTTAGCCTGATGGTTAGAGCAATAAAATTTATCTTAAGCCGGGCTGAACCCCTTGCAAACACGATGAAGATCAGGGTGCTCCTTGGAACTATCGACAGCTCACTCGTTTATTCGGATGCGGTTGTTGCCATAGATGTTTTACGCTCATCTACAACCATATTGACAGCCTTGGCGAATGGCGCTAAGAGTGTTATACCGGCTGCGTCTGTGGACGAGGCTCTAACTGTTGGAGGCAGGCTTCAAGCAGTTGTTGGCGGGGAGGTAAACAGTGTTAAGCCCCCTATGTTTCACCTAGGAAACTCTCCACTGGAATATGTTCGAAGGAGAATAGGTGGGAAAACAGTTGTACTCTACACCTCCAGCGGAACAAGGCTCCTAAGGTTTCTAATGGCTGTTTCGGAAAAAGTCTTCGTTGGGGCGGTTGTCAACGTTTCTAAACTTGTGGAGCACATTGTGGAAGAAGGTTTCGGCAACGTGGCGATCGTCACGGCGGGTAAAACCGGCTCACCCGCTCTTGAAGACTCTTATTGCGCAGGCCTCCTCGTTAAAAGTCTTCCTTGGAACGAGTGCGATAGGAATGCTGAGGTCGTGATGAAGATCGCTGAGCTCAAAATAGATGTTGTGAAGAGGTCGATTCACGCTTTGGAGCTTGTTAAACTCGGCTTGGAGAAAGACGTGGAGTATTCCCTAACTCCTGACCGCGTCAGTATAGTGGCTGCCGCTGATCCTTTCAAGGGATGTATCCAGCTCCCTTGACAACCCCCTTCTTCAACATTTTCCTCTGCTCCTTGCTCTGCTCATACATCCTGACGGCAAGCGAGTGTGAACACATCCTTCTCTTCAAATAGCCTAGGCAGCTACAGTTATAGTTGCCGTAAGCGTCTCTCGAAACTATGTAAACCCCGTGGTCTCCCTTAACCTCGTAGCTGGATTTATCAAGCTGGCTGATCCTTTTCTCTTTAAGAATCGTCTTCGCCTTAAGCACCAGCTTCTCGACTCCTGTCGCATCCCTCTTCTCGCCTTCTTCACCCATCTCTTCAAGACCCCTGCCCAAAGAGTCTTACCCAGTGTTTTTAAGATTTCCATGCCTGTTGATATGCTGGTAACAGGGTTTTGGAAGCCTAAATCGCCATCGGGGGGCAAGCATAGCGTTTTCAAGACAGGCTGGTGAGGCCCTCTGGAAACTCCAGCCCGAAGTCTGAAATCCTCTTCTTAACCATGCTCATTATCTTCTTGCTGCTTAGCCTCCTAATGCTCGTGGGCTGCAGTATCCCTATGTCTGTCACAATGGCCGTTATGAACCTTGGCGGGGTCACGTCGAAAGCAGGGTTGAAAATCCTAACCTGCTTCCTACCGGGCTCACGTGTCACAATGCTTTCCGAAGGAGGCCACTCCTCCAAGGCTTTCTCGGAAACCAGTCCCCTGCTCTTCATATCCTTCGCGATCAAACTATAGGGGTATGTTACTTCATCTATGCTCCTCTCCTCGATCTCTATATCCCTCCCCTTTTTAACGTCCAGCGATATTGTAGAGTAGGAGGTAGCGTAGTAGAAGGGTGCCTTAAAATACTTGAAAAGCCGGGCGATGTCGGCTGAGCCAACCTTGTTGGCTACTGAACCGTCTCTAGCGACTCTGTCAGCCCCGAGAATAGCCTTGTTCACACCCAGCCTTTCGAACGATATTGAAACCATGTTGTCTGTAACTATTGTCGTAGGAACCCCCACCCTGTTCAGCTCCCAGACGGTTAGCCTATATCCCTGGCTCCTCGGCCTAGTCTCCTTCGAGACAACCTTAACATCCACGCCGTTCGAGTATGCTTCCTCTATTATGCCTAGAGCATGCCCCATGAGCGTTGAGGAGAGGCTTCCACCATTGCAGTGCGTCATTATCACGTCGCCGTTTCCAACAATCTTCAAGCCGTAGCTCCGCATATAGTAGTTTAAAGCCATGTCTTGAGCAAGTATGAAGTCTGAGATTTTGCGCAGAGCATCTGTTGATTTCTCCAGGCTTCCAGTCTCCTCGTAAACCCTCTTACAGTAGTTGTAGGCCAGGAGCGTGGCCCAGGCCAACGGGGCTGCAGTTGGTCTTGCGTAAGCTATTTCGCGAGCCATCTGGCTCAACTGTCCAAGCGGGTCTGAGCTTCGCTTAGCCTGGGTTGCTCCGGTCAGCAAAGTGTAGGCGCCGGCTACACCTATGGCTTGAGACCCTCTTACAACCATGTTTTTAATAGCCTGAACCCCGTCCTTCCAGTCGCCTATTTCCCGTGCCGCGACTTCAAAGGGAAGCTTATTCTGATCTAGGAGAATGAGCCTTTCCTTCTCATGGTTATACCAGAGGGTTACTGGCAGAGTCGTCTTCTTATGCAAAGGGAGGCCTAGCGCAGGATCCTCCTCGAGCCCAAGCTTTTGCGAAACATGCTTCAAATATTCCAATTCTAAGGTTTTTCAAACATTCTGGAAGTTTTTATCTTTATCTCCCGCTCCTCCTATTGGGTATGGATGAAGCGTGACGCTGGAAGGCGGGTAGCCGGGGTCTTCAGGCCTGCTGAAGTAATAGTTGCCTCCGGAGTAAGACCTGGTGTTAAGCCGAGTGATGTCTACGAGGTTTGCAGCGAGGCTTTGAAACAGGGTATTAGGGATGTTTGCATACCGAGCGTATACGTCGGGGAGGCTGGGGCCCTCTTCGAGAATACTGGTTTAAAGTTGTCGACAATGATATCTTTCCCAACAGGACTGATGCCCCTCGAGCTAAAGATGATGGAGATTAGGCTCGCCTCTGAGCAGGGTGTTGAGGAAGTATACTTCTACCCTAATCTGGGAAACTATCTTGACAGTAGGATTGTCGAGTTCGAGTCCGAGCTTTCGAGGATAACGGAGGCTTCTCAGCTAATCGGCTTGAGAAACGTTAAGCCGGTTGTCGAGATGGGCTTGGTTTCGGAAAAACAGTTAAGGGAGATCATTAGTATTTTCGAATCATCAGGTTTCGACACGGTGGTCGTCTCATCCGGCTTCGGCTTGAAGAGAATGAGTCTTGAGGAGCTGTCGATTTTGAAAAACATTGAGCAGGATGTGACGATCGAGGCCCACTGCAGGCTGGGCTCGCTGCAGGACTTGCGGAGCCTGGTTGAAAACAGGGTGTACAAAGTATGTACGGTAGACTACAAGGTTGCTCGGGAAGAAGGCTCCGTCAAGCGGCTTGAAGAATAGTTCGTGGGAAAAACATATATTCGGACCCAGACAGGTCAACACGGCTTTGTCGCCGTACAGGATTGCTTTAATGCCCGGCGATGGGATTGGGCCTGAGGTGGTGAGGGAGGCGGTTAAAGTTGGATGGGGCCTACTTGAAGCCATGGGTGTCCCAATGGTTTTCGAAGAGTTTCCTAACGGTGCTGAACACTACCTTAAAACCGGTGAAACGCTTTCAGAATATACTTTGGGAAGGCTGAAGGGTTTTGACGCGATTTTCTTCGGGGCTGTTGGAGACCCGAGGGTTAAGCCAGGTGTTCTCGAGAAAGGTGTTCTCCTGAGGATGCGCTCCTCACTGGATCTTTACGTGAACCTGCGGCCAGTCAGGCTCCTCAAGGGTGTTGAAACACCTTTGAAAACATCTGGGGATAAGAGTATTGACTTCGTAGTCATACGTGAGAACACTGAGGATTTCTACGTAGACATGGGTGGCAGAGTGTGTGAAGGATGCTCAAGGCTCTTCGAGTATACTGTTGAAGCCGGCGGGGCTAAGGGGAGCAGATACAGGGTTGAGGTTGAAAGTAGGAATGGCGAGGCCTTTCAAATAGGAATAATATCGGTTAAGGGTGCTGAAAGAATAGTAAGGTATGGTTTCGAATACGCCCTTAGAAGAGGCTTGAACCTTATAACTTTCGTTGATAAGGCTAACGTGCTCACTGAAACATACGGTCTCTGGAGGGAGGTCGTTGAAAAAGTGTGGGGAGAGTACGGCGGCAGGGTTGGTAGAGAATTCATGTATGTTGATGCTGCAGCGCTACACATGGTTTTAAACCCTGGCCGCTTCAAGATAATTGTTGCTCCAAACATGTTCGGAGACATTTTAACGGACTTGGGGGCAGCGATCCAAGGCGGTCTGGGTTTCGCGCCGAGTGGAAACATTAATCCTGAGGGTGTTTCGATGTTTGAGCCTGTTCACGGGAGTGCTCCGGACAAGGCTGGCCTAAACATAGCTAACCCTGTTGCGGCGATACTTACCTTCTCCCTCATGCTGGAACACTTGTGGAGCAGAAGCGGTGATAAGCGTCTGCTCGAAGCCTCGAAAATAATTGAGACGGCTGTTGAGAATGTTTTAGCAAGTGGCAGGTGCAGGACGCTGGACATGGGCGGGGTCTCTAAGACGAGTGAGATGGGGGACGCTGTTCTGGATGAGTCTAAACGCTTATTGACGGATGGAAGATGAAGAGCCTAATCTTTAAGAAGGATGGTCTCCAGAGGCTGAGTGCAAGCTATATTCCTGAAAGGCTTCCAAGTAGGGAGGAGCACCAGCTTGAAATATTCAATACTGTAATAGGTTTCCTGGAGGGCAGGCTCCCTTTGAAAGCTATTGTTTTAAACGGTCCAAGCGGCTCCGGTAAGACCGTTACTGTAAAGAAGGCTTCTGAACAGGTTTTGAAATACTGTAGCCAGAGGGGCATCAGGCTTGAATACCGTCATTTAAACACGAGGTTTGCTTCCTCAGACTTCACTCTTGCACAGATGATTGCGCTGAGCCTAATGCCTAACATTCCTGGCAGGGGCTACAGCAGCAGGGAGCTCCTGTTCACTGTCTTCGACTATCTTGAAAAATCAGGCAGGAGCTTCCTGCTCGTGCTGGATGATTTCGACAGCTTCCTAAGCGGAGTTAGAAGCAGGTTTTTCACGGATCTTTTAAAGATTTCAGAGGAGTATGAGGACAGGGTTAAGGTGATCCTGGTACTCATCGGAATAGAGGATGTTTCCCGCAAGGTTAAAGATTCTTGGGCGACCTCCTTCTTCTGGAGGATAGGCAGAAGCTTTAAACCATACACTGCTGAAGAAATCTCAGTGATACTTAAGGACAGGGTGGAGCTCTCTTTTAACGAGGATAGTGTTGACGATTCCCTAGTATACTTGATGGGTAGGCTGACTGAAAGATTCGGATACGGTTCAGCAAGATATGGCATCGAGCTCCTGCTTGCAAGCGGGCTTAACGCGAGCTACGAGGGGTCTGCCAGGGTTTCCTGCGAGCATGTGAGGGAGGCCCAGTACAGGATTGAAAGCGTAATCACGCCTGGAGACTTGAAAACAGTTTTCTCCCAGGATCCTGAAATGCGCAGGCTTGTAGAGAGGCTTCTACGCGTCTTCGAGTCTTGCAACGAGCCTTTCGTAGGCTTTAAGACGCTTGAGGAGCATGGTGTTAGAATAAGGGATGGCAGCGTGGCTGAGAAGCTTAAGAGGCTGCATTTCGAGGGGCTGCTGGACTATAACCCGTCTCGGAGAGAGGTTGCTTTAATAGGGATGCCCCTCCGGCTTCTTCAACAGGCTTTCGACTAGTCTTCTCCCTGCGGGAAACTAGTATGAGTAAAACTATTGCTAGAAAGGTTGCTAGAAGCAGATAGTTTAACAGGGTAACGTCTCCCTCGCTGATGCCTGCTCCAAGCTTCTCACCCATATAGCTGTAGAAAAAGGCTCTTGGAACCGTCCCCAGGAGGGTTGCGACGGTGAACGATACTAAGGCTATTCCCGTCGCCCCGGCGAAATAGGAAACGGCGTCGAAGGAAATCCAAGGTATGAATCTGGCTGCGAAAATTATTTTAGACCCGTGTTTCACGAAAAGCTTCTCCACCTTCTCAAGCTGTTGCCTGCTTACTAGTCTCTCAACCAGCGGCCTGCCGAACTTCAGGCCTATTACGTAGTTTATCAGGGCGCCGCTCATCAAGCCGAGTGTTCCAACTGCGGTGGAGGCTTCGAAGCCGAAGGCTGAGCCGCTCATAATCAGCACTGCCTCAGCAGGTATGACTGCTATTATCGATTGGACTATCATAAGCAGGTAGAAGCCGGGTAGTCCTCCTTTCAACATTGCCTTCTGAAGCTGGTTGAAATATTCGGATAAAACTCTGGGAATAATGTTGACTATAATAATGGCTGTGACCACGATTATTGAAAACAGTAGCTTGGCATCCAGCTTCATTGCAACCTCCCTAACCTCTCGCATAAGGCCCTTATTAATCCTTAAGCCGCCTTAGAAAACCTTTAAAGAAACCTGTTTAGAGAGACGCTATTCAAAACGGTGAGGAGGGTAACTGGTTGGAGCCCGAATGCTCAAGCAGTATTCCGGTGCTTGACGATGTTGAGGCAGTCAGGATGATCGATAAGGGAAACATGCGGCTCATGATATCCTCGTTTCCAGCTTTACTGAAAGAGGCGGTGGAGCTGTCCAGGGGCCTGCGTCTTCCTGAAGGCTACAGGAACGCCAGGGAGATTATTGTGTGCGGGATGGGTGGCTCAGCCATAGGTGGAGACCTTTTCAAAGACCTCTCTCAAGCGATGAGCCCGCTACGAGTCTCCGTAATCAGGGACTACGACCTGCCTAGGCACGTTGACGAGAGTAGCCTGGTGGTGGCGGTAAGCTATTCCGGGAACACTGAGGAAACGCTTGAGTCCTTCAAGCAGGCTTACGAGAGGGGTTCCCGGATAATTGGTATTGCTTCCAACGGTCTGCTGGGGAAGGCTTGCTCCAAGCTTAAAATCCCGTTCATAGGGGTTCCATCCGGGTACACGCCTAGGTCAGCGCTTCCACTGCTATTCATACCATTGTTGAAAGTGGCTGAGGAAATAGGTTTCCCAATGGTGGGAGAGGGTGAGCTGGCTGAAGCCCACGGGCTGATTGAAGAGTATAATTCTAAACTCACCCCGGAAGTGCCTTTAAGCCGGAACCCGGCTAAGCAGCTGGCTGCTAGGCTGCATCAGAAGCTTCCAATCATATACTCCATGGGACACTTGAAATCCGTCGCCCTAAGGTATAAGGATCAGATTAATGAGAACGCTAAGATGAGGGCTATGTGCGACCAGCTTCCAGAGGCAAACCATAATGAGGTTGAAGCATGGGAGAAGGTTGATTTCAAAGAGCTCCTCCACGTTGTTTTCATCGACAGCCGTTTCAAGAACCCCTATATCGCTGAAAGCGTCAACAACCTTGTTTCAAAGATTGAGAAAGAGGGTGTTGGATTAAGCATGGTTAAACCGCTTGGCGGAACAATGCTTGAAGAGATGCTTTCAGCCATAATACTGGGGGACTGGGCTAGCTACTACCTTGCTATACTTAGGGGGGTTGACCCAGCTCCCGTCAGCCTAATAAGTGAGCTGAAGAAGAAGCATGATGAGAAAACGAGATACTCTGAAAAGTTTGAAGAATGGCTGTGTAAGCTCGGTGAAAATGGTGAAGACTAGAGATACCTTGTTATGCCACGCTTCTCAACGCTTCTTTCCCGCATAAGGGTCTTGGTTAATTCGAGCATACTGATCCTTTTGAACTCCATCCTGTTTCTTCTCAGGATTCTTTCAGCCTCTCCCGTCACACTCGGGGCTAGGAGCACAATCCTGACGCCTGCACCAAGCCCCCCGGCATACCTCAACAACTGTCTAACAGCCTCTAAACCCGCCCTATCCTTTTTTATTTCAACTATTGTCCTACGATTGTTCGCGTCAACTCCAACAATGTCAACCACTCCGGTTTTCTCCCTTGCTTCCGCCGACGTTACTCTAAATCCTTCCTCCACGAGCTCAGGATGCCTACGGAGGATTTCAGAAATCTCCCTCTCGCTCAGATACATTTGGAACTCCCCCTTGTCCTCAAGCCTTCCCGAGAAGATGCTTTTCACCCCGTATATTTTTACGATGATTTTCTCAGGCCTCCTGACTCTTTTAACAGTAAGGACAATATGATCCCGGTCGACGGCAATCCCGACGTAGTTCGGAGGAGGCTGCCAGTTAACCGGCTCGAGCCCGGAGGGCCTGTGAATCAGGAAGGAAGTGTCCTCCTTAACAATTAGGAGTCTCTCACCCTTCTCCAAGAATGATCTTGCCCTTCCAACGTAATCAGCCTCGCAAAGGCATGTTAACGCGATGAACTCTTTAGCGCTAACAGCCTTTTTAAGCTGCTCCGCCGCCTCCTCCAAGTCGGGTTTAACCATCAGCATCCCACGTGGCTGGCGGGATTTATTTCTTTTTTTCAACATTCTGTCGCTGTTCGAATCAAGATTTTTAAACAGTTTTGCAAGGTTTTGGCATGAACGTTTTTTAACTGTTTCGTTCTACGAGCGTGCACGATGAAACTTAATAAACCCCTCCTGTGAAATCTTTCCAGTTGAAAAGTGTTGACGGGAGGGGAGATGCCGGGCGTTGAGCGATAAGAGGGAGGGTTTTCAAAACGATGCGGGAAGAAAGAAGGATCCGCCTGACTATGTTTACCTGCGTGTCGCTGAGGCCCAGCCTACTGACGTGGGACGGGGGTACGCTAGGATAGATCCTGAGGTTGCGAAGCTTCTGAATCTTTCACCTGGGGACGCTATAGAGATCGTTGGCAGAAGGAAGACTTATGCCCTCGTGTGGCCTGCGTCAGCCAAGGACAGGGGCCTAGGCCTGATCAGGATAGACGGATACACGAGGGAGAATGTCGGCGTCAGCCTAGACGACAAGGTTAGGATCAGAAAGGTAACGGCTAGGTATGCTACTACTGTTGTTCTGGCGCACACCGAGCAGCCTAGGATGGTTAACGGCGAGGAGTTTGTGAAAAGCATAATGATAGGCCGGATAATAAACAGGGGTGACATTATTCCGGTGAGGATAATGGGCAAGATTGTTCAGCTAGTTGTCGTCTCCTACCAGCCTGCTGCTGAAGCAGTTATCGTTACCGAGGACACTGTTGTTAAGATCAGCGAGAAAATATACCAGATTAAGAAGCTTCTCCCAAGGGTTACCTACGAGGATATAGGCGGCTTGGAGGAGGCTATACAGAAGATCAGGGAGATGGTTGAGCTCCCCCTGAGGCACCCGGAGCTTTTCGACAGGCTGGGGATAGAGGCTCCGAAGGGTATTCTCCTCTACGGTCCGCCCGGTACTGGCAAGACCCTGCTGGCGAAAGCCGTGGCGAACGAGACCAATGCGCACTTCATAAGCATAAGCGGGCCTGAGATAATGAGCAAGTACTATGGTGAAAGCGAGCAGAGGCTGAGGGAGATATTCAAGGAGGCTGAGGAGAATTCTCCAAGCATAGTCTTCATAGATGAGCTTGACTCCATAGCTCCAAAGAGGGAGGATGTTACTGGAGAGGTTGAGAAGAGGGTTGTCGCGCAGCTTCTCTCCCTGATGGACGGTTTGCAGACTCGTGGAAAGGTTGTGGTAATAGGCTGTACGAACAGGGTTAACGCGATAGACCCTGCTCTCCGCAGGCCGGGCAGGTTCGACAGGGAGATAGAGATAGGCGTGCCCGATAAGAAGGCGAGGCTGGAGATACTTCAGATCCATATAAGGGGTATGCCGCTCTCCGACGACGTTGACCTTAAAAGGCTGGCTGAGCTAACTCCCGGTTTCGTCGGCGCTGACCTAGCGGCCCTAGCTAAGGAGGCAGCATTAAGATGCTTAAGGGAAGTGCTTCCCGAGATAGACCTTGAAACCGAGGTCATTCCGATAGAGGTTCTCAGCAAGCTCGTGGTCAGGATGAAGCATTTCATGGATGCTTTGAAAGAGATAGAGCCATCCGCGTTAAGAGAAATAATGGTTGAAAGCCCTAATGTGCACTGGGATGATATCGGTGGCCTTGAAGACGTTAAGAGGGAGCTGATAACCTCGATAGAGTGGCCCCTAAGGTTCCCGGAGCTTTTCAAGAAGCTTAACATTAGGCAGCCGAAGGGTATTCTCCTCTACGGTCCGCCCGGTACTGGCAAGACCCTGCTGGCGAAAGCCTTGGCGACTGAGAGCGAGGCCAACTTCATAAGCATCAAGGGTCCAGAGCTGCTTTCAAAATGGGTCGGCGAGTCTGAGAGGGGCATTAGAGAAGTCTTTAGGAAGGCTAGGCAGGTTGCCCCCTGCATAATCTTCTTCGACGAGATTGATTCAATCGCGCCCGTCAGGGGTAGGGATGTTAGCAGCGACGTTACCGAGAGGGTTGTCAGCCAGCTTCTCACAGAGATGGATGGGTTGCAGGATCTCAGGGGAGTCATAGTCATAGGTGCGACTAACAGGCCTGACATAATTGACCCTGCTCTGCTGAGGGCTGGAAGGTTCGATAAGCTTATAGGCTTAAGCTGGCCTGATAGAGAGACCCGCAAGAAAATATTCCAGATACATTTAAGGGGGAAGCCTATAGCGCCTGACGTGAACATCGATGAGCTGGCCTCGATGACTGAAGGCTTCTCCGGGGCTGACATAGCCCAATCGTGCAACGACGCCGGCCTTATAGCGATAAAAGAGTTGCTGGAGATGTCTAGCGACGAGGAGAAGGTTATGAGGATGACTGAGAAGCTAGTTATTCAAAAGAGGCACCTGATGGAGGCAATAACCAAGATAAACATCCCGTCTCCAGAGGAGCGCAGGGCCTACGAGCTCATGATGTCGAAGTTCGCTGGCACAGCAAAGTCGACAATAATGGCTTCGCCAACACTGGTTTAAACAGGCTTAGAGGAGAAAACATTTATTTATTTCAGTCGTGGAGACTAGTTGAGCAAGCCATGTGTGCAAGCGTAAGGTACAGGCCTCCTGAGACAGCTGAAATAGGTATTTTCGGGGGAACCGGCAACTATGATCCTTCATACCTTCAGGACGCTAAACAGTTTAAAGTATACACGCCCTACGGGCCGCCCTCAGACCTTGTAACAGTAGGGTGGGTTAAAGACAGGAAGGTTGCCTTCCTGCCGAGGCACGGCAGGCACCACACAATACCGCCTTACAGGGTCAACTACAGGGCCAACGTCTGGGCCTTTAAAACGCTGGGTGTAACCAGGATAATAAGCCCCGCCGCCGTCGGGAGTCTTCAACCGGAGTTCATAAAGCCCTATGAGTTCGTCGTGGTAGACCAGTTTTTCGACAGGACGACGAACAGGAGGAGCCTCTCCTTCTACGAGGGCGGTGTCGTTGGGCACGTCCCCTTCAGCGACCCAGTCTGCCCGGAGCTGAGGAGAATATTCTTGGACTCAGGTAGGAGGGTGCTTCCCAACGTGAAGATCCACCCAACCCCGGAGGAGGAGGCGGGGGGAAAATCGTTCACATACGTAACCATCGAGGGCCCGAGGTTCTCAACGAGAGCTGAATCGCTCTTCTACAAGAGCCTAGGGTTCTCAGTCGTAGGTATGACGGCAGTGTCTGAAGCATACTTGGCGAGGGAGGCTGAGATATGTTTCCTCAGCATCGCGCTCATCACGGACACGGACGTGTACGGTTTAATGCCGGTTACGGCTGAAAGGGTTGCTAAAAGCATGAGGGAGAACGTTGCGAACGTCAATAGGCTTATCTACGAGACAATCCCCACGATACCGAGGGAGAGGAAGTGTGGCTGTGACACTGTGCTGGATGTTTCACTCTACTGAGGAGGCTGGGGGTAAAAATCCCGACGAGGGCTCAGCAGACGGGGGAGAAGGATACGGGTGTCTAAACGCCTGCCGAAGACCATAGTCGGCTTCGACCCGGGGACAACGGCTGGCCTAGCTATACTGAACCTAAACGGGGAGCTGCTTCTCCTGAAGAGCCTTAGACACTGGAGCAGGAGCAGTATTATTCTTGAAGCGCTGAGCGTCGGCGACCCTGTTCTGATAGCGACTGACAGGGCTGAGGCTCCTAGAGCAGTTAGGGAGCTCGCCCAGTCGCTCAACCTAGCTGTGTTCGAAACAGGGAAGGAGGAGGCTCTGGAGGATAAGACCAGCATTATCGACGAATATGCTTCTAAAAAGGGTGTCAGCATTGGGGACGAGCATCAGGCTTCAGCTCTCTACGCTGCGCTTAAAGCCTACAACAGTTTCAAAAACGATTTCAGGAACATTGAGCTGAACGTTGAGAGAAGGATTGGCGAGTTCAAGGAGGCTCTGGTAGACGAGGTTAAAAGCGACCTTATCAGGGGGGTTCCGCCTGAGCGCTCGATTAGGGAGCGGCTCTCTCAAACGACTGTTCAAAGCTTCGACGCTAACCTTGTGGAGCAGCTTAGGAAGCAGCTTCTCGAAGAGAGGAGGAAGGTTGAGGTGCTTGCGCTTAAGCTTGAAAACCTTAGGAGCGAGCTTAGGAAGGCTGAGTCGAAGAAGCCGGGTAAAGACGCAGGGTTGAAAAGCGTTATAGCCTTCATGCCGGAGAGCAGTAGGCTGACGAGCTTAAGCCAGGTTCTCGGGAAGCAGGAGAAGGATTCCGGAGAACAACTTCGAGTGGATGTTTTCTCGGAGCTGACTTCGAAGAAGGCTAGGAGCGAGGTTGGCAGCATGGTTGTAGCTGCTGAAACCCTTAAAGGCGATTTGAGCAAGATCTTTAAAGCCCTGTCTTCAAAAGGCGTAAGGATCCTTATTCTGGATTCTGAAACTATTGATGACGAGGCGGTGAGGGAGGCTGCATACCATGGTCTCCTACTCTGCGACATTAGGAGCCTGCCGTTAGAGAAGCGGAATGAGGGTCTCTACGTGAGGAGGAGCGACATCAGGGAGCTTCTAAACAGGAAGAGGAGCCTGCTAACAACAGCCCTGATCGAGAGGCTGACTGATCTGAGCCTAAGGTAGCGCTATATCCCTTCAGACCTGCCGACGAAAAGTATGTTGCTCCCTCTGACCAGTACAAGGTTAAAGTTGACGGCTTCCCTATCCCCCTCGTACTCCATCGTGCCGCTCATAATCAGGTTCATCTGAGTATCCACGTTAAGCAGCATCCCCCTGTATACTGAGTGATCGTTTTTAAGCCTGAGGAAAACCTTCTTGCCAACCATGCTTCTAAGAACGTTCAGCGGCCTCTTGTTAACAGTCTCGTCGACACTCCGGTTGCTCAACTTCGGAAAAAGCAACTTACTGCTCCCTATATAAAAATTGCTGGCTGAAGAGGGATTAACAGCTTTCCACCGGAAATCAGCGTCCAGTCTCTCACCAGCCGGGTGCTTATATACAAGCGTGCGCTAGCTGTAAACACTAGTAGGGAAAGCCTTCAGCCATCTCAGCGTCGGAAAGCTCCTTAAGGAGGATGGCAATTCTCTCCACAGCAGCCTCCAATATCTTCTCCCCCTTCTCACTAGATGATTTCAACGGGTTTCCGAAGCCGGAGTTCCTGGTTAAAACATGCCAGGGCCTCGTAAACCTGGCCCAAGAATAGGAAGACTCAACCTTGGGTGTATTCACAGTCCCCTCCTCCGCCTCCCACATGTGCACGAGACACGGGAACAGGGCAAGCCCAACGCTTGTCTCAAACTCGTCGCCATGCTCCCCGGGCTCCTCTATAATCCTGCTCCTCACATCGTCGACTGTTCTCCACCAGTCTACTGTGACGATGAAAACCCTGGTCCTGCCGTAGAGGTCTCGCATCAAGGGTGTGAAATCGTTACCGCCATGCCTGTTTAGAATAACTAGTTTCATCACACAATGGTGCTCGAGCGATTCAACGATATCTCTAACCACCATGTTCAGTGTCGACTGGTCGAGGTTTATCGTCATCGGGAAGCCGAGCGAGTTCTTGTTGAACCGTAGGGTATGGCGGGGAGCATAACCACTTTAGCACCCATCTCTACAGCCTTTCCGCAAGCCATCTCGGCAACAGCCTTAGCCTGGTAGAAATCCATTCCATAGGGCAAGTGTAGGCCATGGGGCTCGGTTGAGCCGACAGGTAGAACAGCAACCTCAAACCTAGACTCCTTAACATCCTTAAGCGTAGACTCCTGAAGGTTTCACGCAACCATGAGGCTAAGCTTGCTTGTCAAGCATATAAATTTTCATAGGCTAGCTTTGGGGGAAACTTGCTGAAAGCTACATGGACTCGCTTAAAAATTATTTTTCTTTAGAAACTATGCCTTGAACAGCACCGCATTGTTTGCAGAAAACAATCGTCAGAAGCTTGTCGCTCAAAGGGTATTCGATGAAGGTGAATGAAGCTATGTCGGCTCCACACTTGAAGCAAACAGGCTTATTCTTAACAGTCCTGTCTTCCATACTCATCCTGCGCCATCACCTCCGTCTATTTTTATTATGAACAGTTCGCTTTTAGACTGCTGATACTGTTCATCCCCGTTGAACTTCGGATTCAGGCTGATTGCCCTGGCTATCGCCACCCTTTGTCTCTGTCCGCCTGACAATTGGTGCGCATACTTATTCATAAAGTACTCTGGGGGAGTTAATGCAACCAGGTGCAGAAGCTCAACCACCTTACTCCTTATTTCGCTCTCATTCGCACGCGCGTCAATCCGCGTGTAGCGCGTGCACGCTGTATCCATCCTGCTATAGCGGTCTATTTATTTGGCCATAGCCCATCATTAAAAGGAAAGACGGCTTTACCCAGATAAATTCTTAACCGCCTTTCTTTCTATCTCTGAAAGCTGTTCAATAACCTGCTTGTCAATAACTGGCTCCGGAGGATAATTCTCCCTAATAATCCTGTTTAAGGCATCCTGGGCTTTCTTAAGCAGGTCTCTGCAACCTTTCTTCTCCCAGCCTATCCAATCATCCCTGTTGAAGAGGTTCGGATACCAGAGTTCCCCACGCATTTTCCTCAAGGTGTGTTGCTCCCCTAGGAAGCTTCCGCCTACTCCGACTCTTTTAATCACTTCAAGCGCTAAAGTCTCCTTGTTTACTTCAAACCCTTTAAGAATACGGTTGACATAGCTGAGCCACTCGTTGTCGATTATAAGCTGCTCGAGGCTCGCTCCCTGGTCTGCTCCAACTATCCCCTGTTGACCTATGCCCTCCGCCCCCGCCGCCAAAACCAGAGCAGTGCTCACCGCCTTCTCAAAGCCTGCTTGAAAGTCTGGAATGTTTGAATCAGTCAGAGCCACGTTTGCGAAGCAGCTTAACCCGAGTTCTCTAGCCACTTGTATCCCTGCCAGGGATGCTAGCGTGTTTTCAGGCGCTCCGAAGGAGCATAGGGCAGTCCTCTGGTCTAACACGTGTATCGACGTTGAGAAGCCGATGGGAGAATCAGGGTTGAGAAGATTGACCAGCACTATGCCCGCCAGGACCTCGGCTGCATGCAGGCTCAACGCGCCAGCCAGTGTTACTGGGGCAGTGCCTCCCAGGAGGCTCATAGAGCCTGACGCGCTTATGGGAAGCCCATACTTAGCCATCTCCATAAGAATCTCTATAGCGTGGTGTGAAAGCTGAAGCGGGCTCGTAGGCTCCGCCCCATAGCCGATAATCTTCTTCCTTAGCTCATCCTCTCCCCCGGCAACAGCCTTAGCCATATCCAGAATATGCCTGCAGGATTCGATGGAGTATATCCAGGCGTAAAACGGTTTACGCGAATACGTGAAGAGAAGCCTATGCTCCCTCACGTCCGCTATCCTCACAGGCACGTCGCTGGGCACGACGAAGGGGGATACAACACTCACGTTTTCAAGCTCGTTGCCGACTGTTATCGATTTTACACAATCCTCAGTCCTCCCTGGTCGGCGTTCCATCCTACTGTAATCCACGAGTTGAATCTCCAATCCCATGGTGGCCTTTATGCTTCCGTCTCCGAAGTAGACAGCGTCACCCTGGGGAGGCTCAACAATATACTGCTTAGGAGCTTTTTTAAGACAGTCTAGAATAAGCTCTCTGGGAAGCTTAGCCACCTCGCTCCTGTAATCGATAATCGCCCCATGCTCCTTAAGCATCTCTAGAGCGCCCCTATGCCTGTATGCAAAACCAACTTCTTCCAGTATTTCCAGCGCGCCCTCCTTTACTGCTTCAACCCCTTCTCTGGGAAGCAGCTCAAGCCTCTTGTTGAAAACCGGCCTCATTCTCAACCACCCGGATACATAACCATCCATACTTATATGCTTTCTTCATCCCTTTAAACTCGGCATCAAAAGTCAGCGTGCTAAACATATTTTTCAGCAGCAGAGGAGGCTATCCTCGCCCACTCCCATAGGCGTTGAGGCTGGTACCTAACGGTGCTAATGTCCTTCATATGGATCTCCATCACGCAGTTAAACCTCCTCGCCTTCCCAAGCTTCTCCTCCATGTCTCTGCGCACTTCCTCCGGGTTCCAACTCGACTCAGCCAGCACAGCGGGATTAGGCTTCCAAGCGAATATGAACTCGTCACCCACGTTTTCAACAGCCTTGTCGAATCTATGAAGGGGCTCATAGAGATCCTGCGCAGCCTGGGTATGTTCCTCCTCAAAACGTCAACCTTATGGTGGAGAGGCTCGCAGCACCCATAGTAGTTCAACCCCCATTTCTCATACCAATGTTTCTCATGCTTCAACGCAAACTCCTCATGCATAGCAGGAGATACTGCTGAAAAAGCCTGTGCCGCTCCAACCCCCCAAAGCCTCGTGGGAGAGTCGCGCAGCAATCCGAGTTTCTCATACTGGTCCAGCCGGTGGAGCCAAGCGTCAACCATCCTCTCGGCAAGCCTATGCACATACCCTGGCCTACGATGCATATCTATAAGGATCTCCCTAACCCCGGTCAGCATAACGATCTCATCCCAGGGGGCGAACCAGAAGGCGCTGACCCCACGCTTCTCAACAGGCAGAACCCCGTCGAAAACCTCGCAAAGCATCTCGAAATCCTCCTCAGCCCTTTCTTCGTCGAAAAACACTCTCGGCATCCGGATCTTCTCAACGTCTTCTTCAGACTTGATTTGAGCATGGTAACGGTGGGAAACTACAGGATTCTTCTCATCAGTCTTAACAATATCCTCCTTAACACGGATGCCTATGTCAGTGTCAGCAACATAGTCCTGAAGCGGCTGCTCCACCACAGGCTCCAAACCTAGGCTGCTGCTGAAACGGGGATCATCCACCAGCACCCCCAGTCCATGCCTCCACTTATAGATCAAGCGTCTAAGCCTCTCCTCGTATCTCCTGCATAACGGATGCCTAGTCCTCAGCGTTAGCTCATTGTTAACATTCATCTCGTGCCACGGGATCTCGTAAACATAGACCGGAGGCTTCACCATCTCCAGGTTGATCACCCTTTTTTGCAGCTCAAAATACTCCTCGTTAACGGGTGAGGCTGCGATTTCAGCGCGCGCTATTCCGCTGCAAACCATCTATCGTCTACAGCCTCCTCTTCTAAGCCCACACCTCCGCTGGAAAAGACTTTAAAAAACATTACTGGGAAAGTCATACAATGAGACCCGGTTTTTCAAGCACCGTATGTTCTGGAAACGGACAGGTGTGTTTCTTAATATATTTCACTTCGTAGATGGCGCGGGGGAGGTGGTAGTACGCGCGCTAATGCATAGTATCCGTGCTAATAGCTATGGCTTTCTCGCCACCTGAGGAAACGTAGAGGCTTCTAGCATATAAAGGGTCATGCACACCTTTAAAAAAGGTGTGGCGCGCTAAAACGACCAACTATTTCTACAATCATCTCGAGCATCAACCAGTCTCAGGCTGGAGATACGACGTGACTGATCAAGGCATCGGAAGTTAAAAAAAGGAAAATGATTTGAAACTCAATGAAAGAAACCGAATGATAAGCATTCGTGCCTACAGCATTCTTCACTAAACAAGCTTGATTTATGCAGATAGCGAGTCTAGAAGTGACACGGTTAGAATTAGAGTTCAGCCAGCATAGAGGTGAGAATAAGAGCTACCTTATTCTTCTAACAGCCTCCTTGATTATCGGGTCCTCAATCCAGTAGTAGCCCTCCTTCTCCTCCACTATCATCGCGGAGGAAAGAGTTTCCAAGACTATTTAGCGCGCGCGAGGGGTGAAGCAGGGCTCGGCTCTAAGAACCTGCGCAGGATTCCAACGTATGATCCTGAGAAAACTATCCTTATACCTCTGTATTCATCCCAAACACTTTTCAAAACTTTTAAAAAATAATGTGAATACACTTCTTGCATCTCGTCTAAAGCAATAACCCTATCCTTGACGCGTGAAAAAAACGTCTTCCAAGACTCTAGTCCACTTCCTGTACAAACTTCAAGTCTAGGCCGATCTCTCCGAGCTTAAACCCGGATTCAGCCGCCAACTTCCTAACCACGTCCTCAATACTCCTAGCACCCATCAGATTTACGTAAAACCCATTGTTCTCATTGGAGAAAGTTTTAAGCGGGCTCGTCTTACCCGTCATCCTCTTCCCGACGACAGCAACCCATAAGCGCGCGCTCTAAAAATAAGACGCTTACCAAAGTCACACCTGCTCCTGGAAACATTAGGTGTATTCACTCCAACCAGCCACATAACCAGATAGTGAACTCATACGCAAAGGGTCTTTCTGCTGGTTAACCGCACCAGTACCAAAAAAGTTTACGCGGGCTAGATGCAAGCTATTTTTTCTCCAAAATGTCTTTAAGTTCAAGGATGATGTAGCCTTTCTTAGAAAGCTCTTCCTTACCCTCGATTTTTCTGGCAACTAAGCCGAAGTACTCTCTCCGCCTCGATTTCCTCCACTTAAAGTTTTGAGCCTTCTGTTTTAATGCTTGAATTATTCCTTCAGCCTTAACCCCCTTCAGGCTGCTCCACTTTACTTCAAAGAAGGCTGATGAAGACTGGGCCTCGTCCAAAGCTACAGCATCTATTTCCTGATCTTTAAACCACCACTTCCCCACGATCTTCGGACGGAATGGAATCTTCTTGAGGCTGTAGAGGCTTTCTCTAAAAATCTGTTCGTAAACCATCCCGAGATAAGCATCATAGTCCCGCTTAACCTTCTCCAAAACCGGGTCAACATTTCCAAGCTCGAGCTCCGATTTATTCGGGAAAACGTAGCGGAACCAGAAAGCCATATAGGGGTCAGCTATACGGTAGAGGGCTTTCCGCGGCTTAATTCTCTCTCCAACAGGGTAGAGGCGTTCAACCCATCCTAATTCCTCCAGCACGTCAAGATACTTCGAAAGAAGAGTTTTTTCAAGGCCGGTGAAGCCAGCTATCTCGCCGAAGGAGGAAGCTCCGAATGCTACAGCCTTAAGTATTGCCGAGTATAGCCTTGGCTCACGAAGCTCCTCCCTAAGCAAGAACTCTGCCTCACCGTAAAGGAACTCGCCTTTTCTGAATATTCGGGTAGCCACATTATCCCAGAACGGGATATTCGGGTCAAACTTAAGGAGGTATGCTGGAACCCCGCCCAGACACCCGTAAACCCTGACAAGATCCTCCTCAGAATATTCTTTGAAGAACTCTCGGAGACAATTAAAGCGTAGGGGCTGAAGCTTCCATTGCCCAGTCCTCCTACCGTAAAGCGGGCTCCTGTAGCTTAAGACCTCAGTCTCCATCATGCTGACGGAGGAGCCGAGGAGGATTAGCACGACATGACTGTTTTTAAGCTCGAGATCCCATATTTTCTGGAAAACAGAAGGTATCGCCTTATTATCCTCTATCAGCATCGGAAACTCATCTATCACGATAATAACCTTCCCACCCTTCCACCATTTCAGAAACTCTTTGAAGAGCTCCAGCCAGTTTCTAACTTCAAGCTTCGAGAAGGATTCGTCGCGAAGAGCCTGCGACATCTTCTCCTTAAACTCCTCAAGCAGGTCTCTCTCCGGCCTCCTGTCCGCCAGGAAGTATACAGCGGGCTTCCCCCTGATGAACCTCGCAACAAGCTCCGTCTTCCCGATTCTCCTACGCCCGTAAATAACCAGGAGCTCAGGATTCGTGCTTCTAAACTTCTCCTCCAAGTATTGTAGCTCATCCTCCCTATCGACAAATAGTTGAATCACGAGTATTATACTCATGGTTCAACAACTATTTAAATCTGCCTCCTCCCTTATTAAGCGGCGTATGCCAGCCGAGAAAATTAAAGCTCCTCCACCATCGTCACAAGGAAAGGCTTCAATAAGAGTTTAGCGGACTGTATCCTGCGGGCTTAATAAAGCAGCATACGGTATAGCCGATTTAGCCAATTCTATGCAAACCCTGACCCTCCTACCGTTGTTTCTCACCTGCTTGCCGAGCCAGTTGACTATCGAGCTGAGCGGCAGGTATTTGGCTTCCCAGCAGCCTTTTCTAAGCAGCTTGCTCACCACGTCAGCCTTGATCTCGCGCGCGCCTACCGTCTCTATTCACCCATAGATGCCCGAGGAACTCTACATAGAAAGGAATACGAGTCGATCCTGCTCAAATGCTTCGGAAGCTCCCCCAAGCTCAGAATAATAGACTTCCTATTCGACAACCCGTTGTTTGACTTCACTAAGAAGGAGATTATAGAAGCACTAGGCATGAGCAAGCAAACATTCTACAAGCATTTTACAGGCATAGAGAAAAACGGTCTAGTCAAAGTCTCAAGAAGAATAGGCAGGGCTAAACTCTGCAGGATAAACCTGGAGAACCTAATGGTCAAAATGCTAAGAGAAAGCGAAACACAGCTCTCCCTGCAAACAGCAGAGCAGGAAGCTGAAAAGAAACAAATAGAGGTAAAATAGTTTTCGCGCGCGAGAGGAATCTATGCATATTCAAGACCCTATGAGAATCATATTTCTACAAGCCCGTCGATAAACCTCAAATACCATCCTACAAACTCCCTCTGAGTCGCCACGTGTATTTCAACTGGTACGGACGGCCCCATCCTTTGCAGGATCCTCGCCTTTAAACTTGCTGCTCCCTCCTTTACTGCTTCATTAGACACTATGAGAACATCTATATCGCTTGAAGCCGTGTACCTTCCACTCACCACTGATCCGAAAACGTAGACCTTCGCATCCTTATAATCCTCCTTTACGATATCCTTAACGGAAGCAGCAACCTCCCTATATTTCTCGAGGTACTCTAACGTTTCCCTCCCCAGCTTCACATATTGCTCAAACATTCCTAATAACCTTCTCGAACTTGTCAGCGAACTCAATTAGCTGTTTAACCTCCTTCTCCTCATACCTCCTCGGGAAGTATCTGGAAATTACATAAGCATCCTCAACCTTAGTGAGAATCATTATCTCCGAATCGATTAGCGACGCTAGACCCCTCCCAGACGCAGCATCATCAAGCACCCTTAACAATCTCACTATCGAGTGTGTCCGGGGATACGTTCCAGTTTTTACGAGAAGCTTGTATTTCAGAATAAGTTGAAAGAATTGCTCGACACTGAACGCTGCAAGGTCAAATTCTCTCTCCTCAAAAAGCCTCTTAGCATTCCTCAGGAAGGCATACGCTCTTTCCCTGAGAACCTCAGCCTCTTCGAATGACAATACGTACGCTTTTCAAGAAGCTTAATATTTAAGTCTTAATAGAGGCTTAGAGCCTTTGCAGCGACTATTTCAATATCATTCCCAGTCAACTCGTTACCGCGAGAATACCACAGCGAAACACCCACTTGAAACCACGAATCATCCCGCTTGCAGAAGCCTTAACATCCCCGGTCAGACGTACACGTCCCTTCCCTCCTCACGTGAGCATCACTGGGCTCAACCGTGCCGTCAACCCAATCCGTATGGCTCCACCCCAACCAGCCTGGACACCGAAAACAGGCGTGCCACGCTTATAGCGAGAATAACAAGATGCCTCCCGGGATTTTTCTCAATTCTGCTTTATAACCCTTGTCAACATTCAGGTTTTTACAAGGAAACACAGGCTAAGGTGCTAGGGCCTCAATTTTCTACATGCTTCCCTGCATATGGGATCAAGGAATTCGTAATCCTTCACGATGCTCATCATTTCAAGCGCGCGCTACAAGTCGTTTCGAGACGACTTCCCAATGTCGAAAAGCAAGTTCCGGTTCGGAACTATTAAGCTTACGGCAACCATCACCAAGCAACTTATCCCCACCCGTCCTCATCCATCACCACCCGCCCAATTTGAAACACCAAGACCCATCCCGGAAAACCCCTGAAGAACACTGGCTCCAAAACCTTAAATACACCATCAGCCTAACGCCCAGCGAAAGATGACGGCGGAAAAATCAAAGAAATACGTGCTCTGGTTCAACGAAATAGGCATCGAAGACGTTCCCCTAGTAGGAGGAAAATCAGCAAGCCTAGGAGAAATGCTGCGTAAAACAGGCGCCCCGGTGCCAAACGGCTTCGCAACAACCGCCGAGGCCTACAGGTACTTCATAAAATACAACAATCTAGAGCAGAAAATAGCGGACATACTCAGCGAGCTGAAAGACCCCAACGACACCAAAACACTCCAAAACATAGGGGCAAGAATACGGAGAACAATCGTCGAGGCCAAAATGCCGCCTGAAATAGAAAGCGAAATCAAAAAATACTACACTCAGCTCGAACAGGAAGTCAAACAGAAAAACCCGTTCGTAGCAGTAAGATCATCAGCAACAGCCGAAGACCTTCCCGACGCAAGCTTCGCAGGCCAGCAGGAAACATACCTAAACGTCTCAACACCAGAGCAAGTCGTGGAGAAGGTTAAAGAATGCTACTCAAGCCTCTTCACAGACCGAGCAATATTCTACCGCGTCCAGAAAGGATTCGACCACATGAAAGTAGCGTTATCCGCCGCAGTCCAGCTAATGGTGTACTCAAAAGCCTCAGGAGTAATGTTCACACTCGACGTTTCAAACGGGGACAGAAGCGTAGTAATGATAGAAGCAGGATACGGGCTAGGAGAATACGTAGTCCAAGGAAAAATCACACCAGACGACTACTACGTCAGAAAAACCGACCTGCAAATCGTAAAGAAAAACATCTCAACAAAGAAAATCATGCTCACAAGAAAACCAAACGGGGGAACAGAGGAGAAAGAAGTCCCCAAAGAACTCCAAGACAAACCCGTGCTAACAGACGAGCAAATAAAAGAACTAGCCGCCTATGCGATAGAAATCGAAAACCACTACGGAAAACCAATGGACATAGAATGGGCACTCGATGAGAGAGACAACAGACTGTACATCCTACAAGCAAGACCAGAAACAGTATGGGCACTCAAAAAACCCGAAGAAGAAAAAACCGAAACAATCACAGTCACAAAAGAGAAAGAAGTAATATGCCAAGGACTACCCGCGTCACCAGGACTAGCAGTAGGAAAAGCACATATAATTATGAGTGTCGATAAATTAGACACATTCCAACCAGGAGAAATACTCGTCACAGAAATGACCGCACCCGAATGGGTCCCAGCAATGCGAAAAGCCGCAGCAATAGTGACAAACAGCGGGGGGCTAACTAGTCATGCTAGTATTGTATCTCGTGAACTCGGAATCCCATGCATCGTCGGAACAGCAAGCAAAGGAAAGCCCGCGACCGAAGCGATCAAAGACGGCGAGATAATAACGGTTGACTCGAAGCTCGGAGTAGTATATAGAGGTGCGTTGGCAGAAGTCGTTGAGAAAAAGGAGGAGAAAGTCGCAGTCGCGGCAGTAGCGGAATCCTACCCAGTGACAGGAACAAAGATTTACGTTAATCTAGGTGAGCCGGAGCTGGCGGAGAAGGTCGCAGCCCTGCCGGTAGACGGAGTGGGACTAATGAGGCTCGAATTCACCTACGCCGCTGAAATCGGCGAACACCCGCTACACCTAATCGAAACAGGACACCCCGAGAAACTCGTCGACAAGCTAGCCGAAGGAATGAGAAAAGTCTGCGCCGCATTCTACCCGAGGCCAGTCGTCGTGAGACTAGTCGACTTTAAGTCAAGCGAGTACAGAGACCTCAAGGGCGGGGAAAAGTATGAGCCGGTTGAGCCGTCAGCGTTACTAGGATGGAGGGGAGCGTCAAGATACTACGATCCTAAATATTTGCCTGCTTTCAGACTAGAGCTGAGGGCAATAAAAAAGGTCCGCGAGGAATACGGGTTAAAGAATCTGTGGGTTATGATACCGTTCTGCAGAACCGAGGAGGAAATCCAGAAGGTCATGGCAATCATGAAGGAGGAGGGGTTAGAAAGGGGGCCGGACTTCAAGCTCTGGCTCATGGCTGAGATACCTTCAAATATTTTAATAGCTGACAAGTTCAATAGATATATAGATGGCTATTCGATCGGGAGTAACGACCTCACTATGCTTATTCTTGGAGCGGACAGGGACAACGAGACCGTTGCGAAAATCTTCGATGAGAGAAATCTCGCCGTGAAAAGAGCAATTAAATATTTAATTAAAATAGCACACTGCGATGGAAAAACAGTTTCCGTGTGTGGACAGGCACCTTCGCAGTATAGTGAGTTCACAGAGTTTCTAGTGCGTTGTGGAATAGACTCCATTTCAATCAATCCAGATGTAGCAGTGTTCACCCGTAAACTCGTCGCATCCATTGAACAACGAATAATGCTTGAGAAAGCGCTTGGCCAGGTTAAGGTTGACCCCGACTGGGATCTTCCTGACCCAGACGAGGAGTAATCTATCTTCTAAATATAATTACTTCCCCTTTTTGGCGCGCGCTTTGGAAGCTGCTTTTATTTTTTCAATTACCAGGTTACTTCAAATCCGAAGACCTGATATTATGGCCTTGTTTTTTCTATTAAACCAATTCGTACCGTCAATAATTCTTCCTTCTCCTCCTCTTTCCTTCACTTTTTCCATTATTTCTTCACAGATTTTTCTAGGCCTCTTAGCATAGTCAACTCCAAGCATGAGGAAATGTATCGGTGCATCCCAATAGCGCGCGCGGTTAGGGGGTTCTTTGGAACTGGAGAAGTTATGTTTGTCTCTCTAAGACCTTCGACAAGGGGAGGAGAGCTGCCCTCTCCCAAGTTAGAGAGTTTTTACAAACTGCTGGAGAAAGAAGGGTTTGAAAACGCTCACATGACTGATTTAGTTAAATGCAGAGGCCCCGTCGGGAATATTCCGGACTACCATTTTCAGAACTGCATTCCTCATCTTCTGGAAGAGATAGAGATTTTAGAGCCGAAGATGATAGTAGCAGTGGGTAAAGAGGCTCAGAAGAAACTGAAGGAAAATGAGATTCAGTGCCGATTTATTCCACACTATGCATATAGGTTTAAGAAAAGGAGGATAAGCCTAAGAAAAGCTTTGAAAGACATTAAGGAAAAACTTGAAGAAATGAAGCAATTCAAAGTCTTGTAAAGAATCCGATAAAATTGAGCGCGCGCTCCATGAAAGGCCAATCTCCTCCCATGCATCACATACGATGTTTCCGTAGTTAAAAAATCTGCATTTCCTCATAAATTTTTCAGATCTAGAGGGTAGCACTAGGCTGAGTTAGACAAGACATTTTAAATAGCGCGCTAGTCACTCTATATAGAATTCCTTTAGAGAATTGGATAGTGTTGAGCTCTATTTAGCGACTGAACAAGTGAAACCTGAAATACTCAACATATTAGAGAGAAAGGAATCGGAATTCTAAGACTTCAGATTATTGATGATCAGCAGTGATATGTAAAAGGGATAGAATATTTCAGCAATGATTAAACTACGCTTTTTCCAGGCCTTAATTTCCTTTCGTAGCTTTTCTATTTCGGCTCTTGCTATCGAATCATGATACCCTTGAGGTGGGTGAACCATCTCGATACTAGCGTGCTGGAGTCGCTTAACGATAAGTTCTTTTTCTAACATCTATTTTTGCAACAACTATTATTTTTTCCTTTTCATAGACTTTGAATAATACTCTATGGTTTCCTACACGTAATCTGAAAGTGTTTTCCTCGCCAGCAACTTTAACTATGTCTAGCTCGGTCTCCGGGAAGTCCTCAAGTCTTCTAAGCTTCTCAACTATCCTCTGTTTATTCTCAGACGTTAGTTCATCTAAGTACTTGCTTGCCCTTCTATGCAGGAAGACCCTAAACTTCATCGAGAGGTTTCAACTCGTTGAAACGCTTATTCGCCACGATCTCGTCAACCTCTTTCAGCAGCATGTACTCCTCCGTAGTTAAGAAAACGTCTTCAAGAAAATCCTTTAACTCATCGAGC
>JBNAVT010000003.1:0-1355 GCA_049700215.1 Thermoproteota archaeon
TAAGCATCCTTGAGAATAGGGTTGTCGACGAGCTGAAACCCGTATTTTAAGCCTTTGAAAAACGCCTCCCGGTAAACATCCGCCTCCAGGAAATGCGCCACCTCGTGGGCAAGGGCTCCCGCAGCCTCAGGGTCGAGAACCACTTTAAACCTCCCAACTAGATACGGGTGGGAGAAGTGGAGAACGGTTGAGGGCTTAGCGATCATAGAGTCCCTCACCCTCCTGACGAGTCCCTCCAGCAAATCCTCCCACGGCTGCCGCCTAAGGACATCAAAACCCCCTCTACCGCCTACAGTCCTGCTCGCAAACCCTTCTCCAAAACCCCTGGCGACAACGTAGACCGTTAAATCCGTTAAGGGAGTATGCTCCTCAACCCTAGTTCCCTCAGACGTGACTAGGATCGTATTCTTCTTAAGATGGGTGGCGACCAGCTCGATTCTGGCAGGCGTGTTAAGCCTCGTCCTCAACTCGCCCCAGAGGCTTTTTAGAAACACGCATGCTTCCTCAGGCTGAAACTCCTCCTTCAACGCGTGTTCAAACCTGCCTTGCTCCGGGCTTGTTGGAAGAAGCTCAACAGGCTTGTCGCACAGCTTCGACTGCTTTAAAGCTGCAAACGCAGCCTGCTCGACGGAAGCCGGGTCAGTCTTATCCGTGCTCGCAACACCATAGCCGTTTGAAACCACCCGGCACGCGACGCGCGTCCAATCCTCTTCAAGCAAGTCGGATGAATCAGTCCTTAAAGCAACCTGGACAAGCCTGTTTCTCTCAATCCTTAAATCAGCATACTTGGCCGGCAGCTTCTCCAGGATTGGAGAGAGCTCCTCCATCTGGTTGTTCTGGTGGGGACGGGGCTCAATAAGTTTTTCGGGCTCCTTATAAAGACGGTTGACGGCTGGGGAAACGCTTCCAGCGTCTTCCCACCGGGTTTTGAGAGTCGCCAGCGTCAGGCTTAAGCCGTCCCGGGTTCAAGCCCCCCGGGGAAAAGCTTTATATTTTCTTTTTAAACCGGTAGAATATGGGAAGGTTTCAGGGGAAATTTAACGGGGCTGAAACGGTTTTCAACTTCGACGACGTAATCCTGCTCCCGGGTCTCTCCAGGGTGGAGCCCAGGGAGATCGATTTAACAACCAGGTTTTCGAAAAACATTCCGATCAGCATTCCAATCGTATCCTCGCCGATGGATACTGTGACGGAGTCTGAGATGGCTATAGCACTGGCTAGACAAGGGGGGATTGGGGTGATACATAGGAACTGCATGGCTGAGGATCAGGTTGAAATGGTGAAGATCGTTAAAAGATCAGAGTCGTTCATAATCAGGGAGGTTGTGACGATAAGCAGGGATGCGAAAGTAGGGG
>JBNAVT010000003.1:1365-95046 GCA_049700215.1 Thermoproteota archaeon
GCTGAAATAATGAGGAAAAACAGGATTTCAGGGCTGCCGGTTGTTGAAAACAATAGGCTGGTTGGGATAATAACCGGTAGGGACGTCAGGTTCACCGACCCCTCGGTGAGCGTTGGGGAGGCAATGACTAAGGATGTTGTAGTCGCGAGACCCGGAGTAACCCCGGAGGAGGCTGTTGAACTAATGAAGAAGCATAAGGTGGAGAAGCTGCCTGTCGTAGACAGGGATGGGCGGCTGGTGGGGTTAATAACCTACAGGGACGTGGCTTTGAGAGGAGAGTACAAGGGCGCCACCAGGGATGAGGAGGGGAGGCTGAGGGTCGCGGCATCCGTCTCGCCTTTCGACATCGACAGGGCCAGGCTGCTTTCCAAGCATGCGGACGCGCTCGTCATGGATGTTGCGCATTTCCACAACAGTAACGTGATTGAAGCAGCAAGGAGGCTTGTGAGGGAAGTGGGTGTCGACGTCGTCATCGGAAACCTGGGCACTAGAGAAGGGGTTTTAGACTCGGTTTCAAGGATCGATAACGTCGCAGGATTGAGAGTCGGCATTGGAAGCGGCTCAGTATGCATAACTACGGAGGTCACTAGAACCGGGGCTCCGACGCTTTTCGCAGTCTCCCAGGCGGCTGACGCGCTTGAGGAAATCGGTGTTGAAATACCGGTGATCGCGGACGGTGGTGTTAGAAACCCTGGGGACATAGCGCTGGCCATTGCCTTCGGAGCCTCCTGCGCCATGCTGGGCTATGTTTTCGCAGGCTGCAAGGAGAGCCCCAGCCCCATGACGATCATAAACGACAGGTATTTCAAGCTTCACAGGGGAATGGGGAGTCAATCAGCCAGGCAGAAGAGAATGGCTCTAGACAGGTATGCAGCCCTCTCCAAAGATATTCCGGAGGGCACTGAAGTCTGGATACCCTACAGGGGGGAGGTTGCCTCAGTGATAAGCGAGTTCGTCTCAGGCATTAGGGCAGCCATGGGCTACGCCGGAGCCTCAAGCCTGCTTGAACTCAAGACGAGAAGCAGGGTTGCAAGAGTCTTGTCGAGGAAGGAGAGGGTTGGCGTGAGCCAGAGTGTTGAGCAGCTTAAATAGCCTGCTTAGCGCGCTTAGTCTCAGCCAAGAATCCTAGGCTTGAGGCTAGGCGACGTGTCTCCCCAAGTATCCCCTGTGCTTCTTGAAAGAGCTTCTCAGGCTTCTGCCCACCAGGTTGTGAATCTCCTGAAGCTCCCTGTACTTCTCAACGTTAGACGGCTTCGGGCTGACACGCGTCTCCTCGTCGAGCTTAACATACCGGTCGCACACCTCCTGAATACTGGTCTTCTCGCCAACATGGTTCAGGTAGCACCATATTGCTTGAAGAGCCGCCCCGTAGGCCGCGCCCTCGTCGATCTTAATGCAGACGACTTCAGCGTTGAAAACATCCGCCGCAATCTGCCTCCAAGCCCTGTTCTTCGACCCTCCGCCAGTCAGCCTTATCTCGCCGGGCCTTATCCCGAGTTCCCTCATCCTGTTCAACCCGTAGTTCATCCCGAGAGTAACGCCCTCCATGGCTGCCCTCGCAATACACTGCCTGTTGAAAGTCCTGCTGTTCAACCCGTAGTATACGCCCGTGCCCTCCGGGACGTTAGGCGTCCTCTCCCCCTCGAAGTAGGGGATTAGAAGCAGCCCGTTTGAGCCAGGGGGAGCCTCCTCAACAATCCTTGTCAACTTGTCATGCGTCATTTCGAAAAGCTCCCTGACATACTCAGTGGCCACAGTAACGTTCATAGTGCACAAGAGGGGTAGCCAAGCGTTCGTAGAGTCGCAGAAGGCAGCTATCTCCCCCTTGGGATCCACCACCGGCTTCTCAGAGTAGGCGTATATCGTGCCCGATGTTCCGAAGCTGGCTGTAACAACACCCTTCCTCACGTTACCTGTTCCAATAGCGCCCATCATGTTGTCCCCTCCCCCCGCGCTGACGATAACGTCTTCCCTGAAGCCAAACTCCTCCGCCACTCCCCTCCTGATTACTCCAGCAGGCTTATCCGAGCCCTGCAGCGGGGGAAGCCTGCTCCTGAGCCCCGGGTCAATCGCGTCAACAACCCTCCTACACCAGACTCTCCTCCTCACATCCATCAACGCTGTTCCAGACGCGTCGCCATACTCCATAACCATGTTCCCCGTCAAATAGTAGTTCAAATAGTCGTGGGGCAGGAGAACGTGGCGCAGCCTAGCGTAGTTTCCAGGCTCGTTCCTCTTAAGCCAGAGTATTTTGGGAGCAGTGTAGCCGGGGAGTATCGGGTTCCCCATGAGCCTTAAAACATTCTTGACTCCGCCGAGCCTCCTAGTCAAGTATTCACACTCCCTCGCCGTGCTGGTGTCGTTCCAGAGCTTCGCAGGCCTTATTACCCTGCCGTTCTCGTCAAGCGGGACGAAACCATGCTGCTGGCCTGAAACCCCTATGGCCCTCACGCCCCTGGGGTCTATCCCCGTCTTAGACAAAACCTCTCTAACAGTCTTATGGAACGCGTTGATCCAAACCTGCGGGTCCTGCTCCTTATGGCCGGGTGGAAGATTCTCTATCAAACCATAGTTTTCAACAGCCTTGCCGACAACGGAGCCGGTCTCGCCGTGGACAAGCAGCGTCTTCATGCTCTGCGTGCCTAAATCAACCCCGATGAAATACGTGTTCCCCTCCATTTTTCCCGCTGGAGAAAGAAATCGGCTGAACAATATTTAAACGTTAAAAACAGAGATTCTGCTCGAACCATTGCATCTCTTTCAAGTTTTAAAAGAATTGTTGTAAGGCGAACCATGAAAAATAAACATTTACCCATATCAATAGGTTCAAAAGGTTGGGACGACGTGTTCTTCAGAAAGATGGCTCAAGCATTAACCATATATACCAGCGATGTTTGCCCGTAAACATGCCAATAATAGATCTGCCGCTGGAGCAGCTTAAGGTTTACAAGCCTCCGCTTACGAGGAGAAGCGATTTCCAGAGCTTCTGGAATGAGAACAGGAGGCTCTCCGAGGAGCAGCCTTTAAACCCGGTTTTAAAAAAGCTGGAATACCCTGTGAAAAGGCTTGAAGCATACCTGCTCTCCTTCGACGGCTTCATGGACAGGACTCCAGTAAAATCCTGGTTCATAAAGCCAGTTGGAAAAGGGCCTTTCCCAGCTCTCCTTTTCCCACACGGCTACGGTTGGCACAGGGGCACTGTCTCAGACTACCTGGGCTGGATACTGCAGGGAGTTGTTGTGATGGCGGTCGACGTGAGGGGTCAATTCGGAGACACTCCTGACTTCGCGAAATACCCTTCTGGAAGCGTCACAGGATACATGACTAAAGGCATACTTGACAAGAACACTTACTACTACAGGTATGTCTACATGGATTGCGCTCGCGCGCTTAAAATCCTCTGCGAGAGGGAGGATGTTGACGAGAACCGTGTCGGCGTGGCTGGAGCCAGCCAGGGAGGAGGCTTAACGCTCGTAACCTCAGCCCTATGTGGAAAAGTCTCCCTATCCCTCCCGGAAATACCCTTCCTATGCCATTTCGAAAGGGCTGTTGAAGTAGCGGCTTCAGACCCCTACCTGGAGATACCCCGATACCTGAAGATGCATCCCGACAAGGTTGAGAAGGTTTTTGAAACACTCTCCTACTTCGACGCGATGAATTTTGCCCCAGATGTTAAGTGCCCAATCCTCATGTCAGTCGGCCTACTGGACACGGTTTGCCCGCCTTCAACCATTTTCGCAACCTTCAACCACATAGCTTCCGGAAGCAAGGAGCTCGCGGTTTACCCGGGAATGGGTCATGAATGCCCAAGCGTGCACAGAGAGAAAATGATAGAGTGGGTAGCCAAATACTTGCTGCAATAGTCTTTAAACATTCGCTTTCTCTATATGTTTTTCTCGCAAGACTTAAAAGAAACCCGCTGCCTGCTGGAGTTAGAATGATCTCAAAGGTTCCTGTGGATTTAGAGAAGATTGGGAAGAAAGATGTCGATAGGCAGGCTCTCCGTGTAGCAATAATAGCTGAACTGGACGCGGTAAGCCTTTACGAGCAGCTTGCCCAGTCTGTTGACAACCAGGATGTTAAGAAAGTCCTTCTGGACATAGCTAAGGAGGAGAAGACTCACGTGGGAGAGTTCCAAGCCCTCCTGCTGAAAATAGACAGGGAGCAGGCTCAAGAGCTTGAGAAGGGCAGGAAGGAAGTGGAGGAAATAACCGGGAAATAAGTGCGTCAATATCTTTTTTAAAAACGAATTAAAAAGGCTTTTCACATTCCACTTGGTAACCCGGGTGCTGAAGCACTATCTCGACCAGCGTTCCTCCGCCGGGGGCAGTGCTGGGAAGGGCGCGTGCGGCTCAGTCTGATACCAGTATGCTACTGAAGCAATATCGTCAGTAAGAGGCTGAAACTTACGGTCAGGATACCATCCTAAGGCTTGAATAGTAACCTTCAGGTCTCTCTTGAACCTTACGGGGTCCAGTATGTGCCACCTGTAGAGCGCGTGCCTAGGAACCTCACCCGGCTCCCTCCTGTAGAGAGGATAGCCCAGGAAGGCTGTTGAAAAAGTCTCGCCGCCGAAGCACCATGCTCCCCCGAAATAGTCCTCCGTGCCAGTTCCACAAATAGTCGGATACTCAGTGTCGCCGTCTATGAAGAACTTTACCTCCCCCTCTCCCCACCAGCCGTTAGAAAGCTGCGTCCAGGCTAAGACTGTTCCAACGTAGTGCCCGCTTCCCCTGACGCCGTCGAGAATCGTGTGCTGCGGGTTCTGCCTGCTGGTCATGGAGCGCCTCCACTGAGCGTGGAAACACGCCATTCTATCCTTAACCTCCTCCAGCGAGTAGGTGATCTGATAGTAGAACCCTCCTATGTCCTCGATCCACTGGTTTTCAACAGTTATCACCGCGCTCCTCCTGAAAGGCATTGGAAAGTAGCAGTTGAACCCTCCGGAGGGGTTTACCGCGATGGGTATTGAGTTGACATTGTACCTCAACCCGTGGCAGTTTGCGAAGAAATCTCCGAGAGGGACTTCGACGGAAGGCTTCTCCTCACCATCCCAGTAGAAGCGTAGGACGCAGTTCCTGTAGGCTTTAGCGTCAACGGTTAGCCAAATGTGGCGGATGAAGCCGCTTCCCCTTATGTCTGCAAGCTTAACCGTCTCCCCCCTCGGCAGCGTTATGCAGGGCCTCACCTTCCAGCCTTTCCCAAGCCTTGAAGCAGGGCTTTTATCATCCGGAGCCTCCATCGCCCCCCTTCCCTTTTCGCCAGTAGGGTTCTCCGCTGAAATTGAACGCGTCTCAGCGTCGCTCAGCTCGGGAAGATAGTGTAGGAACACCATTTCTAACACCGTTCTACGCTAAGGATTGCTTTAAATAAGTCTTTCTCCACGGATTCCATCTAATATTTAATTTTTTTATCTCTATTTGTTTTCAAAATTTAGTGCAGACAGAACGAGTTCAACCTCGCTAGCGACGCCGAGCCTAGCGGCCTTTCTTTAGGCTAGGGCTGTAGCAAATCCTGTATGGCTAATCCGGTTGAATCAAAAAAACTCTTACTTTTAAGCAGCCTAAAACCCGCTGAGAAAGCACGCGCTGCAAGGGAAGCTCCTCTTAACCTCGTATTCACCAGCAACCTTATCCAGTTCACGGTAGAGAGGAAGGTTCTACGTCTCAGTAGAAGATGATAGCGCGCGCGCGCTAAAACCGTTTAGCTGAAAGCCTTTTTAAAGCTTATATACATGTATTACAAGTAAAATTTGTATGACAGTAATTACAATACGGGTGGATGAGGAAACGAAAAGAATGATGAAGAAGATGAGGGTTAACTGGAGTGATTTCATCAGAAACGCGATAAGGATGAAGATAGAGGAAGAGAATAGGAAGAACATGGCCAAAGCAGTTCTGATCAACGAGAAGCTGAGGAGGAAAAGCAGGGGTGAAGCCAAGGCTGAAGAAATCATCCGGAGATTTAGGGAAGAACGATACGCCTCTAGCAGTTGTTGACGCGAGCATAGTAGTAAAGTGGTTCGTTGAAGAAGAGAATTCTGAAAAAGCCTTAGAGATTAGAGACAGATATGTTGAGGGAGAAATGAAACTGATAGCTCCTGAAATCATAATCTTCGAGGTGTTGAACGCTTTATATTGCAAGAAGCTTTTCTCAGAGGCCGATATGAAAGAGATTTCTGACGCCCTGTATTCGTATTCGTTTGACTTATACTCTCTTAAAGGCAAATATGCAGAGAAAACCATAGAAGCAGCGTTCGAGAACGCTATAACAATTTACGATGCATCCTACGTTTCCCTAGCAATCATGAAGAACGCTTACTTTTATACGGCAGACAGGAAGCTAATAGATGGGTTGAGAGAAGAATATTCAAAGCATGTTAGAGTAATATAGGGTTAGCGCGCTTAGAATCTAAAGGAGTTCAATTTCACTGGCGATGCCGAGCCTTCTAGCCTTCCTGTAAACCAGGGCTGCCGCGGCTAAGTCTTGTATGGCCAAACCCGTGGAATCGAATATTGTTATCTCGTCATCACTAGTCCTCCCGGGCTTTCTCCCAACTATGATTTCACCTAGTTCCGCATGTATCTGCTCAGGCTTGAAAATGCCTTTTGAAACAGGAACGTTCAGCTCCCCATAGTGACATGCCTGCTCGTAGTCATCCACGACGACCTTCGCCCTCTTAAGAATCATGGGGTCCAGCTCCTCCTTTCCAGAATTACCATTCATAGTAACCCTGCCATTTCGTTTTATGATAAGTATGTGGTTCTTGTCCAGTTGTGGACAGGCTACTAAAGAGTTATTTTTTACATATTTTACGTCTTGCCCATATATGCTTCGCGTAGCATACCCCTTCTCTGCTCCAATTTGAACGGTATAAACCGGATGAATAGGGTTAATTTTTCTATTGAGAAATCCTCCCGTCGTTATCCTGCCCTTTCCTTCCGACCCAACTGTGCAGAATCTTCCAAGTTTTATTGCGAGTTCTATAACGTTGTCTGCTAGAACTTTTGACGTAGTAGAATATGCACATCTTTCCCTCCCTCCTCCAGTCCTTCTCCTCCAACCGTCTCCGTCTATCAAGGAGTTGAATAAATGGATAAGGTATTTTTTATCAAGTTCCAGAAATTCTTTAGGTATTCTTTTTTCATGCCTGTTTTTTCCTACATTATTTTTTAGGTATTCATAGATTTGCTTAGATCCAAATGACCAGCCATCCTTTAATCTAGTAGCATGCAAACCCATTCTGGCTAGCAGCCTCCCAACCCTCTCGCTTTTTCGTTTATCTTTTTGGTGTATGTTTATACTATAATTTGAAGCTTTTAGAGAACCCTCGGAGATAAACCATCCCAAAAATTCCATCCAATCCTTCATTTTAAAACTATATTCTTTCTGATAGTTGTTGGTCTTTTTTATTTTTGGAAGAATGAAAGTTTTTCTATCCACACCTTTCCATTTAACTTTTATAGTTGTCACAGTCTGCCATCTATTTATCAACTCCGAAGCTTTAACGAAGCCTAAAAATCTTTGTCCGTCGCGTGAAAAACTTGGGATATTATGATTAGGTGTAACTAAAAAATCTGTATATAGGTTCCTTACATGAACCATATCACCATTGAATTCATAGAAGTGCATTTTTATTACGCTAGCTTTTTCGAGTAGACCGTTATTTGGGTTTACTGACCATACGGTCATGCCTTCCTTTATTTCTCCAACTGGAATAAAACCATCCGGCGTCATTATTCCAGTATCGAGAGAATAGCAAGCGTCTGCACCTATAGCGTTAATATGCATGCCCTCTTCAACCCATTCGTTTTCAACCAGGGGCCGGGTTACTGGCGTGGTCGTCACTAGGATGTCGCAGCCTCTCACTGTTTCCTCAACACTCTCTTTAACCACGATTTTTAGGCCGAGGTACTGCATGTCTTTCGCAAACTTTTCACACTCCATTCTCGTCTTAGCGCAAACCCTGGCCTCCTCTATCTTGAAAACCTCGTTCAAAGCCATTAGCTGGGTCCTAGCCTGGGATCCTGCGCCAACCATCCCGATTACTCTTGAACTCCTCCTTGCGAGATGCTTTGCAGCCACACCCCCGGTTGCTCCTGTCCTCATGCTGGTCAGATAAGTGCCATCCATAATGGCCAGAGGCCTACCAGTATCAGGCTCTATCAGGACTATTGTCGCCATGACCGTGGGTAAGCCGTGTTTCTCAGGATTGTTCGGGTGCACGTTCACTATTTTCACGCAAGCCATCTCGAGGTCTGGAATATACGCCATCATCGTCCTATAATCGCCCTCCGGTAAGGTTATGTAGAGTTTCGTCGGCATCTGCACCCTCCCCATTGCTTTAGCCCTGAAAGCCTCCTCCATCGCGTCCATCAGCTCCCTCATTGAAACAATTCTTTCAACGTCCTTTCTCGTGATTAAAGAGACTTTCATCCAGTTTTCTACTCTAAATTTCAGTATTTAAGGGTTTTTCAGAGAAAACGGTTTAACACGCCTGAAACACGCGTTGAAAAGCGTTTAAGGCTTCCGCCGCTTCTTCAAGCTAACCGCAACTAGCCACGGGCTTCTCGAAAGCGTAGCGCGCGAGCCCAGCCTCTCCTAATCTATTTTAACCTCATACTTGTTAGCGAGTATCTCCATCTGCTCGTCAAAGTTCCTGATGCCTTGGAAGTAGAGCTTAGTCGCCTCATCGTCCAGCTTTTCCTTCCCAATCTTGTTCAGCAATGCTTCCGCTATTTTCTCAGCCCTAGTCTTCTCGTTCTTCTTTTTCCCGAACAGCACCATTTTCCCCAGTCCTCTCCAGGGGAATTTATAAGTTTTTCCTCCTCCCCGGGGTCGCGAGGGTTCAACAGGTTTTCAGAATCTCCTCTATTATCCTCTTCGCCTTAAGAATGTCTTCAACCTGCTTAGGCCCAGCGATCTCCCTCTCGATCGTTATCGCACCCCTGTATCCGAGTGAAACAAGCTTGGGGAGAAAAACCTTATAGTTCACCTTCCCCTCTCCCAACGGTTTCTCCTGGCCTAGGGCATACCCGTCCCTCGGGTATTCACCGTCCTTCGCGTGAACACCCTTAACGTATCCTCCGATAACGTCTAAAGCATCAACCGGGTTCGCCTTACCGTAGAGAATCAGGTTTCCAGCGTCAAGGTTCACCCCGACGTTGTCAAGCCCAATGTCTTGAATCGTTCTAAGCAGAGTCACAGGGGTTTCCTGCCCTGTTTCAAACCAGAATTCCTGCCCGTTTCCCCCAATGTAGCTCACAACCTCCCTTAGCGCCGGGATCAGCGTGATGTAGTGCGGGTCATTCGGGTTCTCCGGTATGAAGCCCACGTGAGTAGTCACGCTTCCGACTCCAACCTTCCGAGTGAAGTCGGAGGCTTTCTTCAAGGCTTTCACCCTAGCCTCTCTTGTTTCAAGCGGAACCAGCCCGATGGTTAACGGTCCCTGGACGAAGTTCCAAACCGGGGTGCCGGGCAGCCCGCTCCATATTGTCGTCACCTCGACACCATGGTCTTCAGCGGTCTTTTTCAGCATGAGCGCCATCTCATCGTTGAAATACTCCATCGTCCAGCAGGCGACCTGCGCCGTTGGAAAACCGAACTCGTTTAGTTTCTTAAACTCTTCCTCCATGTTCGGCTTCAAGCCGACAATCACCCCTAGTTTCAGATAGACCATTTTTCTTCCATAGCCTGCCTCCGTTAGTGATTAATAAAGGTTTTTCAATCAGTCAACCAACTGGTTTCGAAACATTCTTGTTGAAAGTTTAAAAGCTTTTTTAATTCCACTGAAAGACCATGAAGGCAATCGTGGCGACATGGCCCTTCGGGCTGAAGGCCGTAGAATCCGGGTGGAGGATTCTCCAAAACAGGGGGTCTGCGCTGGACGCTGTTGAAGCATCCATAAGAGTGGTTGAAAACGATTTTTCAAACAGGTCCGTCGGGCTGGGCGGGTACCCAAACATCGCCGGCTTCGTTGAACTGGATGCGGCAATAATGGATGGCGCAACCCTGAGAGCAGGCTCCGTGGCAGCAGTGAGAAACGTTCAGAACCCAGTATCTCTCGCTAGAAAAATCATGGAGAACACTCCGCACGTCATGATCGCGGGCGAGGGTGCAGTAAAGCTTGCCAAGGTATTCGGCCTGTACACGGATAAGGCTGAGCCTCAGCCTGAGGCAAGGATGGAGTGGGAGAAACGGCTGAAAAACGCTTTATCCACCTCCCCCAGCGAGGGGTCGATCGACTTCTGGCTGAAAATGGCTGCTGAAGGACGATACAATCACGATACGATCGGCTGCGTCGCGGTGGATGAAGACGCGAATATTGCCGCCGGGTGCTCCACCAGCGGGTATGCCTTCAAGCTAGTAGGCCGGGTTGGCGACTCCCCGATAATAGGGTCAGGCTTATACGCGAACAACACTGGGGGTGCAGCGGCAACAGGCTTGGGGGAAAACATAATGATTCATAACGTGTCGAGGAGAGTGGTGGACTTCATGGAGCAGGGGCTTCCCGCGGGGGAGGCTGCTGAAAAAACAGTGAAGTATCTCGCTAAGATCGGTAGAAGAATTGAGCAAATATCTTTCGTCGCCCTAGATAAGGATGGCTGTTTCGGAGCAGGCACTACTGAAGAGGCTTTCGTGTTCGCGGCAATGTCTGATGCTCTGTCAAGGCCCTGTCTGCTGAGGGTTAGGAGAGGGGAAGGAGCCCTGAGTCAAATAAAATAGAGGTTATGACTCCTTATGGCGAACTTTATTTTCATAAGTAAAACTTATATATCAATAAAAGAAGACTTATTGTGCGATATGAAATGGCGCGGGAAGCGCTTAAAAGCGGATTAACTATAAGAGCCATCGTTATTGCGACTATCATAGCCCTACTTTACACGGTTCCGTTAATCTGGTGGATGAGGTACTCGTCAGCCAGGTTTGCCGTTAGAAGACTCTCCCCCATGGCTATGCACCTAATGTTCCTTACCTTCATTGTAGGTATAATGGCGGTGATTACTAGAAAGTCTTTGAATAAAGCCTTCTCCAGCCAAGAGTTAACCGTGATATACTCTATACTGGCTGCTACCCTTCCAATACCCTGGGCACTCGGAATAGTAGAGTACTCCTGGATCCTTACACCATTAAGAGTCAACGATTACCCTGGTGTTTGGCAAGCCGTGCCGGATTTCTGGCTGCCTAAGTCGCTCGGTGTAGACGTTCTCTGGTCTGGCGGCATCGGGATTTCAGAATTCATCCCCATTATCCTGCTTTGGTCGGCTGTAACATCGGTTCTCTATATTTTCAGCTACTCGATAGGTCTTCTTTTGAGGAAACCATTCCTAGAGGTTGAGAAGCTGCCATACCCGCTGGTGACGCCTGCCTCCTTCGTCATTGAGAAGGCAACTACTGCTGAAGAAGGCGGATTACCGGCAATACTCAAATCCAGACTCTTCTGGACGGCTCTCCTAATAGGTTGGCTGGTGAACTTCTATTACAGTCCGACAGGTGGTGGTGGACAGGGCTCAGGCTTAGAACTTCTCCTAGGCTACCCGTCTCCAGAGCCATATGTGGCTTACACGTATCTCAGCGGCAAACTCCCCTCTCCATTCACCAACATAGTGATGGCATGGGATTTCGACGCTCTTGGAATAGGTCTCTACTTGTTGTTCCCCTTGGATATTCTGTTAACCGGTATAATATTCCACGTGCTTTGCTACATCATATGGCCCATAATTCAGGTTTCGACAGGATTGGTTAAGCCTCAGCCGGGTGGTGGTGAATGGGGTGCATACGGCATCGTTAATTCGACTGAAACCTTCATACCGGAGTCTTTCCTGGATGTGGGCGCATACATCGGCATAGGTCTTCTAGCTTTATGGATTATCAGGAAGCCTTTGATAGAATCGGTTAGGCATGCTATCAAGGGGACGGGAGACGAGAAGCCCTTCTCTTACAGAACCATATGGATGCTAATTGTGGTTACAGCAATAATTCTAACTGGGTTTCTGACAGCGAGCGGTGCAGACGTTTTGTCATCAATAGTTACGGTGGCTCTGCTCGCCTTCGCCATACTTATTCTCGCGAGAGTCAGGGGTGAAGTATGGCCGGGGTATTCTAATGCTTGGTGCTGCATTCAAGTCCAGAACTCAAGCACGAATCCTTTGAATCCTGTTGCAGTTGTGCAAGCTGTTTCAGGCGCTCGCAGCGGTGTGCCTGTCAGCACAGCCGTTGCCAGGTCGATATATGTTACAAGCGGCTTCCTGAACGTTACAAGCTACTACGGGGTGTGGACGCCTGCAATAGCCTCTTTAGAATCCTTAAAGCTCGCTGAGGAAACAGGAACCAACCCTAGGGATGTGGTGATCGTTGCAATACCCGTAGCTATTGTAGTGACCTTCTTAACATTCCTGTTCCTTTCAATGAATGTTACACAGTTCGGGGCAAGGACATTCCTCTCCGACTGGTGGACAGTCGGCCAATTCGACCGCATAGGCAATCAGGATGCAGCTAACGCTCTTAGAAGCGGGATAACCCTGCCTACGGTAGGGAGAACAGTGTGGACTATTCTCGGAGCAGTGGTTGCAATCGGATTAGGCTTGGCTAGAATCACTATATCCGGTTTCCCGCTGAACCCATTAGGCATGATTCTGTTCTCAAACAGTTTCTACGGATTCGGCTACGGTCTTGTTGCATACATAATCAAGTTCCTAGTGTTGAAAATAGCTGGTGCTAAAACATGGGAGGAGAAGGGTCTACCTGTAGCGCTAGGTTTATTCCTCGGTGGTTACACAGGCTTCTACCCGACTAGGGCACTAGTATGCTTCCTATTAGGGAGGTGACTTTCCCCTCGCATAAAAGATTTTTTCCCCTCTTTATTTTTAGTTTATTGGAATTATCCTTAACTATTGGATACACGGCTTCTGGCTTAACATCGTCTAGTCAGGCTGAAAGTATTGTTGGGGAAACAGTTTTTACCGGTGCAAGGTTATCTAGTATAAATTTTTTGAATATAATTAACCATTTAGAATATTTTTCTTCGCTAAACAGATACACGGGTTATCCTGGATGCGAAGAAGCGTCGAAGTACATTTTTAAATACTTCAGTGAAACATTGGGACTGAAAACCTGGGTTGAAGAATATGAACTACCAATACCTTTTGACTATGGCTCGAGTATAACTGTTCATCTTAGCGGAGAAACGAAGATTATTGAAGCATACGCTTTGCTTCCAAACAACGTGCAGACTTCCTACGGCAACTATACCGGTTATTTAGTATACTGCGGGTTTGGAACAATCAATGATCTTAACAATGTTAAGGGAGAGTTAAACGGCAGTATCGCTCTTATGGAATTCAACTCAGGGTATAACTGGTTAAACGTTATGCGACTAGGGGCTAAAGCCGTTATCTTTATCGCTCCGAACGATACTATGCGCAGCGAAAGCGACCGTAAGAATCTGGATATTCCTTTGAAATTTCCAAGGATTTATGTTTCGAGGGATGACGGAGCTTACCTTAAAAATCTAGCTGTTTCAGGGAAAAGCATAACTGCAACCGTTAAAGTGAATATGAAATGGATTCATGCGAAGGCGAAGAACATTATTGCGGTGCTAAACGGGATGGATCCGAGGGAGATGGAGAACACTATTGCCTTAATGGCTTACTACGACTCGGCGTCCATAGTTCCAGCTCTCTCACCGGGAGCCGAGGAAGCTATTGGCATCGCTTCTCTCCTCGAACTAGCCCGCCTGCTGAAGGAGAGTCCTCCGAAGAGGCCAGTCTGGTTCATAGCTTTCTCAGGGCATACACAGGCAATGGCTGGGGGAAGAGACTTCATATGGCATAGTCAAGAGCTGGTGGAAAGCGAGGATGGGGATTCTACACCATTCGTATGGCACTACGACCACATAGGGACTACTGAAAACAGGGATCTAGCCCCCTACGCGATAAAAATGGCTATAAGCTTAGACTTCTCATCCGACTCCGACGCGACGGCGGTGGCTGGTTACGGGCGTTTCTACGGTTTAGGCGGTCCCTGGTATGATTGGTATAGTTACGATAAGGATCTTACAAGATTCCTGTTTACAGGAGGAAGATATGGGGAGTATAGTCCTTCAGAGAACATTTACCGCTTGAGAAAAGATGTTTTGCCGGCGAATGCGTCGCGCACGGCTTACAGGGTATTCGGATTGTGGGCGAGTCAACTAGATATGAGCCAGTATCTTCCAGGGACATTAGCCTATGAGGCGGAAATATTCGCTAGGACAGGAATATGGGGAATCTGCTTCACTACTGCTCTCTCTATTAGGCTGACTTACAACACTCCGTTTAACTTGTTCGGGGGAATAAAGTTTGAAAACATTGTCCCACAGGTCGAGTTCTCGTTTACACTGATAAACGCAATATTGAATGACACGGAGTGGTTTGACTTTAGCAAAGTAACAATCAGCGGGGGTCAAAAAGCAGGCGTTTTCTTCACTCATAAGCATAAGGATGATGCTGGAGTCGGCTACGTTGTTGTACACGGTCGCGTTGGCTTATGGAATATGACGAGGAACTGGTATGAGTACAACTGGACTAGTATAGCTGGAGAGGAATGTGATATTCTTCTCTCCGTACGCATAACTAATAGGGCTGACGTGTATGGTCATGAATGGGTGCAATTCGCGAATATGGATGACGGTACGTTTGTTTCAAAAGGTATGTTGCCGAGCTTAGGCTGGGCGGCTCCTCTTGCCGAGTATGAGATTCTACCGTATCTCATAAACAGGACAACAGGAGATATTGAGTATGCTCCCGACATGGGCGTGTACGGCGGGTATCTTTGGCCGCATGGCTACCGGTTCCTCACTTTCGACGACCCCCTTATTGATGGGAGTGGAGATAAAATTGTAAATCTCAGTATGTTCAAGGCAAGCACAATAGCGCTTCACGACCTGTTTGACCCAAGAACTCTCCTAACTCCAAGCATGGGGTCTTACATCAGGATTCTAGACACAAGTGATGTTGAATTAACCCAGTTTAGCTACATAATGTCCGCTCCCCCGTCATTTGAAAGCGCGGAGAATATTGTGCTGGGAGACCCAACTTCAGGTTATGAAGCCGTGATTTTCGTTCCTCCTGAAAGCAGGATAAAAATACTTTTCATGACTGAGCAGACTGCTTTAGGTATATTAACCAATAACGGGGAGGGGATTAAGGTTTCAGAGAAATATTTGAATATTATTCCAACCCCGTTGCACTTTACACGTGATCTTACGAGTTTGGTCGAAGCCAGAGTGAGTGGTTTGACTGCAATACAGCTCGCCGGAGGGGGAAAGGGTGCTTACATTAATGAACTTTACAGTCAGAGCGTTAAGGAGTTAGAATCAGCCCGCGAGTTAAAGAGGGAGAATAAGCATGGCGACTATTATCTCGCCCTTTTAAAGTCTTGGTACTATATTCAGCTTGCCTATTCTGAAACTAAAAGCATCCTGATGGATTCGTCAGTCACCGCAGTCTTCTTCTTCATCCTGATCGTGCCGTTTTCTTTTCTTGTCGAAAGGCTGGTTTTCTCTGCTAAAGGGAATAGGAGGGTCTTAACAATAATCGTGGTTTTCGTCATCCTAATGATAATGCTGTTTCTCATCCATCCCGGTTTCAAAGTAACTCCTTTCTCAATGGTTTCAGCTCTCGGCTTCATATGTTTATCCTTGGTGGCTCTAATTCTCGTTTTCATGTCGAACGAGATTGCCGGAGTACTTAGGGAATTGAGAAGAAGGCTCATAGGTGTCTCTTTCGTCCAGGCGGACACTCTTGGATCCATAATGGTGTCCTTCTCGCTTGCTGTTGAGAACATGCGGAAGAGAAAGTTTCGCACTATTCTTGTCCTCTCCAGTCTGACAATCATAACGTTTGCTTCCGCAAGCTTCATTTCCATTAGCCCTATTCAAATAACGATGAGGCTTCCCGTTGAGCCTTCAGGAGCCTTCCAAGCAAGGTATCAGGGAGTACTTATTACTGGTACTGACTTCTTCGTCCCTATAAATCCGATGGTGTCTCATGTTGCTAGTAACCTGGCTGGAGAGAGTGCAACTGTTGCGCCGAGGGCAATAATACCCGTAAGCACTGGGGGAAGCTACCTGTACAATAAGCTGGGTAAGCAGATACTTATAGCTGGGGTTTTCGGCTTCGCACCTGAAGAGAAGGACATCCTGCACCTTCAGGACACCATAATACCGGAATACAAGAGTGCTTCCACCTTAAAGCCATGGTTTACTGAGGAGGATAAGAATGTCTGCTATATTACTGAGGATATTGCTAAGGAGTTAGACATCGTGCCCGGAGAAACAGTCGTGTTCTACGGTGTTGAATTGAAAGTGCTAGGAGTCATAAGCCAGCAGTTTCTCAGTAATGTTGTGGATATTGACGGGATTCCAGTCGCTCCATTCGACCCATTGACTACTCGCCCGCCGAGGCCGAGAGTGTATTGGGGCATAATCTTCATTCCTTACAGGTTTGCCATGGATCTGGGAGGGATAACATATTCGGTGGCAGTAGGCCTTAAAGATTCGTCTACTGTTTCCAGGGTGGCGGAGAAGATTGCGAAATACCTCGGCCTGACTTCACACTATGTTTTCGCGGTTGAAGACGTAGGTTCAAATAGAAGCTTTAGATACACGTCTGAAAGAATGTTCGACGTGTCAAACTGGCAGTTCTCCTTAATCCCAATAGTCATATGCGCACTAGTACTATTATCCACGATAACTGGGGCAGTGTATGAAAGGGTGAGGGAGATCTATATATATTCGGTAATAGGGTTAAACCCTATGAACGTTATTGGAATGTTCCTAGGCGAATGCTTGGCGTATGCGTTAATAAGTGCACCATTAGGTTACATCTTCAGCTCCATACTCGGAAACTTTTCAAGCGTGTTTGCAAACTATGCTTCTACCTCAGTTATCATAGTGATCCTTTCATCAATACTGATAATCCTGTCTTCCTCGATCTATCCGCTCCGTAAAGTTTCTAGGCTCGTAACACCGTCTCTAGAACGAGTTTGGCGCCCTCCCACGAAGCCTAAGGGTAATACTTGGGATATTCCTCTCCCAATAGCGATGGAGACAGAAGAAGAGGCTGTTGGAATGGTCGCGTTTATCACGGAATACTTAAAATCATATGGGAGTGAGGCAACTAGCTTCATGGTTGAAAAGCTTATGCACGAGAAAAAGACTGAGGAAGGGAAAAACGTTTATATTAGTAGGGCCTTAATTAGATTAAGACCTTATGAAACCGGTCTAACCGAAGAAATGATTTTCAAGACTTCACGCGTTAAAAACCGTTACGTAGTCACGTTGGTTGCAAACCTTGTTTCCGGACCCAGAGTCCTATGGGTAGGAAGTCATCTAAGGGTTGTCGATATGATTAGAAAAACAATGCTCGTCTGGAAATCTTTAAGCAGTGAGGAGAAAAATAAGTTCATAAAGCTTGAGGAGGAGATGTTTAGATGACGGAAAGTGAAAAATCTGGGTTAACGTTTCGCTCTATGCTGGCTATTGCTTTCGCTGCCACAATACTCATGCCGGTTACAATATGGATGCAGCTAGTTGGGGGTCAGGCTGCTGGCTTGGGTTTCACCACCATCCTGCTCTTCATTTTCATAACAAAGTATTTCGGAAGAAGCCCTCTTACTTCACAGGAAATAATACTTATAAACATCGGCATTGGGATTGCTGCTTACGTTCCTTTTTTTGCAACATTCATTAACAGGGCCTATTTCGCCGGAAGCCCTGAGGCTTACATGTTCGGCATCACCAGGTTTATTCCCTCATGGTGGGTGCCTGAGAACCCGCTTATACGCACTCAAGCAGTAAGGACACTTCTTCACATGGATTGGATAATGCCGATAGCTATATCGCTGCTTACTTCAGTCATACTATACTTGCCTATACAGCTTCTTCTCGGTTACATTGCATACCAGACATACGTGGTTGAGGAGAATCTTGTGTTCCCCCTTGCTAAAGCTGAGGCTGAGACGGCTATAACGCTTGGAGAAAGAGATCCCAGAAAAACGAGATTCATGTTAATCGGGTTTATGATTACATTCTCATACTCGCTGATCGTGTACGGGCCTTATATACTTGGTCCGATAATAGGTGTTCCAATGAGTGCTATTCCAGTGCCGTTTGCAGATTTTACATCACGAATTGAGCATCTCTTGCCAGGGGCTCTCATAGGCATAGCTACTGACCCCTTTACGTTTTTCAACGGATTCATCATACCTGGGAAATCACTGCTCTGCATGATTATCGGTTCTATTGCTATATGGATCGTTGCCAATGTGGTTGGGATTACTTATTTTAAGAGCGAATTCCTGCCTGAGTGGACATCGGGTTTCAGCTTGGCCTTAACATATCAACGTTCCTTTTTACATACTTGGGCGAGCGTTATGATCGGCTTCTCATTTGCCATCGCCGTAACGCAATTGATAGACGCCAGGAGATCGGTGGTGAAGGCACTGTCCTCGCTGAAGAGAATCGGTGGTTCAAGAGGCTCCTCGTTCTGGTACCTCATACTTATGTACGCTGGCTGCTCATCAATATGGGTTATTCTTTCACACCGGCTTCTCCCGGATTTTCCAATACTGCCACTCGCCTTCCTAATAGTTGTTTGGCCCTTTGTCACCGCGCTCATAAACGCTAGGGCACTTGGTGAAGTAGGGTATACTGTTGCAGCCCTGCCGATGAGGGAGATGGTTTATGTGGCGACTTTAACGGCTAACAATATACCTGTTTACAGCGATCTAGGAGTGGGCGTCTGGTTTCTCCCCCTACCTTCTACAGCAGGCGTCTATCCTTCAGCTGAAACATGGGTCGGCCACTTCTACACAACAAGATACGTCGGGCTCTCTGTTAAAGACGTGATTAAGGCGGTCGTCATGGTAGCTATTCCACTGTCCTTAATCATGAGCTTCATATACACTAATGTGATATGGTCTTTCAGCCCAATACCTTCTCAAGTCTACCCATGGGCTGCGATAAACTGGCCTGTCAATGTTATTCAAAGTGCGCTATGGATCACCCGGTCAGTTACAGTTTTGAAATCAGCAATAATAAACCCGGGTACACCTCCACTTTTAGAGGGGTCCTTCATCCTTATGACTCTAGCATATGCGATTGCTAAAGCGGCACACCTGCCTTTCTCTCCAGTGGCCTTCGTAGTGGGAGGAAGCGTCCTACCCCCCTACGCCATAACTGCTCTAATCGGGTATATTGCTTACAGAGCCGTGTGTTCAAGAGTTGGGAAAGAGAATGTTGACAAGTATAAGTGGCCTTTCTACGCTGGCGTCTTCATAGGATACGGCTCAGCGACCGCCATGTTGATCACTCTCACAATAGGTTTAAAAGCTATGTGGATGCTTCCATACTAGGTGGCGACAATTCTTCACAACCGTAACGTGTTTCACTCTAAAACTATTTTCAACGTGCATATTTCGTACGGGTTTAAAGAGAGCTTCAACCTGTTCGCGTGAACCTCTACTTCCTCGAGAACCTCATCCTCAAGAATATTCGTCTTACAAGCCTTCTTCAATGTCTTGTCGAGATTTAACATCATTTCACAACTGCTTTTCACCCCAGTATGCTCGAAGAGTCTTAATACTAGGCTTTTATCATCCTCTGCCTTCTTAACGCATTCAATAATTGTACCCTCAGGTTCCATGCTGATGAAGGAGCCAGTTTTACTTAAAACTCCGCCATGCTTTCCTTCCAAGCGTGGCAGTAAAGGGTTGCTAAACTCGTAACTTCTTTGCACAACACTGCTCCTTTTCCATTCTCCCCTATGCGGATAGAGCGCATACTTTATCACATGCCTCCCGTTATCCGTATTATAGGATGGTTCAGACGGGCTCCTGAGCAGGGTCAAGCGTAAAAACGTTATGCTCCGAGTCATACCCATACTTTGCATCGCTTAGAAAGGCGACACCGTAACTACCGTCAGCCTCAGACATGTCGATCCATTGTTGAAACGGCTGTTCCTCTCCATTCGGAATCCTCGCCGCACTGCCGTACGGTATTCCTACGTTGAGCATGGGGCTGGTTATGTTTAGGGGAAACTCTACTTTGAGGGCAGTGTTAACCTCGTTCCAGTCGACTGTAAGCCTGAAATCTATGCGTCGGATTCTTGAATAGGCAGCAACCTCCTGTACGTACGTTGAGTTTCCATAGGCTTTTTTAACGGTTAACTTAGCTCTCACAGGCCCATTCTCCGTAACTCTAACGCTTTCCCTGGATTCGATTCTCATCATTGGTCCTGTGAACCTGTTCGACCTGTCTATCCCTGGGGTAAGCCTGCCCTCAGAGTCCCCCGGGTCTTCAATCAATTTGAGGACATTACCATGATTGTTTTCCTCAAGCAATTCCCTAGCGTTCTCCTTGCCAAAAATACTTTCCAAGTCTCCCGTTGTTCCGCATACTCTGATCCTGAAGAAGCAGTTTTCCAATTCACTGCCTGATGCTTCAACAGGGTTTGTTTCAAAACCGTTTTCATCGGCGGGGATTACTCTGTAAACCTTGTATCCTAATGGCGGAACGTTTTCAGCTATGAAAATAATCTTTAAACACGTCTCCCCCTTTTCGTCGAAACATTCTGTTATTTGAATCGGGATAGTTACTCCATCAGGATCTTCAAGCCTAACGTTCTTCCAGCCTTCTGGAAGATTGAGCCTCGTTTCAACTACATCAGTCCTGCTCCAAGACAGGCTGTTGAACACCACGATGCTTAGCTCACTGTCACCGGTGTCTATGAGAGAGGATATTTCCTGCAGGGCTTTTTCTAAGGTTTCTCCGGCTGTTCTAAAAACAGCATCATAGGCCTTGCCGGCCTCTGCCTGGACTGGTGGAATGACGCTTCCTCCGATTATGTCGTGAAACTGGTTGAACAGAACCTTCTTCCAGGCAGAGTTTAACTCAGACTGTGGATATTGCATTCCTGCGAGGAGCATCGCGATCGAAGAGAATTTCTCCGCAGCCAGAAGCATAACCTCGCTTAAACGATTTCCCTTCTTTAGCTTGGCGCAATTAGTCAAGTCCCCAACAAGCTCCCAGTCCAGCTCCCCCCTTAAAACCGGGAGGCTACTCGCCTCCTTCGACAAGGAGTCGAAAAACCGGTGGGGTGTGCTGAAGCAAACATCCATCTCATGCTTCAAAGCCTCCCTGAGGCCGCGAACATTCTGTATCTCTTGATACGTCGGCCCCCCACCATGGTCGCCGCTTCCAATCACTATCGGAATATTACTGACACCGTATCTCCTAACAATGCTGTAAGCCAGCTCCCCGATTTTCGGAAACGGTCTGTATGCGAACGAGCCTCTCGGAGGCCTACATGCTAGGATTCGTGAGCCATCAGGAGCCTCCCACCAGAATAAGTCCTCCCCCTTGCCTCCTCTATAGAACACTAGATAGTTTATTCCGCTTTTCCTAAGTATCTGTGGAAGCTGCCAGGGGAGAGTCCAGCTGTCCGGTAGCCATCCGACCCTTACTCTGGCTCCGAATCTATCCTTAAAATACTTCTGGCCGAAAAGGTATTGCCTAGCCAGAGACTCTCCACAAGGCTCGCCTCCTTCGAACTCAACGTAGGAGCCGCCTACAACGTCCCACCGCCCATCTTTAACGAATCTAGCGATCTCGGAGAATAGTTCTGGCAGGAATTCTTCAGCAGCCTTGTAGAGGGGAACCTGGCTCTGCGCGAAAGTATACTCTTCATGCATTTTAAGATTGTCAACCGCCCTTGTGAAAGTAAGCTTAACGCAGTCGTAGACTGTTTCAGGAAAGTATGGCCAGAGCCATGCGACGTCGATATGCGACTGGCTTATTACGTGTATCACAGGCTTCCCCATTATCAGCCGCTCCCTTGCATGCGTAACAGCATTAAAATGTTTCGAACGCTTTGCAACGGTTTCCTAGGCCTCGTCTTAAAACCAGCTGAATGCGCAGCAGGGATTTGCTTACCGAACCGCTGCCTGAGTAAAACTTTTACGCGGGTTTTTAAACTGTGAAGGGGGAGTGTTTATGGTTCCGGGGGATTTGAAAGCCGGCTCCTCCTCGGCGGAGATAATCAGCGACGAATCCATGGTTATCGCCGGAGGGATTCATCCTAGGTTCGCCTCAGGCAGGGAGGCCAGTGTCAGGGCTTCCGTCCTAATTGTTGAGAAAGACGCTAGGATCTGCATTGTTTCATGCGACGTTCTAGCGCTTCAGAGAGACGTGTGCGACGAGCTTTGTCTAGAGATTGAGGAGAAATTTGAAATCCCGTTTGAAAACATTCTCATCGCGGCTACCCATACTCATCACGCACCGTCAACCGTGACCGTGCATGCGTATAAAAGAGACGAATCCTTCGTTGAAAACGTTAAACGCGCAGTCTTAACCGCTGTTAGCTCAGCCAACCAGGGTTTAAAGAATGTTGAGATGAAGTTTTGGCTCGGGATTGAATCCACCGTCGGCCAAAACAGTCGTCTCCTGCTCTCCGACAACACGGTGTACTGGGTTGGGCCTAGAGAAGATGCGCTGAGGCCCACGGGTCCTTTCGACCCAGATCTCCCAACCCTCCTGTTTAAAAGGAGCGACGGGGCGACGGAGGCCGTGATCTTCAACCATTCAACCCACAATATTGGTTCAAGAAACCCGGGGGCTATTTCTCCAGGCTTCTACGGTCTGGCTGCTCAAGAACTTGAAGAGGAGACCGGTGGGCGTTTTCTATTTCTCCCCGGAGCCTCAGGCTCAACACATAACCTTGTTTTGCCGACGGACGAGATGATCCTGAGGATAAAGGATGCTGTCAGGGAAGCTATGCTTCAGTCTCAGCCTAGAACAGTCCAACGCATAGTGTCGTTGAAGCAGGAGTTCGAATACCGCGTTAGAAGGTTTGAAGAGGAGAAGGAGGAAAAAGCAGTTTCATACTATTGCAAAAAGCGGGTCGCTAATCCTGAATCGGTAATAGAGGTATTCCGGAAAATGCGGAGAGAACTGTCTACGCATCAGGGTGAGACACGCAGATCATGGCTGCATACAATTCTCCTCGGAGACATAGCGTTGATAGGGGTTCCCGGCGAACTGTTCACGAAGCTTGGAGTAATCATTAAGCGCCTCTCTCCCTTCCGCTACACTTTCATAATACAGCTTGCTAATGATTGGATAGGCTACATTCCGGATAAGCAGGCTTACGAGCTCGGCGGCTACCAGACGTGGACGGGTTTCCACAGCTATGTGGAGGAAGGAACAGGCGAGATGCTGGTGGAGAAAACTATTCAGATGCTGCGCAACTTGTAGCCTAAAAACCATCCTGCTTCCAACTGGTTTACAGCAAGATTGAAAAGGCTTTACAGCTTGCCCAATCCGGATAAGGGCTCTGGGGGAAGAGTTATAAGCCTTCCCCACGGTAGTTCAGAGTATCAACAGTGATAGAGGGGTGAAGAACATCCAGCACATTGCTGAGCCTTACAGGAGCCTTGTTTCGAAAATGCTTGAAGCACTCTTATCAGTGTTCGGAGATAGATTAGTATCGCTTATTGTCTATGGGAGTGTTGCGAGAGGGGAGGCGAAGCGGAGCAGCGACCTTGACTTATTGATAATAGTCGAAGGCTTGCCTGAATCAAGGTTCGATAGAAATAAGATTTTCGATACAGTCGAAGATTTATTGATCAGGGACTTAGAGGGCTTTCATGCCTCAGGATACTACGTGGCGTTATCGCCAATTTTAAAAACACCTGAAGAGGCTCGAAAAATTTCGTCTTTATACCTAGACATGGTTGAGGATGCTGTTATAGTCTATGATAGGGACGGGTTTTTCGAATCCATACTCGTAAAGCTTTCAAACAAGCTGAAGGAGCTTGGTGCTGAAAGAGTTTGGGTGGGCAAGAAGTGGTATTGGAGGCTTAGAAAAGATTTGAAGCCGGGTGAGGAGATCATCATTGAATAATGTTGAACTCGCTAGGTCGAACATTAGGCAGGCTGAGGAAAGGTTGAAGCACGCGAAGGAAGCCTTGGAATCGGGCAACTATCCCTACGTGATAAGGCAGTGTCAGGAGGCTGTTGAGCTTGCTTTAAAGGCGGCGCTGAGGCTGGCTGGAATAGAGCCGCCTAAATGGCACGATGTGGGGCCGATACTGAAGAGGGAGAAGAATGTTTTCCCAGACTGGTTTCAAACACATATAGATGAGTTGGCGTCCATATCTAGGATTCTAAGGAGGGAACGGGAACCAGCTCTTTACGGCGACGAGGAAACAGGCATTTCTCCAGAGGAGCTGTATGCTAATTCTGACGCTGATAAGGCTTTGAAAGATGCGGAGAAAGCATTAACATTAGTGCTTAAGCTTCTTTGCCAGAATCTTAATTAGCATCCCGTTTTAGCATCGCGTTGTCCTTTAATCGCGATAAGAATTGCGTGCACAATAAGCTATTGACTTGGATTTTTTACTTTTCCATGAACTATTACGTGAATCTTAAATAAAACTGATACAGGATGCCTGTTGATGCGACTCATGGTTAAGGCTTAAGGCGCGGCGTCAATTAGTCATTACGAAACGTAAACTGAACATATAGCGTGCGCTAGCCAGTAATGGAAACATTTAGAAGAATGCGGAAAGAGCTTTCAAAGCAGCAGGGAGAGACACGTAGGTCCTGGAATACAGGTTATTCTTCTCGGCGACATAGCACCGATTAGAGTCCAGGGAGATTTTTTTGCGAAACTTGGGTAGCGCGCGCTAAACACTGTTTCGCTCTTCTCAGGGCTGACTCACTGAGAGGAGGGTGAATAAAAATTTTCTTCATGTAAAACTTTATAAGTCCTTTAAAGAGGAATTCAGTAAGTTTAATGATAAGCGGTAAAAGAATTAAGGATCTTGTTGAAGAAACGAGAAAGATTAAAAAACTTAAAGTCGATCCCCTAGAAATCCTCGACTCTTATTATGGTGAGATTGAAAACGAGTTAGTAAAAACCCTTAACAGCAAAATGAGGAATATGAAGGCTGTAAGAAAATTCGTCTTAACGTATAGGAGAAGAATTAGAAATGGGTGAATTTTCAAATTTCTTCAAACTTTTAATTAGCGCGCGCTAGACAATATTACTGCAAAGCTCGTCTATGGATCGCAGCAAGACATGGAGGATGCCCTATCCGTGCTCATCGTGCAAGAAGAACGGATAGACATGGATGCCTTAGTCAAAAAGTCGGCCAAGTTTAAAGTGACGAGTAAGTTAAAACAGATTATTGAGGAGAAAGATAAATTTATTAAACAGTAGTTCTAGCACAAGTGTTCCTACGTTCTGTAAAGAAATTATAGAAAGGCTTTTACTGGCGTTTTAGCGTGCACGCACATAATGGAGACCATTGCGGAGGCTCTAATTGAACCTATCACGAGGCAGAGGGGCTTAAAGGTATGTAATATATTCGATTTATCCTGACGATTTACTTCTTTGCCGCGCGCACTACTGGTTAAAGGTTTAAAAATTCTATGCGCGCGACTAAGCTTGCCAAGGTATTCGGCCTATACGTGGGGAAGGCATTGTACTCGCTTATCTGTGCTGCTCACAGTAACGTCAAATTTCCTTATGACTATTCCCTATTAGGAATTGATTCACACGTTAAAGATTCAGTCTTAAGGCTCAAATAATTCTTACTGAAATATAGACTGGACATTGTTTAATCACTTTCTCTACGAAGACCCCCCTTCCGGTTATTCTTAAAATCTTTCTGAGCTCAGCCATCGCTTCCCTATTCCTTCCCAGTCCAAAGTAGGCAACGACCTTCCTGCAACGCGCTTCCGCAAGCTTTCTATCGTAATTCAAGGCGTTAAAGTACTCTTCAGGAATTTCTCTCTTTACGCTGATTATCCTCCTCTCCTTTTCCAAAGCCTCCTTCAACGCATCCTTGAACAATTTTAAAGCCTCTTTTTTCCTTCCAAGCATTCTTAGGGCAAGGCCCTTATAGTAAACCTCATCAATATTAAAGAACTTTTGGATGAGGATACTTCTCCACATCTCCCTCGCCTTCTTCTTCTCCCCCATCAGGAAATAGCATTGGCCAGCCCAATACCTCTGTTTAGCCTCATGCCTATGCGGGACATAGGGTGCCCCGACACCCAGGTTCCTAGGGTAGGCTAAAGAGCTAAGGAAGTCTTTTAAAGCCTCTTCATATCTTCCTTTCTTAATATTCTCCACCCCCCTTCTTACATGAGCCTCTACGAACAATTCCCAGTACCCGTAGTATCCTTCAGCCGGAGTGAAGGTGTTTTCTTCAAGTATTCTAAGCGCTTCATTATATTTTTCAGCGTTAATGTATGCTGCGGATAACGCTGCCAACAAGGAATCCTTCCTAATCCTGCTGCTAGCCTCCTCCAGAGTTTCAACGGGTTTTTCAACTACCCCGGCTACTGAACAAGCCTCATAATACTCGAGATGGAGCCTATGGTTAAAAGGGTCGATGGCGATTGCCTTCTCATACTCTTTCAAAGCCCTTTCAAAGCCTCTGTATAGTTTATAGTAGGCGGACCCAAGGTTCCTGTATAAAACCGGGTGTTCCAACCCCTCTTGCACCGCAGCCTCCCATTCTCTAATCGCCTCGTCAAACCTGCATAGGTAGAAGAGGAGGTTTCCCAAGTAGTATTTAGCCCTGGGGCTGGCTGTAGTTGCAATTACACTCCTAAGTATCTCCTCCTCGCCCACCCGGTGAGGGAAAACGTAATCCGGATTCTTCGAATCGCCAAGCTGAAAGTGCTTCCTCATCTCCCCTGTCTTTCCAAGCCTCCCGTAAACGAAACCCAGATAGTAGTGGATCATCGGCCCGTCAAGCCGCTTCAAAGCTCCTTTTGAAAGGATTTTCTCCGCATCCTCGTAAAGGCCTGCTTCAATATATTCTGACGCGGCTTCTAGAAGCTTCTGCTCGCCGGATAATACGACCCTCTCAAACTCTAGACTATTCTTTCCCTCTGAGCAGAACATTAATTCTGACAGTAGGGGATAGTATATTGGAAAAGCCTCCAGCCCTCTTTCAACAATCTGCAAGGCCTCACTTGCTTTACCCTGCTTCCTCAACGTGGCGGCTAGCAGGAATAAGCATTTAAAATTCGTAGAATCCTTCTCCGCAACCTCTCTCAGAATCTCCTCCGCCTTCCAGTATTCCCTATTCCTCATTTTAATAACGGATATCCAGTAGGAGGATGGTGAGAAGAACCTTGTAGACCTTCTGGCCTCCCAGAATTTCGCCTCAGCGTTGTGTTCGTCGCCCAGTTTAAGGCGGCATATGCCGAGATAGTAATGGGCTTCATCGGAATCCGTGTTTCTCTTCAAGGCTTTCTCCAGAAGACCGGCTGCTTTACCATATTCTCCCCTACGACAGTAGATGGCTGCTAGGGAGCAAAGGGCTTTCGAGAAATTACCATCTGCTTTCAACGCCTGCCTATACTTCAATTCTGCAAGCAATGGGCTGCCCATTCTTTCCTCTAATTCTCCGTCTATCCAAAGCTCCTCAGCAGTCTTCTTTTTCTCAGCATCTATGCTGAACTCGCTTGGGCGCCGGTATACTGATTCGTCAACCCTCGTCCTATAGTCCCTGCAATCCCAAACTATGATCTTGCTATTGTTTTCATCTAAGACTTCAGCCTTCACTCTTTTATCCTTAGACTCAAACTCTTTAACAAAAGGGTTGCCTGGTGCCAGGTTAAATTCTTCTTCAACAATCTTCTCACCCAGATTGATCCTGATTTTGGAATGCGGAAATTCCTTTGTCGCATACACGCCCACAATTATCCTGAAAGCACCGTCCTCCGGCTTAGCGTCGACGTTAATAGTTGCATCCTTATTCGCATACGAAACGCCGTTAATCTTCGATATCGGGTACCAATATTCCTCCCATTCTTCGAAGAAAAGGGGATCGACGAAACCAACTATGCTCTGTGTCCTGTATTTACCGGATTGAAGCTCTATGTAAGGCATGCCTTTGTCTGAAAGTATCGGGGCCCAGAAAAGCCCGTCTTCACTAGTTCCCCACGTGAACCTTTTCTTCCCTGGCACTTTAAAATGGTTGGCGTGCTGCACCACTCCGTAGTGTGTATTATAATCATAGTATCCGAAGAAATCCTCCTCAGAATCTATTATGAAGGCGTCGACTGCATACTTACAATTCTTATACCAGCTGACGTCGACACCATCTCTATTCACTGGAAAAGTATCATCCACCGTGCGTTTACCTGGTATGAAGACCCTGCTTCCTTCAGTGACTGTTTCCGCCGTGTTCATCCAGAAGTAGTATTTTGTTTTCTGCAGGTCGTTGTTAAAAGTTTTGACAGATATCTCTAGAAGGGCTCTCCCAGGCCTCAGGGTTAAGCCAACCAAATAGTATATGTTGGTAATGAGATTAATGTTTCCTATGTAGATGCTCACACTGCCATCTTCCCATTCCTTAACCTTCCAATCCACTGGGGAGAAGTTGTCCGGAGTATGGTGCCCCCTGTCCAAGCTGTTGAACTCTATTCCATTGGCTATCCATGCTCCTCTCAAAGCTATGTTGGCTGGCTTTATTATTTCATTGTAGTGGAACACGTGAGCATTGTTAACCTTATCATATAAGTCGTGCAGTCTCGCCCCAAGCGATGGTATTACTCTCATCTTCAGGTATTCGTTTTCAACCACTATACTGTCATACATAATCGGCTCAGGTTTATCGCTGAAATTGTTTAGACCAGTATAGGGGTAGTATTGGAAAAACTTCGGAAGAGGATCTTCGTCGAGCACCCTATAGGTCTGTATCTCAACCTTCTCGCTGTACCATTTGCTGACCATGGTGTTTATGAAACACTATTAACACGCTAATTAAGTTTTCGAGTACTTCGAGTATTAGTCGTTCACCTGCTAGGAGCCACGCACGTTTATGGGTAAATACTTGGCGCATGCCATCCTTGTTCCTCCATTGTCTAGTAACGCGCGCGCGGGAGGGAGCCTTGGGAGCCATCATGGTATACCTTTCACCACTACGGTATTCCATGGTACACTCCCCCTATGATATGGAGGATTTTAAATATTTTGATTTTAAAACATTTCACTATACTACTTGCATAACCTCAAAAACCAAAGTAGCTATTCTGGTAGGTCCTGGTGCCATGAATGAATTTACTGTAAATAAACTTGAAAAGTTTTGTCAACAAGAAGGGTATGTGATCCAAGCCTGCGGTGCTTATATTCATGATCCTGAAACAGGTAAGGAGATGCTGGAGTTTGAAGGATTAGAAGTCGATAAAGAACCAAAAGATGCCTTTATTTATCCTTAGCCTTCGCGCGCGCTTGGTCCCTAGAAGGGATGACTTGCGACTTTCTCAGCGAGTTTATGAGAAGATGGTTCCACCATTTAGTGGCTAAATACGAGGGGAACATCTTGAAAAGGGCTAAAGTAAACATCTATGATTATGAGGTTTACACCGGAAGGCTTCTCGATTGGAAGGGAGGGCCATATATTGAAATTAATGAAGAACAAAAAATAGGGGTAGTAAAGAATTATTTGAATAAACCCATAGAGCGAACATTTCTTGTCCATCATAAATCTATTAAGGAGACACTCTTCGATGAGGAGCAAAACGTTAAAGAAATCAAGTTGATAAGAGGCGATAAACCTCAGGAAATATCGGTTTTTCTTCAGCCGGGATGGTCCGTGGCCTTGAGAAAACAGTGTAACTCGGCAGCCTCATTCTTTTTGACGAACATTTCATCATAACTTATTTTTCCCTGTCTCACCTGAACGCTTCTATTATCAAGCGCGCGCGTGCTACTAGAATTTTTTTCACTCCAAAATATTTATTATACGTATTCTCTACGAGTTAAAGAAACTTGTCTATCGTTTAAAAACTGTTGGTTCCTGTAACCGATGTGTCACCAGTAAATCAAGCGTACACAATGATGAAAAACAACCTGTTTGCTCGTAGGGTTGTCTGCGTAGCAATGCATGTAAAGCTTCTCGCCTTTCTTAACGAGGAAGTAACCCGATGGGAAGTATTCGTACACGCATACGTCGTTAACACCGCTTACTTCAGAGTAATAGTCTCTTCCGCAGTATCCGAAATAGCCTTTCTCCCCGATTGGCTCCATTCCAGTACCTTTCTCACTCCATTTAACCCAAGGGTTATCAGGATTCTTTGACAGCACGTGCCCATTATCAGTAGGGTAGCCCCCGCTGCTAACTCCTATGAAGTGTTCAATAGCCACTATGTGCATTTCCTCTTCCGCACTAATGCTTTCAGACCTCTTGTCGACTGTTTTAGGCGGAACCGGGTAAGCCATCGTGTTGATAGTTATTGACTTCAACTCCTTTCCTCCAGCTCTCCTGCTCATAGTTTCCCGTTCAACGGTTCTGCTATTTATGCTTTTAAGATCAGCCACGCTTCCCAGATGCACGTGTGAAGAGCGTGCGCGCTAACATAGTTGTTGAGGGCAATGGACACATCAAGCTGCGCCGGTTTCACCTCTGAATGCGGGATATTTCTTGAGAAGGTGAATAACGTCACGCTTAGAAACGTTAGGGTGGTGGACTTTGAGAATGGCATTGGCTTCAACTTTTCCTCCGGTAACAATCTCGTGGAATGCACTTTCTCAGGTAATAATTTGGCTGGCGTCTTCCTATATTCCTCCAACAATAACATTGTTAACTGAACTGTTTCCAAAAATAGATCCGGCATTGTTTCCTGATCCTCCTTTGACAACGCGCGCGCTAGCTTTTTTCTGCTTAAAGATTTTTCATGGACATTGTTAAAAATGCTTAATAAAAAGCTTTTTGTTTAAAAGGTAACATGGAAAAGACGATAGAAGAGATGGAGGAAGAACTGAGGGAGAAAACTATGTCCAGAGCTAAAGCCATAATGACGATATTCAAGCTTAGGGAAGAGTTTGGGGAGCAGTATCTTCAAAAGAGGCGTGGAAGAGTAAGGAGTGAGGAGGAGCTTCGTAGGCTTGCTGAAGCATGCAGGTTGAACTGGAAATTTATGGAGGAGGTGGGTATGATACGACGCAACGACGAGGAAATTCTAGTGAGAATATGATTTCAGAGTTCAGGGAGAAGTTCGCTTCGTTTATCGATAAATTAACATCCATCAGGGATAGTACTACAAGATTCCTCATGTTAATAGCCTTCATCAACACTTTTATGGAGGAGCGTGGCTTGGGAAGAATAACGGTTTCCAGGGGCTTTGCTGCAGAATTCTACAGTGGCGGCGGGTACAGGACTTTAGACATCGATGTCATAGTCGAAGGAAAGCCGAATGCCGCGGATTTACTAAAGAAGTTTTTAAAATCCGTTGGATATGTTGAATCCGGAAGAGTTTATGTGTCAACGTTTTCGAGTTTGGTCGTTAAAGCGCTCGACATAGTTGGCACGATCTACGATAAGCCTAAGCCTCCGATTAAGATAAGGATAAATGATTACCGAGTTTACATGATTCCACCCGAGGAAGCCATAATATATGCTTTGGCAGCGGCCAAGTTTTGGTCCTCGGCTTCGGATTTCGAAAGGGCTGTCTTGGTTTACGCTACGCAGAAGGAAAACATAGATGTCGCCTATCTTGAAACACGAGCCGCTGAGGAAAATGTAAAGGATTACTTAGATAAAATAATGGAATTATCGGAAAACGTCTAGCCTAGATGCTAACCTTCCAACCTTCCAAGCATTTTCGGGCGAGAAAGGTTTCGATCCACGCACGCTACGGGTAGTATTGGAAAAATTTTGGCAACGGGTCTTCGTCAAGCACTCTATAGGTCGGCATCTTTATTTTCTCAATACGCCATATAATGGTCATAGTGACCTAGGGAGACACTATTAACAGTTTTTAGCGCGCGCGCTAGTTTTTTCCTTCAGGGGCTAACTTCCATGCTACCAGTAAATCAAGCGTATGGCATGATGGAAACCAACTTGGTTGCTTGTAGGGTTAGCGGCGTAGCAGTGCATGTAAAGCCTCTCTCCTTTCTTGACGAGAAAATAGCCGGATGGGAAGCTTTCATAAATACACACGCCGCTGATCTCGCTTACTTCAGAATAGTAGCCTCTTCCACAGTATCCAAATAGCATTTCTCCCCAGTTGGCTCCATCCCGGTGCCTTTCCCACTCCATTTAACCCAAGGGTTCTCCGGGCTTTTGGACAGAATGTGGCCGTTATCAGTAGGAAAGCCTCCTGCACTAACCCCTATGAAGTGTCCAATTGCCACTATAAGCATATCTTCGCCTGCGATAATGCTTTCAGACCTTCTGTCAACTTTCCCAGGGGGGGAACGGTGTATGCCATTGTTTTAATGGTTATTGTCTTTAATTCTTTTTCTCTATGTTTACTCTGCTCCGCCTAATATGCTTTCTTCAAAAAGTCGCCGAAGGTTAAACAGCCAGCCTCTTTAAGAGTGAAACGCTTTCTTCGATCAGGGTTTCAGCAGCCCCCTTGGCAAGACGGTTCCACCATACAGGAGTAACCTCATATCCGCCCTGTTCATACGCCTCGGATGTAGCTATGTATCCACAATACCCGTTCGCATAGGAGACGATGAGAGTTGGGCTTAAGGGAGAGCCCTTCTTGATGCGTATGCCTACTTCAACAAGGGGCTCACCCGGTATTCCAACCAGCGCTGCGCCACCTATTCGAAACGCCTGCAACGTTGTTTCAACCGTCTTCTCCATAGGCATTTCACGGATCATTCTAAGGTTTTTCTCGTAATAGTTTAGAATAGCCTTGTTCCTCATTATTGTCTCCGCGTCAGCGTTCCTAGCCTTAAGCTCGGAAACATATTTCTCCTGGTTCTCTACGAGTCTGCGGGCCGCTTCCTCTGAAAGCTCAGCCAACGGTAGCGTAACCTTCTTCTCAAAACCCCGGATAACAGGCTCCTCCTCCATCTTTATAAACCTCATAGTGTTGAGGGCTGCATAAGCCACTACTCTCCCAATGGCTTCAACATCCTCAAACCCCCCTGGGCAGGCATACCCCATTGAGGATACGGGGTTAACATCCCCGTCCGCGCCGTTCATGAAAAGAGCCACGTGGCCAGCGTTAAGCATCGACTCTATGGTTCTCGATACCGCACCAGGGTAGTCCGCTGAAATAAGATAGTTAGTGTCCCCCAGCACAACCCCGTGGCACGCGTAGTTCACGAGGGAGGCAACCGGGCTGCCGGATTCATCCTTAACGAGCAGAACGCTAACGTCGGGGTCAACAGGCCCGCTGAAGCTCCTCCTGTTGAAGCCTACGATGACTCTTCCAACACCCCAGCCTAGTTTCGCCGTCCGCGCCTTCTCCACGGATTTCAAGGCTGCCGCCAGCATTCTCTCCAGGAGAATACTCGAATAGTTTCCCAAGCCTGCTCCAGAAACGTCTGCAGTAATGTCTGGGGGAAGCGAGGGGCCGGAGTGCGTGTGTGTCGCGGAAACCAGTATACAGTTCTCCTCCAGTCCAAGCCTCGCAGCCAGCTCCCTCTTCACCTCCGCGGCTAACGAGTCGGGAACATTCAGAAGGTCGTTCGCGATAAGCAGTGAAGCGCCTCCACGCCCCTCAAGATAGAGCACCCTCGTGTAGAGATTATCGTGCACACCCTCAGCCCCCTTGTATCTTGCTGCGAAACCACCCATCTTGACGCCGACGGGTGGAGTAATATCCTTCTTCGACGCTCCGGCTCGCATGCGGCAACGTGTTTAACAATCCTATTAAACCTTTAACGAGTCGTCGAGCCGAACGTTCGAGTAAACCCCCTGTCTTGAGCATAAGTCTTCCCGCTGTTTCCAGATAGGTTTTTAAGGTTCTCCAAGCCGGCTTTTTTGAAAGGTAGAGGCTGGGTTGGCTGAGCCTTCGAGCAGCGTCAGGATCCACCTTGTCCCGACTTTCCACTACGACCTCGCGTATTTAATGAGTTTCGAAGAGTATCTTCCGAGGCTTAGACACATTTTCACGGAGGTGTTGAACATTATGGAGAAGAGCCCTGAGTACACGTACATGTTTGAACAAGCCTTGCTGGTGAAACTGTTCCGCAGGCTCTGCCCCGAGCACTTGGAGGATTTGAGGAAACTGGTTTCATCCGGGAGAATCGAGGTCACCGGCCCATATGTGCAGACGGACAACAATATTCCTTCAGGAGAATCCCTTGTCCGCAACGCGGTTCTAGCCAGAAGAATAATTGAGGAAACAGGGGGGAGCACTAAAACAGCCTGGATGGGCGACGTCTTCGGGCAGAACGCTCAGACCCCGCAGATCGCCAGGCTCTGCGGCTATGAATACTTGCAGTTTAGCCGGGGCCTTTCCAGGGAGGGCGTTAAACCAGTATTCTTCTGGGAGGCCCTGGACGGCACGAGATTGTTAACCTACTGCGGCGAGTACGGCGGCGTCCAGTTCACGCAGAGCGTTGAGGAAAACCTGAGGAGGATAAGAGCGGTGGTTGAAAAACTATTAGGCAGCTCGGCTGCTGGCGAGGCTCTCCTCCCAAGCGGGGGCGACTGGGCTGTTCCAACTCAAAACACTCCTGAAACCGTTAGAAGATGGAACCAGGAGAATGTTTTAAAGATCTTTTTCTCAACCGCCACCGGCTTCTTCGAATCCGTGGCTGGGAAGAAAGTTGGACTGCAGGCCGTTAAGGGAGATATGAACCCGGTGATGCGTGGAACCTACAGCAGCAGGATCAGGCTTAAGATTCGAAACAGGCAGGTGGAGAACCTGCTTACCACTGCTGAGAAGCTTTCAACAATCTGTTCCCTAATGGGGGCTGAGTATCCGCGTGAAAAACTGGAGGAGGCTTGGGAGAAAGTCCTGCTCAACCAGTTTCACGACGTGATCTGCGGAAGCTGCGTGGACACTGTTTTCGAGCAGGCTTTACAATGGTATGCGGAGAGCGAGAGGGTTGCGAGCAGGATTATAGACGAGAGCCTTGAATACTTATCCGCGAGGATTGACTCGAGCAGGGGCGAGGGCAGGGCGATACTCGTGTTCAACCCCCTGGGCTTCGACAGGCGTGACGTAGTGAAGCTGCGGGTTACTTTCGTAAAGCCGGGTGTTAGAGCCGTCCGTGTTTTCGACGACGAGGGCAGGGAGGTCCCCGTGCAGCTTGCGGAGGAGAAGTATTACGGTGAGGAGCCACCGCCCCACCTGCCCGTCAGCGCGGAGATCGAGTTCCGCGAGGAGCCGGCTGAACCCGGCTACACGAGGGTTGAGAAAAACTCCTCTAGAAGGGTTGAAGCCAGAGACCTCAGGGAGGCTGTGGTGATGTTCATCGCGGAGGTGCCGGCCCTAGGCTACAGGGTTTTCCACATGCAGGAGGCGAGCGGGGAGCAGAAGTATTCAAGCAGCCTCCGTGTCTCCGGAAACGTTTTAGAAAACAGTTTTCACAGGATTGTTTTCAACGAGGACGGGACGATAAGAAGCATCGTCGACAAGGAGACTGGTTTAGAGTATGTTGACCAGGAGAAGCCTTTCGCAAACAATCTCCTGCTGCAGATCGACCGGGGAGACCTGTACACTATCATGCCTATGCTCGACCCCAGGGATCCCCTGCCAATGCTGGTGAGGGAGAAGCTTGCTCAACTAGCCCGGGAGTTCCACCTGGAGGACCTTAAGCTCTGGGACTATGTTGAGTCGAGAAACATGCCTGTGAAAATAGAGGTTTTAGAGGAGGGCCCTGTTAGGGCCACCGTCAGGGTCTCCGGGGTCCTCAGGTTCTGGGTTGGCATAAGCATAGCGTTCACCCAGCTTATCCACCTCTACGACGGTTTGAAAAGAATAGATTTTGAAACAAGGCTAACGCCCTCCGGTAAACAGTACAGGGTTAGAGTATGTTTCCCGACCAGCATTAGGAACGGGAAGATAAGGCATGAAACGCCTTTCGGCCATGTTGAGCGTCCCGAGGGAGAGTATCCAGCGCAGAACTGGATTGACTACAGCGACGACGAGAAGGGGTTGTGCCTGGTTAACTGCGGCCTCCCGGGGAACAATGTTGTCGACAACGTTGCAATAATCTCGCTTCTGAGAAGCGTCGCCTTCGAGTATAAGGGTGTTAGCGAGAAAGGGTTTGAGGAGAATGTGCCGCACTCTTTCAAATACTCTCTAATCCCGTTTAAGAAGGGTGACCCGGATTACCAGCCTTGGAACCATGGTGCTGAGCCTAACAACACGCTTGTCGCGAAAACAGTTTCAAAATCCAGCGGGCCGCTTCCACCCAGGCACAGCTTCCTCAGAACCGAGCCGAGCAGCATAGTTTTATCCTCCCTGACGCGGGAGGATGGTCATACTCTAGTAAGGGTTTACGAGGCGAAGGGTGTGAAGACTCCTTGCAGAATATGGGTCACACTGCCGTTTAAACGGGCGACGGAGGTAGACTGTTTAAACAGGGAGACGGGAAGCCGGGTTGAGGCCCTGAGTGAAACCGTGAGTCTCGAGTTAAACGCTTTCCAGATAAAAACAGTTAGGCTATGGTAGTGGAATGCTTAAATCCATGCGCACGCTTTAACCGGAGAGTGGTGCCGTATGTCTGAAAAGGTTAGGATAGGGTTTGTAGGCTGCGGCGGGATAGCTGTGGCGCACGCTAAGGCTCTTGTCAACAACCCGAGTGTGGAGCTAGCCGCCTTCTGCGACGTGAACCCTGAGCGCGCTAAAAACCTAGCCTCCCAGTATGGCGAGAGTGGAGCAGTCTTCTACAGCAGGGCTGAGGAAATGTTTAGAAACACGAGCTTGGACGCTGTCTACTTCTGCCTGCCGCCGTTCGCCCACGGGGCTGAGTTTGAAGCCATAGACCGGGGAATACCCTTCTTCGTGGAGAAACCGGTAAACCTCTACCTGGAGCAGGCTAGGGAGATAGCTGCGGCGGTTGAGAGAAAAAGGGTTTTAACGAGCGTAGGGTACATGAACCGTTACCGCGCCGGGGTACAGAGGGTAAGGGGGATTCTGAAGAATGACCCGCCGATACTCGTGCTCGGAGGATGGATCGGGCAGACTCCACGCCTCACGCCTGAGGCAGCGATCTACAGCTGGTGGATCGTGAAGGAGAAGAGCGGGGGCCAGTTTCACGAGCAGGTTACTCACACGGTTGACCTAGTGAGGTTCATGTGTGGAGAGATCACTGAGGTCCAGGCCTATCCTGCTAAAGGGTTTAACAAGGGGGTTTCGCCCAACTACAGTATTGAGGACGCTAGCGTGGTGAACATTAAGCTGGCTAACGGGGCTGTTGGAAGCCTCTGGGCATCCTGCTCAGCAAACGGTGGTGGAGGGGGAGTAAGCCTAAGCGTCTACGCGAGTAATACTACGGCACTCTTCACAGGCTGGGAGCACTCCCTACGCCTGCTGCGGGCCGGTGTTGAGCCGGAGGAGACGGCTGGGGAGCCGAATATTTTCGAAATAGAGGACAATGCTTTCATAGACGCCGTCAGGCTTAAGGATGCTTCGAAAATACTCTGCCCGTACTCAGACGGTTTGAAGACTCTCGAGGTGACGCTCGTAGCCAACAAGTCGATGGAGAGCGGAGAGCCCATCAGGATCCCTGTGAAACAGTAAGGCTGACCCCTCCCGGAGTAGACGCGTCAGACGCTTTGGAAAAGCTTTAATAATCATCAGGCTTATCCTCACCGGTGAATGAGAATGATAAGAGTCTTATACGTCGGGGACTCGGGGACGATGGCGCTGGCATACACGGGCTCACCCTTCTGGGTTGAGCAGAAGAATCTTGAAGTCAGGAACTTCGGCCTGCCCCTGTTAAACGCCCTCAAGGGGGACAGCGAGATCGAAGTGACTTACATGCCTACTTGGGAAGCCTACAGCAGTTTCCCGAAGCGCCTTGAAGACCTGTTGAACTACGATGTTTTAATACTGAGCGACGTTGAGTACGACTGCATAATATACTACCCGGAGTTCTACACGCCCAGCAAGTATGGCGAGCACATAGTGATGCCGAACAGGGTTGCAAACATCAGGGATTTCGTCAGAAAGGGGAGGGGGCTGGCGATGCTCGGCGGCTGGCAGAGCTTCGCGGGGAAATACGGGCACGCCCTTTGGCAGGGCACGCCTGTTGAGGAGGCGCTGCCGGTGAAAATGCTGGACAGGGATGACAGGGTTGAACACCCGGAGGGAGCATTGATAAAAGCTTTGAAGGAAGACCACCCTGTCATGAGGAACATAGACTGGAATACTGCGCCGCCCCTCCTAGGCTATAACAGGGTTCTGCTTAAAGACGGGTCTGAGCTTCTAGCCACCGTGGGGGAGCGGGACGTGTTGATCGCTACCCGCAGGTTCGGCGAGGGGAGAAGCTTCGTCTTCACCTCAGACCCGGCTCCCCATTGGGGTATAAACTTCATGAAGTGGAGCTACTACGAAGTCTTCTGGAGGCAAGCGGTTCGATGGTTAGCTGGACGGCTCTAGCTGTCCGACGGCAAGCTTGAAAAACCCTCTGCGCATGGCGTACACCGTGCTAGACGATAAGGCGTAGCCGTCTTAGCACGCTAGAGGCGTTGCTGCGCGTCGCGGGAGTTTCGACATGAAAGTAAGCCTAGGGGAAAGTAGGGTTCATGTTCAATTCGTAAACGGTTTAAAGACGTCCGAATCAGCGCGTGCTCAGAGTTTAATCAGGAGAGGGAAACAGATAAATTGAAGCCATGAGATGTTCTACACGTGGTAAGCAGGGCAAGAGATTTGATTGAAGATGCTGATGATTTCCTAGGGTCTGCTTTAGACCTGTTTAAAACCGGAAGGTGGTCAAAGGTGTGTTTCAACGCGCAACAGGCAGCGGAGCTTTCTCTCAAGGCGGTTTTAAACCATTATGGTGTCGAAAGGAGGACGCACTCGCTTATCGACCTGATTGAGGAACTGGTTAAAATAGACAGTAGGTTTAAAGAGTTTCAAGAAAACGTTAAGATACTCGACCAGTACTATATTCCAACAAGGTATGCTAATGCTTTTGCAAGCGGGCCTGCTAAAAGGCATTTTACAAGACTGCAGGCTGAGCAAGCAATAAGCTTGGCGAAATCCATTCTTGAGGAGGCGAGGAAGATTGTTGCCGAAGGAGAAGCTTAAGAACACGGCTTACGAGAAGATTGGGGAGTTTCTACGCCAGGTTGAAAGGTTCAAGCTAAAACTCGTCGTGCTCTTCGGCTCTTATGCGAGAGGAGATTTCACCGAGGAGAGCGATATAGATGTCTGCGTGGTTGCAGAAGATCTTCCCGAGAACGTTTTCGAGAGGAGGAGCCTATCCGGGCTTTACAAGGTAAGCGGCCTCAGGGCTGTTGGCTATTTTCCGGGAGAGTTCTTAAAAGAGTTGGAGAAGCCTAATTTCTTCCTGCACGATGTGCTTGAAGACGGTTTAATCGTTCACCACGATGGATCCTTTCTCAAAAGCGTGATGGAGAAAAGGGATATGGTTAAGAAGAAACTCGGTCTAGTGAAGGAGCATGATGGTTGGAGGACGTTAAAAAGGAGAAATAGCGGGTGAAAACCAGGTTGTTAGCACGCTGCAGGGCCTCGACAATGTCTTTAATCCCAGTGCAGTTTTTTCTTAAGGGTTTTTAAGGCTGCTTCAAAACTCCCTTTAAAACCGTAAAGATAGTAGGTGAAGTAGGTTGTCGTGCCCGTGTTAACCCTTATCCAGGGCTGAACCTCAACATAGGAGTAGTGTGAATCAGGGTTATCCGGAGTGTTCATCCAGACGTGGGTGAGAAACGGGGTTTTAGAGTCGTAAGCCATTATGAGCCCAAGCTCCTCCTGCTCGTCGTAGCACGCGACCCAGTCTTCAGTGAGGAAGAGCCTTTTACCGTAGAGCCTACCCTTATACCTCTCCTTGAGAATGCCGTTGCTTGAAGGATAGTAGATCACGTGGCTGGCGTCAACACTGTTTCCAAGCCTGATCAAAGGGTTGACTCCGATCACGTTGAGCTCGGGATTGACAAAATCTGCCTCATACCTGACTTCTAGAAGCGGAGTTCCTCCGTAGAGCGTGAAGGTCTTCTTTAAAACGTTCCCATTCATATTGCCCTCTGCAGTAACTACGGCGCTCTCCCCCTCTTTCCTCAATATTCTGATCTTGAATTTTTCATGGCCCTCGACGGTCGGCTGCTGTATGAACTCCTCTAAACCTCCAAAGGGATAGAACCTCCTCTTCCTGCCTGAAACCCTCCAGTCCTCAGGCTTCTTAGGGTATAGTTTGAAGAACAGGTCTGCCTCCGGCTTTTTAAGCCTATACTCGAGCAACCTTCCTCCTGGGGAAATCACTTTAGCCACTATGTACCTGTTTTCAAGCACGGCTTCCTCGAGACCATCCCCGTCATAGTCCCCGGTGTAAGCCACGGCCTCTCCTTCAAAGCCACGCGTCTTAATCCTGCAGGTTGCGTTTCCGGAGGAGAACGATATGTTTAACAAGTATTCCCCGTTTTCAAGAGTCAGGGGGATTACGGTTTTGTACGGCTTGTGAATGGGAGCCCGGATTCTCCGCGCTTCCTCAAGAATCGTCCTCTCTCTTGACGAGACACTGATCTTTAAGTCGCCGGTCTCAACACCGGTACAATTCCAAATGGTAACCGGTATCTCTAACCGGCCTTTCGAAACCAGCAGGGGGAAAGTGGAAATCATGGGCGGTACCTCAACATAGCACAGGTTTCTCCAACAATTATCTTTCGTAAGAAACTCGACCAGCAGCAGCCCATATGACCCGCTTAGCTCTTCAGATATCGATACCTCGAGAGTAATCTCGCTCTTCCCTCTCCCTTCAAAATGCGCCGCCATTTTACCAGGCGGATTTACTCTAATCCCGGGGCTCGCCTTAATCTGGAGAACCCCGTCTAAAGGCTCGTTAAGCCTGTTCTCCATGGCGACTCTAAGGAGCCTGCCTTCCAGCTTTGAAGATAGTGAGAAGAATGTCCCGAAAGTCCTACGGAGATACTGCTTGTCTGCGAGAAGTATTCTCAACAGGTTTACGAGCATTGAAGGACCCACCGTCTTACCGTCTTCAAACACTCCCACGGCTTTCCGCGAAAGAATCGTTTTCATAATTCTTTCCTCGGATGATAGTTCATGATCCTCCTTGTCGACGAACAGCCAGATTGAAGGAGGTGCCTCCCCCCATTCCAAATGGTATGGAAGAATTAAGAAGGGTGTTTCCAGCTCCTCCAGACACTCGGTGTTGCCCTCGTGAAAAACATAGCCGTCCAAATGGTTCTTCAACACGTCGACATCCGAATCCAGAAGATTGTTGAACACTCCGAAAAGCATTTCTCCGGGCTTCTTCATTCTACACGCGTCAGCCGCACCGGAGGACTGGGGATCAGGATACTCGTCCCAATTAACCATGAGACACTTGCCGTCGCCGGTGAACTGGCCTGAGAAAACAGTGAAATCAAGGCCGAGCTCCTTTATCTTTGGCACCAACTCCCTAACCGTTAAATCCTCGCCGGGGCCTACGAGGAAAACCCATTTACAGCCCAGCCTAAGGGCATCCGCCAATATTTTACCCGGGTGCCTGGGCAGGGGGGTCACCATATACCTGCCACTTGCACAGAATGGCCACCCCTTCCAGACTTCATGTGTGTTCAAAATCTTCTTCCCCTGGCTAAGTAGCTCCAGCAGTCTTCTAGACTCCTCAAGACCCCTCGCGGCGATAATCACCGCGGTCTTTCGACTACCGTGCTGCTGGAGATAGAGGAGGAAAACATCCTTGCCCCAGTGCTCCTCTGGGACTCCCTGTTTAAGCATTGCCAAGAGTTGCGTGTTGAAGTCGAGGAGAACGATCAGGTTGGATTCGGCTAAGCTCTTCTGAAACTCCTCGGGAGGAGGGTTTGAGACAACTTTGAAACCCTCTAGTTTCATAAACATTTCGAAAAAACCTTTTTCCATCCAGAATCTTCCGAAGCCCTTTAAAAAATTGTTCTTTCTCTCAATGTTTTTCACCTTAGCATCAAGGTCTTCGAGACAAAAATCTATCCCAAGGTACGAGGCTGAGACCCATGTTTTCCCCATCCATTCGCGCGAGAATCCTTCAAACCCGTCCTCGAAAAGCGTAAAATCATACGGACGGTTTTCGGAGGCTTCGTCCATAATTTAAGAATACTGGCTGCTTAAATAAATATAAAGTTTAAGGATAACAGGATGGCGTTGCTTACGACGCGGATTAAGACTCTATCTCCAAGATAGCGCGCGCCAGCAGGAGTACGACTATTGAGGCTCATCTGGCTGCGACAAGCAATGCTTAAACCCTAGTCGTTAGCAACTCTGACACCCTCTTTAACCATCCATCGCGCACGCTCCGCCAAGCATCTTAGCGTGCACTAACACTGTTTTCGGTTTACGGTATCGTTGTGATTCCAAGCCTCTTAGACGCATAGCGTTGTTTATCGTCGAGAGTGAGCAACGAACCCTTCTCGTGAAATGCTAGAGCTATGTAGAGCGCGTCATAGACGGTTATCCCGTTTTCAAGAGCTATTTCAAACGCTTTATCCGTATATTCCTCTTCTCTCCTAAGCGCCATGTTTCTTTCAACATATTCCTTGAATAAGGCTAAAACACGTGAAGCTTCTTCAACGCCTATTCTCTTAAGGTTCACTGCCTTCCACACGGCATTATAGAACTCTTTAACCGTGTGATCAACAGATACGGTTGCAGCCATGTATTTAGAGAGCTCGCTCCAACCTTCTTCACGCAGAAAGAAGGCTATGATGGCTGAGGAATCAGCTACTATCACGGTCCTCCCTCACGCTCATTGTTGAGAAACCCTTTGGCACGCTCCATGAGGCTCCTTCCAAAGCCTCAAGAACCTTCTTGAAGTTGTCCTCGGCTTCAAGCTGCCTAATCCTATTCTCGATGAACCTTCTGAACTCCTGTGCCCAGTTCACCCTATCCTTATACTTCATCATCTTATCCTTAATCTCCTTCTCAACCTTAACGCTTACAACGCTCATACGATTATTAGTATACCATTGGTAGACCATTTTATAAACCTTATGGTCTACTTATATAGCCCCAAGCGCAGGGCTCACGCTAGGGACGGTTTAGAGATTGAAGAAGTAATTAGCGTGCGCTTAGAAAAAGAGCTATATGCCTATGCTAAACCCCCTATAGTCCTTCTGGTCGCGTAAACCATCTCCACATCCCTAACCCTTAGCGCGCGCTAACAAGGTTTCCACGTGTAACATCCTCTTCCACATGGCTACCACCATTCTTAACCAGCTTGCAGCTGTAGCCTACGAACTCACCTGGATTGGTGAAAATCGCGACGGCCTCGTCTTCGTTAAATTCTATGGATGAAAGCCTGAGTTCAGGAGGGGTTGGGGCAGTTTCCCCCATGACCCTGATCATGAAGCCTCCAGGTCCTTTACTTGTGGCGTTTAGATAAGTCAGGATGGTGTGCTCATCAACGTTTACTATGAAGCTGCTATTTGAGAAAGGGGATCATTGTCGACGCTTATCCATAGTTGGGCACCGTCTAGGGTAAACATGGGGACTATGACGACATAGAAAATGCCTGTTACAACGACGTTTGGAAGCTGAATAATGTACCAGTCTAGAGCGGAGCTCTTGAAGACACTGCTGTGGAGGAATGCTGAGCGCGCGCGCAGTATTTTAGTGTTTAACCCGCTGTCCCAGATTTGGACGTAGAAGATGGAGCAGGGTCCCTGAGCAAACATGTTGCGTGAAGCTCGCGCGCTAATGACAGTAAGGCTAGGGCTAGAATAAGACCCATGAGTCTAACCATAGCTAGGTTAAGGGTTGAGGTTTTTAAATAAGTTTTTCAAATATTCTCATCCAACTATATATTAACGCACAGCAGTTCTTCGATTTCCTCAAGCCTAGTGGCGTGCCAAATCGAACGTGTAAATGATTATAATTGATCCGCCTCCATCAGCGCAGGCTACAGCGACAATGGAAGATGAACCTCATCCCCGTACCAGAGAATGGTATGAGCCTCTTTCCGTCGAAGCTCAACGTCCCCGTTATAGTGCTGTCCAGCATGCGTAGAGACACCAGCGTGGAGAACCCTCTACCTACGATTTTTAACTCTGAACCTCTTACAGCAGGTTATCCCCTGCGCGCGCTAATGGTTGAAACGGGTTTATAGAGAAGATTTAGCGTATGTTAAAGCTCTAGAAGGACTCGTCTTTTCTGCATGTTCATTGTCAGCAGCCTCATTTTATTGTTTAAAACCTCTCTGCCCACAAGTACTTCACCCGTCAAGAGTTCGGGCTCTGTGGGGATGTAAACCCTGACCCTGCCGAGACCCATCTGCTCCCCGCCATAGTAAAGAGAAGCCTCCGCCACGTATATCTCAAACTCCGAGGCACCGTATAGAGGATTCTCAAAGATGGCCTTAGCAGTTGGCTCAACTCCTTCGAACATTCTCACTATCTCCATGTTCGGATAGATCCCGCCGTCAAAGCCAGTGTCGATTATAGCCGCCCCGTGTGCCCGATATCTACCAGCCCTGATTACGAGATGGATGACTGGTATATCGGGTATTTTTTCCCCGCGATCAGTATACCCGTCCTCGGCATAGTGGTAGCCAATCCTCATTATTCTTCGATCTCCTCGACAACCCATTTCTCCTTAATCGACCTGCCACGTAGCCGCGGGGACCTGAGCCTGAGGTAGCCGGTAGAACTCAGCTTCCATAAGATAGTAGGATACCTATGGTCTTTGGCTTCAACCTCCATTCCCAGCTTTTCCTCCAATATTCTAGCTATGGCCTCGCTTCTAGCCATATTCAACTGCTTACAAAGAGCGTCTACCTTCTTCAGAATGGCTTCCGGAATGCTTACGCTTATCTTAACATTAGTCATACCAAGTAATACTTTTTACTACCTATTTAAGCTTTCGGCTTTTTGGATCCCGAGTCATTAAACTGCCTAGCGAGCTAGCTTCTAACAGAAGCCTCTCGTTGAAAAAAGTTAATTTCTGCCTTAAGAATTAAGCCGACTTCTTGCCCTGTCGACTAGGATTCCGCTTTTTCCGCTTTCAGGATGAGCGTAAACTAGTTTCCAGAGAGCACGCTACATGCTTACTTGGAAGAGTTGGTTAGAACATCGTCGACGCTTAGCAAGTCCAGGTCGTCGACGCTAACTCCTTCGGCAAGCACCCTGTATGCTCCGACACACCTTTTAGCAACCTCCTTAACAACCGGAGAAGGCAGCTCAGGCGGCTCCCCCTCCCCAGCAAAGCCCATCCTCCTCAAGCATTCCCTGAGAAACTCTTTGTCTAGGCAGTGCGACTCCTGCGGCTCCCCAACCCTGTAGTACTTGACCGGCCAGAGCCTAGCGGAGTCGTGCGTAGGCGGCTCGTCTATCTGGATCAACTCATCCCTGTGGAAGCCGAACTCTATTTTGAAGTCAGGTATTATGATCCCTGCTTTCCTGGCCTCAGCCTCGTAAAACTCGTACAGCTTTAGAGCAGCCTCCTCCAGCGTGCGCCAAGTATCAGCGTCGAGAAGCCTCATCTCCAGGGCTTCAGCCCTAGTGATCTCCCTGTCATGACCCACATCGGCCTTCGTAGTGGGTGTTAACACTGGCTCCGGAAGCTCCTCAGCCATCTTCAACCCATCGGGGAACCTTAACCCGTATATTTCCCTCCTGCCCTCGCTGTAAGCCCTCCACAATGATCCGTAAAGATATTTCCTAACAACCCATTCAACATTAATCCTCCGGGCCTTCCTCACAAGTATGCTCCTCTCATCCACAGCGTCTATAAGATGGTTTGGAAACACACTACTGCTTCTCCTCATCCAGAATACGGTTAGCTTCTGCAAGTATTCTCCCTTCCTAGGTATGGGTGTTGGAAGCACGACGTCGAAAGCGGAAACCCTGTCGGTATGATATATTAAGAGCTCCTCGCCCAGGTCGTAAATGTCCCTGACCTTCCCCCTCAACAGCCTCCCGATGCCTAGGTTAGAGTATTTGACAACAGGTATTTCCCCGCCGGTTAAAGGATCCTCAGCCAGCCTCATCAAAGCCTTTCTCCCCACGGGTGTTTAAAAAACGTTTCCAACCCTAGGGCTTAAAGCTTATCTCTACCAGTTGCGAGAATACCTTATGGAGCACCCTGTTCCTCCACCACCACCTGGACAAATATACCTCTCTACGACTCCTGAAATACCTGGGATGAGAATCGTGAGAAGCCTTGGCATAGTCTTCGGGCAAACAGTTAGGACGAGAGGCGCGCTTGGAAGATTCGTAGCTGGGATAGAGGCGATAGTCGGGGGGAAGTCGGAAGCATACCTCTCGGAAATCGAGAAGGCGAGGAACGAAGCCCTTGAGAACCTTATGAGGAGAGCAGCCTCGATTGGTGCGAACGGGGTTGTCGGCATAGATTTCGAAACCTCTGAAATCCTAGAGGGCTTCATAGTAATCACTGCCGTGGGAACAGCGGTGAGGGTGGAGTAGGAAACTCTTCGGCAACACAGCTTTTTATCCGTAATTATTGATATTGACCCAGGAAAACGATTAAATACTTCCTCTAAACATGCTTAACCATGGTTGTCAAGGCATACGTGTTCCTGGTGACGAAGCCTGGAACATCCATAGAAGTTTCAAATGAAATGAAGAAGATTAAGGGTGTTCATTCAGCCGATCCCATTTACGGCAGGTTTGATGTTGTGGCGACGGTTGAAGCCGAGAGCCCTGAGGAATTGACTAGCCTGCTCTACGAGGTTATTGAGAGGATTCCGAATATTGTTAGAACAGAGACCTCCATAGTGTTGCAGTGACTCAAGATGATCAGGGCCTTCATCCTTGTTAGAACCAAGCCGGGCACTTCTGAAGAGGTTGTGAGGACAAGGAGGGTTAGGGGTGTTAAACTGGCTAATTCCGTCCTGGGAAGATATGATGCAGTATTGGTGATAGAATCCAAAAACCTGGAGGAGCTCAGGAAAACGATTTACGAGGTTTTGGAGAAGCTTGAACACGTTGAGCATACTGAAACACTAATATCTTTCTCTCCAGAGTAGTGAAGAAAGATAGTGTTAAACCCATCCCTCACGTTCTTCATAAAACCCGTCAGCAATTACTTTATTCCAATGTTCTAGACACGATACTCGAGTCTACCGTTCCTTGAGACAATGACTAGAGAGTTTCCCTCGGAAGATTTCTCACACCTGCCGACTACCTGAGCATCGACGCGGAACTTTTCAGACACGTCTATAACATTATCCTCATCCCCTTTCTCGACGATTATCTCCAGTCCCACTCCCATGTTGAAGATGCGATACATGTTTCTCGAGGCCTCCCGGCTCTCAGCCTGAATTAGTCTGAATATTGGGTCCGGTTCAGGAAGATTATCCTTCACATACTTTATGTTGCTCCCTATTTTCAAGCATTTCGATAATCCTCCGCCAGTATTGTGAATTATGGCTTTAACCTTAACCCTTTTCAGGACTTCAAGTATTATAGGCAGATAGATTCTAGTCGGCGACAACAAGGCTTCCCCAATAGTCATGTTAAGCTCGTCGACGAAGGAATCCATTTTGAAGCGGCCATAATATCCTTTAACTTCTCCCGAACATGTCTCAGGGTATTTCTTCAAGTATTCTCCAGCCAGGAGGCAGTGTCTAGCAAGAGTTATCCCGTTACACATTATTCCACTGTTCTCCTTCTCCTCATATGCCGACCTTCCTCCGCTCCTCAACCCGACTATAATATCCCCCGGCAAGACGTTTCCACCAGTCACCGCCTTAGAGAGCTCTACTCTAGCCATTACTGTCCCTGAAACGTCGAATGTTCTGACAATATCTGGCAGGTCAGCCGTCTCGCCTCCGCTGAAAAGAACACTGGCCCCGTTATCCCTAAGCGTTGAAAAGACTCTGGAGAAGCCTTTAGCCAGGCTTTTAAGGAGCTCCTGCTTAGGGACTTTGAAAGGGTTTACCGCGACATAGTCTGAGAAAGCCACTGGAAACCCTCCTACGCACGCCGCGTCATCAACATTCATGGCGACAACGTCGTCAGCCAATGTTTCGAAAAACTTCTCCTCACCAGTCTCCTTATAGTAGAGGTAGGAGACAACCGGCTTGGTTCCAGCACCATCAGTATGAAGAACTATCCCCCAGCCCGGGTTTAAAGGATCCTTAACAATCGGGGAGAAGGCTCCGGGGAAAACGTCGTCCGTAATCTTTTTCAAAAACTCCACTCCTTTCTTACTTACGTCTACGCCAAGCTCCTCATACCTTGAAGACATTCCTGCAACCACTCCAGCGTAGAACTCTTAAATCTTTAAACTCTCCTCTAGTTAGCGCGCTGCTCATATTTTGGAATTTTGCCTACTCGTATGCGTTCCCGAGACTTGCTAGCGTATGTGTAAAACTGGCTTCGGCCTATATGGCTCCTCCAGGTACTTGATCTCGTCATCCGTCAGCTAGCGCGCGCTACAGCGTTGGGGCTGTAGGGTATAAGCGCAATGTTATACGTCTTGCAAAAGGGTATCATCTCCCTCTCCTCCTCGCGGTAAAGCAGGTTATAGAGGTTCTGCATGCTTACGAACTTCTCGTAGCACTTCATCTCGCTGGTGAAGTAGGCGGTGGCGAACTGCCACGTCCACATGCTGGACGCGCCCATGCACCTCACCTTTCCCTGATGCACTAAACAGGTTAATGTGGATAAAGTCTCATCTATCCCGGTGGAGTAGTCCCACCTGTGTATCTGGTAGAGGTCTACGTAACCGGTCTTGAGCCTGCTGAGCGACCCCTCTATCTGCCTCAAAATATGCTTCCTTGAAAGCCCTGAGTCGTTTGGCTTGTCCCCCATGGGGAAGAACACTTTTGTGGCCACCACCGCGTCCTCCCTTCTTCCCTGCAGAAACCCCCAAGTATCTCCTCAGACTTTCCCCTCGAGTACACGTTGGCAGTGTCGTAGAAGTTTATGCCGAGGTCCCACGCCCTGTTCAAAAACTTGAAAGCCTCCTCTTTGCCGGAAACCCAGCCCCCTCCCCCGAAGGGTTGCAAAGCCGGGTCGCCGAAAGACATGGCTCCCAGGCAGATCTTTGAAACCTTAAGCCCAGACCAGCCTAAGCGAACATACTCCATTTGTCGAATCATGCTTTTACAAGATATATAAGCATTTGCCGAGGCACGCGTGCACGTTAAGAATTTTAAAAATAGTTTAGGCTATTTTTCTCTAATGCCCTCCATAAACCTGCAGGCTTCCTCATAGGTCTGGGGTGTGCCTATGTCGAACCAGTATCCCCGGAAAACATATCCGTACACAGGTTCGTTCCTGCATAGCCAGGACACGAAGTGCCCTGGGCTATCCCTGTGCCCGCCCTCTTCAACGTATCTCTTGATTTTTACGAGCGACCTCCATGGAAACATGTAGATAGCGGTGGCTATCATGGTTGAAGCCGGGTTTACAGGCTTCTCGACGAAATCCACTATTCTACCGTCTTCAGCAAGCTTGACGCAGGAATACATTTTAACAAGCTCAATGCTCCCAACATCGTAAAGCGCCACAACCGGTGCATTCTTACTCCGGTAGAACTCGAGGAACTCCGTTAAATCAAGCGAGAAAAGGTTGTCGCCCGCTATAATCAGGTATTCGTCCTCTTCAATAGTGTCAACAAGCATCGCCAGCGACAATATGGTTCCAGGCTTCTCCTCCTCCCGTGTGCTCCCCTCGACCTGGAGCCTCGTGTTAACATACCCTCTTGACCCCAGCCATTCTCTAAAATCCTTTTCAAACCTCCTGTTTACGGTGACGATCACTTCGCTGGGGTTTAACACCATTACTTTCTGCATGGTGTAGTCTATTATCGGCCTGCCGGAAACCTTAACCAGCGGCTTCGCCATGTGGACCCCGAGGTGTTGAAGACGCTTTGCAAACCCTCCCGCGGGGACTATTACCCTCAATGCTTCCGAATCTCTCAAAGGATGATTGAAATAAACTTTTTATCTTTGGCTAGAATCCTGATCATCCGGTAAAACTTTTTATATCTTGAGGGTTTACTCCGTGAACCGGATGTGAAAAAACAGGCATGAGCGGGGAGAAAAGTCTTGCTTTCACGATAGATGCTCAAATAACCCCTTCAGACTACGCCAGCCTGGCTGATTTCATATACCAGAACTATGTTGCTCCGAATTTGAAGCATTTTACGAATGTTGTTAGAAACGTTTCTGAGACAGGATGTTTCCTCTACTTTAGTGCTGTCGATCCAGATAGGGAATGGTATATCGATGTTCAGATAAGTATTGGAAAACCAATTAATGTCAGAATGGTTTTAAGCGGTAGCGAGGTTCCCGCGTCAGCTGTACACTTGTTGAAAAGCAACCTGGTGGCTGCAGTCCGGTTTTTCGAAGAACAGCGTAGGAAAACAACTGTCTACTTCACCTGGGTCGAGGGCGAGGAAATAATACCTGAAAGGGTTCTTGAGGCGCGTAAGAATTTCGTCTACCGGATGTTTTCGGAAAGCATGCTTCTCCTCTTCATACTATTCACCTCGCTCAGCATTATTCTCTTCTTAGCCCTAGGAGCGTACGCTCCAATAGTTCTTGTAATGCTACAGTTCATGCTGATCCTTTTCTCAGACAGAATTATCGGGAGAATGGGGGATTGGCGGATCACTGAGAAAAACCCCCTGGTACATGTTTTCCAGTATAGTATTCCGGTTTCAGAATACAAGTCTTTTCTAAACAAGCATGGAGCAGAAACATTCTCAAAGATTAAGAAGGAGATTTACAGCAGGACCCTCGCGCTCAGGAAGCCGATAGACTATGAAACTTGCGCGGAAGTCCTATCCCAATACGGGTTGGAGTGTAACTCGGAAAGAGCTTCTGCGAAGATTGTGAACCTGTATGAGATTGTAAAGAAGGCGGCGGAGAGGTTTGAGCTTTCAGTGCCTAAGATAGTTGTCTCCAACACCACTCTGCCTAATGCTGCAGCCTCCGGACCCTGGCCGAGCCGTGGAGTAATCCTGGTTACCACAGGGTTGCTTGTCCAGCTTGACGATAATGAGATACTGAGCGTTATTGGGCATGAGTTCAGCCATCTTAAAGGGAGAGACCCGTTGATCCTCTTTCTCCTTACCTCCATGGAGTATCTTCTCAGGTTTTACGTTTTCTGGCCACTGTTATACTTCCTAGGATACTTCTATCTTATGCTTGCTCTCGGAGCCGTATACTTCATAGCCAAGTTCTTCGAGTCCAAGGCTGACTTAGAGTCCGCCATTAGAATAGGCGAGCCCCAGAACCTTGCAAACGCTTTGAGGAAAATAGGTTTCCGCCGGCTTCAGCTGGAAATGCGGCAAGGATACGCTATTCAAGAATGGTTGGGATGGGACCCGCACCCTCCCCTCTATTTCAGAATATCCAGGCTGGAAAGCCTTAAAGAGCCGAGTGAGATAAGGCACCCCTTTATAAGATCCATAAAAGACAATATACTTGGTTTTTTGGAAATAATTAGATAAAAACCCTAGAAGATTAGTTTTTAAGATTATTAAAGCCAACCCTCTATTCTTATTCAGATTGAAGTTCAGGAGAATACTCTTAGCAATACTCGTCTCAGTTCTTGCCATCATTCTCTATACCTCTACGAGGCATGCAAACACCCCCCAGGCAAACTATGCTAGCGGGAAAATTTTAAGCGTTCCCTTCGTCAAGCAGGGACCCGGCCTTTGCTCCGAGGCCTCCGCCAGCATGGTTCTCCTATATTACGGTTTAAACTTCTCGCAAGAGGAGATAAACGCGATGGGGTTCGATAGGTTTGAAAACATGCTTCCCTTCTTAGACAAGCATATTTACTGCTCGTATAAATCGCTTTCAATAGGAGAATTGAGAGAAGAAATCTGTAAAGGCAATCCCGTAATCATCAGGTTAAGAATCGGGTTCAGCCTCCATACGGTAGTGGCTGTTGGATATGAAGATAATTGGCTAATTATGCACGACCCTGCATCAGGACCCTTCGTACTGGTAAGGGTAGATGAATTGTTTATTTCTTCGTGGGCGGCGACTAACTATGCTTCAATAGTTTCACGTGGCCGCAAGCCTTGAAACATTTTCTTTCCTCGCGAGAAAGAGTTTCTCCAGCTAGCAGAAATTCATAAATCTAAGCGTCCAGGGAGAAGACTGATGAAACCGGATCTATTATGCATCCCATGCACTGTAAACGCTACCTTAGACATAGCTCTTAAGGCGACGAGCGACCCAGATATAATCAGGGAAATACTTTTAGAATCCTTAAGATGGATCCCGAGGGCTTTCGAAGAGGATGCTTCGCCCAACGTCCTCCACTCGCAAGCATTCAGGATTACTCGAAAAATAACCGGAGTGAGGGACCCTTTTAAGCATGTTAAGACTGCCTCGAATGAAACAGCCTTAAAGTTTTACCAAGGCCTGTGTGAAACGCTTGAATCAATCCGAGATAATGTTGAAGCGCTGAGGTTTTGCCTTAAAACATCCATAATTGGAAACATGATGGATTTTGAAGTCCACGGGCATCGCTTCAATCTTGAAAGCATGGAGACGCGGTTTAAAGACTATTTGAAGGAGGATCTGGCGATCGACGATGTGGATAAGCTGTGCGAAGCAATCAGCGGTGGGAATAAGATTCTTTACCTAGCGGATAATGCGGGGGAAATAGTCTTTGATAAGCTTGTCGCAAAATGTCTGAAAGAAAGATGGGGGTGCAGTGTCACGATGGTTGTTAAGGATGGGCCTGTTTTGAACGACGCTACCCTGGAAGACGCTGAGTACGTTAGGCTTGGCGAGACGTGTGATAAAATTCTTACTACTGGAGATGACACTATAGGAGTCGTTTTAAATAGGGTTTCTGGAGAGTTTAAGCAGGCCTTGAACGACTCAGACATAGTAGTAGCAAAAGGCCAGGGAAACTTCGAATCACTCACCGGGCTTGAAAAAAATATTTGCAAGCCTGTTTGCTATGTTCTGAGGGTTAAGTGCGAGGTCGTCGGTAGAAACCTCAGTGTCCCAAAGGATTCTAACGTGGTTAAGCTTGTGCGTTTATAGAATGTTCGTTGAACAAGCTTCCAAAAACTTTATTAGGTTTTATTGTTTGAATACTACCTATGAAGAAGGGGATAAATCTTTGGAGTGTTGAATGGCCAAGCATTCTGAGGGAGCTTGACAATAAGAAGCTTGCTAGGAAGCTTAGGGAGGTCGGCTACGACGGGGTTGAGCTCGTCTTCGACGACAGCAGTTTCGACCCGATTAGGAAGACGGGGGAGGAGATACGGAGGACGGCTGAGGATTTCAAGTCGGAAGGCCTCGAGATACCTAGCGTTGCCACGGGCGTCTTCTGGAAGTATAATCTCGGCTCAAGCGATGAAAAAACTAGGGGTAAAGGCGTCGAGTATGGTAAGGCTGGTGTTAAAATGGCTAGCATTGTTGGAGCATCATCCATCCTCGTTGTCCCAGGCGTTGCCTCCCCGGAGATACCTTACGAGGAGCTTTACGTCAACTCTCTAAAATCCGTGAAAGAACTTGCAGAGTTCGCGGAGACCCATAACGTGACGATAGCTGTCGAAAACGTCTGGAACAAGTTCCTCTACTCCCCGATGGAGTTTAAGAAATTTATAATTGACGTTGGAATGGAGAATGTAAAAGTATATCTTGACGTTGCCAACCTGCTTGCAATATCCCACCCTGAAAACTGGATCCACAGCCTTGGAAGCATGGTGTCGAACGTGCATGCTAAGGATTTCGACACCAGCGTGGGAAACATAAACGGGTTTAGGAATGTGCTCAAAGGAAATGTGGACTGGAGGAAAATTATCAAGCTGCTTAAAGCAGCAGGATACGACGGGTATCTGACTGTAGAGTGCCCGCCAAGTTTCAACCCCTTGTTTAAGACCCCTACCGTTAAGGATATTCTGGAGAACGCTGAGGAAAACTGCAGGGCGCTTGAGAAAGTCATGAAAGGGTTTTGAGGCTTGCGCAGAATACAGATAAGGAGGAAGGAGGTAGCCCGACTTATCGAAGACGCTAAAAACCAGAAAATCTCGTTTAAACTAGACAGATTGGAGTCTGCGGAGGTTGTTGAGCTGGAGGACGCTAAAATACTTCTTTTAAACAGAACCCCCGCGTTAATCGTTTTCCCGGATGGAAGGGTCATCCCGCATCTTCAAGGCCTTGGAAGAATAACAGTCTGTCCAATAGTGGTTGTGGACAAAGGTGCTGTAGAGTACGTGGTTAAGGGTGCTGACGTGATGATCCCGGGAGTGGTTAAACACAGTAGTTTCAGCAAGGGGGAGCCGGTTGCAGTTGTTTCAGAGGAGTATGTTGCGATAGCAGTGGGAGTGGCTCTTCAAGGCTCTGAGACGATTACCAAGGGGACGAGGGGAAAGATTGTTAAAAACCTGCATAAGCCTAACGACAAGTTTTTCACAGTGCTCTCAGGCCCAGCCGAAAGTGTTGAAGACGCGTAGCTTCCGCCGGAATCGTTTTTAAGCAATGCGTCCCGCTGGTATTCCAAAGGATCCCCTAACCTTTTTCAACGAGTATTTCCTCCCCATCTTTAACCTTTTTGAAGCCTTCTAGATCACCCTCTATCTTGGCGAAAACGTTAACAGGACTGTAGGCGACAATCTTCCCCTTTCTAGACACGGGAGTCGGGCCGAAGAATATGCAGAGGGCTCTTCCAGGAGGCCAGTAGGCGACATCCCCCTTCTCAACCTCTCTACGCGAATTCTCCTCCGGTAGGTTAACGGGGATTTCGAAATATATTTCCTCACCCCAAGTGTTTGCAGAACCTTTGAACGGAAGAGCTTTAAGAATGCCCTCGACAGTCCTAGGGTTTAACTCAGGCAGAAGCACGGCTCTCTTTACACCTATTGACCTGCTTTTTATTAGGATTATTCCCGTCGACACAGTATTGTGAACATTAAGGCTGTTTAAAAACTTAGCTAGACAGGGAACAGTGCGTGCTCGAGAAGTATTATTTCAAAAGTTAGGGCGGTCATTATGATGCTCTTCATCAGAATCGTTAGAGAGGGGCCGACCACATCCTTAAGCGGGTCTCCGAAAGTATCGCCCGTTACGACGGCTGACCGCAGGGCCTCATCATTGTTCCCCGATAATTCGAAAAGCTTCTTAGTATTGTCGAAAGCACCTCCTATCAGGATATACTTAATCCCTAGGATGGCGCTTGAACCAAGCAGGCCTATCAGCATGCCGGCTAAAGCATTAACTCCGAAAAGCAGCCCGAAGCCGATGAAAACAGCCTCAGCGATTAAAACAGGCAGGATCATCTGCTTCAAAGCGTTCAGTGTAGCTATTTTAACACACTTGTCGTAAGCAGGCGTATCCGATCCCGCGAGTATTCTGGGGTTCTCTCTAAACTGCTTCCTCACCTCATCAACCATTACTAGAGTCGTAGAGTTAACCGCGCTCATTATGTATGAGGAGAACAGGAACGGTATGGCGATGCCTATTAGAAGACCGGCTGTGTGGAACGGGTTTGTAAGGTCAACCGGTCTTTTGCCAACAACGTAATAATAGGTCATTAAGGCTATGAAAGCTGTGAAAGTGCCGCTTGCGAGAGCAAACGCTTTCGTATATGCTTTAGTAGTGTTTCCGATGGCGTCGAGAGCGTCGAACGCTCCATTATTGCCCCCGCCACACATCTCGTTTATTCCGCCAGCGTTATCGACTATCGGCCCGAATGCGTCCCAAGCCATCACTGTCCCTATGAGTATGTCTGTACCCAGGTTTGCTGCAACCAAGCCGTAGACATTACCGGTGGCAAGATAGGAGAATACCGCGGATGTTGAGACTAGGAAAACGGGTATTACTGCCCCCTTTAAACCGTAGGCGAAGCCGCTTATCATGTTTATAGCAGCACCCCTCTTAGCCGACTCATACATGTTTCTAACCGGGGAGGAGTTTACGCCAGTATAGTAGTTTGACACGATAGCCATGAGCAGGGTCACGATCAAACCGCTAAATCCAGCGTAGAAAAGCGTAACATCCCTCATGAAAATTGTTGAGACAAAATATAGGCCGACTGCCGAGGAAACAGTTGAGACGGCAAGGCTTGTCAGAAAACTCTTCGTAGGATTACTGATTTTAAGCGCAACCATGATGCTTATTATAGTGGAGAGCAGCCCTACCGAGAGAAAGAGCGGTGAGAACAATAAGACCATCTGACCATACTTATCCATGAAACCCAGTCCTATTATCATGCTTGTAACTATGTCCCCGCTTAGAGTTTCAAAAAGGTCGGCGCCCCTTCCAGCGCAGTCGCCAACATTATCCCCAACCAGGTCGGCGATCACCGCTGGGTTCCTAGGATCATCCTCAGTAAGCCCATACTCAAGCTTCCCAACTAGATCAGCACCTATGTCTGCGCTCTTCGTAAATATTCCCCCGCCCATCTGGATGAAGATTGCAGTCAGGCTAGCGCCCATGGCGTATCCCGTTAGAAACTCCATGCTCAACCCAGACGAGTCTTCGCCCAGGAGGGAAACCAGTATTAATACTCCAAGCAGGCTCAGGCTTGCAACTGAAAGACCAGTTACTGAGCCGCCGCTTAAAGCTGTTTTCAAACCTTTAGAAACATCCCCGTTTACCGATTCCATGGTTCTGGCGTTCGCTTTCACAGCCACCTTCATCCCTACGAAACCCGAGGCTAGGGAAAACGCTGCTCCAAGCATGAATGCGAAAGCCGTTTTAACCCCTAGGAGGGTTAAGAGAAGCAGAGCGACTGCAGCATCGAAAACCATTATGACGGAGTATTCCGTTCGGAGGAATGCTGAGGCGCCTGACTCTATGTAGCCAGCTATCCTAGCTGCCTGAGGGTTTCTCAACCGGTGTTTAAGAACGTTTAGAGCTAAGACTATGATTGCCAGTAGGCTCGCTAACACGGAGCCCGAAACGATTATCTCTGGAGCAGACGGAAGCCCTGTTGTAGCCAATTTGAGCCACCATTAGTCCACCGTGTTAAGCCTGCGCCTGTATCAACTATTTTTAAACATTACGTATAGAGCTAAACACCCCTGAGATTCTAATGAAAGCTTAATAACGCGGTTTTAAGCCTTATTCGACATGCGGAGAATCCTGCTGGTTTCTCATTGTATACTCAACCCATACAGTAAGGCGGTGGGACTACTGCGGGAGGAAAAAGTGGAGGCATCTAGGAGAATCGTCAACGCTCTTCTAGAGGATTTTGAAACTGGAGTAGTACAGCTCCCCTGCCCTGAACTACTGTATAAGGGTTTAGACAGGGAGCCCGCGTCCAGAGAATCCTACGATAATCCAGAGTTCAGACGTATCTGCCGGGATATTGCTGACCAAGCCGTGGAAATTGCAGCGAAATACGAGCGTGCAGGCGTCAGGATCATGGCATACCTGGGTGTAGAGGGAAGCCCGTCCTGCGGCGTTGAATGGACCCATTTCAGAATTGACAGGCCTGAGAGAGGGAGGGGAGTTTTCACTGAAGCTCTTTGCGAGGCGATGAACAAGGCTGGAATAAAGATTAGCCTTCTAGGCCTGCCTGAAAAAGAGAAGTATGGAAGCCTTGAGGAGCTTTTGAGAAAGCTTGAAGCATTAAGGTAGAACAGTCTCAGCGAGGGCAAATCCTTTTTAAACACCCCGTCGTGGTGCTGTAGGCATGGACTACGGGTTCGACACGTGGATCTACTCTATACTTGATGCGGAGAAGGCTCTTGGAAGGCTCAGGGGAAAAGGCGTTGGGTTTGTTGAACTATCTTACGAGCACTTATCCAAGATTTTTAAAGACGAGACTGTTGACTTGAAAGCTTTAAAGAGCATTAAGGAGGCTGCGGACAGTCTTGGCGTCAGGATTATTCAAGTCCACGGGCCTTTCGGAGAAATTGATCTAGAGCTTGCTTCGGAAGACTCCTCCCAGAGGGAGAAGGCGCTTAGAAAAATCTTCAACTGGATCAAGCATGTCGGCGAGCTTGAATGGGGTGTGCTGGTGCTGCACACAGTGAGGATAAGGGTTTCGGAGGAACATGATTTCCATAGGCTTGTTGAGAAGACTAGGCTTGCCAACGCACGGTTCTTTAAAGAGGCTTCTAAACACGCCTCGGAGTATGGTGTTAAGATAGCTGTGGAGAACAGGCTTGAATCCTGCTACGGCTCTCTGCCCAGAGACCTTTTAGAATTGGTTGAGGAGGTTGGCAGTGAAAGCCTCGGAGTATGCTTTGACACAGGGCATGCTAACGTGAACAAGCTGAGCACGCCCATGATGGTTGAAATGCTTAGGAAGCACCTAATAGCCACTCATATCCATGATAACGATGGGCATCATGATCAGCATCTTCCCCCTTTAATGGGCGGCATAGACTGGGACGGGTTGATGAATGCTTTCTCACGGTCAGGCTACGGGAAGCCTCTGATCCTGGAGATCCATGAGTATGGCAGGCTGGATCTGGATGACAATGTGGTTAGAGCAACCAGAGTCCTAATGAATAGCCTACTTGGAAGAAGCTAACCAGTTTCTATTTGAACGAGATGAAGCTCGACTCCTTGAACCGTCATAACTAGGACGCCGATGTTTATCATTTCCCTATCCCCGGTTTTCTCAACCCAGATGTTTACTGTTTTCAAGCCATGCTGCCTGCAGAAGTCAACCAGTTTGGCCAGCGTTGAGTTAGCCGTGCTCTGAAAATCTCCAGCCTTAACGTATCCAATCCTGTAGATAACGTTGGCAGAAACACTGACCGGCTCAGCTACGTACAGCCCATTCGCAACGAGGAATGCTCTAACCTGTTGGAGGTAATCCGGTTTAACAGTAATGTTCGCAGAAACTGTTGAAACATATGCTGCAAAGGTTGATCTTGAAACCTCAACCCAGTCATCAACGTTTCCAACCTGGTAGATGCCTATTTTGCTTGTTTGAGGATTATAAACCACAACCATGGTGACGTAGGCGACTTGGGCGCTTATCGAGTAGAACGGGAGTATGAATACCGGCGTGTTATTCACCAGTTGAACCATCAGGTTGCCTTCAACCCACGAGACTCCGCGCGTCTGGTGCAGCGTCAATATTTGTTGAACAGTAGGATGGTGAAGAATGCTGTCCATTATCGCACTAAGCCGTGGAACCCTGTTTGGAAACAGTATAAACTCCTTACTGTCAGGGGTAAAAACATACGCGCCAACAATGTTCACGGAAGCCCCAGGGTTCTGCTGATAATTCTCAACTATGCACAGGGCTACGTATTGGCCTCCCAGTGAAACATACCTTATGTCGAAAACGCTTTGCGAATATAATTCTCCACTAGGGTCCCTCGGGTAATCTAGCATACCCGTACTCCTATACCAAGAATCGTAATCCGTGCTTGAAACCCTGTAAGTATTATATATATCTATTATGCTCCACATAAGGTTCTTAACATACCTCACCTGCGGCTTAAGCCAGGATGGTATTGGCTTAACCCAAGACGGGTAGAGGGATTTAAGCGCGTTGACAACATAGTTATCGCTTTTCAAAGACTCGTCAAACATGTAGCCTTGAATACTGCCGTCTGCAACGTTAACCAGGATGATGGAGAAAAGCCTTCTAAAACAGCCCCCGTTTTCGACGCCATACTTCTCTGTGTCAGCGTACTCAGTGTAAACAGGTTTCTCAATGAAGGTTGAGAAAGCGAGGTAAAGATTCCCCTCTGGGTCTACAACCGGGTAGGGTGACGGTATACCCGTCCTAGGATCGGTTTCAAGGATTAGAAGCGGTGCTTTTATCGCTGAAACCCTTTTGTAAGCATCTCTCGTGATCAAGGCGTTTAAAGTATCCCCATAGCCTCCGGAGGCTATGTCAAGCCTTCCTTTAAGAAGGAAGTAGGCTGCGCGAACCCACCCTGAGAACACATAGTCAGGCGGACCAGTGTAGTTCACCGTCCCGGCTTCCCTCCACTTGCCCGTGTTGACGAACACGATCTCCCTTTCTCTGAAAAGCCCTCCCAGACCGTAATAAACCGGCGGGGCATCAACCATCCCGAGGGCTTGGCTTAATGGGACTGTCCTTCCAGTCGTAGCGTCGAAAGCTAGAATAACCTCGCTGTGAGTATATATGAATGATTCAGCAGTCTCAACGTCAGTCGCCTCCACCATCACGGGGGCTGTGAAGACAACCCAGTACAAGCGGCCGTCTTTGAAAAATATCATTGAGGGCTCGCTCCCAGTAATCCACGGTATCCCTCTTCTCGAGAGCTCATAGCTGGTTCTTGACGATATGAAGTCGTGACTAGTCAGCCTAACCTTCTCAAGGTCGCTTAGGCTACCCGAGCATTCGACTGTTTCAGAAACATCGTTTAAACCGTTAAGAAGCTTTACGAGCTCTACGTGCGGCTTAATCCTCGGGTTGAACTCGTAGGAAACCTTGTTAGCATCCCATCCTCCAACAGTCCTGTAGTATGCTTGCGGCAACGCGTAGCCTAGCAGAACCACAACTATCGCTAGGACGACTAGAATATTCTTAACCACGGCTGCTTTCTTAAAGGGCATTGCTTCCAGGAGGATTTGGAGAATTATCAGGATGAAGGATATGTTTAGGGAAATCCTGAATACTGGGCTCGTCACATCGTAGGTAAAAGCAGGATACCAGAAGAGGAAGTATCCTATGAAGACGGCGGAAACAATGAATCTGAGGAAGGAGGAAGCGGACCTAGCTAACTCGAACATTACCAAGTCGGTCTGAGGCCACTCCGCAGCCTTTTTAACATGCAAGAATATGCGTGAAAACTTGGTGACGATCAAGCCTGTGAAAACTATTGCTACGGAAAACACGTAGAGGATTCTCATAAGCATGATGAAGTCGAAAACCGGCATCGTGCTGTAGAGCTCCTCGCCGGAGAATGAGAGTGGTTCAAAATATACTTTTTCAAGCCACCTGAGATAGGATTGCAGAAAGTTTTCCGCATTATTCAACAGAAGTGTTTGAACACTTATTTGCGGGCCTACTGAGGAGAAGAATACGAATGATAATAGAACACTGGGCAACAGTATTAAAGCCGCTGTCTTAAGCCTACGCTTTAAGACAGAGTACCAGAAGAAGGGGTTTAACACCGCTATTCCTATCAGGATTCCGAGGGCAGCGAACAAGTGGCCGTTTAAAAACATGATGTTAAGATAGCTCACCCCCGATTTCACAACGTACATATTGTCGTAAACACTCATCGTGAAAAGCCAGGCGGAGAAGCCGAGCCAGACTAGAAAAACCGCCAGCAATACTCCGGCAGCCTTCTTCAAAAGACCGCGGTGATTCACGCCGCTTGAAACCTTTATTTCAGCCATCACGTCTGCTCCATCCACTAAGCTTTTAAGCTTATCTTAGAAAAGATGTTTGAGAGCACTTAAGGTTTTTAACCCTCCAACCCAACCATTGTCGCGGCCTTGAGCAGAATACTCGGCAAGGTTCCTCCAAGAATACTGGAAAAGATCGTCTTCTCAAACCTCGGGGCTCCAAGCAGGAGAGTTATTGTCGGCCCAGGCATAGGTGTCGACAACAGCGTAATATCCTTTAACGGGGTTAAGATAATTGTTTCCAGCGACCCGGTCACAGGGGCTAGGGAGAACCTGGGCAGGATCGGTGTCGACGTTTCAACCAACGACGTAGCCCTCACGGGAGTAAAGCCGGAGTTCCTTCTCATCGTGCTCATCCTCCCTCCTAAAGCCAGCCATGAGGAGATCAGGAGGATAATGAGGCAGGCCAGTGTTGAAGCCAAGCGCCTCGGAGTTACCATAGTGGGGGGCCACACAGAGTACGCGAGCATCGTGGAAAACCCTGTTTTCGTGGGGACGGCAATAGGATGGACCAGGCGCAGGAGGCTTGTCACTTCGAGCAGCGCTAAAGCCGGTGAAAACATAGTGATGGTTGGGGAGGCCGGTGTCGAGGGAACATCCATTCTCGCATCCGACCTTGGGGGGAAGCTGGTGGAGAAAGGGGTTCCCCCGCAAGTCTTGAGGAGAGCAAGAAGGCTTGTTGAAAAACTGAGCATAGTTAAGCCCGCGCTGGTCTCTGCGGAATATGCTTCGGCGATGCACGACCCTACGGAGGGTGGTGTGCTCGGCGGCATATTCGAAATATGCGAGGCCTCTGGAAAAGGGTGTGTCGTAAACATAGAGTCCATACCGGTTAGGAGGGAGACTAGGATGATATGCGAGAGGCTTGGGCTAGACCCTCTTAGGCTCGTGAGCTCCGGAACCCTTTTAGCTACGGTGAGCAGGTCTAAAACACCGAGGCTGTTGAGAAAGCTTCGCGAGAAGGGGTTTAAGGCGCGCGTCATAGGGAGGGTGACGAGAAATAGGAGTGAAAGGATCGGGCTGCTCGGCGGTAGAGAAATCAGGATAAACGAGCTTCCTCAAGACGAGCTTTGGAAAGCTACCGGCTGAACAGCCTTGGCTGACCTATTCTCCTCCCTACCGCGTTGCAAAGCGGCACAGCTATAAGTGTCCCGAGGAAGGTTTGGGCAAAGTTTGCAGGCACCTCGAATATTGCTCCCAACTGATATAGGAAAAGCTCGTAGAGGAAGTATCCTAGAACCATTTCGAAGCCCCCTATGAAGCAAGGCACTATTAACAGCAGGTTCTCCCTGTAGACTCTTAAGATAAAGATCAGCGAAGCCGCTAGAACAATAAGGATTGAGAAGAGAATAGGCTGATATGCTACTGTGGCAGAGTATACTGTAAGCAGCGAAACCTCAGCCTCTCCCGAGAAAAGAACTATGACTAGTACTATTCCGAGAACCACTGTGGGAACCGGTAGGAAAACCATCAGGAGGCGAGTGGCACGGGACTCCCTCCGCGCGAAAACATCGTGGAGGAAGCCGGTTAACAGGCCTTCAACGCCTTTAATGACAAGTGTTGCGGGAGCATACACGGTATAGCCTAGGAACAGGTCGCTCAGCATGGATCCTAATCCGCCTGCGACACACCCTACAAAGGGGCCGAATAATAAGGCGGTTAGGAAAATCATGGAGTCGCCCAGGTTAAAGTATCCCCTGGTTGCCGGGATGTAGATTGAGATGGATGCTGTCGCCACGAAGACTAGCGCGGTGGACATGGCTGTTGAAGAGACAAGCCTAGCCTTTGAAACGTTTTGACTTAGCATGTGGAGGAGGATAAGCCCGCTGAATAAAACACTTGCCTTATATTAAGGCCTATAGTAAGATGATGCCTGCTGGTTCTACTGTTTCGAAAACAGTTTAAACAGGTAGCTTGCTGAAAACAGGATTATTGAGGCTAAGGCTATCGATCCGCTCGTCGGGATGTCCAAAAGCAGCGATGCCACGACGCCTCCAAGCCCAGATAGGACTGCCACCGTGAAGGACACTGTCAGCATCATGCTTACGCGGCGCACCAGCAGCCTTGAGACTGCTGCCGGGATTACGAGAAGCGTGACGGAGAGCAGAATACCCATAGTTCTCGCCACGACAGCGACGGTTAACGCGGAAACGGTGAAAAGCAGGGAGTCGTACAGCCCAGTTTTAAGCCCGAATGATTCAGCGGTCTCCATGTCGAAGCAAATGTAGATAAACTCCCTGTAGAATATTGCGGCGGCGACGAGTGCAACGGTTGACGCAACCGCTAGGCTGAGCACATCCATGTCCGACAGGAGTAGAGGGTCGCTCAACAGATAACTGTCCACCACCATCCTTCTCTCCATCGGCAGGTAGCTTCTTATAATAGCGTAGAGCATTACGCTTACAGCTAGGGAAACGCTGAGCATCATGCCCAGGGCTTGCTGACTGCTCTTGCCAACGCGGGAAACGAATATGGATGTTGCCACGCAGAATATTATTGCGAATACAAACGGGTCCGCCACCCCCGGTAGGAAAGCCTGGATTAAAACTCCCACGGCTGCACCGCCCAACGCGGCGTGCGAAACCTCAGGGGTGACGTAGAGAGCTCCTCTTAAAAGCATTATTACTGAAACGGGTGCTGAGAAGGCGGCGAAAAGAACTCCGAGGATCGCTCTTAAAACAAACGGGTCAAGCATGCTTATCACCTAGGATGAAGACCCTCCGGCCCTCTCTTTCAACAGTCCTTAAACAAGGATAGATCGGCTTCAGCTTGTCCTCGCTTAAAACCTCGCTCGGATCCCCGTAAACGCAGACAACCCTGTTCAAAACGAGGATCCTGTCAGTAAGCTCCATTATAGGGTCGACCTCATGCTCAACGATGACTATGGTTCTCCCCCTTCCCCTCAATGTTTTGAAAACGTTAATCAGGTACTCCTGGCTCTCGGAATCCAGCCCGGCGAACACCTCGTCCAGCAGCAGGAGCAACGGGTCGGATGCGAGTGCTCTCGCTATCAGAACCCTCCTCTGCTGCCCCCCGCTGAGCTCGTTGAAAAAAGACTCCCAGTGCTCCTCCATGCCTACATGTGTTAAAGCCCTTCTCGCGGACTCAACATCATCCTTGGAGACAACCCTGGGAAAACTCTTCCTTAAAACTATCCCCATCAATACAACCTCGCTCACTCTCAACGGGGTCTCGTAGGAAACCTTATCCTTCTGCGGGACATAGCCCACTAGCCCCCTGAGCCTACCGTGCTCGGTGAACGGGTTCAGCCCGAGTACTTTAACGCTGCCCTTGAAAGGCCTAACCATGCCGAGGAGAAGCCTTAAAAGCGTGGTCTTACCAGCCCCGTTCGGCCCGACTACGGTTATGAACGACGGCGACTCAACATTGAAGCTAACATCCTCCAACACTATGTTGCTACCAAGCCTCACCGAAACGTTTTCAACAGATATCACTGGAATACTCATGCTTTACCCCTCCTAACCAGGGTTATTGTTTCAAGCGCGATCACCAGTAGCGCCGCAAGCGTCGTCAGAAGGTAAATGTTGAACCCGCTTGAAATGGGCCCGCGCCCGGATGAGAGTGCACTATAAACCTGTCCGGCGTTATAATACATGATTGAATCATAGTTCTCAATACCGTTGGTTGAGACGACAGAAACATACGCTATGGAGCAACCGGTTTCCCTAGAGATCTGTTGAAGAGCATCTTGGACACTGCCCATCAAAAGAGCAGTGTCAGAAATAACTATACACGCGTATTCCCCGGATTTAAATCCCTCGTAGACCCTGCTTAGAGACTCGGGTTTCACAACCCCCTCCTCGCCGACTAGAACCGCACCAACCCTTAGACCCATTGCTTCGACAACATACTGCTCAGCGTAGAAGCCTATGACTACTTTTCTTCCCGAGGAGGCATACTTCGCAGAAAGCCTGGTTAAAAAAGCCTTGAAGCTGGAAACCCTTGATTGGAAAACAAGGTAGTTAAACAAGAACTCTTCAGAGTGCTCTGGCCTAATTGTTGAAAGCCTATCCTTTAAAGCACTGGCAATGAGTATAGCATTATCAGGCATCAGCCAGAAGCCGTGGATATTTCTCTCACCCTCCAACTCGAGTAATGTGCCGTTACCTCGTATTAAGTCAAGCAGGTTTACGGATATTGAATCAGGCCTAACCCCCTTCTCCTCCGCGACCCGGTTAACGAGATCAGCCTCCCACTCCATGTGGCCGGTTATAACGATAAGATCAGCGTTGGAAGCGTTTTTCACAACACTTGGGGTGAGCGTGAAGCCATGGGGCTCAACATCGCCTGGAACAATCGAATAGACTTCCCCCGCGCTGCCCGTTACAGAGGAGACGATGGGCCTCAGAATATCCATCGTGACGAGAATCTTAACCCTCCTTTCCTCAATAGCGCCAGTAGATACGGTTAGAAACGCTGAGAAAACAGTTGCAAGAAGCATGATTCCACCCGTTCTCCTCAGCAACACGACCTGCCTCCAGGAATATGGTTCCTATGGGGGCAGGTCTTAGGATGCCCCAGGGCGCTGCACATGGAGTCAACAATCTTCTCCGAAAGATACTGCTCAACCATGCTCGCGCATTCGCAAGCATCCTCAAGACCAACTGAGAGAAACCTGTACACATAGGTCTCGAAAATCCTGTGATTCCGGATTATCCTGTTTACCTCCTCCAACCCTTTTTTCGAAAGCACTACTCCCCTCCAACGATACCTTTTAAGCATACCTTTTTCCTCAAGCCTTTCAAGATACTCGCTTGCAGTCGCGCATGAAACACCCATCTCATCAGCCACCTCAAGGCTTCCAACCATATCTCTTCCCGGAAGCAGCTTGAAAACAGTCTTAAGATACTCAACCTCCTTACCAGTCAGACTCCTTGAAGCCTCCGATTTAGGCACAACCTAATTTAGGATGATACTAAATTTAAGCTTTTCGCGAACCGCGTTAACGCACTAAGAGCATCGCGCGCTTGCCACGTTAATTACTGGCTGAAATGCCTGGGTGAAGCCTAGAAATACGGTGACTGCTTCAAATCCGGCTTACCGGGCTCCGACGTGCATTATCGTTCGAAACCTGATCCACCTCAAGGCAGGTGGATTTAGCTCGCGCTGCATGCAGAATTTATAGATTGCATGTGAAAGCGGGATTAAGCTCAGGGGAAAAGTGTTGCATGGAAGGAAACAACATAATCCCTACTAAACCCTTTATTCGAGAAAAAAGAGTAGAATCTTAAAACTACTTCTTCTTAGGCTTGCAACCCTTTACGTGTTTATCCAACTCATCCTTGGTCTTGAAAGTAGCTCCGCAGTTGGGACATTTGAACTCTTGAGGTGCTGACATGTTTTTCACCTCCAATAGAAGCGTTGCTTAAATTAATATTTAAAGTTTTCTATTAAAGAGCTACGCATTTCTCCGAGGAAAAAGACATCGCATAGTAAAAAGAGAAGCTCTTAAAAATCATAACTAGAAAAAGACGGAGAATGCCGAGAGCATCCTAAAGTTATAAAATCGAGGTTAAAGAAGAAGTTTACAAGTCGGCGGCGCATACGCCGGTGCGCTCCGCCGCTTTATTGATAGGAGAGACATGTAGAAAGCCCATTAGGAGGAGCTTCGACAGTTAGAAGCAGATACATCCATATAATCCGGATTTTGGGCTCACATACCCCCGGTTTAATGAAATTGGTAAAAGCATCGAAAAAGAAGCAGAATATTGAAAAATGTCCCTTTTCAGGCGAGAAAACGCGTAGCGCGCGGAAGAGCCGAGTAGGGATGAAGCTATTCTTTCAGCTTAGACGAGAAAAAACTCCTCCTTCTCGCCGAACTTTTTGTATTTAGCCAGCATTTCCTCTTTTAAACTGGGTTTAACTGTTTGAAGAGCCTTTTCGAAATCCTCCCTCGTCACTTTGTCAGCATCCCTCCTCAAAGCGTTGAGGCCAGCCTCCCTGCAAAGCGCCTCCAGGTCAGCCCCGGAGTATCCCTCAGTCTTCTTAGCAATCTCCTCCAGGCTAACGCCCTCCAATGGCATTCTCCTAGTGTGTATCTTAAGTATCTGGAGCCTTGAAGCCTCATCAGGCGGGGGAACATAAAGCACTACTTCAAACCTTCCCGGCCTCATTATCGCCGGGTCGAGGAGCTCAGGCCTGTTAGTAGCCCCTATTACTACGATCTTCTCGATAGGAGTTAAACCATCCATCTCCGTGAGCAGCTGGCTTACAACCCTCTCCGTGACGCCGCTGTCAGCCATGCTCATGCCCCTCCTCGGGGCGACCGCGTCAACCTCGTCCAGGAAGATTATGGAGGGGGAGGCGAGCCTAGCCTTCCTGAAGACTTCCCTTATTGCCTTCTCAGACTCTCCAACCCATTTCGAGAAGACCTCCGGGCCCTTGATGCTTATGAAGTTAGCCTCGCTCTCCGTCGCTACTGCTCTAGCTAGAAGCGTCTTCCCGCATCCAGGTGGGCCGTAGAGGAGTATTGCTTTAGGAGGAGTTATGCCTAGTTTCTCAAACTTCTCCGGAGTCTTTATCGGGAGCTCGACAGTCTCCCTGAGCCTCCTCTTAATCTCTTCAAGCCCGCCGACGTCGCTCCACCTGACTGTGGGAACTTCAACGTATACTTCTCTCATCGCAGTCGGAGTTATCTCCTTAAACGCGTTCATGAAGTCCTCAGCCTTAACGACCATTTTCTCCAAGACTGACGGCGGGATCTTCTCATCCAGCTTTATCTCAGGCAAGTATCTCCTTAAAGCCTTCATCGCCGCCTCCCTGCAAAGCGCGGCGAGGTCTGCACCAGTGTAGCCGTGCGTTATTTCAGCCAGCTTCTTCAAGTCAACATCCTTGTCGAGCGGCATCGACCTAGTGTGTATCTGAAGTATTTCAAGCCTTCCCTGCTTATCAGGTACTCCTATCTCTATCTCCCTGTCAAACCTGCCCGGCCTGCGTAGAGCAGGGTCAATCATGTTGGGAACGTTCGTTGCACCTATGACTATAACGTCGCCCCTAGCCTTCAAACCATCCATGAGTGCTAGAAGCTGGGCCACGACTCTTCTCTCAACCTCGCCGCCAACCTCCTCCCTCTTCGGCGCTATAGCGTCTATCTCGTCTATGAAGATTATGCTTGGAGCCTTCTCCTGAGCCTCCTGGAAGACCCTTCTAAGCCTCTCCTCAGACTCGCCGTAGAACTTGCTCATTATTTCAGGCCCGTTTATTGAGAGGAAGTTGGCGTCAGACTCGTTTGCAACCGCCTTAGCCAGGAGTGTTTTACCCGTGCCGGGGGGGCCGTGGAGCAACACGCCCTTAGGCGGCTCAATTCCCAGCCTCTGGAAAAGCTCAGGGTGTCTAAGCGGGAGCTCAACCATCTCCCTTATTCGCTGAATCTCCTCGTGCAACCCGCCAATATCCTCGTAAGTAACCCTTGGGATAGCGAGCTTTTCAGCAGCCTCCTCGCTGACTATCTGAATCCTCGTATCAGCAGTGACCTTCACGAATCCTCTAGGCTTAACCCTGACCGCGGTGAGGCCGAGAGCCTGTCCTCCGAAGACCGGTACTGCGACAATATCTCCCTCGGTGAGGGGAGTGTCTATCAGCTTATCCTTAACGTAGTCCAAGAAATCCTCGTCAACGCTGGATATTCGTGCACCCATTGGGGCCAACACGACTTCGCTAGCGTTCTCAACCTTATCCACCTTCCTGATCTTCACGTAGTCCCCTATCGCAACCCCTGCGCTCTTCCTGATCAGGCCGTCCATCCTAACTATTTTGCGATCCTCATCCTCAGCGTAGCCCGGCCAGACGACTGCTGAGGCAGACTTCCTCCCGAGTATTTCAACAAAATCCCCTGTCTCAGCCTTAAGCTGAGACATCTCCCTCCTGCCTATTCTGACTATTCTCCTACCCACGTCCCTCGGCCTAGCCTCGGCGACAACCAGTTGAACCTCGCTCATGGTTTTCAATGAAGCACCATGATGCTGGGATTTAAACTTTCAACAAACCTGTTCATATAAAAGTTGTAAAATACTGTTACAGGGCCTCCTTAGGCTCCTCCTCAATCCGCTTCAACTGGCTCCTATACATTTCCAGGATCTCCTTGACTGTTGTCGCCTGCTCCGGAGACTTATCGTCCCTAAGCTTCCCAGTATACTTTGGGAAGCGGCCGGCGAAGCCTGAGCCCTCCCTCACAATGCCGAGGCCACACGTGTGAACCGGGCTCAGGGTTATTTCCGAGACGATTATCTCAATGACTATCCTTGGCTCCACCCAGACGTCTGCCTCAATCTTAGAATCCACCCTGGGATGCCTATGGGTAATCCTGTATTTGTCGACGAGCTCAGTGAACTTCTCCAGGTCCTCGTCTGTGAAACCGGTTCCGCATTTAGCAAAAGTTCTAAACACGTCTTCCTCAGGATCATAGGCGGCGAGAAGGTACGCACCGTACCTGCCCGCCCTCTTCCCCCTGCCGTGGAAAGCCCCGACTATAACAAGGTCAATCGTGTCCGCGACCTCAACCTTGTACTCTCTCTTCAGCTTTATCCAGCTCCACTCCCTAGCGCCCGCCCTATAGGGTGCTTTCAAATCCTTAACAACAAGCCCCTCGCATCCGTCTGAAATAGCCTCCTCCATGAAGCTCTCTATCTCCCCCGTGTCGCTCGAAACTATCTGCCTCACCAGCTTAACCCGCTCATCCTCGACAATAATCCTGCTTAACGCGGCCCTCCTCTCCAAGTATGTTTTCTGAGTATAGTCAGAGCCGTCAGCATACAGAACGTCGAAGAAGAATAGTGCAACAGGATACTCTTTCATCGCCTCCTCCACGCCGTATTTTCTCCGCCTGTGCATAAGCTCTTGAAACGGGAGGAGCTCCCCGGTGTCGGGGTTTATCGCCACGCACTCCGCCTCGAGAATGGCCTCCTGAGCCTTCACATTCCTCCTAGCTAGCTCTATGGCATCAGGATAGTGGCCAGTAATGTTCTCCAGCCGTCTTGAGAAAAGTATGACGCTGCCAGCATCCTTATGTATCTGCACGCGTTCACCGTCAAGCTTATACTCAGCCGCAACCTCGCCGCCAAGCTTTTCAAGAACCTCTTGAACACTCGTCAAGCGTTCCGCAAGCATTGGTCTAACAGGCTTGCCGACCATGATTCTAAACTCTGAAACACCGTCAAGCCCCTTTTCAGCAACAGCCTTCGCGACAGCCCCTAGGTCGCTGGATATGTTGTACGCGCGCTCAATAACCGGCCTGTTAGACTTGTCACCTGTGAACGCTTGGGCTAAAGCATCCAGTATAGTGTAGTCAGCTATGCCGAGCCTAAGCCTCCCCGTGATTGTTCTAACAGCATACTTCGCCTCCTTCGGAGACATGTCTATCAGCAGGGAGACTAGCAGGCTCGTCTTCTGAGTAACCGAGCCCTTCCCACCCAATTTTGCAAGCCTATATAGCTTCTCGTAGACCTCTAGGAGGGTGGGACTCCTGCTTACAAGCTTCTTCTGAACCTTTCTGCCTGCAAGGGTTTCCGCCACGCTCCCAAGGTCTCCAGCATCCCTGTAAAGTTTCTCAACAGTCTTCTGGTCAACCCCTGAGAAATCTGTTAAAGCCCTTAAGACAAGCTTGTCAGCCATCCCGAATTCTAGGCCCTCGTAGTCGGGCCTAACCTTCCCCTGAAGAAGGTAGACAAGCTTCTCAAGCTCGACAGGACTAGCCTTCTTAAACAGGTCTATGAGGAAACCCGTCATCTCAATCCTTTTCGTCGTCGACTCGACTTGCTCCATCGCTTCTGCAACTTCCCTGAAAAGCATAACCATGGTATTGAAGCATTAGGAGGATGGTAAAAATGTTTCTGTCCTTTAAAAGGAGTCGGGCGGGGACTCTGCCCCAAGGAAGGTTTCTAATAGCTTCTCGAAGTCAACCAGGTCTCCTTCTCCAATCCCAGGACACTGCTCGTCGAAGATGAAAACATATTCCTCTGAGCCGTGTTTGACGACCTCCACGTCTCCCGGAAGAGTTAGAATGCTTTCAAGCACCTTCTTCTTAACCGGGTAGAAAGGGTAGAGCCTGCATAAGACAGGCCTATACTCGTGAATTGTGCACAGACCGTTTCTGAGAAACGGGCAGAAACCGTTTTCACCGATTAGAATCAGCCTGCCCTCAGGAGCGGGATATGGCTTGAAAGACGGGATGATTCTCCTAATCCTCTCCACGTCTTCTTCAGAAACCTCAGGGTTGAGGCCGCAGCACTTCTCGCCGCAAAGTCTACACCTAAAAAGCATGTTTCTCAAAGCTATGGGGAGCCCCGGGGGAGCTTTTTCAACCATTTCAGCCGATACTTGCAGGAACCTTTTTAAAACCTTACTCTTCAATCCATGAGGCTTGAATCGGAACACTGCTAAAGGACTCTCCTACCTGTTGTCCAACCCTGTCGTAGGGGGGCTTGGAGGACTCTTAGTTATGCTTAGAGAGAAGGCTTTCTTTAAAAACCCTATTCTAAACATTCTAGCAGTATTGTTCTTCTACAGCATTGTTCCCTTCGTAAGCGTCTACTACCTTAGGCTTCGCGGGAGAACAGACGTTTTTATGAGCGAAAGAAGCAGGAGGCCGAAACACTTTATTCCGGGGCTGGTGGGCTACGCGTTTTCAGCCGTCGTCTTCCAAGCATGGGGCATGGGGCTGATGAAGACTGCCTCAGCCTCCTTCCTTTTAACATCGCTAATATTGCTGTTACTCACCCTCGCGGTGAAGGTGAGCATCCATGTCGCAGGCTTGACGGCGACCGTAATCCTAATCCTTTACGCCTACTGGCCAGCCGGATTAATACTGCTGCTCCTAATTCCTGTTTTAGCATGGGCGCGCGTAAACACGGGTGAACACACATGCTGGCAGACGATACTGGGCGCCTTCACCGGTTTCGCTGGAAGCCTACTGGGCATACTGGTTTTCCCACCTGGGTCTTGAAAACTCACCAGTACACGGCCAAGCTACCGAGCTTTGGAAAGGCCTTCAACCCTTCTCCCTGAGCGAGAAGTATTGGCGTGAAAGACATCACGTCGACTTTTCTGAGAATCGGGGAGAGGAGGCTGTTCGCATCCACTTCGTTCACCGCCATCCCCATTGTCAACGGGTTCATCGAGGGCAGTATAATTATCTTCACTCGCTCGTGCTCGCCGTATAGGAAGCTTTTGAACCTGTGTTTAACACCTATCGAGTCCCTTATTGAGACGACAGGGTGTTCGTGGCCCATCAGCACAGTGCTCCCGTCTTCCGGCAGCTCGTGCTCCCTGTCGCCGTGTATAAGGAAGTATTTACCAAGCCTCAGAGGCGGGTCTTGAAACTCCACGTTCAGCCTCCTGAGAACAATCCTGACGAAATTATCATGGTTCCCCCTGACCAGCAGGGGCTCTGCGCCAAGGCTGCGGACATCGTTAACAAAATCCTGAACCTGCGTCCACTCCTCAGGATTTATGTCTCCGAACTCGTTCTTTATATCCCCTAGGATTATGAGCCTCTTGGCAGACCTGTAGTTAAACATGTTTCTGAGAGACTTGATCACCGGGGCGTAAGTCGGGAATGGAATGTGCACACCCTTCTCCTCGAGCTCCCATTCCAGGCCGAGGTGAATATCGGCTACGACAATAGCATCCAGGGATTTCACGTAGAGAGCTGGTTCGAACTCAACTATCTCAACATCATCAGTCAGCAGCATGAATTGTTGCCAGAACCTCCCTGTGAAGCCTCTCCAATAGGGCTCTCTTATCCTCCATCAGCACAACGTCAGAGAAGCTTGAAACAAGCAGGGAGTGCGATAGGGGTGAAGCAACCCTGCTGGGCTCGCAGACCAGCGGGCTCCTCAAACCATTCTCAAGCTCAGATATGAACCTTATTGCATTCTTAATATCCATAACGTCCTCAAGTATCTCCCTGTAAGTCTCCCTCATTACTGGAAAACCCTTCAAGTCTCTCACAGCTTTGAGAACGTGCTCCGAGTTCAACTGGAGTTTAGAAACCATCACTTCGTGACCCTTATAGTTTCTAAGTATCATGAAGCTCCTGACAGCAACATGCCTAAACCTGTGTTTCAACATGTCCGTCTTTTCTATCGAGGAGACGACGAGCTCCTGAAGGTTTGAAGAGTTTACTGATTTAACAATCTTCTCAGGGTCAACCCTGTATTTTGGCGGGAGTATCAGCAGGAAACCATTGTCGCTCACCGAGATCTGTATGGAGACGGAGCCTAGCAGGTTTGAAGCCGCCACTGCGAAAGCCCTTGAAAGAACATCGTTAACCCTTCTCCCCACCAGGCTATGGAAAACAACCATCTGCCTACCTGATTCATCAATATAGTTCTCCACTATCAAAGAACCCTTCCTGACGTATGGAAGTATACCTATGTTGCTAAAGTATTCCGCGGTTATCCTGAGATAGTCGTAGAGAGCGACAGCCGTCTTCCTGTCTATCTTGAAATACTCCATGTACTGCTTAACCCTGTCCTCCTTCCTGTCGAAGAGTATTGTCTGAAGCTCCCTTATCCTAAACTCGTCTATCATGCTTGCCAAGTCGTAGGAGAGGGGAAGCATCTCTGAGAACCATTGAGGAACAGTCGGCCTCTCACCCTCAGCAGGCTCGACGATAAGCTTCATCAAACGGCTTTTCAAACACCTGTATGGCCTGCCCCCTAGGAGAAAGATGTCTCCCGGGGAGAGTCTTTCGAAAAACTCTTCCTCAATGTTTCCAACGGGCCTGTTGTCTCTAGTGAAAACCCTTACCATCGCCATGTCTGGTATCGTCCCAGTGTTAGTCATGTAGATAACCCTAGCAAGATTACCCCTTCTTCCGAAGACTCCGTCAGCCTCGTCAAGCCAGATCTTACCGTAAACCTTGTATCCCTCAAGCTGCCTGTAATACCCGCTTAAATACCTCAATACACTTATGAAATCATCCTTTTCCAGATTTCTGAAGTTATACGATCTCCTAACGAGATCGTAAGCTTCGTCAAGCCTCCATTTTCTCTCAACAGCCATGCCGACAATATGCTGGGCCAAAACGTCAAGGGGGTTTTCAGGAATATATGCTTCGTCAAGCCTCCCTGCTTCAGCAGCCTTAGACATTACGAGGACTTCCAGAAGATCATCCCTCTCCATCGGTATGAAAATGCCTTTTGAAACAGCCTCCAGAGAATGCCCTGAACGCCCTACTCTTTGAATAGCCCTAGTAACGGACTTTGGCGAGCCTATTTGGACAACGCAGTCTATGAAGCCGATGTCTATCCCTAGTTCAAGAGAAGTACTCGTAACAACAGCCTTAAGCCTTCCCTTCTTCAACTTGTCTTCCACGTCAAGCCTGACTTCGCGCGAAAGAGAGGAATGGTGTGCAGCATACTCCTCCTCGCTCAAGACGGTTTTAGGCCTGAGCTTCTTAAGATGGTACACGACTCTCTCAGTGCTGCTCCGCGTGTTGGTGAAGATGAGCGTAGTCCTGTTACGCCTTATAATATCGTTTATCAACCTGTACATTCTTCTGCTGAGTTCTTCAGCAGGCGTGTGGACTAGGTCGCGGTGCGGCGATACGACTTTAAGCTCGAACTTCTTTGAGGCATGAACATCCACTATGGTGCAAGGCCTCGGCGAGGAATCCTCGTACCCAGCAAGGTAGGCGGCAACCTTCTCCAATGGGTGGATGGTTGCAGATAGGCCTATCCGCTGGAAATCCTGGCCTGAGAAGCTTCTCAGCCTTTCAAGGCTTAGGGAGAGGTGGGCACCCCTCTTAGAGCTGCAGAGCTCGTGTATCTCGTCAACCACAACCCATTTAACCCCCTTCAGGAAGGATCTGAATTTCGGCGCCACGAGAATTATCGACAGGCTTTCCGGAGTAGTTATGAGTATGTGCGGAGGCTTCTTAAGCATTCTTCCCCTTTCAGAGGTTTTAGTGTCACCCGTCCTAACATGGATCCTTATCTCTGGAAGCAATAACCCTTTAGCCTCGGCAAGCCTCCTGAGCTCCTCTAAGGGCTGTGAAAGATTCTTCCTCACGTCATTGTTTAAGGATCTGAGTGGAGAAACATAGACGCAGTAAACCCTGTCTTCAAGCCTTCCTTCAAAACCCGTTTTAATCAAATCGTCCAGTATCGTTAGGAAGCAGGCAAGCGTCTTCCCGCTGCCGGTTGGCGCGGAGATTAAAGTGTTCTCACCGCTTCTGATGGGCATTATCCCGTATGACTGCGGCGGTGTAAGTCCTTTGAACCTGCTTCTAAACCATTCGCCAACTATAGGGTGAAGTATCTTAACAACCTCCTCGAGCGAACTCTTAACAGTGTAGAACCTGTAGGGCGCCTCAGGCATCACTCTGCTTCCTTCAAAAGTCTATTCTCGAGACAGTGTTGATAAACCTTCCCCTAACTCCTGCCTTTACCCAGGGGCATTACTATAAGGCCCTCGTCAGGATCCCCATAGGCCTCATAGTCACCGTCGTAAAACATCTTCGCCACCAGTGCCGCGGTAGCGGCGTCAAGCTCATGGTGAGTATTCACCCTCTCCAACCCCTTTATTTCAAGCCCCGCCAGCCCTTTCCGAAGCCTCTCGACGCCGCGGGATTTACGAGGTATCCCGAGAACATCCTGGGCCCCGCCGGGATAAACCTCTATAACCCTGAAACCATAGGAATCAAGAGTTTTCTTAAGCCTAATTCCTCTTTCCGTCAGGATGCGCATCGGGCCCAGCGTAATAGGGAAGAACCTTATTCCTCTTTTCAAAAGCTCCCTGTCACAGTTCCTCAGGTGAATACTGCTCCTGGCCTCCAGGCTGACTCTCCCCCTCGGCAGGGAGAGCGGAGCATCCACAGCAACCACCGCAGGATTGAAGCGCGAGACTTCTCTCAGTATCTCAGCATCAGTATGCAGGATCATTGTTTCAACGTTTAGGAACCAGTCTAGGACTGCAAACCCGCTCGGCCTCGTCTCCACCCCGGCTAGATCTATGCCTGCGAAAAACATCATATTCTCAACCCAAATAGCCTGCGAGCGTTTCTAGTCGTCTCTTCAGCAACAGTATCCGGGTCGACTTTTTTAATCCTAGCTATCTCCCTGAGGCTGAAAACTATGTTTGAAGGCTCATTCCTCTTGTACGGGTCGACCCCTAGAACCGGCGAGTCAGACTCAAGCAGAACGTTTTCCAGGGGGAGCCTGGCTGCCAGCTTCTGCTTCTGCGGCGACCTCACTATTGAAGGGGGAATGCTGAAGAAGAAGCCTGCTTCAACACCCTTCAAAGCGTGAGACGCTTTCCCGTCGAAAGCATGCATCAAAACCCTCTTAGCATTTTTTTCAACCAGTATGTTGATGGCCTCTCTGCCAGCGCTTCTCGAGTGGACTATGATGGGGATGTCAAGCTTTTTAGCGAGCTCTATGAAAACCCCGAAAACCCCGATTAGCCTAGCCCTGTCCTCGCGAGCCCTAACCGTATAATAGTCTAGACCCACTTCGCCAATCCCGACTATCCTACTCCTGTTATTCAGGATGAGCTGCACCACCTCCTCATGCCTGACGGAGAAAGGCGCTCCGTAGTCGATACCTATGGTTGAGTAAACGTAGCCCCTGAATCTTTCTGAAATGCTTAGCGACCTTAAACCCCCCTCTGGCCCCAGTCCACAGTCCACAATAGCCGCTAAACCGTTTTCCCTAGCTTTCAATACGACAGCGTCCAGGTCGGCGTTGAAAGAGCTGTCGCTCAAGTGTGCATGCGCGTCTACGAGCTGCAATGAGACGAGTCAGATTGCAAGAAGACGGAGATAAACCTTTAATTACCTTAAACAATAATTAAGCCGAAATGGTGAAGAAGGCGAGCACCAGGCTTTACGTGCTTAACAAAAAGCTGGGTGGAAAAACATACTCTGCAACAATACTGTATTTACCCAGCAAGATCGTCAACGATTCCGCGTTCCCCCTGAGGAAGAAGGGCAGGCTTGTAGTTAAGATAGTTGGCGACAAGATAGTTGTTGAAAACGAGAAGGCGAGGAGGAAGCATTAACCCAGCCTATGCTTGAAACCGGTGAAAGACGTGTAGATTATTATGAATTGTTCAAGCTCCCTTAGGAAGCCTGTGCTTATATGCCATGATCCTTCCCTCTTCTCCACGATCCCGGCTCCAACAAGCCCCCGGATCATGTTGTAGAACTGGCCAACCGTTATCCTCCTCCTCCCCACCCAGTTTTTCCACTCGCCAACATTCATCCCTGAAGACCCTCTTGAAACAAGCTCCTCGCAGAAAACCCTGGCCTCAGACGCTAGCAGAGGGCTTCTCCAGAAAACCCTGGAGAACATCTCGTCAACGGTAGCGGGCACCCTGCCCGCCTTAAACAGTATCGTGGTCCCTTTATACGTCGCCTTGGCTCTCCTGCTTCTCCTAGGCATACTTCTTACCTCTAAACGCTCAGAGAAAAGCCTTACTAGGCTAGAACATTATACTCCTCGCCATACTCCTCCGGCGACGGAGGAGGATGTGGCCTACGCCTCCTGATCCAGAGTAAAGATATTGAAACAGCTAGAACAACAGCGAAGCTTATGACTACGAGAATCAGGTAGAGATTGCTCACTCTGAAGTAGACCTCTTTAACACCAGTGTTACCATAGGGGTCGGTAGCGTTGATCACCAACCTATACTCTCCGACTGGATTAGTAACTGGAAGATAATAGTCTCCAGCCCATTCACCACCCTGGTATCTCAACCCTACGATGCTCGTCAAGACGCCTGAATAGACTACGGCAGTCACCTCCCCATCCTCAAGCCTAGACGCATCCGGGTATTTTACGATTGTTCTTATCGAAACTGTTTCAAAACCTGCTTGATAACTATCCTTCAAACCCTCCATTTCAAAGCTTAGAACAGCCCTGGTTATTTCAACGGGAACCGTGTAGAAACCATAGTTTTCAAAAGTGTCTTTAACAGTGATGTTTAACACGTACTGCCCTATGGGAGCATCCCTCGGGGCGCTGATGTTTCCAACCCAGCCTCCGGCTGAGAACCTTAGCTGCGAGAGAGCCTGTTCAACACCGTTGTGGACAAGCTTGGCGTCGACGAAGGCGCCTTTCTCCCGTGAAACATTCTCAAGCGTAAGGATCTCTTTAGAAGGATATTTAATCACCACGTTAACAGGTATTTTCTCGGTTCTGGAAAAAGCGTTGCCAACCTGGGTTAATAGCTGTATGCTTAGCCTAGCGGGAGCAATCCTTATTTCCTGCTGGAAATCCCCACTGTTCCCAACACCGTCTACCGCGGTTACCCTGAGGGCCCAGTCTCCAGTTTCCTCGCGCGCCTGGATCTTCCAGGAAATACTCCATTCGCCAAAGCCTGTCTTATTAAAGTTAAACGGGCCCTTCCTATACTGGTCCTTGAAAAGCTCGAGAGACACGCTGCCCGAGTCTAGGGGCGTTCCATCCGGGTATGCAACGCTGACGGAAACGTTTAGCCTAACAGACCTTTCGTAAGTCTCGTTAAGCCGGTTCTTTAAAGTAATCCTCAGCTTTGCGGCGGTGAGGGTAAAAGTCCTGTTTCCGGAGCCAGTGTTACCATACTGGTCTGAAGCCTCCGCCTTGACCACGTAGCTACCCAAAGGGTCGGCTGGTTCTGTCTTAATACTTTTGAACCAGTAGCCATCATGCGAGTAATCCATGAATATTTCTCTCCCCTGAACCCCTCCGTAGACAAGTCTTATCTTAACAACACCGTTCCAAGGCAGGCTTGAACCATCCTTGTATTTCACACGGACCGTTATGTTTATCGGCTTAACCCTTTCATAGGTTGTAGCGTCCATTTCTATAGTGACGTTTAAAACCGCCTTAACCAGGGTAACCTGCAAAGCATCAGTAACCACCTTCATGTTTCTGAAGTCCAATGAGTCGTCGCACTCTATGGAAGCAGAGAGGACGCCGAGCTGAATGTCCACGGGAACCGTTATCTGCCTGCCTACTTCTCCTTTAGAATCCGTCTCCAGCCTCTGGCTGAAAACCACGTGCGTCGAGTTTCTCAAGTAGAGCGTCGCGGACCCGCTGGGCACCAGTCCACCAGCCTTAACCAGGATTATTGACTTACGCTCCCATACCCGTGGAACATCCCAGACGCCGAAGTGATACTTAGTGACGCAGCCACTCCTGTTAACCTGCATCGCGTAGGTACCGGGAGAAGGGTTGGAGAGGCTAATCGTGTGAGAGAAGCCTCCAGTAGCGTTTGCGGTTAAATGCTCCGTCCTCAGGATAGAACCGTTCGGATGGATTATTGCTAGGTCTAGGGAGGATGTGAAAAACTGGTCTCCACTAATCCTCACCTGAACACTGCTGGAAGAAGTGTAGACAGGCTTATCCGTGAAAATTATCGGGGAGAGTAGCGTTGAGAACTCGTCGAAAAAAGTTTTCACATCCTCTTGAGGAGGTTCTAAAACACCCAGAGAGAAGTTCACCTGCTTCACGAGAAACAGTTTAACACCGGTGGAAATAGTGATTGTCTGACTACCATTGTAAAGTATCGTTAAAGCGTCTGACGACGCGTCCAGCCATATTGTTAAGTTGTACCATTTTCCAGTTGAGAAAGTTGCGCCGTCATTCCTCCTGTCCAGCCTGTAGGCCACTAGCTTCATGCCGAGAAAGCCAAGCTTAACCTCGTAAGTTGAAGAATCCGCGAGCACTAGGATCATCCTGGTGAAATTGAAGCTTGATCCATTGTTTACCTTCACCATGAAGCTTGTTTTGAACGAGCCCTTAGCGTTTAAGATAGAGTACACGTATCCACGGCCCCCGGATGAAACGTTCACGCTTAGACAAGGACCCCGGAAGCCGTAGTGGGAAAAAGAGTAGGCTCCTGAGCCTGTGAAGGAGCCTGAGGGAGATATGTTTAGATTATTGGTGAAGGAAGCGTTGTAGGCAGGTGTGAAGCACGAGTCAGCCTCCACCCTGACCGGCATTATCAGGGTTGTTAAGAGTAGTAATGCTGCCACCAGTATTACCATGCTGTCTCTTGGCATCTGTGATGCTCCGTAATCAAGCGTTTTAAAGGTTTTGTTAGGTTTGTATAAAAATAAAATAGTCTGGTTTCCGGTGGAGGTTAGTCGAACTCACTTACCCCCGTAAAGAAGCCTCCTCACCAGGAGCAGCGCCTTCCTAGACCATCCCGGTTTTTCAACCTTCAGCTCTCCTTTCAAAACCATGCCTAAAACCCTCCTATAAGCATCCGGGTTTCTTGAAGCCAGGAGTAGAAGCACCTCCTCGCTCAACACGGACCCCTTGGGAGGTAAGTAGCCGTTCTCCATGTTTTTTAAAAGCACCTTCTCGCTTTTCCTCGAGCCAATAATGCTCCACACCAGGAGAATCAATCCTGCCGCGAAAAACATTATTGACGGTAAGTACTTTGCCGAATCGTTTTGAAAAAAGTTCCCCGCCTCATCTATAAGCATCCCCTCTGATGGCGAGCCTGAAAACCTCGTGTCGTATTTAACGAGCAGGGTTGAATCCTCAACCCCGATTTTGAACGATTCAGGCTTGAAAACCGTTGAAGACACGTTGTTGACTAAGCATAGTTCAACCAGAGTCCCATTGGGGAGGAAGACGGTTACACGCATTGAAACATGGGTCCCGTTTCCCCAGACAGTGTATGACGGGTTTGCACACGCTGTAAGACAAGTATTGAGAAACAGTATTGTAAAGATAGGTAGGCATTTTACTACACGTATTGTCAACTCTATTTTTAACCTGGAAGGGAACGCTAATAAGCACCCATGGTTCAAGGCATCAATCCGCCCATCTTATCCTCATCCTTCTTCAGATTTTTGAGGCGGTTTTCATCTGCCGTGGAAGTCAACAGGGGGAAAGTATTTAAGCATTAAGCGTTTCATTTCTTTGAACTAGTCAGCTTTAAAATCTGCCGCGAAATATTCTTCCAATGAGAACCCCTCCAGTATAGCTTGCCGCATGCCCTGCACCTCCAAAGCAAATCCACGTTTTTAGGAGCCCCTGGAGTGTTCTCAACCTCCTCGGGAGCAACAGTCTCAAGCTCGCCGTTGCAAACCGTGCACCTTAAAGAATCCTCTTTGAAGCGCAATTTAAACCTCTCCACGAGGAGCCTTAAGACCTCCTCCTCCGTTAAACCCCTGGTTAAAACGACTTCAACACCCTTCTTCCCAGCGATTTTCGCAAGCTCGTCGTCCGACGTCACCAGCACACGGCCTTTTAAAGCTAGTTTAACCACATCATCATCCTCAACACTGTTCAGATAGACAGTGTCATAACCCATTATCCTAAGCCATCTGGCTACGTAGCCATGCATACCGTCAACCAGAAACCTGGGGCCCAACCCTGACAGCCTTTAGAAAATCCATTTCCGTTATGAAGCCTTCCAGTGAGCCGGATTTAGCAACAATAGCCGAGCCATAGCTGCTTCTCTTAACTATCTCCCAAGCCTCTGTGACCCTGACGCGTGGATCCAGAACAGGCGGATCCCTCACGGTGAAGTCGACCACGCTCAGGGACATGAGCTCACCCAGCGTCTTCCCCGCATGGTTGAAGAACCCTCTGCCGCCGAGAAACCTGATTATCGAGCGGGATGAGAATAAGCCTACTGGCTTAGAACCCTCTAAGCATGGTAAACGCCTGTGTCCAGAGCTCACCATGGTTTCAATACCTTCCCTGAGACTCCTGTCTGTTGAAATGCAGACCGGGGATTTAGACATGTAGTCCTCGACTAGCCCGCTCTCCAGCGAATAGTTGAACTTCTCCAGCACGTCTCGGACTGTTAAAACAGCCTTGAGCCGGTTGCTCTTGTCCACTACGGCAAGACTGTTAACATCGTTCTTCTTCATCACCATTATTGATTCCAACATGTCTTCAGACTGGCTTATGCTGACCACGTCTTTACGCATGATCTTAGCAACAGGCGTCGACATTAGGCTCATAAGAGGCGTCCCCGGAGACTCCCTAGCCCTCCAAAGCAGGTGTTTAACAACCTCCATCGGGGTTACGACTCCCTCTAGAAGACCGCTCGCCGTCGCCACGAAAACTCTTCTAAAGCCTCTCGCAACCATGGTTTCAAGCAGCCTTGACATTGGAATGGTCTTAGTTACTGAAAGCGGCGGGGAGGTTGCATAGTACAGCACCGACGAGGCGGAAAAGTATGACTTGGGCCTCTTCCTAGGACGGCCCTTCATGTACCTTAATCCTTTCTCCCTATCCCTGCTCAATTCTACTCTTCAGAGGCAATCTTAAGGTCAGCCGTGCAGTCTTCGCACAGAAGCCTCCCTTCGACGATGCTCAGAGTGTCAGACCACATGCCGCATTCCTCGCAGAACCCTTCGTAGAACTCTTTCCTTATTACGCCTCGGGAACGCTCCACGGCTGTCTTTTCAATCAGCTCGTATATCGCAGGAATAGCGTACACCAAGTCTCTCTCCGAAACTATTCCAACAAGCTTCCCTCCCCTCTCGACGCCGAGCTTCTTAATTTTGCTCCTTCTCATCTTGTCGAGTGCTTCGACAATGCTGCTTTCACTGCTAATCTTCTTCAAGGGGTTGGACATGACTTCCCTAACCTTCACAAGCCGGGGGTCCTTGGATTTAGCGACAACCTTTTCAATAACATCCCTCTCAGTGACTATTCCAACATCCTTACCATCCCTGTCTACAACTATTAACGAGCTTATATCGTGGTAAACCATTTGGAGAACAGCCTCGTGAACAGACTCATCCGGGCTTATCGATATCACAGGGTAACTCATAACCTCGTCCACGGTTAACGCCTTCCTGCTCGGCTTCAACCCCCTCCCCTTTTTGGCTAACTATTGTCTCCTAGAGTATTTAAACTAATAGGGGTTAAATTTATCTATAGGGACTGCGGGAAAGTACCGTCTTAAAAATGGGCGGGTCTAAGAAGCTTCGCTTAAGCCAGCTGGAGAAGAGGCAGAAGGAGGAGAGTAAGAAGGAGAAGGCTGAACGCTTAAAAAGCGAGAAGAAGGTGGGTGAAATACTCCGCGACGAGGATGACAAGATGCTTGAGAAGCTTAAGGGGGTTAAGGTTTTAACACCCTACATTGTCTTCAGCCAGACAGGCTTGAAAATGGGGGAGGCCAAGAGGCTTCTGAAACGCTTAGAGGAAAGAGGCATAGTGAAAAGAGTCACGGGTAACAGCAGCATTCCTGTTTACGCGTTTCCGCAGGCTGCTTAAACACGGGAGACAGAAACCACGTCTCCCTCCCTGAGGTTTTTCAAAGGATCCAGGGGCGTTAAAAGCCTTCCTATGAGAGCAGCATTTAGAAACCTGCAGTCGGGAGAATCAGAAGTGAAGAAAACAAGTCCCTGGAAACGCGGAGAATAACCCACATCCCCCGGGGATGCTTCTGAAAGAGTCTTCTCAACCCCGATTCTCAGGCCCATGGTTAGGTACAAGTAAGTATCCCCCTTCCCAACAACGCCTATCTTGGGCAGGGAGCTGCCGAGGGCTGAAAAAACCCGCGGCGAGAAGCCTCTTTTAACACTAAACCTGCAGACCTCACCATCGCCCGAAACTATTTTTAGCTCAAGCTCATCCATCGACATAAAAGTTTAACAGAAACCCTGCTGCACATGTTAATAAGGCTTAGGGTGGTAGGGTTGTTCATACTCATAGGTCCCCCGGACTCTGAGGACAGGTTAAAACGTTTAGAGAAGGAGAAGGAAAGGCTTGAGAAAGAGTATGAGGAACTTCAGAAAAAATTTGAAGAGGGTAAGGTAAGCAAGGAGGAGTATGAGAAGAGGAAGCATGATATTGAGAGGGAGTTCGTGGAGGTCATGGATAGGATAGTCCAGTATAAGGCTTTTTCAAGCGGCTTTTAGGATTCTAGAGGCATGTTTAACGAACTCTTTTCAAAGAGCCTCGGGGGAGGCGCTGGTAAGCGGGCTTCCGACCACTATTGGGAGAACACCGTCTCAAAGGCTTGTTTCAGCCCATTCAGGTTTAGAAAGGCTTAAAAATGGGTTTTTCCGAGGTAGAGTGCGGTGAGTAAAATGAGCTCCTCGCAGGTAAAAGTTATTCCCTCGATAATTCTAAAGGAGGGAAGCAGGAGGAGCTTTGAAAAGGAGGCTCAGCTTTATAATCTTCTCGCGTCAGAGGTTATTTTCGAAACAGTTAGGACAGCTCTAGGCCCCTTGGGCTACAGGAAAATCATTGTGGATACGTTCGGCGACACCACGATAACCGGCGACGGGGCAACTATAATGAGCGAGCTGGAGGTTGAGCATCCTGCTGCAAAGCTGATTGTTGACGCAGCCAAGTCTCAGAACAAGGAGATTGGAGACGGGGTTACAAGCCTAGTAGTCTTAACTCATTTGATGTTTAAGGAGGCGGACTCCCTGATGAAGATGGGGATACATCCCTCAGTAATAATCGACGCGTACAGCGAGGGGGTTAGAAGGGCGGTGGATGCTTTAAAGAGCGAGCTAGCCATCAGGATTGACCCTGCAAACCCTGACGTTTTGAGGAGAACAGTATTGTCTACAATACCCCTATCGCTCAGCATGCCGGTGAGGGAGAGGCTTGCCGACATAGCTGTTGAAGCAGTTAAAAGAATAATCGAGAAAGGTGTTGAGAACACTAGGGTTTTCGACGAACTCTTGAAAACCGAGAAGAAGAGCGGCGGTTCGATTCTGGACACTCAGCTGGTGGAGGGGGTTGCACTGGACAAGGAGGTCGTACACCCCGACATGCCTAGGAAGGTTGAGAACGCGAAGATAGCTCTTTTAGACATGCCGGTTGAAGTTAAGAAGACGGAGACGGATGAGAGGCTTAAATTCAGCGATGCTAGGATGATCAGAGAATTCCTCAAGACCGAGCAGAAAATGATGAGTGACATTGTTAACAGGCTGTCGGAGCTGGGGGTTAACGTTGTTTTCGTCCAAAAGGGCATAGACGACTATGCCCAGTATCTTTTGGCGAAGAAGGGAATTATGAGCTTGAGGAGGGTTAAGAAATCCGACATGGAGAAGCTTGCACTCGCCACCGGGGCGAAGATCGTGAGCGTCCTGGAAGACTTGACTGAGGATAAGCTTGGTTTCGCAGGCATCGTGGAGGAGCGGAAAATAGGCGGAGAAAAATGGACTTTCGTAGAGAGGGTTCCGAATAAGGCGGTTCACACGATCCTGGTGAGGGGAGAGAACGATAAGATTGTTGACGAGGCGGAGAGGATCATTAAGAACTGTGTCGCTGTTCAGAGGGCGCTTGTCGAGGAGCCTTACGTGCTGCCTGGCGGCGGGGCTGCTGAAGTCTTTCTCTCGCGTAAACTAACCGAGATGGCTAAGGGAGGGAAAGAAGGCATTGCGCTCGAATCCTTGAGCAAGGCCTTCGACTCGTATGTGAAGCAGATCGTAGCGAATTCAGGAGGAGACCCCGATGCGGTTTTAACGGATCTTAAGGCTAAGCATGCCAGCGGGGAGAAGACAACAGGCTTCGACGCTTTCAGCGGGAAAATCGTGAATGCTTTTGAAACAAGCATACTTGACTCCTACAGGGTTAAGAAGACAACGTACCTAGCTGCCCTTGAAACAGCTATAATCCTCCTGAGAGTAGACGATGTAATCACAGCTGCGAAGATGAAGCCTCCGAAAGGGAAGGAAGGCGGGGCGGAAGAGTAGACATGACTTTTACTGCGGAAGTTGCTAAACTTTGAGCATATCCTCTTTAAAAAACAGTATTGAGAAAAGGATCGAGGTTTCTAAAAAGAAGCTGACGAAGTTTGAGAAGGCACGGATAATAGGTTTGAGAGCGCTTGAACTGTCACTGGGAGCCCCCCCGTTAATACCTGTTGAACAGAGCAGTAGGCTGAGCGCTGCCGAAATAGCGGCGCAAGAGGTTGAGAAAAATATTCTCCCTCTGATAATTGGGAGAAGAATGCCTGACGGAAGCTATGTTTACGTTGCGTTAAGCGACTTAGAAATAGAGGACTAAACCGTCGTTATTTAGGCTAGTTAAGCACTTTTAACGTGGAAACCGGCTGGAGCATTATTAAGGCGTTATACCGGCTGGCAGAAAGATTTTTATTCCAGCTATCCAAGCCTCCCTACGCAAGGAGGAGGTGTAAGAGTAAACCATGTGCGCACAAACCACTGGACCGTCTCCTAACGTAGTGCTCGTCGGCAAGAAGCCTGCACTAGTGTACGCGGTTGCTGCATTAATGCAGTTGACAGCTGAGCAGAACGAGGTTACGCTGAAGGCGAGAGGGAGAGCAATATCGAAGGCTGTCGACGTCGTTGAGATACTTAAGAGAAGGTTCCTAGGGAACCAGATGGTTCTGAAAAACGTTCAGATAGGCACTGAGACATTCCAGACACCGGACAACAGGCAAAGGTTCATCTCAACAATAGAGATAACTGTTTCCAAGGCTTAGAGGAAAACAAGCAACACACCCATCATTCATGTTTTTTAACGTTTACGACTCAGCCGTCATGCTTTAATGGAGTTTCTTAACCATGAGCAACCCGGATGTCCCGTCCAGATAGTAATGGGGTATCTCTCGAACAACACGGTAACCGAGCGCCTTGTAAAGCCTAATCGCCTTCTCGTTGTTAACCCTCACCTCAAGGAAGCTCTCGTCGATAGAGTTGCGAATCATCTCGCTCAGCACGGAAGTCATAAGGGTTTTTCCAATCCTCTTTCCGTGAAACTGTTTTTTAACGGCCAGACTTACCACGTGGCCCTTCCTAACTATGGTGAAACCGCCTTCCGAGGGAAAGCCTGTTTCTATCCTGCACATAACATATCCGACGACCTCCCCGGTTTTAGCCAGAATCGCCACCAGGAAATAGTTTGGAAACCTTTCAAGAAGATCCATGAAGAAGGAGGGCGGGTAGTTTTCAGGAAGCTCCAGCCTGTTTATCTCTATAACGCTCGGGAGATGCTCTGGCTCCGCATACTTAATGACCACCTCGTCAGTCAAGGCGGCAACCATTTTTCCGTGTCTTCCGAGCCCAGTTACCTCTTTAAAACTATTATGCTTCCTCTTCAAGCATGTTTTCAGTGCTTTCGAATCGCAAAATAGTGAAGGAGGCGTGGGTCACGACACCTGTTTTCGAGCCCTTCGCTAGGAATAGTCTGGAAGCCTTGTAGGCGTCAACGAGAGAATCATGAGCCCTGCATTCCAGGAGAGTTCTAAGAAGGGATTCAGGTATTGCTGAAACAACGTGAACAATCTTACCGTTTAAAAGCCTCCTGCAGAAACCAGTATACTTGACTATTAGAGGCGAATCCGGCCCAGCATTCTCAGCAACGAGGTCTGGAGACAATCCTAAGCCTTTCAACCCTTCAATAGCTAGCACAACCCTGTCGCATTCTACACCCTGCAAGCAGTTAGGAATTATGCTCATCGCTCTGCTGAAAGACTCGTCGAAGGGGCTCCCGCCCGCTGAAACTATGAGAATCTGGATTGGGGTTCGAGTCGACGCCACGAACATAGGCTGAAGACTGATTAAAGCCTCGTATGCCTCAACAGGGCTTAACGAAAGAACCTTAGGGCCACTGGCTAGCGGAATAAGCATAACCACCTTCAAGTCAACATTGTCGGAAAGCTCGTTTAAATATGGTTTTAAATCAATTTTACCCCCGGAGTCAACTGCTTCCAAAAAACCTCTTGTAAACCTCCTCCAAATCTCAGGGTAGAACGGGAAGAGATTTTCACCCAAACCTCTGAAACCAATTAGAGGATCCGGGTGTGGACAGCTCACTAGGCAGGCTGACCTTATCGAATTCTCCATGGTTGAAACAGGGCTTAACAAGTCGAAGCTCAACAACTCTCTAGAGTACCCCTGGAGGCCGTTCTTTAAAACGGCGGGGAGCGTGGGATCCACCAGTAGAGCAGCCTCGCCCCTAGCCGAGTCCTTCAGGCTATTCTTCAAAGCTGAAAGCAGCATAGAATAGTCGGTTGCCAGCTCTCTGGACACTACCCAAGCTAAATCCTCAGGGTCAACCCTAATACTTATGCTCGTCGACCCATATGGCAGCCAGACCGCCGGCAACCCTGCTCGTCCTCAGGCTTATAGACTGGATGCGGTGCCTTTTAATAACTGTTTACGTTGAAAACCAGGGCTAAGACGCCTCATGATAGTTTGCCAAGCATGTTTGACAACTATTGGAAAAAGTTAAATAGGATTAGTTGGATAATAAAGGGCGTATGTTCAGTTGGGAGTCGGACTTTGAAGAAGCGGTGAAGACGGTAAATATTTACCGTAAAAAACTACAAACTTTGAAAACAATGAAGGAAACGGGGAAAATATCCGACAAAACAGCAGATTTCCTGCAGAAGGAATTTGAAAACTACGTGAGGTCAATCGAGGCGAAGAAGCAGACAGTCATGGAGAAGCTTGAAAACAGGATGAAGGAGGTTCAGCAGCAGATAGACGTTATTGAGAAGCTTATAGCTAACAACGAGATCAGGTATTCCGCGCAGGAGATCGCAGATGAGAGGTATAATAAGATAGCTACCGCCCTGAACTACGCTATGGAGGAGAGTAAGAACGAGTATGAAAGCCTGAAGGAAGCCATGGCGATACTTGAGAAGCTGCCCGACCTTATGAAGGAAAGCGAAAGCGAGCCCTTGGAAACCTAGGTGACTGCTCCAGATTCCTTGGATACTTTTTCAAGCCTTATGCCCTTGTCGAACACTAAGTCATATATCTGGTTTATCTGGGGACTCCCGAGAGCCCTGTACTCGCTCTCCGTAAGGTAGACGATCAGCCGTGGGCTTCCGTGCCTCGGCATTAGCCCAGCTTGCTGGAGACTGCTTAAAACACCTCTAACCATCTCCTGCGCGTACAGAACATCCTCGGAAGACTTGTCGAAAACGCCGGATGGAGCTATCGACGTGAAATCCACTCTTACACCGGGCTCTCCCTCAACCTCAACGCTGCCTATGAAAGTCACTTTAACCCTAACCATCTGTTAGGAAAGCATCAGCCCGCCTAATAAAGTTATTCCGGACAGTATTGATTAAGCATCTTCTCGCCTAGCCTTAGGAAAACGTTTTTAAGCGTAAAGGCTTAGGCTACGCCTCTGAATGATTAGCGGAAAAGATTTCGCTGAAAACGAGGAGGAAAGAAGGAGGGCTGTTGAAACGCTCCTCCGGCTGAGCAAGCAGAAACACGACCAGGATGCTTGGAGGAGGCTGAAGGAAATACTCTACCCCTCCAGAAGGCTCGACGTCGACGTGACTATAGATGATACTACGCTGAGAGAAGGGCTACAGATGGCTGGCTTGGCAACACCTGCCCCAGAGGATCTCGCGGAGATAGGTAGACTGCTCTACGAGATCGGTGTTGAAAGAATAGAGGTTATGACTTATACCCCGACCGATAGGGATGCGATAAGAATAATGATAGATAATGGACTCGGGGGAATACTCGCAGGATGGAGCAGGGCTGACAAGCATGACATAGACGAGATTCTCAAGCTCGATTTGAGTCAGATAGGGATAAGCCACCCTGTGTCATACTATCATTTCGCCAAATGGCCCGGGGAGAGTGTTCACAGTCTTGTGCAGAGGGTGGTTGAAGCTGTCGAATACGCTGTAGACCATGGTTTAAAGGTTTTCGTGCACGGGGAGGATAGCACTAGGGCAGACTGGGATTTCGAGAGGAAGTTCGTAAACGCTGTCGCAGAGGCTGGTGCAGAAGTCTACAGAATATGCGACACTGTGGGCGTGGGGTGCTCTCTCCCAGATCATCCTCTTCCAAACGGGATACCTGAGAAGATAAGGCGTCTGAAGAAAGAGACTAGAGTGAAGAGCCTGGAGATACATGCTCACGACGACCTGGGAAACGCTGTTGAGAACACTATGGCAGCTGTAAGGGCAGCCTCGGGGCTGTATGAAAAGTTCTACGTCAGCACAACATTCCTAGGCATAGGAGAGAGGTCTGGCAACGCTGAGACGGAGAAAATAATACTAAACCTGTATATTCACCATGGTCTTGAAAAATGGAATCTATCCCTGCTGAGAGAAACAGCTAACTTCATAGCCACAGCGTTAAACTACCATCTTCCAACGAATAAGGCGATAGTTGGAGACTCAGCGTTCGCCCACGAGTCGGGTATTCACCTTCAGGGAATAAGAATCGCCCCGGCGATCTACGAAGTCTTCCCACCGGAGCTGGTTGGGCAGACGAGGAAGATCATAATTGGAAGGAGAACTGGGAAGCATGGAATAGTTTTAAAGCTCAGGGAGCTTATCAACCAGGATGTTGACGAGGAAGACCCGAGGCTCAAGAAGCTGGTTGAACTCGTTAGGAGCAGCCTGCTCCAGGTTGACAGGAAATACTATTTGACTGAGGAGGAGTTCAGGAAGCTAGCGGGTGAAGCAGGCTTCAGGATTTAGAATACTTCTTCACGAGATGGGTTAAATCAACCTCGAAACCGGCTACGGGATTCTCTAAACCGTTCAACTCCAATACTTCTGGATGAACCTCGCCCAGAACCCCTAGCTGGCCATTGTTAAAAACGATTTTCGCAACCCTGCCCGGCGTGAACAAGGAGTCCTCCCCCTTCTCGAACGAGACTGGCTCAACACATAGGTTGCTCAGCAGGCTCAGCACAACGGACTTGGCTTCCGAGAATGAGGCTGAAGAGTGGGCTGAAACCCCTGCCAGCGAAACCTGTGTGTCTACAAACCCGTTTTCAGACACTCTTATAACAGGGCCTGTTTCGAAGATTCTCTGAGGATACTTTTCATGCTTATTGTAAGAGAGATTCCTTATCAACCCCGGTAGGAGGGAGTCCCTGAGCATTGTGAGCTCAACGCTGGAGGAGTTTGCAAGCCTAGCCCTCTCGGCAACAGGCCTCCTAACCATGCGGTAGCTCTGATCCTCGTTGGTAATCAGGAAATTGAAGACTTCAGTGTAGCCAAGCCCTATCATGAGTAGCCTAGCCCTGTCCTGAACAATAGTCTCAGGATGCTTCAAGCCTATTGTGGAAGCCGCGGGGTAAGTCGGGGTCAGCCTCCACAGGCCATACCCTATAGCGACCTCCTCAACAAGGTCGACGTTATGCATTATGTCTACCCTGTAGGGGGGAACACCGACTCTAAACCTGCCCCCATCGTTCACCACTGAGAACCTGCATTTCAAGAAGCTCCTGTAGATCTCAGCGTTGCTCAAGTTTTCCCCGAGGAGGGAATTGATATACTGTGCTTCAACACTCATGATCCTGGGCTTGAAATCAGGATAGGTTTTCTCAGATCCGTCGTCATAGACTATCTTCACTGCTTCAATGCTCCCACCCATGTCTTTAAACAAGTATAGGAGTATGTTCAGGGCTCTTGAAGCATAATACTCGTCTAGGGCGGTTACGTCTATGAAGAGGTTTCTGGTCTCGGGGGTTAAGCGAGTGAGCTCAGAGTTTATTATCGGCGGGAAGGATAAAACCTCCCCGGTTGAATCCACTATCACAGGATACTTGTCAAACCCTTTAATAATATGGCCATACTCTAAGCCCTTGTCAACCCATTTTAAAACCTCGTTCAGAGTCATCCTCCTATCGATTCCAAGCGGCTTGAACGACACCCCGTCTGGGTCTGCAGCCACGTAGTAGACGGGGGGCTTAATCCTATCCAAGTCGTGTATCCCGATGGAGACCTTACGCCTATTCCTACCAATCCCCTGGTGAAGGACTTCTTGAACATTAATCACCTCCTTCAAATCCTCCTCGCTAAGCCTAATGTTCCTCACTACAGCGGAGCACAGGACATCCCTGATCCCCCTCAGCCTACCGTCAAAGTGGAAAACTATCCTCGGGCTTGAGGAAACCGCTTCAGGATAGCCCAGCCCGATTTCAAGAAAACCCGCGTACGCCCTAGCGATGCCCGCGTGGCTAGAGAAGTCCGGCCTGTTAGGATTATACTCTATCTTGACAGACTCTTCGCCAACGTCCTCAATATCCGTTGCAAGCCACGGCAGGTCGTCGACAAGCTGCTTCAGCCCAACGTCAATGCCTAGGAACCTGCTCAGCCTCTCAGGGTAGACGTCTATCACGGGCATAGCTTAACCATTTTTCCATGGAGATAACTGGATTATTAAGTTTTAGCTATGAATGATAAATTCCATACCCACCCTGACTCTAGTCCCAGGAGGCAAGTTTATTTTTTCATATCGCTGAATGCGCACGCCGGTAGAATCGCAGGATCAACCGGTGCGGTGCTTCTCTTTACCATCTCGGCGTGCAATACCGCTTCGTCTTAGCTTCTGATTTCATGTTTCAGGCAATCCCTTAAATTAAAACAAAGTTTAAATATTACTTTAAAGCTAGTTTTATCATGGGCGAGAAAATCACTTCTCTAAAAATCGATCCTGAGCTTTGGAAAAAAGTGAAACTGCTTGCAGTTAAGAGGGGGATTACTCTTAAAAGTTTAATCGAAGAACTACTAACCCTCGAAGTTGAAGGAGAAGAATTCTTACTGGGCGAAGCCAATGCTTCAACAGAACTTTTGGAAACTCTAGAGGAAAGGAGGAAAAAAGGGTTAATGCCTTTCACCATTAAATCGAAGAAGAGTGCAGTAGAGCTCATTAGAGAAGGAAGGGGAGAATAAGGGTAAGTTGAACACTCAAAGCTATTATGTTGACACTAGTCTTATCATAGCGAGGTATAAACCATCGGATAGCTTATACAGGGACTCTGATGCATTTTTCAAAAGTAACTTCGTTTTCGTGGCATCTCCAGTTACGCTTGCCGAGCTATATTGCGTTTTATCGAGAGCGAGAAGTGAGCTCGATATACCGATGCAAGTTGAACCACTTTTAGATACGCTCATAACATTCATAATTAGAGACTGCAAGCTTAAACTGTTGTCTAGAAGCTATTACGTGAAAAAGGATTTGGCCCTACAGGCGTGCAGAATAGGCTTGGAGTACTATATAGCAACCAGATTAGCCGAGAATCTGAGTCTTAGGACACTGGATATGCTCCACCTTTCGTATGCACGGATATTGAGAAAAACATACGGCGTAGGCTCATTCGTCACTGGAGATGAGGAAATACTGGAGAAAGCAGAAGCCATAAGAAAAAGTTTTGGAATAAAAGTTTTTCACCCAAAACAAGTAATACAGACCTGAGCCCACACCCTTTAGCATGCCAACATTCCAGAATCCTCCAAGAAAACATTATAATATGCGGAAAGACAGGCTCGCGTCCACTCTACGAACCCTGGAGTCAGCGCGTGGGGTTAGACTCCCCAGTTTTTCACAGTTTTTATAAACTGTTTTCCTTCATGCCTTTTTGCTATAATGTTTAAAGATCTCGTGGCGCGCTGATTTAACACGATAAGAAGTTACTAGTTCCTCGGCCCTGGATTTTGGCAATCGTATTTAGCCGATTAAAAATGGAAACAAGATTTGCAGCACGCTACACCCTATGAACCTGCTCAGCCTCCGTGTAAACCTCTACCACGGGCATGGCTTAACCCTCCTAAGCCAGCCTAAATCGTTCTGGTACAGGACGCGAATATCCGTGACGCCCAGTCTAAGCATTAACAG
>JBNAVT010000004.1:0-39486 GCA_049700215.1 Thermoproteota archaeon
TGATCCTAGGATGTTAGCTCACCTCATCGATGAGACAAAGAATCTGAAGTATTATAATCTGAAGCCAACTACTAAGGTAATAGGCAAGGAGGGGGAAATAAGCCTTGGAAATAGAATAGGCGAAGGACTCTACAAAGCAAAGCTATGGTTAAACGGTGAAAGCGAGCCGGTGGAATTTACATTCCTTGTCAAAAAGGCGGAGACGGATAAAATCTGGGTACCAACTAATTACTTGGGTGAAGCAGTAGGGAAGGAGATTGCCAATCTTGAGATTTACGAATTAAAGCTGGAATTTTATTTTCCGATCGAATTTGTAATAGCCGATAAGAAGGTAACACTCAATCTCTACAAAAATGAAATACGTTTGGAGGAGAAGACAATCCCAATTAATGAAATAAAGAATATAGGATGTGAGGATGGAAAGGTTTATGTGAGAGTAAGTACAGGTGCCAAGAACACAGTGGGCTCACCTCTTGAGTTAATTTTTCACGAAAAGGATCGCGATGTGAAGATTCGGATAGACGGACACACGTATTCCATTGACAGTATTAGAGTAAATGAAGATGGGCTGATAACCATCAAATACGCGGGTGGGGTTATAGGAAAATATACAATAAAGTCAGGGCCTCTCAGTTTCGAAAAGGGAAAGATGATAATAGAGCTTAATGAAAAGCTCGAGGGCCAAGAGCATATTGGATTAAGCGACAGGCTCTTCGAGAAGCTCGGCTACGACGCCCTTCAGGAGTTAAAGAACAGGATAGGGGATGATGTAAGTAACGATAGGAGGCTTGTGGTGCTTGTGAATTTCGATAATGACAAGGTTGCCTATTGTGGAAGTAAGCAATTAAGTGTCGCTGTATCTCCCGGGGCGAAGGATGTGGTATCAGTGTGCATAATCTCTTATGAAGATGTTCTAAATGATTATCTACGTATGAAGGCCTTCGAGCTAATGAAATTAGATCTTAGCAATCCTGGAAGTAAGTCTATAATAGGAGATGTTGGACAATTAATAACGCAGAAGAGATATGAAGATGTCATTCTCACTAAAGTCTTCGAGGTAACCGGGATTCCCAAAGATGCTATGGAACTAGAATGGATGGGAAGAAAGGGAGAGGAAGAGCCGGATTTCGCTATATATGCCAAAAAGAAGATAATCATAAATGGAATGACCATTGAAGAAAAAGGCGTGATTGCAATAGGCGAGATTAAGAGCACAACCCAAATAGAGGATGTGGAGAATTTCAGAGGCCGAATAGAAGAGGCAGAAAAAGCTTTTCGCGAGAAATACTTTGTAAAAGAAGAATATAAGAACACTCTATATGGAATATCAATTACCCTTGCATTTGAGCCAGGGCTTATAGTTGAAGATCTGCCTTTACCAGCTAAGGTTGGGGACCTTGATAATCCATTTATAGAGGTGGCTAAAAAAGAGGATATAATGAATAAGAAGGGATGACGAGGTGAGTCAAAGCTTTCCTGAGAGATTGAAGAATTACCTTAATGAAAGGTATAAGAACGAGAGGTACTTTGAGCCATATGAAATAGAAACAAATCCAAATCTGCTACCCTCCACTATAGAGGGTAAGCACACCAAATGGTCTGTAGAGACAGAATGGCCTGAGAGTTGCAGTTGCATCAAGGAGGATGTAGATGGAAAGGTGTGGATAGTATCTTATCCACTATGTTGGATAGATGACTGGCTGAGTGAAATATTATGGAAAATTTACGGTCCTAGAATCAAGGGGGCGGAGGGGGAAGAGAAGAGAAGACTTTTTGCTAGGATGCATGAAAAAGAGGATGAAATATTTAATGATCTTCTAAACAGGAAGAATTGGGACAAGTATCTCAAAAAGAGACTATACAGAGACCTTGTTATAGATTTAATGTGGTCCGATGAGGTGGCGAAGAGGATAAGCGAGAAGTTCGGCATTGAGATCATACTAGTCATATCGCATATGAATTATAAAACCTACCTTAACTCATCCTTCGATTCAAAAGGCTTGAATGAGGAACAGAAGTTTGAAGAGATAAAGAAAAGAGTTGAGGCGATTCTTGCCGCACGCAAATTGTATGGGGATAGTAAGGAGCGCAAGAAGTTCTGGAAAGAGTTATTGGCAAAGGCCAAATAGTCAACCAATAGAACTCTTTAGCGCACGCTAATATTAAAACTTTAAGGCCGGGTATTGACGAAGACTTTTCTCTCGCCTCATTAACTCTTCTCACGCGTGCCTCCCTAGAGCAATCAACGTATTCGCAGAGGACCATGATTCAGGTTTAAATTAAAGGCAGATTAATTTCAGACATGCTATCCTCACCGCCTTGCGACTCTCAGTAGGTACACTGCACCAACTGCATGCTTGCAAAGTTCGATAGCCGAAGATGCCTCATATTAGTGCGCCAGATAGAACTGCCGAGTTTCGCTATGGAAGAGGTATTGCTGAAGGACCGTCGGGGAGAAGGGTTATCCTCCCATGGGGCTTAAGGCTTGAAGCTATTTCTAAGCCTTCCTTCAGGCTTTTCGCATGCGTCATGTGCATGGATTCAACAGTCTTAGAATCCACGCCTCTTGAAACAACTACCACGCGAAACCTCTCCAAGACTTTCGCCAAAACTTGGGCCTCCCACTGCGCCTCCCTCCATATTTCGCCAGCCCTCAGCCTCCTTAGGAACTCTCCCGGGCTGCTTGAGGAGGCAAGCATCTCGTAGAAACCTTGATGCCCAACGCCGTCGACGCATTCGCCGCACGCCACTATGACGCCGCCCTCCCTAGCTGTTAGAGCACCGTTTGAAATTCCTTTAACAAGCTGGTAGAGGTTTCTGTCCAAAGGATAGCCCCCGTTAGAAGTTACCACTATGTCTCCTGGAACTGGTTTAACACCGCAGCACTTCAGAGTGAAAAAACGCCCACTTCTATGGGCTTCAACCGGGTTGCCCGCGAAGGCTGAAAGAATCCTCTTACTCCCGTCTAGAACGACGTTCAGAATGAAACGGAGCTTTGCCAAGCGTGCTGCCTCCTGCATCTCCTCGTATATCGGGTTTCCGTCAGCCACCCCGCACCTAGCGTTCGGATGGTCAATATTCCTTGGAGAATGATTGTTCATGATCGTTTCAACCCCTGAGATACCGGGGAGAATGCTCTTGGGCCCACCGGTGAACCCTGCGAAGAAGTGGCCCTCAATATATCCTTCAGCAACCACCAGGTCAGCCTGTTTTAAAAGAGTGTTCACGTAAAGCATGTTGCTGGTTGATAGTGATCCAAGGTTCACAAGCGAGCCGATGTTTTTAGCCGAGTGAATAACAACCTCCTCTAAATAGTCCAGCGCCTCGCCAAACTTCTCTTTCAACTCGCTCCCGCTGGGAGACCATTCGTGTAGCCCGGTAGCAACTAGTAATCGTACAGAAGCCTTTGGTGACGCCTTCTTCATTTTTGCGACAAGCCTTGGGAGAGTAGTTTTACTCGGGACGGGCCTAGTGTTATCACTACTAATAATTACTATCCTGCTTGCTTTCTCAGCAAGCTTATCAAGGCTTTCAGATCCTATTGGATTCGACAAGGCTTTTTCAACGCAAAAATCAGGGTTGGTAGGCTTAGGCCAAGACGGCGTGAGATGAGCCTGAATCCTATAATCCTCAACCTCACATTCTTCAAAACCTTTGCCGAAAGGTATCTTAACCAGCATGATGACTCGTTTGTTTCAAGGGTTTATATCTTTAACCGTTGTCCGACAGAACGCGCTCAAAGCATATTTATAGGGTAAGCTCCCAGTAAGCCCTCTGGGACGAAAATATCATGTTGCGGAATTTCGTTCTGGAGCGCACGCTCCAGCTTCCAGTTTTTCTCTACCGCGCTAGGCAGCATAAGAAACCTGGACTGAACTATGGGAAGTAGGGAAAGGTTTATATATCGTCATCGATATCGACAGCGACATGTTTAGACACTGGATGAGGCACATGGCTTACGCACCTAAGGGCCTTCTCAGATACCTAGTTCTAGAAAAGCTGAGCGAGAAGCCTATGTCCGGCTCTGAAATAATGGATAGGATTGAGGAGGAGACCCATGGAGCTTGGAGGCCAAGTCCAGGCTCAATCTACCCCCTGCTCACATGGCTACAGGAAAAAGAATTCATAAAGGCTCTTCCAAGGGATGAGAACGGGGTTAAACGTTACGAGTTGACCGACAAGGGCAAGAGGCTCCTTGAGGAGAAGAGTAAGATAAGGGAGAGGCTTGTTGAAAGAATGGCTTCTTTCCCTCTTCTGATCCCACCTCCTCCTTTCGCCAGAAGGTTTCCAGAGGATAGGCTTGGAGAGTTCCAAGAGCCCATTAAACGTCTTTTCACCGCCTTCAGAGATTTCATGATTCTTTCAAGAGACAAGGCGACTAAGGAGGATATTGCAGAAGCAGGTAGGGCGCTTGAGGAAGCCGCTGAGAAAATAGAGGAACTAAACAGGAAGATCAGGGAGTAGGTTCAGAATGTCTGAGGAAGTCATAGTGGCTAGAGGGCTTACTAAGGTTTTCAACAGGAACCTGGTTGCAGTCGACCATGTGAGCTTCAGTGTTAAGCACGGTGAAATCTTTGGTTTTCTCGGTCCTAATGGCGCTGGCAAGACAACCACCATAAACATGCTTATAACTGTTTTAAGGCCAACTGAAGGCACAGCATCCGTTCTGGGATATGACGTTGTGAAGCAGGCTAACGAGGTTAGAAAAGTCATAGGTGTTGTTCCACAAGAGTACACGGCAGACGAGGATTTAACAGGCTACGAGAACATAATTCTATGCGCAGACCTGTACGGCATTCCACGCGAAGTCTCGAAGAAAAGGGCTGTTGAACTGCTGGAGCTCGTTGAGCTCACCGGCTTCAAAGACAAGAAGGTTGAAACCTATTCTGGAGGGATGAGGCGGAGGCTCGAGCTCGCATGCGGGCTGATAAACAGGCCGAGGGTTCTTTTCCTAGATGAGCCGACACTCGGTTTAGACGTCCAAACCAGGGCTGCAACATGGAACTACATTATGCGGTTGAGAGAGGAATACGATATGACTATTTTCATGACGACGCATTATTTGGAGGAGGCTGACACCCTGTGCGACCGCATAGCAATAATCGACTACGGGAAAATCATCGTAACCGGAGATCCTGAAGAATTGAAGCATAGTTTAGGCGGCGACATCATAACGATAAGCATAAAGGAGGATGCTGACATTAGTGAATTAATCCGCGGCGTTGAAAACGTTAAGGAGGTTAGAAACGAGAACGGCTCCTATAGGATTAAGGTGGAATCCGGGGAGGTGACGGCTCCGCTGGTAATCGAGGCTCTCAGAAGGAACGGTTACACTGTGACAAGGCTTTCGCTTACAGAGCCCACTTTAAACGATGTTTACCTAGAGTACACTGGCAGGTCTATGCGTGACACGGAGGAGTCTAAAGAGTCTTTTCGAAGCCAGAGGATGACGATCAGGAGGGCGAGGGCGAGATGAGCAGGGCAAACGAGTATCATCCGAGCCTTCTCCGCAGCCTATGGGCTTTAACCGTCAGGGAGCTTAAAAAATGGTTAAACGACCCCGTAATGCTTCTAATGCTCGTAATCCAGCCTTTAATCTGGATGGGGCTTCTAGGGAAGTCGATGAACCTGGGCGCAATGTTTTCAGCAAGCAACCTGGGCAACATAGAGGTTCCGGAGAAAATCCCGATACCTGGAAACTACGTGATTCCTCCGGCTAACGGAGTGATATACGTCAGCGGCACAATGGTTTCCCAAATAATCCAGCAGATGGTTTCAGATATTGGCTCGAACGTTATGAGGAATGTTTTCGGCGTCACGGATTACTTCAGCTACATGTCCATCGGCATGATCTCCATGATAGTCATGACTACGACGATGTTCAGCGGAATGTCTATAGTTTGGGACAGGCGTCTAGGGTTCCTAGATAAAGTTTTGAGCACACCCGTGCCGCGTGGAGCGATAATCTTTTCAAAGGTTCTTAACGCGACCCTGAGGGCGATGCTTCAGGCCACGATAATCCTGACTCTCGCGACAATATTCGGGTTGCAGTTGAGCCCAAGCTTCACGCTTCTTAACATACTTGGCGTTTACGCTGCAATATTCCTGCTCAGCGTCGGGCTTTCATCTGTTTTTCTAGCATTCTCTCTAAGATCCACTAAGTTGGAGAGGCCAATGCAATTCATAAGCTTAATCACTATGCCGCTGATGTTTGCAAGCAACACTTTGTTCCCAATCACTCTAATGCCAGACTGGCTGCAGGCAGTAGCTTATGTGAACCCGCTTAGCTATCTGACAGACGCTTTAAGACAATTGACGATCCTGGCTTTAGACTCTTCCAAGCTCATCACCGACTTTATCTACCTAGGTTTCTTCGCCGCCGTGCTTTCTTCAATAGGAATAGTGCTTTCCTGGAGGTATCTATCCAAGTAGGAGAGAACTGAAAAATGGCTAAGACCATTATTAAAACTGTTGACCTGAGAAAAACCTACATGCAGGGCAAGATTCCTGTTGAGGCTCTTCGTGGCGTAAACCTTGAAGTGGAGGAGGGTGAGTTTCTTTCAGTACTGGGGCCTTCGGGGAGTGGGAAGTCGACTCTCCTAAACCTGTTAGGAGCCTTAGACAAGCCGACTGGTGGAAGGCTTTTCATCGAAAACACTAACGTGTCAACCCTGAATGATAATCAGCTCGCGGATTTAAGAATGAAAATAGGTTTCGTCTTCCAATTCTTCAACCTTATTCCAAGATTCACGGCGAAGGAGAACGTTGAACTAACTATGGCGATAGCTGGCTTAAACAAGAATGTGAGGAGAAAACGTGCTGAGGAACTCTTGGAGATGGTTGGTTTAGCCAGCAGGATGGACCATAAACCGACGGAGCTCAGCGGAGGGGAGCAGCAACGCGTCGCGATTGCCAGGGCGCTAGCCAACAACCCTAGGTTCCTGCTCATGGATGAACCCACTGGAAACATAGACTCTAAGAACGCTTTTGAAATAATGCGGCTCGTAAAGAAGCTTAACGAGGAGAAGGGGGTGACGATAGTCATGGTTACTCACGACCAGCGCCTGGCTGCGGAAGCCAGGCGAACAGTCTACATGCTTGACGGCGCGATCGTCAGGGAGACGGTGAATTGAAATGAGGATAATCGATATGTTTTTGTATGCTTTCAGCGCGATAAGACTGCGGAAGCTTAGAGCCGGTTTAACAACGCTAGGCGTAGTAATAGGGATAGCAGCCATAGTGGCGTTGCTCTCAATAACTCAGGGGCTTCAAGTTGCAATATCCTCTCAGCTTCAGAGGGGTTTTGCGACAGACACCCTGATCGTTTCCGCGGGAGGAGGCTTGGGCGGCGGCAATGAGTTCAACCTGCTGGTTAAAGATGCTGAGACAATAAGAGAATTAGACAACGTTACGGCTTCGATCGCGGTGATTCAAAGGACATGTTACGTAAAATCCAACGGGCTTACGCGCCGAGTAACACTAATCGGCGTCGACTTCGCTGCCTACAGGGAGATTTACAGCAGCACGTTCGTAGCTGAGGACGGGAAAATCCCGTTAAATACTGAAGACGATGCTATCATCGTGGGGAAACAGGTGAGCGACCCTTGGAATAACGGGACACTCTTCTGCACGACTGGCGACACTCTTGAGATAATTTGGACTAACACGACTGCACGCCCACTTAGAAACGAAACATACGCGGGCAGAGTAGTGGCTGTTCTCCGAGAGATTGGGGGTTTCACGATAGGCGGCCCCTCAGACAGCAGAGTATACATTCCGATTTCAAAAGCCCAAAGCTTCTTTAGAACTGAAACATGCGAGATGATAATCGTTAAATTGAAAAGTGATGATAAAGCCATGATTGACAGTACTGCGAAAGCCATAAGGGAAGCTTTAGGAGACGGGGTCACGGTGACTTCTTCAACAGCCGTGCTAAACATAATTTCAAGCGTCTTCTCAACGATAGAACTCTTCCTAGCGGGAATCGCAGCAATCTCGCTCCTAGTGGCAGGGATAGGTATAATGAACATTATGTTCGTGTCTGTAATGGAGCGTACGAGGGAGATAGGTATTCTAAAAGCCTTGGGCATGAAGAACCGTCAAGTACTACTGATATTCCTATGTGAGGCAGCCATAATAGGTTTCCTAGGCACTCTAATCGGCATTGGAGCAGGATGGAGCTTAGCACAAATAGTTGTAAGAATATTCAGCTCATCAGGTGGTGCAGGCGGCTTACGCCAAGGAAACCAGGCGATTGTATCAAACGGCATCGCCATAACACCGGTTTTAACCCTCACTGTTATGCTTGGAGCCATCGTCTTCGGCTTGGCGGTCACCATGGTTTTCGCGCTATACCCTGCTTGGAGAGCCTCAAAACTTAAACCGGTTGAGGCGTTAAGGTACGAGTAGGAAAATGGCTAATGGCGGGTTTAGGAGAAGCCTAGGTATACCTATGGGTAGTCCGACAGTTTTTAAAGCTAGGCCGAGGGCCACGATAATCATAATACTGGTTAACGTTCTAATATACGCCTTAGCTTCTTACGAGAACTTTTTCATAGAGGCTAGTGACTACTGGGTGAGCCTATGCGGGTTCATCCCCTCGCTTGTAGAAAACCCTTCCCAGTGGTATAGGGTTTTCATATCCATTTTTCTCCACGCGGATTTATTCCACATACTCTTCAACATGTATTTCCTCTATGTTTTCGGCAGGGCTGTTGAAAGCATCTTGGGCAAGTCGAGGTTTCTACTCCTATACTTGGCAGCAGGAGTCTTCGCCTCCATATTTCACACCGCGTTCAGCTTTATAGGAGGGTTTGCAGCCTACACTGTTCCCGCCATCGGCGCCTCTGGAGCTATCAGCGGAATCCTAGGAGCATATCTCATACTCTACCCTGGAACGTATCTGCTAGTAGGCTGGAGCTTCATAATATTCCCGATGTTTTTCAGGTTGAAGGCGTCCTACTACATTATATTCTGGTTCGCAATGCAGGTGATCTACGGCTTCACTGGGACTGCTGGAAGCACAGCAGTATTCGCTCACGCAGGAGGATTCGTAGCGGGAATCGCGTTACTCCCGTTGCTCGTCGACAAAGAAAAGATTGTAAGGCTTAAGATAATGCGAGCATACAGTCTTCTCCCCTACTTGACGCCCATCAACTTGAAAACGAGGGGCTTAGGCTTTTCCTCTAAGATCACTGCAACCATACTCATAGGCCTGCTTTCAGCTGGAGCAGCCTATGCTTCATCAGGATTAGCGGTTCAAGGCACTATTAAGTCGACAACAATTCAATATACTTGCGAAGAGGTTCCCTATATTGACTATGTAGGTATACAGTTGCCCGATCTAGAGTCTCAGATCTCTAGCGTGTCTCTCGACACTACGAAAATATTGTTAAGCAGATTGAACGCGGCAGGATTGCTCTATAACGAGGCCAATTCTAACAGGGAGATAGTTTTAAGCAGCTGGAGCACCAAGCTCCCGGTAAGAATAATAATAGGGTCGTCGGTAAACATCGTCAACGTGAATACGACGATACATTATTTCAGTGGAACATATGATTCCGAAGGGTTCCTAAGCCGCGGCGAGGGGAGTTTGACGACGCGCGTAGTAAGTGTAGTCCTATATGGGCAGCTCTACCGGCTGGTGGAAAGCGAGCCCATTACTTACGTATTTAAAACAGTGACTCAGACGGTTGACCTAACGGGTCTGACAAGATGCACTGGAGCATTATCCCTGTTTACCGCCCTGGGGGCGCTATTCGTAGTGGTTAAAAAGGATGAGGAGTTAACACTCATAGAAGAGAGACAAATGTTTTAGAACCGGAGCCGGGCTAGTAACATAGCCGTTTCGCCAGCATCATTTTCACAGAAAAACCAGATGGGCAAATACTTGAGCAAAAAGTTGCAAAAATCTTAAAAGCGTTTCGAGCACGGCGTTAACTGAAATGCCCAGAAAAAACCGTGGAAGACAGGCGTCAACTCTCTTCAGGCGATTACATCCAGAATTCACATTTAGTGAGCCATTTTTAAATATGTTTCCAACACGCCTGGTGATGGAAACATGAATGTCGGAACCAGTTTCACGCTGAAGACGGTTATTGTGAAAAAACCGGCTCAGGAAACCCTTGTTCAGGCTACGGGTCTTAGAAAGACCTATAGATCGGGAGGAAAGCAGACGGCTGCGCTTCAAGGCGTCAGCTTCAGCGTTAAGGAGGGCGAAATAGTCTGTCTTCTAGGTCCCAATGGGGCGGGCAAGACTACGTTGGTAAAGATCCTGAGCACCCTCCTGTTCCCTGATGAGGGACAAGCATGGGTCGCTGGCTACGACGTGGTTTCTCAAGCCGATAAGGTTAGGAGAATAATTGGCTACGCGGGACAGGATAGCGAGAGATCCGCTTTCTTCAGGTTGACGGCTAGGGAGAACCTGATTTTCTTCGCTACTGCTTTCCACGGGTTACGCAAGCCTGAAGCCAACGAAAGGATTGAGGAAATGGCTAGAGAATTCGATTTCAAAGATTGTCTAGACCAGTATTTCATCGCGCTTTCAGGAGGCCAGAAGCAGACTTTCGTAATAATGAGGTCTTTAATCACCCAGCCGAGGATCGTGTTCATGGACGAGCCTTCTAAATCCCTTGACCCGCTTACCGCCTCCAAAGTTAGAAAATACTTGAAGGATTACGCTAAGGCGAGAGGAGCCGCCATAATTGTGACCACGCACAACATGAGGGAGGCGGAAGAGATAGGAGACAGGGTAGTCATGATGAACAAGGGTAAGATCATTTTCGACGGTACTCCGGAGGAAATGAGGGAATCCGTAACCAGAACCGAGGTCATTCAGATAAACGGGAACAACGTTCACGAGGATATTAGGAACAAGTTGGCTTGTCTCGAGGGAGTTATAGGTGTTCAACTGGAGAACTCTGACCTGAGGATTTACTGTAAAGATGCTTACGCAACCCTGCCGGCGGTGGTGAACATTCTGAAAAACAGTGGGCACAGGCCTGCAATAAGGATAGAGAGCTTAACGCTTGAAGAAGCCTTTAAGATAATGGTTGAGGGTGAGGAAAGATGAGCAACATTCTAACAATGATTAGAATGACCGTATGGAGAAGAATAAGGGAGATAACGCGCTATAAGCTGAATTTCACCGTGGAGTTGATAATGAGCTTCATATGGGGCCTTGGTCTCATGATATTTGGGTTCGTAATAGATCCTTCGAAGCTCGGCGAGATTGGAAGCTCGAACTACGCCGTATTCCTCCTAATTGGAGTTGCTTTCCAAAACTATCAGGGTGCTGCAACCTGGGGAGCCTGGGAGATAAAGGATGAGCTAACCAGGGGGCAGATCGAGTACACGTTCGCTTCACCAGTCTCGAGATACGTTTACATGCTTTCCTCATCCATTTCTCAAGCCATTGTCGGCACATTATTTGGAGTAATACCGATGTTTGCGACAGCATTCATTCTCCTAGGCAGCTTTCCACCCGTGTCCGCATTCCTAATGACCTGCATCACGCTATTTCTAACCTTCCTTGCCCTATGTCAAATAGGCGTGATAATGTCGAGCGCAATACTGCTTTTCAAAGATGTTTCAGCAGTAATGTCCATCCTCAATTTTCTCTTTCAAATAGCAACGGGAATGTTCGTCCCCCTCCAGTTTATGCCTGACCCATTAAAAATCCTTGCATTCCTCATACCTCTAACCCACGGGATAGATCTTTCACGCCACTTCATAATGGGGACCAGTACGGTTTGGCCGGTGGAAGTGGAGCTTGGAATGCTACTCGCCTTCATACTTGGTTTCGGCCTACTCGCAAAAGCTGCAATATTCCATCTGGAGAGAAAGGCTAAGAAGGAGGGTCTTGCCCTAGCATAGATTACCGTTGCGTTTGGTTAATGCTCTCCGTTTTCCCACCCGGCCGGCGCGCGCTAAACCCTATTCGAAACGAAAGACACTCGCGTCCAGAGCCTCTCAGAATGCTTTTAATAAAACGAGGGCTCACTTAAAATGCTTCGCCATCTCCAAGTTCTCCGGCATTGAAAGAATATCGTCTATAACCTGGTTAACCTGCTCCGTAGATTTTGTCCTAGGGTCTGTTATAAGCCATTCGAAAAGGGTGTCTCTACCACCTTCTAAGAATGCTTCAAGAGCCCACTCCATCCTCATCATCCTTGGACGGAGAACATAGTTTACTATGCGTCTCGGAAGTCTTTCAACCCTCATCCTGTGAGCACCCTTTCCATCGACCCTTGCAGGTATTTCGACAGCAACATCGTCAGGCAAGTCATCTATCGTATCCTTATTTAAAACGTTAACCTGATAGACACCCTCCTTATCGTTCATCAAGGAGTCTATTATCGGAACAACCGACTCATGGCTGAGTTGAGTAGGCAGCACGCTTGTCAAAGGCGCAGGATCCTTTATGGCCGCCGCTATCGTGTCAAAGTTGTACTGAAGCATATCCAAGTATACTTTCCAACCGGTTTCGGAATCCGGGCCTGCCAGAGACCCGTACCATTTTCTCTTCGTCTCTAGGTCCCAGTGGTATTTCCATGTTCCGCCTCTAACAGTGTCTCCGACTGGGAAAAGCCCGTAGATCCTGTACATGTCGACAGCCGCTGGAGACATTTGTACGTCGAACGGGTTTACTTGATCCTCGCGCCATACCCTCCAGTATTCTTCAGCCCTATTCCTTATCCAGTCGTCTATAAGAGGGTAAGCATCCTCTCCGTCGTGTTTAAACCTAGTTAGCCAGATAACGTGATTAAAGCCAATGGCTTCGAAATCAACATTCTTAGGGTTAAGCCCCAGGATGCGGGATATCTCCAGATACCCTAGGTGACCGTGGCAAAGCCCTATTACCCTCGTCTTAGTCTCCCTGCTTATGAGAGTTGTTAGCTCGAAGACAGGGTTGGCGAGCTGGAGAAGCCATGCTTCAGGGCTCAGCTCCTCAATGTCTTTCGCGACGCCTAACGCAAGCTTAAACTGGTAGTAGCCCCATATCGTATGATAGTCTGAAATCATGTTCCACTCAACACTATTAATGCCCCTGTAGTATCCATGCTTCTCGGAAACCTGCCTCATCTTCTCATAGTAAGAGTGGCCTCCCGCCATGGCAGTGTTTATCACCGCGTCGGAATCCTTCAACGCAGCCCTCCTGTCGGTTGTCTTCTCGAAAGCCAGATCCGCCTTAACCTCAGAAGCATACCTCTTCGCGAAAGCGTAGATGAGGTTCAGCCTCTCCTCGTTTATATCCATGAACGTGACTACTGACCCTCTGAGGCTCGGGGTTAAGCATAAGTCTCGAACCAGTGTTGCAGACCAGGCGAGGCTCCCTGCTCCAATAACAGCTATCTTCACCATGACTGCTCGTTTCAGACCTTGCTCAGGATTTTATAAACCTAGTGTATCAGTCAAGCTCAAAACCAACTAAAAATTAAAATACTTAGAACCTAGCTTTTTCCGCCATGGAGTGCAGAAGGGAGAGGAACTTGAAGAACTGCCCTTGCACATGGCCGGATTGCCCCCGGAAAGGAATATGCTGCGAATGCATAAGTTATCATAGGGTGCATGGAGAGCTTCCAGCATGCTTCTTCTCCAGGGAGGCTGAGAAAACATACGACAGGTCGGTGGAAAACTTCGTGAGAGACAGGTTTCCAAATTTAAGAGTGAGTTAGAAGGTTCAAAATTTAGAGATGGGTTCTCTCCAATGGGTTTGAAAGAGAGGGAAAACAGGGATTTTAAAGGTGTTCTTGCAGGCGGCCTGCTCTATCAGGCAGCCTCCTCGATGCAGGGGGCAATAGCGTCCCCCTTCTTCAACAGCAAAGGCATTTCTCCGAGTCAAATAGGCGTATTAAACTCTGTCAGCTGGAGCATCATAAGCTTCACCTCCATGCCGTTCGGCAGACTCTCCGACTTCACCGGTAGACGCACCCCGCTTATGATTTCCAGTATTCTAGGCGCTTTAGCATGCATAACAGTGTATTTCGCAACGAATATTTTCACAGCCTTATCTCTCTATATTCTAATCGGTTTTTCGACAGCCTTGTTCACTCCTAACAATAGCGCCCTAATATTCGAGAGCACTGAATACTCTAAGGCTCCGCTCTTCTTTGCCGTTTTCTATCTTGCAACCCTAGCCGGGTCATCGCTGAGCTCATTTTTAGCCGGCTGGCTTTCGAAAATATTTGCAGCAGAACTACCGTTTTTTACCGCTTCAATGCTCTTCCTTCTGTCCATCCCGATTTATTCGCTCCACATTGCCGGAGGAGGGGGCAGAGCGGCGGGAAACAGGCTGAAAGCTTTAGCAAGCTCAGTCGACATCAGAACAATGCTAAAAATGCTTGGGCGGAATCCGCAGCTAGTCTCCTACGGTTTCTCAATCTTTTTTCATGAACTGGGTTTCTTCATGATCTCCCCCTACATCAGTCTTTTCGCCCAGAGGATCGTGGGGTTAGACATGGCTGGAGTCGGAATGGTCATCTCGATTTGGAACATTGGGCTGGCGGTCGGCTTCCTTCCATGGGCATGGGTCACAACGAGAAAGGGAAGCTGGAGAATGATGCTGGCGCACCTGGCAGTATCCTCGCCAACCTGGGTTATTCTCGCTTTATCAGACAGCTTCGCATCCATGGGGCTCTACATTTTTCTTTTCGGGCTTGTAGGGGCGATGGATCTTCCCGCCAGGAGGACGCTTACGGCAGAGATTTGCCAAGGTGAAAACCTTGGGGAAGCAATGGGATTCATAGAGCTCAGCAATGGCCTGGGCGGGGTCTTCGGGGGAATAGTTGGGGGTGTCCTCTGGGAGGGTTTTGGACCAGCATCCATATTTTACGCGGCCAGTGTTCTAACACTTTTTTCAGCAGCACTGTTTTTACTAGTTAGAAAACCGCCGGGAAATTAATGGAATCACTCCTTTTATGTTAGAGCTAAAAATTTAAGTAATTAAGCAAGATGTTGAAACCATGAATTCTAGAGAACGAGTGTTAAGAGTATTAAACCATGAGGAGGCAGACAGGGTTCCCTTCATAGATTTCCCATGGGGCGAGACTCTGGAGAGATGGTATAGCGAGGGCCTGCCGAGAGGAGTCTCTCTGCACGATTATTTCGGCTATGATATTTATTTAATAGGGCCGGACGTAGGCCCCAAGTACGATACTATCATTCTCGAGGAGAATGATAAGTTTCGAACCTACATAGACTCCTGGGGTGTGAGAGTGAAAGCCTGGATCGGCAGGAGCGGCACGCCTCATCCAGCCGGACCGCCACCAGTGTCGACAATCGAAGACTTTAAAGAGAAGCTTGAGCCCCTCCTGGATCCTGAGTTGCCAATCAGGGTTTCGAGCAGTAGGTACCCCTTTAGGAAAGAGCTTGAAGAAGGCATAAGGAAACTGAAGGAACGTTACGCCGTGTTCTGTTCTATAATAGGCCCTTTCGAAACAACTAGACACATACTTGGGGAAAGCGTAGACAAAGTGTTGATCACTATATACAGGGATCCGAGCCTCGTCAAATATATTTTCAGACACCTGGGCCAGTATTTCTCCAGGATTGTAGAAACCTATCTTAAGCTTGGGGTTGACGGACTATGGATCTGGGAGGACATGGCTTACAGCAAGGGACCATTTTTCTCCCCCAGGGTTTACGATGAGTTCGTGAAGCCCGTGCATGCTCAAATGACTTCTGCCTACAGGGCAAGGAATATGCCGGTTGTAATACATACAGACGGTAATGTGAATCTGCTGATTCCAAAATTGATCGAAGCCGGGTTCACAGCCATACAGCCATTGGAGGTTAAGGCAGGTATGGATGTTGTTGAGCTGAAAGAAAAATACGGGAAGACTCTTTCTTTCATTGGAAACCTGGATGCCAGGAAGATCGCTAATCCAAAGGAAATAGAGGGCGAGATATCTCGTAAGATAGCTGTCGCTAAAAAAGGCGGGGGATACATAGCTTGCTCAGACCACAGCATTCCACCTGATGTTTCTCTCGACGCATTCCACGAATACATAAGGCTAATAAGAAAATACGGAGCGTATATGCCGCAATAAGCCGGATCCTGTAAAGAGAGAAAGGAACTAATTTAAAAGAAAAAAGTAAAAAAATAATTTAAGAGAGTATAGAATTATGGCCAGAGCAACTGCCCCGAATAGGTCAGGGTGGCGTCGCTATTTGGGTTCCCCACTACAACATAATTGATTCCAGAGTCGAGGACTGTCAGAACCCCGGTCCAGCTGCCTCCAGTCAGTATGTAGCCTTGCCCTCTTCCGGTTTCAGCACATAGGGTGGACACCACTATTGGCTTGTTTGCCGGTTCCCACGTTATTGCTACTCCTATCTTTGCACCCGCTGTCTCGTAGTAACCGCCGTACATGTCTGAAGTTTGGGGAAGAAGTGTTCCGTCAATCGGCTCGCCTACTGAAGACGGTTCCGGCCTCGAGAAAGTTAGAAATGTAAGGGTGAACCTAGCTTTCGCAGAGCCTGAAACTTCTGTCGGTTCAGACAGGAACTTCCAAGACGCGATCCAGAAATCTCCCTTCCCTTCAGTGGGTAGTCCTGAAGCCTTGATGATGAAGCCCCAGCGGTTAACTCTCAATACTTTTCCGTCATCTAGCTTGATTTCCTCCACGATTGGAGGAGGCCATTTATAGGGATCATTTGCAGGGTTCTCTATCGTTAGAGCCTGAACATTGACCGAAATTAAATCCGCCGAATCTGCCTCTGCGTGACGCGTTACCCCGCCTTGCAATATGACTATTACCGCCAAGAAAAGGAAAATTAGAGCAAGACTTAAAGTAGAATAATTTCTCTTGGACCATGTTTCTATTCTTCTCATATTCTCACCTCCTTTCATCGAGAGACGTCTAAAGTGCAATATATAATACCTTATTTCTAGACCTGATTTAGTGCGCCATATCCTGCTTGTCCAGAATTCTAGACTTGAAAAGCCTTAAATCGTGTGTGAGATGTCTGGAATCGATGGAGGGTAAGGATGATTCGTTAAGAAGGGCTGAGCTCTTCGATGTTCTTGCGCACCCTGTGAGGATAAGGATATTGAAGGTGCTTCAGCGGGAGCCTATGGGTTTCTCCGAGCTTAAGAAGGCTCTGGGGATGGAGAGCAGTGGTCATCTTCAGTATCATCTGGATAGGCTGGGCAGCATGGTGAAGCAGGATGCCTCTGGAAAATATGTGTTGAGCGATGATGCGAGGGAGGCTTTACGGTTTACACTGCTGGTTGAACAAATGAGCTCAACAAGGCCGATGGGCTTTTGGAAGAAAAGGGTGCTTAGGATTCTAGGCCTGACCATAATCGTGGCCCTACTGTCGGCTGTGACGATTCTTGAGATCCACCTGGTTTCTTCCAGAGGGATACTGCTCTACGAGAATCTCGATCTTTCAGAAGACTTTCTCACAGTGGGAGGCTTAAAGTTTAGATACCTGCTGGTAACCACGAGTAGGCTGGAAAACGGTACTAGAATAGTCTTCAAAGGAGTAGTCTTCACCTACCTTGCCCCAACAATACTCTGCCTGCGCGAACATCTTATAGCACCCCAACACATATCTGACATGGAAGTGTTTTCCGCCGGGGTTAAAGTGGAGTACGAGGACGGGTCGTCTGAAATAATCCCTATTTTACCCTCGGCTGGTGCGCGCGAAACACCGGGGCTCTCTTTCTTTCTAGATCAAGGAGTAATACTTTACTCCCCTTTTCAAGATAAAGAAAAAATAAGGGCTTTAGCACTCCAAATAGGGCCTCAAACCATAGTGTTATTGGTTAGAGCAGAATAAAGACTTCCCTACATAACTTTGCAAAGACTGCACCTTGTCAGCATGTGGATAGTAATGACGATGTACATGTATCAAATTAATAAGCATCCATGTTTTTTTAAAAAAGTGAAGCGGAGAATATGAAAGACGATGGGGAGTTTGAATACAGAATGCAATTCGTAGATGAGGTGATGGTAGGTTCTCTCAAGCAGGTGAGAAGACATCTCATAACTCCTATGGGTGGATATTTCCCGGTTTTAACAAGACTTCGTAACGGGGATCTGGCAGCTGTCTTCCGTATGGGGGATTACCATGTTGGGCAAAGAGGCCGCTTAGAACTCTCGTTATCTAAAGACGGGGGTAAGACATGGACAATGCCACGAATCGTAACCGCGTCTCAGACTGATGATAGGAATCCAGCCTTCTGTCAATTAAAGGACAATACCCTGCTGGTTGCCTTTGTAAGAGTCTGGGGCTACGAGAATGGATTGTGGAAGAGGAATGGGATGAGGTGGCAAATGTTAGTAACGAGGTCGACCAACGGGGGTAGGGAGTGGAGTAAGCCCGAGCCCCTGGAGGTTCCGTTTAAAGGGGCGGTTTCCCCTTATGGAAGGATGCTTCAGACGGATGACGGAACTATTCTCATGTCTTTTTACTCTCAAGAACATACTGTAGAGGGCTCGATAGAAACCAGCTATATTCTACGCTCTGAGGATAATGGTTTCACATGGCAGGATTTAACCATAGTTGCTAAAGGATATAATGAAACCGCTCTTCTACAACTACCCGATGGAGACTTATTGGCAGCCCTCCGCGGACCCCATGCTCAGGGTGGCGGTGAATGTGTCGTTATCAGCCGCTCTCGAGACATGGGATACACATGGTCTGAGCCTAAACAGGTAACCGTTAGCGGTGAACACCCTGGGGACCTCTGTTACCTTAGAAGCGGGAATATCTTGCTAACCTTTGGACACCGGAGAGTACCCTACGGGGTGCACGCGGTGATAAGCCCCGACGGTGGTCGATCATGGATGTTTAACAGGAGAGTCGCCTTAGTATCTTATGCAACAGACGCGGACTGCGGGTATCCGAGTAGCGTTCAGCTTGATGATGGGACCATCTATACGGCTTACTACTCCGCAACATGTTTAAAATACCGGGAATGGGGCATACATGCGGCAGGTGTCTCCTACACAGAAGACGTATTCTCGGTTTGAGCTTAAGCCGCGCGCAGGCACTTCGTTTCCAGGCGAGGGAGCCAGGGATTGATCCTGTTATACCCATTGACGTTCCAGCGGGCCAGCATCCTGAGCGCGCGAACGGCTTATACGGGACCATGGATTTCTGGAGCCCTAGGCAGCTTCAAAACTTTTTATGGAAATGTCTTCGGGAGGAGGCTGAGCGGGTCATTCCGCCGGCAGGGTTTACACGGGAATTATGCCCTGCTAGACTATTTGGTGAACTTCCTTTTGATGCCTACGAGAGCGCGCTAGCTGGCTCTCGGGAACCAGGATATGAGGCTCGTAGCCAAGAGGCTTGGCAGCAGAAAGAGCATCTGGGGCGGTGTCAGCGCTCCTGTTCACATAGGCTTGGGTAAGCCTGAGACTGTGCGCGCGCTGGAGAGGCTTTATTCTTCACGCAGTGCCCTCTATCCGCGAGCAGTGGCCATGGGAGAACGTTCAGGCTTTTATAGGAGTAGAAAAGAATCTGTCAACAACATAGAAAGGAACGGCGTGCAGAATGTTCCTGTTTATTTACCACACTTAACAGGCATAAGGCTGTTGCTTCAGCAAAGAATTCAGGTGATTGCGAATCCTTAAATAACATTCTTCCCCATGTGTTGCTATGAGCTGGTATGGTCTTTACCCGCCTCAAGCAGTCTTCTCTAAAAGAAGGTTTAACAGGGTGGTTCTCGACCCTCCTAGTTTCAACCCTGGTTCCTGGTGTGGAGCTGGAAAAATATGGATCGATGAGGAAAACGGGGAATACTGGTTAACGAGTAGGCCGAGGGAGATGAAGGAGATGAGGAGGGGGTATGCTGTTGAAATATACAGGTCGAAGAATGGTGAGAACTACGATTTGGCAACATGGATCACTAAGGAGGAGTTGAGCGAGATGGCTAAAACGCAGGTTCTGAGCATAGAGAACCAGCAGCTTTTAAAAGACCCTTTAACTGGAAGATACCATCTTTATCTTTCACTGAACGTTTCAAGGGAAAGCGCAGCGGCCGGGGGCAATAGGTTCATCGAGAGCAGGTGGGAAACATTCCTCCTGACTTCGAAGGACCCTGCTGGACCATGGGAGCCGGAGGGCTTTGTAATCAGGGGGAGCGAGGAATACGATAGTGGAGAATCCAGGGACGCTACCATCGACATAATAGACGGCAGATACTTCTGCCTCTATAAAGCTAGGAGAGCAGGCACAAACATCGTGAAGACTGCACTGGCGATTAGCAACGACGGGAAGAACTGGGTTAAACTGGGAGTACCGACAGTTGACGGCAACAATCAACCGGACTTCTTCCTGCTAAGCGGCTCAATAATCCCCGGCTTCACAGGACTGGTTTTCATAGGCACGAAAACGCTGGACGTGATAAGGGGGAACGCGCTTACTAAACATTTCATCGCCTACAGAATAGATTTAGAAAGGCTTAATTTGGAAACTATTTTCGAACAGGTTTGGAAACCGTTTTCACGTTTCGAGCATAGAGATTATCCTATTCACACTTATGCTCAGGTCACATTCGACAAGATAAGGGGCGACAGGTGGCTGATATGGATTGAAGCCGTGGACCCGAGTTACACTAGGGAGCTAGGATGGAGCACGGAGGTAGACCGGCTGCTTCTCTACACGTCTGAGATGAAAGGGAAATAAGAGGGTGACTTTGGAAACCTAGAACGGTTTAGCCGTTATTGCTCTACCCATTATAGTGATGGCGACGGCGGCTGCGACTGCAAGCGCGATACCGCAGAACGTCCCGGCGATTATCACTCCTCTCCTAACTACCCATTTATCCCTCCCCATTCTTTTTTCAAGCCATTTGCCGACCAGGGCTCCGATCAACGGTGGAAGCGTGTATGCAGGGATGTTCTGAAAACCGTATAGGAAGCCTATTGGGGAGAAGTACTGCGTTGGGAAACGGGAGGAGATGACGACCATTATGAAGGATAAGGCGCTTGAAACAGCTATCACATCCACCTTGAAAATCTCAATCGATCTGGAGACCCAGAGGGAGAAGTAGAGGGCTGAAATAGGCCAGGAGTAGCTGGCATACGGGTAGAAGGCAGAAGGTATGGGTGTCATCGCCCAGAATATTGACACGTAGAGCAGGGACAGGAGAATAGCCACTATAAAGAATATGAGGTAGGCCTTGTAGTAGTCTAGGGGCCTTACCTTCAGGAGCTTAGCCACGTAGACCCTGTGCGTAATTATCCCCGCGCTACTGGTAACGTGGGTCGGAACCACCCATGGTATTACGTCCCCCGGCATTGTGAAGGAGACGAAGAACGCCTCCCTTATGTAGGGTATGGTGACGGATAACCCGGTTTCAGCCGTCGCCCTCGCCGTAAGTATGCCCTGAATAAACGGCACTATTGTCCAAGTCACCACCCAGACGAACCATAGTTGGGGGGCAAGAGAAACCGAGACGAGTAAACCACCTATAGATCCGGCGGCGATCAAAGCGATGATCCAGCTGAAAGGCAGGTATGATGTTTTAAGCTGCTCCGCGGAAAGATGCCTCAGAGAGAGGATTGCCCTCGCGATGTTTTTAGCCCCTACTGCAAGTATTCCAAGCGCGATTCCAAGCGTTAAACCTACTTGCGGGCTTGCCCACAGGTCGTAGATTGCTCTCTGCCACCACCATTGGATTGACGCGCCGTAAGTCCATTCCCTCTGCCACATGGTGAAGTAGGGGTGGTCTACCCTGAGTGCTAAAGAGTTTCCGAAAACCCAGACCGCCACCGAGCCGATGAACATCCATACTGCCGCGTTAAACGGGATAAGCCACCCCACCATGTATTGAGCAATATCTGTTCCGACTGCAAAAACAGCTCCAGGCAGGATTCTTTCAATCCCCCCGGTGAGGTCAATCCAAGGGTAGGGGATGACCGTTATAGTCCTGCCTAGGAAAATGGAGGTTATGTTCGGAACCCCGTAGATGGCGAACTCGTATATGAAGCTTATTACTGCAGCGAACGAGAAGTACATTATTTTCTCAGGCGTTCTCTCAGTAAGGGTGGAGATCGCTTGGTAGTCTATTGGCGCGACTGGAAACGGGAGTTTCTCTATCTCTATGTAGAGCATGTTCGTTATGAAAGACACGCCGTAGTCTATCATCAGCACGCAAATGTTAACAGCTAGAGAGATTGCTATTGGTATCACCCAGTCTGGCGAGAGGAAAGTCCTGTGGAGTGGACCGTAGCTTCCAAGCTCAGGAACATACCATGTTGGAAGCTTTTCAGCTATGCCGTACAGGATAGTGTAGGAAGCAGACCTATAGTAATACCTTATGAGGAAGTCGCCGAACAATCCTCCACCGACGAACCACAGGGCTATGGCTTGAAGCATAAAGTATATTATGTAGGCCTCCTGTGACGTTATGTATCTCTTGACAAGCCTCCCGGCCTCTGTGAACAGGAGTATCGTGACGAAAACCGGGATGAATCTTTCAGTTCCACCTAGGGAGCCCACGGCCCAGCCTAAGTAGATTATCGCGGGAACGATCACCACCAGCCCGAACAACACTGCAGAAACCGATACGATCGTCAGTCCAGGGATGAAGGCTTCTTTTTCACGCTCAGCTTCTTCCATTATTTTTCACCAACCAGGCCGCGCTCCCTAGCCATACGTATGTATCTCTCCCGCTCCCCAGGATCCAGGACGTTCCATATCAGCATCTGCTTCCTCACTTCGTCGACAAAGGGGTAGTTGAACCTTACCCACGAGTCATACGGCCCGGATACTCTGTTGAGGCTCATTGAAATGAGAAAGTTCTGCTCCGTCTTACTCTTCAATATCACTATGTTCATATCCTGCTTTATGTTCTGCTCGAACGGCGCCAGCCAGACTCTCGACTCAACAGCAATCCCTGACTCTATCTTGCTAACATCAACGCTTTCAACGGTGAAGACCCCTGCCCGCTCTATCCTCTTGTTCCAGAGGTACTCGTGGAGGAAAACAGCCATTCCTGCAGCCCTCTCATCCTCCTTTATACGGAAAGGAATCGGTATTTCCCACGAGTCTCCCTTCGGCTTTGTCTGGAGACGCCACTTTCTCTCTAAGGACGGAGTCACTGTGACGGAGACCCTGTAGAACGGGTAGAGCGACGCGGCTAGAACAAGCACTATAACCAGGCCGACAGCTATCATTACGAATGACGACGTGTAGTTGACCGGGAGGTTTATCAAGCCTATTTTCCTAGTCAAGTATGAGGCTGAGATTCCTCCGAGATAGCCGGTCATGGAGCCTACGATAGCGTATATGATGTTCTCACCGAAGAACATTAGGCCTACCTGAACCGGTGCGAGGCCGAGGCTACTGTATATGTAGCCCTCGCGTATCCTCTCCATGACTCCTCCCAGGATTGTAGACATCGTTATTAACCCTGCGATGATCATCGGTATTAGAATGAATTGGAAGCCGAAAAGCGAGATAACGTTCTCCTTGGAGAACCGGTAGACAGTGCTGTTGTACGTCAGATAGATGTTTAACCCTTCGAAGGCGGAGAAGACCTCGCCACACCTCTGATAAAGGTCTTCAAAAACCATTCCATCTGCCGGTATGAAGACGCTTGTTAAGCACGACTCCGGAATCAGTTCAACAAGGCCTGCCGGCACAAATATTACTGAGCCTGGGCTTAACGCCGCCTCAGCTCGGGGAGGCGTCCTCTCGTTTGAAAGAACATACGTGTCCATGGGCAGGACGTCAACGAAACCGTCTGAATCCTTCACATACCCCAGGATTGCTGTCGTGTTAAGTATGCCTGTTACTCTTAAACGGAAACCGTTAACCCAGACGTAGTCGCCCGTCTTCACTTTAAGGCTTTCTGCAAGACTACCCGGCAACAATGCTGAGAAGACTTCCTCATCCCTAAACATAGACCCCTCTATCAGTATTTTTCCGAATTCTCTGAACGAGGCCTTCAACTCTATCGAGCTTATTCCGACGGCCGCGTAGATCAGAGCCTTGCTTTTCTCTGAGGATATGACTATTGTTCCAGCAGTCCCCTCCCCGGGGGTTGAAGGCAGATAGACCCAGTACCTTGGGGCATACTGCGTCTTACCAGTTATGTAGATGGATACTAGGTCGATCAACTTCCTGTTCAACGGGGCGAAGTTGGCTGTTCTCAGCAGCACCCCGTTGTATCCGACTTCCACAGGCGTTGGAGTCACTCTTAAAGCCCTTATCTCTGTCACAGAGGTCAGGGATGATAGTGAGAAGCTGATGATCACTATGCAAAGCATTGTTAAAACTGTTCTGAATTTACGCTTCTTCAAGTTGCCTATTCCGATCGATATTGCTGAAAAAGAAACGTCGAACCCGCTCCTCTCAAGGAAGTGGGCGCCGAGCACCTCTTTCCTAAGCCTGGAAAGGCCTGAGGAGAAGTTGGAAAACAGGAAAAACATTACTGGAATAACCAGGGCGACTATTAGCGTACCTATGAATATTGCGGGAACGTTCACCGCAAGCCCGAAGCCAGGGTGGAACACTGTTAAAAGCAACGCCACGGACAGCGCTACCGCAAGAGTAAGGGCTACGCTTCTAAAGCCGCTGCTCAAATTGTAAACCAACGAGGAAAACAGCAAGATGAAGGGGATTGCTAAAGCGAAGACAATAATAATGCTTGTAACCGCGTCGCGGACAACGCTCAAAGAGCTTTGGTAAGCCTTGTTAGAGAAACCCCAGGCCATTAGAGCATTCGTCAAGAACCCGCTGTAATCCATTTTCGAAATCATTTGGAGTAGCGTCTGGTTGAACAATACTGCGTATTTTAAGTTCTCCATCGTCTTGGGGTCGAGGACCTGAATGTCGGCTTGAACCAAGTATCTGCCGTAGGCCAGTGTCAACATTTCAGAGAACATGCCGGGCATACCCCCCTTTACCAGGAGCCTGTCCCCCTCTTTAGCGATATAATACCCGTACCCATCCTGGTTCCGTAGGGACACATTAGTATAGACTGCAACCGTTTTAGCCATGGATGTGCTTTTAACAACGAAGCCGAACCTGATCCGTGGCGGAGCGTAAACCTGTGCAACCGATAGGACGGGGTCGAACTCGTAGCCGAAGGAGTCGAGAACGGAGTACCCAGGTATCTGCATCACAAGCACGCTTAGGGTAAGCGGGGTCTCGTAGCCACCGTAATTCCTGAGCTGCGCTGAATAAGAATTCGTGGTTGCAAACATCGAGCTTGGCGAGACTGCGGCCTGCAGGGTGTCTGGGTCAGTTAAATCGAACATGATGGCGCTCCCGCATTTGAACACAACGGTCCTAGCGAATTGCTCGGCTGAGACTACCGTTATGCTTGAAGGATATGTTCCGGCGCCATGCTGACCCTTATCGGGAGCATAGATAATTCTCCCCTCCTCATCGATCACGTAGCTCTGTATTGGGGTTTGCTGAGCAGTCGTCGCCTCAGGGTAGGGTCTCAGACCCCTGAACTCCGCGAAGCCTGAGGAACCCGATTTTGAAATCATCAGTGTAAACGGGTCCAGCGCGTTTCCAACCGTGACGAAGGCGTTTGGAACCGAGCTGTATAGGCCTGGGGTGGTTGGATCATATTCAACCACTTCAACCCTTAACACTGTGAACCCGACTCCAGTATAGGTTTCACCCATTCTTAACGGTCTTAAACCATCCCAGCTACCGGAATACCATTTTTCAACCGGAGTGTTCAACAGGTCGAAAAGGATTTGGAATGTTAACTGGGCCTGGGGAATAACGTTCTGGAAATCGACAAACTCCAGCCTGTCTGACGGTGTGAACACACGGTATCTGAAGTCGTCGAAAGTAATTATCCCGAGACCGATGGCGTTAGCTAGTTCAAAAGGCTCCATGTCGAGAATATGCTGGAAAGCAAGACCCTTCTGGAACCCCGCGTTAGCCGAGTCGTACGCGATACCGTATAGCCCGGGGTACAGGTTGCTCGTTAAAACCTTTTCACTATAGCTTGGGAAAGACTGTATGAATGTTTTAATCGACTCTGCAAAAAATGTTCGGAGGTCTCTGAATTTGTCCGCAATATACCGAGTATTTATGGAGTACATCATGCCGCTGTAAACCAGGTTTAAGTGCGGGCTTCCAGAGCTGATCTTAATGTCGATGACGAGATACGGGAAGACCTCGACACCTATCGCGGAGTTATTAAAGTAGAACTGCTCCACAAAGCTTCTCGCACCGGATAAGGCCTGCCAGTGTCCAGACATCGCTATAAAAAGCACCGTGTATTTCGGCGAGAAACCCTGCTGTTTTAAAGCCCTGATGAACTCCAGCATGACGGAGATGCCGATGGCTTCGTCAGCCCCTGGAGAGACCCCTGGAACAATAGACCCGGAGTCATAGCTAGCCGTTATTATGATCACCTTAGACGGGTCTTCGACACCCCTCATTTCTCCAATCACGTTCACAGCCTCGACTTCCCTCCACTCCATACCGTTAACCAGCTCCGCCTCCGGATTGCTTCTAGCGATTTCTCTCAGCTCAGACGCCTCCTGGCCTGCTGCATACACTCTTGGAGTATTGAGTGGAACGGAGGAGATTTTTCTCAAAGCCTCGAAGCGGTTCGTATCTCCGTCTTCCAGGAAAACGATTCCCGACGCGCCCAGCTTAACCATGTCCACCCACGCTGAGCCAGAGTTGAACTCTAAGAGGACTATGCTACCGTTCACGTCAAGCCCCTTAAGCTCCTCCAGCGTGCCGTGGCCACCGTAAACCAGCTTGCCAGAAGCCCTCTTTAAACCGGTTGCCACCATGTTCGGGTAAAGCCCGTAAGCCTTTATCGCTCGACCGCCTACTTTCACGAATGAGCCGGAGTCATACGGGACCAGCACCGTATAGTTGAAAAGGCTGACTTTCAACCCGTATTCGCTAAACTTGTCCGCTATGATTCTCGCCGCCTGGAGGGATCCCGGGTAGCCTGTGAACCTTGACTGTATTGATGAAAACAAGGATAAATAATCTCCCATCCTGTCGGCTGAAACCAGCGGGACTTCAACATGGTTCAACCAAGTTCTTTCCTCAACAGCCCCCCGACTCCCCCGTACCCCGGAAAGAGAGCCAGCAAGCATTATTAAAAACACAACCACAAGCAAATATTTTCCTCGGACTATTATCATTAACGTGAATCTCCGTCAAGAATGATTTAAACTTTACGTCGTTAAAAACCCTCCTGATCTTTTTAAAACGCCCATTCCTCCAAGCATAGCGCGCTGGAAGTTAGGCTTAAGCGTATGCATGATGCAAAAACTGTAAGCTCAAAAAAAGAGGGTTTGGGTCTAATAGCCTGTTGGTCCTACGGATATTCCTCCGGTAGCAGCGTTCACTCCCATGATTATCGTCGCCATGAGAGTGACGCCAACCATGAAGCCTATCGCCACGGGTACTCCAACCTCTTCGTAAGCCTTTGCTCCAAACACTTTAAGCGTTATGAGTTTAAGTATCCACGCGACTCCAGCGTTTATCAGCCACATTCCAGAATAGAAGAACAGCGCATACGGGCTGAAGAAGAACCATGCGAACCTAGCCCTTAGGAAGAACAGGATTCCGACCACGACTATAGCCAGCGGGAACATCCACCAGTGGAAGCCCGCAGGTGGTGCTGCGTCAGCCACTACCCATGGCACCTGGAACCCGGTGATGTTCGCACCGCTGCCGAGGCCCCAGGCCTTCAACTGGCCTATTCCAGTGCCGTAGATGATGTAGACAGCAACCGGTACGCCAATGAGCACCGTTATCAGGATGCCTAGTATGTGCGACTTCAGAATGTCTGTTTCCTTAACTTTAGCTGGCTCAACCATCGTGTAGGTTGACGTGTAGGCCCAGGCGGTGTGCGTGTTCTGGTGAATCACTCCACCCATGCTGGCGGTTATGCTGACGCCAGCCATCGTAGCCCAAGCACTCTGAGTTTTAGCAGCCGCCCCGCTTGCTGGGAACAGGCCTATTCCAGTGCCGACTCCCCAAGCTAAGAACCTTGCCGGTACAGCGTCTCCTCCAGCCACCCAAGTGCCTGTCGCCCCACAGACTGCAACCATACCCGTCGTATACAGGAACCATATTATGAAGCCGACTAGCAGCGGGAGAATGTTGGCCCCGAAGACTACCCACAGGATTAGCCATAGAAGCCAGGTGGCTGCAAAACCATACCATACGATTGAATTTGGAAGCTCACCGGGGGCGAACTCCTTCTTCTTCAAGCTTTCAGCGTAAGTCTTATAGCCGAAGACCACGGTCCAGATGCCTATCGCCAAGGGAGCCCAGTAGTAGCTGAAGTTTAGCCACGGGAAGGGCCCTGTGCCAGCTGGGTTAGTGTTGGGCGTTATCACGCCAGTGTTGACGAGGACCAGCGGGAACAGTATTTGGAAGATGAACAGCCAGATGACTATTGACGAAAGAATATCCAAGGGGGCGAGGTACATGATTGCAGCATCCGCGGGTATGAACATCCACCAGGATTGTATAGTGTTCTGAGAGATCGAGCTCATAAGGTCGGCGAACCATGTCTGGTAGAACTGGCCGAATGCGAAGAACACTGTCGTGAACTTAATAATGTAGTTTAACGCTCCCAGTATACCTATTATGCATCCTAGTATTACACCTGCTATGAACGGAAGTTTCTTCATGTAGCTTGCGAAGGTTCCTTTCTGATGCTGCGAAAGCATCTCGTTGATGGGTATCATCATTGGGAACGGGAGCCTCTCTTTCTTAATGAGCTGCAGCCTGATTAAAGCAGCTTGAAAGACCATCATCAGGCACCAAATGATTATCATTATCATCCAGAACGCGAGGTATGGGAGCAGCCTGCCCAGTGGTACGGCTGCCCTCCCAGCCCAGGCGGGAGCAACCAGGTCATAGTCGCCCGGGGTCCACAGCGGCGGGTAATACTTTAGCAGAGCCTCCACGTTCGGGTTTGTCTTTACCAAGTAGGTTCCTGCGAATATGAATTGGAGGAAGGCGCCGATGACGAACGGGCTGTCCGCAGTTATGAAAGCTATCGTGGTGATTACAGCAATCTCTTGGACGGTTAGAGCCTTCATGAAAAGGCTGACTAGGACGAGTATGAACACTAGCCCGTATGGTGGGTATATTGCCGACCCCACTCTGCCCGCGAAAACGGGTTCCAAGCTTATTCCTAGGCCCCACCACGTAGCTATGTTTGCAAAAAGCCCTATTATGCCGAAGATTATTGCAAGGATTATTGCTCTTATGGTGAAACCTGCTTTTAACTCTTCTATTGCTGAGACGGTTTTAGTCTCACTCAAACTCTTTTCACCGCATAAAATACTGTTTACTGATTTATAAAGTTTTAGGGCGATAAATAAAGAATATTGTACTCTTTCAGAACAGCCTCTAAAGACAGGGGTAAGAGGGCTCGAAATATGTTAAGACAGGTTAAAGTTTTTTATAACAGGTTTTTAAACCCCTTTCTAATGCTTCAACAGACTGGGAGGTTCGTGAGAAACCTCAGGATATCGGTTATAGAGAACTGCAACCTTAATTGCTTCTTCTGCCACAGGGAGTGGAACCCTCTTTCGAGCGAGAACATGAGTTTAAACGAGGTTAGGAAAATCGTTGAGGTTGCCAGCAGCCTAGGCGTTGAAAGCGTTAAGATAACGGGTGGAGAACCCTTGCTGAGGAAAGACGTGGTTGACATCGTGAAATCGGTTTCCCCGCTCGTCAGGGAGGTTTCACTCGTTACAAACGGTGTCCTCCTGGAGGAACACGCGGCGGATCTTAAGGATGCGGGGCTTAGGAGGGTTAACGTTAACCTTCCGAGCCTCGATTCTTCAAAGTATAGTTGGATAACCGGGGGCGGGGATGTTTCAAAGGTTTTCAACGGGGTGAACGCTGCTCTGGAGGCTGGTTTAAATCCGGTTAAGATAAACATGGTTGTTCTGAAAGGGGTTAACGAGGAGGATGTTGACGAGATGCTGGATTACGCTGGCTCCCTGGGGGCGGTTCTCCAGCTTATAGAGCTTCAGCCGATTCCAGGTGGCAAGCAGGTTTTCGAAGAGTTTCACGTCAGCCTCGAGGTTATTGAAAAAAGCATTGCTTCAAAATCAGCCGGGAGAACGCTCAACCAGACTGGTCAACGCCCCGTCTACAGGCTTAACAGAAAAGGGAGGGAGGTTCTTGTTGAAATAGTCGCGCCCACTGGGAACCCGGATTTCTGCTCCCGCTGCTCCAAGCTCAGGGTTACGTGCGACGGAAAGCTGAAGCCCTGCCTGCTGAGAAACGATAATCTTTTAGACATGGCGGGGGCGATTCGCTCAGGCTGTGGCGACGATGCTTTAAAGAGGATTTTCATGGAGGCGGTTATGTTGAAGAAGCCTTATTGGGGAGTAACCGTTAGCTTTTAAGAAACGGGTTCAAAAACAATGTTAAGCCTCCTAGCGTAATCGTAGGCTTCCTGCATTTCTCTTGCACTAGGCCTTCTAGATATATCTGGGTATGCGCCGGGGTTTCTCGCAACAAGGTAATCCGGATGATACTGACCCATTATGTTCACGAGAGCGTTAGGAGTGTTTTCAGATATCCATTTTAAAACAGGCTTGGTGCAACATTCTAAATGGCTCGGCAGGACTAGGTGTCTTATTATCATATCTCCGTTCACGTAAGCAATCCTGTGGTTTCTCGCCACCACCTCGAAATAATTTTCAACCCTTGAAAGCCTTCTGGCGCAATCGTTGCTGCCATACTTGAAATCAGGGAGCCATATGTCTATTACTTCAGCGAGAAGCCTCATGGCCTCAGTGCTGCAATACATGTTGCTATTCCATAGTTGCGGTATGTTTACATCCAGGTGTTTGAGGGAGGAGAGTATCATGTGGAGATTCGGAGTCGGGTCTCCCCCTACGTAGTTTATGTTTGCAGCATTCTCAGAGCTAAGCCTCTTGCTTATTAAGGCGAGTGTTCTCGGATTAACCTCGCCACCGTTCCCAGGGTCTGAAGAAATGTCCCAGTTCTGACAGTATACGCACGGCCCGAAGTTGCAGCCTGCGAAGAATATTGTTCCGGAGCCGCCCTCGCCTATCAAGGGTCCCTCCTCCCCGAAGTGGTGGAACCATGTTGAAACCCTGCTCACATATCCTACTCTGCAGAACCCCAGCTCCCCCTTCCTCCGGTTCACTCCGCATCTTCTCTCGCAGAACTCGCAGTGCTCGACAAGCCTTTCAGAAAGCTCTACCTTGACATCCAGGAAGCTTACTTCCGCAGCGGGTGCCTCACCAGTCCTTCCAGCCTTCACTGACTCATGAGCCTTCCTAAACTCTGAGCTAAGGTCTTCATGAAGCCTCCAGAGCTCCTCCTCCCCCATGCCCTCAAGATCCTTGACCCCCACCTGCGCAGGGATGCGTTTAGCTATCAGGAACTTAGCGGGCTTAAGGTTTTTCATAACAGCCCTATACCATGAGAGCCTTTTCTGAACCTCCTTATTGTTCCACACGGTTACCGCATCACTTCTGAGAACCCACATTCGACGCTGAGTTATGAGTCGCGACCCCTTTTATAAGACTTTTGCCTTTTAACGACTGTTTATAGCGCGCGCTCGCGATGCTGGAAAGATTAAATAAAGCCGGGATCAGATGTGATTCATGAAAAACGCAAAGCTACTCTTGGACGAGATGTACTCCGGTTTGAAGCCCTTTCTGAAAATACTTGGGTGGGAAGCCCAGTCGGTTGACGAGCTGGGTCTAAAGGGTGCGGAGGATGCTGCGATAGTTGAATACGCCTCTAGAAACAGTCTCGTAATCGTCACGCAGGACCAGGTGACTGCCGACTTGGCTAGGCTTAAGGGGGTTCCTTGCATACTGGTTGGGCTTGTCGAGACAGCTAGGATGGTTGATAAAGCACTCAGGAACATGGGTTTAGACCCTTGATTTTTTAAGATCCTCCAAGCCCAGCCCGAAACCTTGAGAACGTGTCTTAGAACCCTGGGACCGTGCAACCATCTGTAGTAAGCCAGGTAGGCGAGTAATCCCCCTATTCTGATTAAGCTTTGGAAGCCTTTTCCCCTCCATGTTTTCACGTTATGCCTCCAACATGTTGGGAAAACATCCCAGTGCAGCTCTGACAAACCATCCAGGTCTGCATGCCTCTCACTGTTTAAAACGCAATCCTCTTCAGACGTGAATAGTAGGGGCACGAAGAAGACTTTAGTGCTCTTCAACCTGTCAAGCAGCTCGAGAGTTGCAGTAATGTCCTTCTCGTTTTCAGTAGGAAGGCCCGTTATGAGTGTTGCTAAAGGATATATCTGGTTGTCGTTAAGTATTCCAAGCCCCTGAACAACGATATCAGGCCACTGTTCAGGCTTATATGGTAAAGTCTTCCCCCTCATGTATTTCTCTATAAGTCTGACACTCCCGGTTTCAATGCCGGTTTCGAAAGTTGCATACCTCTGGTTGTTCAAGTAGGTCCACCGGGATTTTTCAACCAGCGTAGGCGCTATTTTTTCAACAATCCTATGGTTGCAGACTACGTGTGTAAGGGCGGCATGCGCCACCTGAATATACTGAACCCCTTCAACCCTAGCTATGGAGTCAACCAGTTCAAACAGCGCGTCCTCATTTGGCGTGAAATCAGGATTCGCCTTGTAAAGAAATACGTCGTCAGTCTGGAGGGTTATTATTCTGGTTCCGCTTCTAGCGTTTAAGTCAACCTCTTTCATAATGCGCGCCAGGGGGAAGGAGTATCTTTGCCTAAGCGTTGGGGAACAGAATTGACATCCCCTTCCGCATCCACGTGTGACTTCAACAACGCCGAACAATGAAGCCTTCTTAATGCATGGAATGTTTTCAAGCTCAGGCTTGCTGCACACTACTTGCTTCGGGAGCACCCCACCGTTCAAAGCCTTTTTGAAGAGCCTTATAACATCCTCCTCAGCCTCGCCCATAATCACGCAATCTATCCCGAGCTCCTTCTGAACCCCTGCTTTGACGACTTGCCAAGCACCACTCCCGCCCAGCACTATTTTAGGCTTATACTTCTTGAAAACAGGCTGGAAAGAAGGGTTTCAAACTCTATTCTTGTGACGGGCTTGCCGCTCATCCCTATGAGGCTTGTGTAGGTCCTGCTTACAAACCCTATTCCCAACGGGTCCATTGATGAAACACTCACTACCCTTGTCTCTCTCCCCACAAACATTTCAAGCATAGCCGGGTGAACAGTGGCAACGTTCTCCTCCCCAAACTCATCTATGAGTAGAGCCTCTATTTTCCTCAATCCATAGGGGGCGAGCCTAACCGTCCCATCATCGTTGAAAGGTGCAGGAGGATAAAGCTTTTCCCTGAGAAACTTCTTCGGCAGAGCGCGCGCGCTAAAAAGCTATGAACGGGTTTAGGTTGAAATCGCTCATCTCTACAGCAGACGCTGTTAACACTATTTTCTTACCGCCTTCATGCCTGTCTGAAGAGCTTTCCCTGAACAACTTCTCTTTTCCCGTTGGATTTCCCGTCTCCGCGAACCCAAAGTATATATACGTTTTTCTCAGCCCGAAGATTCGACTGAATGTTAAAAAGGGTTCGATGACAGACTCGTAAACCTTTTTATTTGCAAAGCATTTAAAATTAAAGGCATAAAGTTTTATATTTGCGACGATTTTAGAAGCAATTATGGAAACCATAAGTCTTAACGGGGAATGGCTTTTCAAGGAATGCGGAAAGGATGAGGAGACGCCGCCGAGTTCAGGCCCCTGGTTGAAAGCATTCGTGCCGGGTGTCGTCCACCTCGATCTTTTGAGGAACAGAAAGATTCCCGACCCGTTCTTCAGAATGAACGAGCTCGAGGTGGCTTGGGTGGAGGAGGAGGACTGGTGGTATAAGAAGGTGTTTCAAGCAGGCAAGGAGTTTCTCAACCATGACCGTGTAGAACTCGTGTTCCACGGCTTAGATACTTTCGCAACAATCTGGCTCAACGGGAAGCAGGTTGCTAAAACAGCAAACATGTTTCACGAGCACGAGTTCAACGTCAAAGACCTCTTAAAAGAGGGGGAAAACATTCTAGTGGTCAGGCTTGATTCCCCTAAAAGGATCCTGGAGGAGATGTATAACAAGAGCGATGTTAAGCTGAAAGGAGCCTTTTACCCCCCGATTGTCTACGGCAGGAAAGCGCAATACTCCTTCGGCTGGGATTGGGGCCCTAGGCTGGGAACCTCAGGGATTTGGAGGAGCGTGGATCTTAAAGCTTACGATGTTTGCAAGATTGAAAGCTTCTATTTCTCGAGCGACTTAAATAGTGATCTTAGAAGCTCGAGGGTAAGCGTAAGCGTCTCCATAGAGGTCTTCAAGGCGGAGCGCTTAAAGCTGACGGCACGGGTGAGAGGCTTCGGTGAAGACCAGGTTAAAGAGGAACATATGGATGCTTCGCCTGGATTAAACGTTTTCAAAATCGAGTTTAATATTGAGAACCCTAAGCTATGGTGGCCAAACGGTTATGGGGAGCAAAACCTTTACGACTTGGAGATTGTTGTTGAGGGTTCTAAAGGTGTTTTAGACACGGTTAAAAAAAAGGTTGGAATAAGGAAGATTGAGGTAGTGCAGGAGAAGGATGAAGAGGGGAGAACCTTCTTCTTCAGAGTCAACAATATTCCGGTTTTCTGCAAAGGGGTCGATTGGGTTCCTGCAGACTCCTTCCTGCCTAGGGTCCGCAGACAGGTTTACGATTATCTTCTAAGCAGGGTGAAAGAAGCACATATGAACATGGTAAGGGTCTGGGGTGGCGGGGTCTATGAGGATGAGGCTTTCTACGAGCTTTGCGACGAGAAGGGGATACTTGTCTGGCAGGACTTCATGTTCGCATGCGCAGAGTATCCTGAGGAAGAATGGTTCTTCGAATTAGTTAGAAAGGAGGCTGAGAAAGTGGTGAAGAGGCTCAGGAATCACGCTTGCCTAGCAATATGGTGTGGTAACAATGAAAACCACTGGGGTTTCAAGGCGCATTGGTTCGGCGTGAAGGATAGGTTCTATGGCGAGACGATCTATCATAAGATACTTCCTGAGGTTTGTTCTAAACTTGACCCTGTAACCTTCTACTGGCCGAGTAGCCCGTATGGAGGAGACGATCCTAATTCTCAAAGCGAAGGCGACAGGCATAACTGGGAGGTTTGGTCTATGCTAAGAGACTACACGGAGTATCTTAACGATAAGGGTAGGTTCATAAGCGAATTCGGCTTCCAGTCGGCACCCTCGATGGAAACCATTAGAAGGTTCACTCTCCCCGAGGACAGGGATCCGCAGAGCAGAGTCATCGAATTCCATAATAAGCAGACTTTTGGACAGGAGAGACTCTGGTTTTTCATTCTAGTTCATTTCAAGCTGGCTGTAAACCTGAGCAGGTTTGTCTACTTGACTCAAATAAACCAGGGGGAGGCTATGAAGACGGGCATAGAGCACTGGAGGAGGAGGAAGTTTAAGACTGGGGGGGCCCTGATATGGCAGCTTAACGACTGTTGGCCAGTGCTCAGCTGGAGCCTGATAGACTACTACGGTGACCTTAAGGCCTCATACTACTATGTGAAGAGGGCGTTCGACCCGGTTAACGTTAGCCTGCTTGTCAAGCAGGATAGGGTGGAGGTCTGGGTTTGCAACGATCTTCTTAAACCGGTGAAGGGCAGGCTTAGGCTCATGTCTTTCAATATGAAGGGAAACAGGAGGAGAGAGAGGGGGAAGGAGATTATTGTAGAGGCGAATTCTTCAAAACCATGTATGGAGCTAAGCCTGAGCGAGTTAAGCGTGAAAGATAGGTTCAGCAGTTTTCTAGTGTGCGTTTTCGAACCTGAGGACGCTGAGCCAAAGTATGAAGTTGTATTCCTTGAAAAAATGAAGTATATTAAGCTTCCCAAGCCTAGAATTAGAGTGAAGCTTAGCAAAAAAGATAATGTAACCTTTGAGCTCAATCTGGCTTCGAACAATGTTGCAAAAGCCTGTGAAATAAGGGTTAAAGGGGTGAAAGCAGAGTTTAGCGATAACTTCTTCGACCTTCCCCCCGGCTTTGAGAAAAAGATTCTTGTAAAGCTGGAGAAGCCCCTTTCGAAAACCGAGCTCATGAAGAGAATAACAGTATCGCACTACTAGGGCGGGCTTAAACGCTTTCCCACTAGAAACTTTTTATAACGGCTTAAATAACTCATATCCGCTAGCTGGAGGAGTAATAATGAGGGTTGAAGTAAAATATTATGCTTGGATAAGGGAGAAGATTGGTGAGAAGGAGACGCTGGAGGTTGATTACGGGGTGACCGTTAGAGAAATCGTTGAAAAACTCAGGGAGAAGCATACTGACCTGAATGGGGAGAACTTCCTTATCGCGGTGAACGGGAGAACAGTAGACTTGAACACCTGTTTAAAGGAGGGGGATTTAGTAGCCGTGTTCCCTCCAGCCGGAGGTGGTTAGAATGATCCGTGTTACTGAGGATGATTTCTCGATAGACGAGGCTGCTTCAATGCTTAAAGGAGGGGAAGTCGGCGCGGTAGTGTTTTTCCTAGGCGTTGTCAAGGGATTTAGAGAAGGCGAGGCTGTTAGCGAAATGATTGTCGAAGCATACAAGGAGGCTGCTGAGGCGGAGCTTGAAAAAATAAGGAGGGAGGCTCTGGAAAGATTCGGAATAATTGATGCAGCCATAATCCATAGGGTTGGAAGGCTTAAGCCGGCTGAAAACATAGTTCTAGTAGCAGCTTCGGCGAGAACTAGGGAGGAGGCTTTTAAAGCCTGCAGTTGGATGATAGATGAGGTTAAGGCGCATGCACCCATTTGGAAGAAGGAGGATACTCCCAGAGGGTGGAGATGGGTTAAACCTTGAACGGGAAAGAGAAGGGGCTGGAGATGGTTGACATAAGCTGGAAGGAGGCTTCTCGTAGGAGGGCTGTGGCGAAGGGTTGGATTAGGCTTAGGCGTGAAACCGTGGATGCGATAAAAACGGGTAAAGTTGCGAAAGGCGATGTTCTAACAGTCGCAAGGGTTTCAGCGATTCTCGCGGTTAAGAAGACGCCTGAGCTGATACCCGGCTGCCACCCAATTCCACTAACACATATAGCTGTCGAGTTTCAAACAGGAGACGACCGGGTCTCGGTGGTCTGCAGTGTTGCCTCGGAGTCTAAGACGGGTGTTGAGATGGAGGCTTTAACCGGGGTGGCTGCAGCATTGCTGACCATCTGGGACATGGTTAAGGAGATTGAGAAGGATGAGAAGGGCCAGTACCCGTTTACAGCGGTAGAGAGCATAGTCGTCGAGGAGAAGGTTAAGGATTGGACTATTTAGAACATAAAAAGGCTTCTCCCAGAAGCCTCGTGTTCGCAGTTGTTACGGTGAGCGACTCTAGGACTTTTGAAACAGACGAATCCGGAGGGATGGCTGAGGATATTTTGGGAAAAGGGGGCCACGAGGTTTGCAGGAGGCTGATAGTCCGGAACGATGAGGATGAGATAAGTAGGATTATTGGAGAGCTGCTTAACAGTGGGGAAATCGACGTCATACTGACTATCGGAGGAACCGGGTTGAGCACGAGGGACGTTACTGTTGAAACAGTCTCTAAAACGGTTGAGAAGAGGATCGAAGGGTTCGGAGAGCTTTTCAGGTTTCTAAGCTACAGTGAAATAGGCACGGCAGCAATGCTTACAAGAGCTTTCGCAGGCGTTGCAAAGGGAAAGATACTGATATGTCTGCCAGGGTCGAGGAACGCGGTGGAGCTGGCGATTAGGAAGCTGATACTCCCGGAAATCGGCCACATGGTTAGAGAAGCGAGAAGATGAGGAAGAATCACCTAAGGACACAATGCTTAAGAGACGCTGAGAGACCACGCGCTAGAAGGGGTATGCCTGCCAGTATTTAAGTTAGACCAAACGGTAAACCGGAAGTGGAAAACAACTGGCTAATCTTCCCGCAGACGGGTTAAGAAGAAGATTTTAAAGCAACGGATTGAAAAACCGATAGGAGAACATGGATCAGGAAGCAGTGGTTGCTCATAGGATTTCTAAGTTGTACAATGGTGTTGTCGCACTGGATTCTGTCAGCTTCACCGTTAGGTCTGGCGAAGTTTATGCTTTCATAGGTCCGAATGGCGCAGGCAAGTCGACATTGTTCAATATTATAGCTGGCGTTATGAAGCCATCTTCAGGAAGCATCAGGGTTTTAGGAGGCGACCCTTTCGACCCGTTGACACGTATAAAAGTCTCATATCTTCCAGCAACGCCGCCGCTATACCCGTGGCTAACGATAATGGAGAACGTTGATTTCTACGCGTCGCTATACGGTTTTAACAAGAATACTATCCGTCAGGAGGCTAGGAGGCTTTTAGAGACACTGGGTGTTCAGGAGTTGGCAACCAAGCTGTCTTCAAAACTGTCAACGGGGCAGACGAAGTTGGCTTCAATCGTGATAGCCCTAGCCGTTAAGGCCGAGCTACTGATCCTCGACGAGCCCACTACTGCTTTAGACCCGGGTATGCGCAGGAGCGTTTTAGATTTGCTGCGCGAAAGAGTTTCAAACAGGGTTACTATCCTCATGGCGACTCATCTTGTTGACGAGGCTGAGGGACTTGCAAACAGGGTTGCAATAATGGATAAGGGCAGGTTGATCGCTGGCGGCAGTGTTGATGAGCTTAAAAAACTCTATGCTCCGCCGGCTGTCCTAGTGATTAAGCCCAGTCTCGAACACGCCGAGAATGCTTATGCTGCTTTAAAGAACCATTGGGGAAACGCTTATAGTTGTGACGGAGAAGTACGCGTACATACTGATGATCCTGACGAGGATCTGCCTAAGGCCATATTAATCCTCGGTGAAAAAGGGATAAGGGTGTTGAGTGTAAGCGTAGTCAAGCCTACGCTTGAAGATGTTTTTCTCAAGCTAACTGGAAGGAGGCTGGGGGAATGAGAATAAAACCGATAGTTTCATTCATTGTTCGTGATTTAAAGCTGATGATTAGAGATAAGACGTTTATTTTCTGGCTCGTAGCATGGCCACTGATATGGATCTTCATGACGGCATACATTTTCGTGCCGCCGACTGGAGACGGTGGAACAATAATGCTTAACCTTGGAATTGTAAACTTAGACAGCTCTCAAACACCGCTTAACGGCTCGTCTCTGATTAAGATCTTGGAAGGGGCAGAGTATAATGGTTCAAAGCTGTTTAGCTTAAAATTGTATCACTCTGAGGAGGAATCGTTACAAGCTTTAAGGAGAGGTGAGCTTGACGGTGTAATAGTTGTACCTGAAGGCTTCGGCTACGCTGTAATCAATCCGGTGGAGAAAGCAAGGCTTCACACATACATTGGTTCAAGAACCCCTCAGTCTGCGCAAATATCCTCCTCAATAATAATGGGCTTCCTCGAAAGGTTCTCTGAAGAACTCTCGTTTAAGAGGATTGAGAACACGGTGAACATAATCAAACAGTTACCGATAGCAGAAGAGGAGAAACAATGGCTCAACACTACTTTGCAAAACATCACGCAACCATTAGACTTAACTGTTGAGCACATATCGCCTGGGGTGTTTGAAGACCGTGCGAGAATATTGGGCT
>JBNAVT010000004.1:39586-94352 GCA_049700215.1 Thermoproteota archaeon
GTATACGATTGGAGCGATAGGCATGATGTTCCTCTACTTCGGGTTTAGCAGCGGCGCGATACTCATAGTCTCTGAGAAGGAGCGGGGAACTCTTAGAAAGCTTTTTTCAACCCCGCTTACCGAGGGAGAGTTTCTGGCCGGAGGCTTCCTCTCTCAACTAACGACCCTACTGATATCCACGCTGATACTGATACTTGTAGGAGCCTCTCCAGCTGTGGGAGCACGCATCATTATAGACCCGTTGAATCCGATACACCTTCTAGCCATTGCCTTCATGGTCTGCGGAGCCCTGATGAGCATGAGCATCGGAGCCTTGATCTCATTGTTGTCAAAAACAGTAAGGGGGGCTTCAGGCACGGGGACAGTGCTCGGCCTGCTTCTTAGTTTTACTACAGGAATCTGGTTTCCCTTAGAATGGATGCCTCAACCCGTAAGATTGCTGGCTGCAATCTTTCCTCCAGCTTGGAGTATTGAGGCCAGTCGCAGAATACTCGTGTTCGAAACTATTTTCGAGACCCTGATTCTCGACTCGGTGAAGATTTTTTCCTCAACAGCTGTACTCTTGGCTTTGGCCTTACTAACTTACCGAAGCAGAATCAAGAAATACACCGAAACATAATTTATCCGCCTTAAAACTAAATTTTTAGCGTCTTAGGCTAAACGCTTGGCTGAAATGGAACTGTTTCTAGGCAATAAGCAGCGAAACCGATAATGCGTAAGGATTCTTTAACTTTCTTAAACGGAGAGTTTATCGAAGCGTGGAATTTACTGTCATACTTGGCGAGAAACTACTTTGCGTTTTAAAAATTTATATTTTAGCATTCCTAATTCAAAGCATGCCATTGACGAGCAGCTTCGACAAGAATGACAAGCTGCTGATCATCCACGCGGATGATGTCGGCATGTGTCACACGGAGAACAAGGCAACCTTCCTAGGGTTTCAAAATGGCGTGGTTTCAAGCTGCAGCCTTATGATGCCATGCCCATGGATACTTGAGGCGGTAGAGTTCTTCAAGGAGAATCCGGGTTACGATCACGGTGTACATTCAACGCTGACGAGCGAGTGGAGGCTCTACAGATGGGGCCCAGTGAGCTCAAAGAAGGAAGTATCAACCCTCTTGGATGAGCAGGGATACCTGCATAAGGAGGCTAAGGATGCGGCGAAAGCCTCTAGGGAAGAGGTTGAGACTGAACTGAGGGCCCAGGTCAAAAAGGCCTTCAACCTTGGCTTGCGGCCTTCTCATCTGGATACTCACATGGGTCCAGTCTTCTTCAGGTCGGATCTCTTGGAAACGTATGTTAAAGTTGCTCTGGATAACGGGCTTATACCGATGTTGATTAAGCCTACTGACAGCGCGTTTGAAGTGGCTAGGCAGATGGGCATAACGATATCTGAGGATCTTGTAAGCAGGATTTTGAAATCCGGGACGCCTATGTTGGATAATTTCATCGGAATGACTTCCGGGTCAGACCTGCAGGAGAGAATAAGGTGGTTTAGAAATGTTTTGAAGGACGTGAAGCCGGGAACCTTAACTCAGATAATAGTACACCTAGGCCTGCCAGACGAGGAGATGAAAGCAATAATACCCGGTCACGGCGTGACGAGCCATGTGGACAGGTATCTGGATTACCAGCTGGCAACCTCTAGCGAGGCCCGTCAAATAATAGAGGAACAGGGCTTCACCCTAGTCGGCTGGAAGGATCTTAAGTAGGGGGGATCGAGAATAGCCGGAGCTCAAGCCTACAGGATTCCGCGTGAAGCCTGGTATGCCGTCTTCGTATTCTTCCTCTTCATGGTGCTCCATAATGCCGATAAATTCCTAATCTCGCCGCTCCTGAGCTCAATACAAGAGGAGTTCAGGCTCACATTTACTCAACTTGGTGCCATACAAACGGGCGCCGCAATAGTAGCAGTGTTTTTTATGCCTGTCTGGGGCTACCTTTTCGACAGGTATGCTAGGCCTCCTCTAGCAGCCCTCGCGAGCGCAATCTGGGGGGGAACAACAGTCCTCTCCACTTTTTCAACAAACTATCTGGAGCTGGCTTTTACCAGAGCCCTGACGGGGATAGATAATGAGTCCTACAGCGGAATATACTCGTTCCTCGGAGACTATTTTCCCCCGGAGAAGAGGTCTACCGCATTCGGCGTGTTAAACACTTCAAGCGCCTTCGGAGCCTTCATAGGCACTCTTATCGGAACCATTATTGGTAGTGCACTTGGATGGCGCAGTGCCTTCATGATAACAGGAGTACCGGGTTTACTGCTGGCAGTTCTAATCCTGGTCACTTTAAAGGATAAGCCCAGGGGATCCACTGAGCCGGAGCTGCTGGCTGTGAAAGACAAGTTGAAAGACAAGTTTAAAAAAGAATCTTTGGTTAGAGTGCTCAAAAGAAAATCAATATCCCTCCTTTTCATACAGGGTTTCTTCGGAGTCTTCCCGTGGCAAATAATATCCTACTGGCTTTTCCTGTACATGGAGAAGGTGAGGGGTTTCGACGAGGGGTCCCAGCTGCTTATCATGTTAGTTGCGCTTTTAACAATGGTTATTGGTAACGTGGTTGCAGGCGTGATGAGCGACTGGGCATTTAAGAAGACTTTGAAGGGGAGAGCAATTTTTGCCGGAGTCTCTGTCGCTATCGGGCTGGTCTTCTTCGACTTGACGCTTCTATCAAGAGGAGGAGTGGAGCTCTTCCTCATATTTGGAGCCCTAACTGGGTTCTTCATTCCTATGGCGGGCCCCGCCGTGTCAGCATCTCTCCAGGACATATCTCTGCCAGAGGTTAGGAGCACTACTCATTCGATACAGGTGTTTGTTGAAAACGCTGGCTCTGCTTTTGCACCGTTAATCACTGGATACTTGGCGGACACCATTGGACTAGAATGGGGGATGATGATGATAATAACTATAACCTGGTCCGTATGCGCTGTTGCTCTAACCGCTGCCTCGTTAACCCTACCGAAAGACATAATGTGGAAGCGCATGGAACTGGCTGAAAGAGCTAAGAAACTTGTTTCGTAAGAGGTTCAGGTGGAGGACGATTTGGCTGTAAAAGTTTAAATATTTTTAGACTCATTCATTACTTTGATGCAAAAATTCGAATTCACTAAGCAGGAAATCGTTAGAGACTTGGTAAAAATCGGAGTGGAGGAAGGAGACATACTCCTTGTCCACAGTTCCTTAAGCAGCATAGGATACGTTCCGGGTGGTGCAGAGACACTGATAGATGCTCTACTTGAAAGCGTGGGAGAGGACGGCACGATAGTTGTCCCTACGATAACCGGCCAGATATTCGACTCTCCGGAGAACCCGCCGAGTTATTCTAGAAATAAGCCTTGCTGGACGGGCATGGTTCCTGAAACCCTAAGGAAAAGGGAAGAAGCTTGTAGGAGCAAGCATCCAACCCATTCTGTCGCCGCCATAGGCGGAAAGGCTAGAAGCATAATTGAGGGACACGAGGGAGCTGAGACTCCGTGTGGAAAGGGCACTCCATACTTGAAGATACCTGAGCTCGGCGGGAAGATACTGTTTATAGGCGCCTCGTTGGAAAGCAACACGAGCTTCCACGCTGTCGAGGAGCTGGCTAAGCTTTACTACCATTTGCAGCCTGAGCCCACGCTCTGCAGGATCGAGATGGATGGGAATGTTGTTGAAAAAAGGTGTTTCCTACACGCTTACGGCACTCCGAGAGCCTTTGAAGAGAAAAAGGAGGAGCTTGTAAAGCACGGGGTAGCTAGAATCGGTTACATCGGCAGGGCTAGAAGCATACTTGTCGACGCTAGAAAGATTATTGAGTTCACGCTTAGGAAAATAGAGGAAGACCGGCTGTATTTAGTGAATAAGGAGCATGTTGATCTTTGGAGCGTCTCTTCAAGCATCAGCCTAATACGGGAGAACAGGTTTAACTCGGTAAAAATAAGCCTGTATGTCCCCAGAAAGGCTAGCGTAAAGTTTTCCGAAAATTGCATGGTTGTCAGAGGCGTGAGGATGAAAATGTCCGGCTTAAACCTTACGGAATGCGTATTGGAAACACGGTTGAAAACAGTTGGGAAACTGGAGCTACAGGGTGGTTACAATTACTGGATGAGGTTTAAAAAAGCTGGTCAAGGGATTGGAATAGAGGTGCTTGACTTTAAAGGGTCTGACTCCTTCCTCAACTTTTAGGATCCTGCTTCCCATGGGGGGAAGATTTAATTAGCTTAATAGGCTCAAAGCATTTTTAAATGCTGCTTAAAAACGCTAGGATAGTCAACCCTTGGGGGGAAACCTCTGGAGACGTTCTAATTGAACGCGGGAAGATAAAGAAGGTTGGTAAGTCGATCTACGGTCACACTGAGGACGGGAGTATTGATCTTGAAGGAGATTTCTTGCTCCCAGGCTTTATAGACGTCCACATACAAGGGGCTGGGGGAGCCGACGTCCTCGACGAGGATGAGGAGGCCGTCAAAACCGTATCTGAAGCGTGCGTCAAGTGCGGGGTCACCGGCTTCCTTGCAACCACCGTCTACAAGCCGGGTTTCGAAAACAAGCATTTAGAGGCTGTGCTGAACGGGGTTTCGAAGGGCTTGAAGGGTGCCAGGTTTCTAGGATTCCATTTGGAGGGCCCGTTTATCTCAAGGGAGAGAAGGGGGATGATTCAAGAATCCTCTGTCTGCAATCCTTCCGTTAAAGTCTTATCCGAAATAATGGGTAAGTGTAAGGGTTGGCTCAGGATGATGACTGTGGCTCCAGAGCTCGAGGGCTCGGAGCAGGTTGTAAGGCTTCTGCTTGAAAACGGGGTGATAGCGTCCTTCGGGCATTCTTCAGCAGACTATGAGCAGACTCTGAACGCGATAAGAATGGGTGTTAAGCATGTTACTCACTTCTTTAACACTATGCCACCTATCCACCATAGGGCTCCGGGACCCGTGCTAGCCATCTTCGAGTCGCAGGATGTGACCGTGCAGATAATATCCGACGGGGTTCATATTCACCCATCTATGGTGAGGTTCGCAGCTAGGATACTGGGTGAAGACCGAATCATATTGATAACAGACGGAGTTAGGTCGACGGGCATGCCTGACGGCAAGTATGTTTACAACGGTGTTGAATTCATATCTTCAAACGGGACGGCGAGATACTTAGATGGAACATTGATCGGAACATCCGCGGGCATGAATGAGCTGGCTAAGCGTTTCACAAGGTTCACAGGCACGACTTTAAGCACCGTGGCTAAGGTAGCAGCCTACAACCCAGCTAGACTTCTCGGTGTTGAAGACCGTAAAGGAAGCATAGAAGAGGGAAAAGATGCTGACATGGTTGTAATGAGGGAAGACTTCAGAGTTAGAATGACCATCGTAGGAGGAACCCTGTTCAAGGTGTAGCGCATTGTTTAAGAGTGAATAAGGTTACGATTCATTATGGGATACTTGACTGTTTTTCACGCCTTTACCGGTTTTAATACTCACGTCTTTTTTCTCGCTCCCTGAGCAGATACTTTAAAGTGTTTCCCCAACCTATCTGCACTATCTCTAAAATGTTTCCATCAGGATCCGTAAAAGTCGCTTGCTTCCCACCCCACGGCTCCTCATGCAACTCCCTGGCAAACTTTACACCCTTACCTTTTAACTCTTCATAAAACCTTTCCACGTCTTCAACCAGAAACTTTACGGATGGCGATTTTGAAGCAAAATGTTTACACTCTTCAGGCTTCGGAACTAATCCTATCTCAACCCCGCCGCATTCAAAACCCGCGTAGCTAGAATACTCGTATTTCTTTTCCAGACCTAGCGTCTCCTCGTAGAATTTCACTGCCCTCTTTAAATCAGAAATGTGGAACGTGATGCACCAAACAGTTTTATCATCCCGCATATTCTGTAAACCGGCAGCATATAAAGATACCCGTATTCTTCACGAAGGGTTAACCCTGCACGTTCACTATGTTTTCAACCGTTAATTCTAAACCTCTAGCACCGTTGAAGGATTCAAAATATTATTCGGGTCGAAAAGCCTTTTAATACCCTTCATGAGCTCGATGCTCTTGGAGGGCGTGAACTTGTAAAGCTCTTTCACCCGTATTTTTCCAACACCGTGTTCACCGGTAATTGTTCCCCCAAGCCTCATCGTGGCCCCATATATCTCTCTTTTAATCGCTTCATATTTCTCAGCGTCCCTCCTCATTATGTGGGAGTGAACATTCCCGTCTGCAGCATGCCCGTAGACAGGAATGTACGCATTATGCTTTGCAGCGATGGCGTCAACAGCGTCGGCTAACCTTCCGATGGCGGAGGGCGGTACAGTAGTGTCGAGAATATCCATGGAGTCGCGTTTAAGAGCAGTGTAAATATTGCTTCTTATTCTTAGAATGGATTCCTGCTCATCCCTCCTCTCGGCAACTAGGGGCTCGAGCCCCTTATTCTCAGCGCAAATCTGGGAAAGCTTTTCAGCCTCAGAGTAGACGGTATTCTCTTCTCCAGCAAGTATCGCCACCAGAAAGACTTTCCCCTCGAAAACCCATTTCTCACCCAGATGTTCAGCAGACAGCTCCATCAACTCCTCCTCAACATATTCGAGGGCGAGAGGAGTAATCCCGGACCCTAGTATTCTTGGAACAGTGTTGAACGCGTCATGCCTCGTGTTGAAGGGAAGTAGAAGGGTTAATGAGTATGGAGCCTTAGGATTAAGCCTCAAAACAACTCTAGTTATTATCCCGAGCGTGCCCTCGCTGCCTATTATTAAGTGCATCAAGTTGTAACCCATGTTGTCTTTCAGAAGCTTGCCGCCGAACGTTACTATTTCTCCAGTAGGCAGAACAACCTCCAAGCCCCTTACGAAATTCCTCATAACACCGTGCTTCACCGCTCTAGCCCCGCCAGCGTTGCAGGCTACGAGGCCACCTATCTGCGCACCCTCGTCTCCAGGATGCGGCGGGAAAGAGAGGCCTGCTTCATCAGCAGCCTTCAGTAAGCCCCCTAGAGTTGCCCCGGCTTCAGTGACAGCCATCAGGTTTTCCCGGTCTATGTCAATCCGATTCATCTTCTCCAGAGAGACGATTATTCCGCTTCTAGTTGGCACAGCACCTCCAACGAGGCCTGTCCCACCCCCTCTCGGATAGACTGGAATCTTTCTCTCGTTAGCCAGCCTCAGGATTCTCGAGACCTCCATACTGTTCGCAGGCTTCACTAACACGCAGTCTAATACGGCAGGCGGTCTCACAGGGATACAGGTTTCGTCGAACAAGTAGCTCTCAACCTTGTCTCTACCGCTTACAACCGCCTCCTTGCCGACGATGCTCTCAAGCTCCCCCACTAAACCCTCCATCAGCATGTTCCACTCCTCCTGGCTTTTATCTCTTTTATCATAAGAGGTATGACTTGATAAAGGTCTCCGACAATACCGTAGTCAGCAACCCTGAATATAGGTGCCGAAGGATCGCTGTTAACGGCAACAATGGTTTCAGCGTCCTTCATGCCGAACAAGTGTTGCGGCGAGCCGGAGATGCCGCATGCGACGTACAGCCTGGGCTTAACGATGCTCCCGCTATAGCCGACTTGATGCTCCTTCCTTATCCAGCCGTCGTCCACAGGCGGCCTGCTTGAGCCAACAACCCCTCCAAGCAGGCTGGCAAGCTCCTCCAGCAGCCTGAATCCTTCCGCCGACCCTAGCCCCCTGCCGCCTGCAACTATGATTTCAGCATCCGCTATGTTAAGCTTCTTAGGGATTGCTTCGCCAACGAGCCTAATGCCCGCGCGGGATGGTGCCTCAGCCGTTTTCTCAACAATAAGCCCGCTTCTACTCTCATCCTTCCCCCTAGCTTTAACAACCCTGTACCGCACAGTAGACATCACGGGTCTAGTCCTGGTCTTAATGTAGGCAAGAATGTTGCCCACGAACGCTGGCCGAATCTGGATCAGCTCACCGTTCTCGTCGATCCTTAAATCTATGCAGTCCGCGGTTAAACCCGTTTTAAGCGCCGCCGCAACCCTTGGGCCCAGAGACCTTCCGAAGCAGGTTGCCCCCATCAGGATGACGTCAGGCTTCTCCTCTCTACAAAGCCTTACAAGGTTGTGCGAGTAAGCCATCGTGTTCAAACCGGAGAACACGGGGTCGTTGAATAGGAAAACCTTGTCCGCACCGTAATGAATTAGCTCCGAAGCCCTAGTCTTATCAACGCTGCAGCCGAAAACCACGCTGTAAAGCTCCCCACCAGTTTGCTCAACTATCTCCCTACCTTTTCCGAGAAGCTCGAAAGTAACCGGGTGCACCGCCTCCCCCTTAAGCTCCGCCACCACAAGCACTTTTCTATCAAGGCCTTTCCCACCCATTTTTAAACCAACCCTTTTGACTCTAAGAGGCGAATAAACTCGCCCAGCCCGTCTTCAACATTCCTGTAAACCCTCCCCTGTCTAGTCTTCTCCCTCTGAACAACAACCTTCTGAACCCAGGTTGGAGAGCCAGCGTAACCAGCCTTATCCAGTTCGAGAAAACCAGCCAAGTCCTCTGCACGCCATATTTTAACCTCACTCCTCATGGCTTTCATCTTGCTTTTCAAAGTAGGCAGCCTCGGCTTGTTTATATCCCTGGTTACGCTGATTAAAACAGGGTAGCTGGACTCGAGCGTGTAGGAAGCATCCTCCGTCTCAGATACGACAGTAATGGATTTTTCAGAAACGTTAACAATCCTTGAAGCATAGTAGACATGGGGGATTTCAAGAAGCTCAGCAACCTCAGCGCCAACCTGCCCCGTGTCGCCGTCGACAGTCTTCTCCCCGCAGAGAATAATATCGTAGGAGCCGATCTTCCTGATGGCGGCCGCGAGCGTGTGAGAAGTCGCCAACGTATCGGCTCCCGCGAACCTCCTGTCCTCGAGAAGGATCGCGTCGTCAATACCCCTGGCTATAGCGTCCCTCAGGGAGCTTACAGCCTGCATGGGACCCATGCTTAAAGCAGTGATGAAGCCCCCCATCTTCTCCTTAATCTGCACAGCCGCCTCTATAGCGTTCAGGTCAAACGGGTTTATCTCCGCCGGCGCTGAACTCCTGTCTATTCTCCCTGTTTCCACGTCGAACCTCACTTTCTCGATATCCGGAACCTGCTTCACGAGAACAATTATGTTCAGCAACTGTTTTTTACCGGACGGAGGCTTTTAAAGAGGCTTTTAAACCTTCGTTCGAATCCACCAATAACCCTTAGTACGGCAGGGGAATTGGTTTAAAAAAGGAACTTGTCTTTCCATTAAGCGCACGCTTTCTCGTAAATAAATACCTCAGCCTTATCCATCCCGAACGGTTTTAAAACATACTCATCCGTCCAATGCCTCTCATCCTCAAAAGTCTCCGGCCCTATGTACAGGGGGTCTCCCCCCGCGTAGTGCAGCGGTCCGAAAGCATTTCTCAGATTTCCAACTATCCTCACCTTAAGCTGGTTACTCCCCCTCCTTACGAGCCTAGTCACATCCAGCGTGAAAGGATGCGTGAAGACCTTGCCAGCCTCCTGCCCGTTTAGATAGACTACGGCGAGCGAAGCCCTTAAGCCATCCAGCCTGAGGATAAACGTCCTACCGCCAGGGTCTTCATCGTATTGAAACTCTTTGCTCAACTCGAACGAGCCGACGTAAAACGGGTAGCCCTTTCTAGTCAGGTCACCGGTTTCAACCGGGACATGCTCTTCAACAACCACCGGGTTTCCCCCCGGGGGAAGCTCAACCCCGAATTCCCCGATTAGAAAAATGTTCTCCATCTCAGGCTCAATCCCGACTAGCCCTTCAAGCTCAACCTCGTTCTTACCCTCGCTTAAATACTCCGTCACGCTCATCACCCGGAGACAATCGTCAATCCAGTGTCCCTCATCCCTCCAGAGAACATTTTTCCCGTTTATCCTCATCTTGAACAGGTGCGGCGTCTCAACGGCCAGCATAATCCCTTTTCCGAGAGGAGTGGTTTTTAACTCGAAATCAAACTTTAAAGTAAACCTCGTTCCAACACCTTCCGCAACAATCTGTTTTCTAGCCTTGCAAAGAGGCATTTTTTCACTCCACTCGCCACCCGTCCTGTATCTACAGTAGTCTAAAACCAGAACATTAGGGTTAATCCGCCTAATATTCCAGCCTGCAGACAGGCGTATTTCCGAGATTTTTCTAGGCGGGCTAGATAGACTCTTCGGCTTCCCCGGAGAAAAGGCAAGCAGGAGCGAGGAAACCGGTTCAAAAACATGCTCCAGATACGTCCAGCCGTTCTCCAAATATCCTTCAAGCTCCGATATTGAGCCGCCAAGCGTATCCAAAAGTTTAATGCTGAAAGAACCTGGGAGCCCTATTCTAGCGTTCACAGCCCTATCCCTGCTCACGTTGAAAACGAACAGAACCATATCGCCAGCATCATCCCTCCTCAAATGGTATAGAAGGTTACCTTCCTCATCACCATCTATTTTCAAAGTTTTATGGTTGATCAAAACGTTGCTCAGAGACCCCTCGCTATAATCCTCTTTAACAGTGCTCCTATTTATGAGCTCAGCCAGCTCCATGCTCGGCTTCCCGTCAACCAGGCTTGGAAGCGGTTTAACGAACACTAATTCTCCTCCGGAGTCTTTAAACTTCCTTAAAAGCTTAACCGTGCTTCCAGCAAGCGTCAAGCAAGGCGGTACAACCACGACATCGTAGGAAGCATATCCAACCTTTAACCTCGAGCCCTCAACGCTAGCATGTTTCTCCATAAGCATCTCGTCGCCGAGGTCGAAGTCAACGTGTAGTTTCAGAAGGGACGTTAGCAGCCCTTTAAGCTGGCCATCCAGCAGCTTCACAGTAGAATCGTTTAGCGGAGAATAGCTTGCCCAAGCGCTTCCAATAGAGTGGATTACGAGCACGTTCACGACCCTCCTCCCCCTGGAAAGCACGTAGCAAAGTCTTGAAAAATGATCCTCCATATGCTCGTTGTAATCCCACCATGGTTGACCCCAGTGGAAGTTCAACCCGTAGTCCCTTTTCCTCCTACCCCTCATCGAGTAGGGAACCAGGTGGTGGCACATCAGGTTCACACCCATTGTTATAAGCCAGTCGCCAATCCACTTCCTGTCTTCGAAACTAGGGTAGTTACCTGTGCAACCATAGACCTCGCAAAGAACCCTTTCTTTTCCAAGCTGGTTCGCCGCCGATGAAACCTGTTTAGCAGTCAGCAGGCTCCCCCAGACATGCATACCCAAGTGATCTATTCCAGGAACATGCTGATACTCGTAGTGAGGCATGGCCGCACCTATGCGGATTGTTTGTCCAAGAAGGTCGTCCTCGCTCAAGTAGTGCCCAGTAAACTCCAGATTGTTCCTGCCGCACCACTCGTACACCTGTTTTGAGAAAGACTTTAGGAAAAGCAGGGTGACGGTCCTCCAGAAGTCATACCGCACCTTCATGTAGTCGCCAACATCGAAGAAAAGCTTTGGAAGATGATCTATTAAATCATACCCGTTGACCTCCCTGAACTTCTCCGGAAGCCCGTCGGTCCAGGGCACTGAGAACGGGGGTATCCTGGGCCCTCTTGGAGGCATTGCTTGCCTCGGAGGCGGCCTGCTGGATGAGAAGTTCGGCTCATCCGTGAAAACCCCTGGAACAGTCTTTCCAACATGCTTCTTAAAACGGTCGACGTAAGGCTTGTAAGCCAGGTTTAAGAATTGCTCGACCGTCTCGTAATCAAGAAGGTCGACGTAGCACGAGCTGTTGTACCAGGCCTCTCCGAGTGGCGCCACGTATTTCAGAAAGGTCAGATAGAGCCTCCCCGAATCCGCCTTCTCCTCGAAAACCCTCTTAAATTCCCTGGGAACCCCGTTCCCATTTAAAAAGCATTCGAAGCCCGCTATGACGTCCTCCCCCTCATAGGTTCTCGTGTCAACCATCATAACCAGTGCCTTAGCCCTATGCTTAGAGCTTGAGAAAGGGACAAGGCCTCCCGCGAAGCCGGAGGGCCACCAGAGCTCGTCGTAAATCCAGATGAACATGCCGTTTTCCTCCGCCTCCTCAACGGCAGCTCCGAAAGCATCGAACCATTCCTTGCTCAGGAACGGTGTGACGAGGCCCTCTCTAGCGTGAAAGAACGCGCCCCCGTATCCAGCCCTGCCCAGGGACCGAACCTCCTCCCTAACTTTATCCTCAGTTAACAGATCGTTTATCGACCAGAATGGGGCGCCTTTAAAGGTTGAAACGGGTTTTCTAAATTCATTTTCTTCTATCATTTCAGCCTGACGGTTGTTAAAGGAGTTATTTAACTTTTTCAAGAGAAGGAAGGAGAATCCATAGGCAAGCAGGAGTCGAGTGATGATGAATTAGGGTTGCCGTTTGAAGATGGAAACGTTTATATGTTGACGAATAGTCTGTTAAGGCGAAAAGCGTTGAATAAGGCAAGCATAATATTGGGCTTTTTAACAATCTTAATAATATGCTCAGCGACACCATGTGTGTTTACGAGTGTAGCCGGTGACGACGTACCCTTGTACACTAGACAGTTTTCCCCGACAGGCGACGCTCTAGTTGCAGGAGGAACTTTTAGCGGCAATAATTACGGCTCGCTCACCCGCATAGGAATCAGCGCTGGTTTAAGCGAGAGTCAAGTCTGGCGGTCCTTCATAAAGTTCGATCTGAACACGATTCCCCCGGGCTCAGTAATCGTTTCAGCCAACTTGATGCTATTCATGTACCAGGCTCCTGTTTCAAGCAGAACACTAGTATGCGATCTTGTTAACGCAGACGGCTGGGACGAGGGGACAATCACCTGGAACAATCAACCTCCAGCCATGGTTTCAGTATCATCCATAACAGTCGGCACTGCTTCAAACGTTTGGCTTAGTGTAAACGTAAAGAGCTCTGTTGAAAAGTTTGCATCTAAGGATACTGCTGGCGCGATGCCGAACTTCGGTTGGAGGCTTAAGGACAGCACGGAATCAGCCGCTTCCCAGATTTATTGGTACATGTATTCTAAGGAACATACTGACTCGAGTAAGCGTCCCTACCTTGAAGTCAAGTATTATCCTCCACATCTTGAGCTTAGTCTTGCAAGCAGCTCTATTCAGGCTGGAAACTGGGTTAAGATGACTGTTTACCGGAAAACCTATAGTGGTGAGCCCGTAACTCGCGGGGATTTAAAGGTTAAGCTTAGCTCAACCTCAACCTCAGCCAACAAGAAGTTCTCCCTAACCCAGGGTGGGCCGGCGATAACCGAGCTAACAATATCTGAATCCGATGGAAATTTCAAAGAATTCTGGTATTATGATGAGAAGGCTGGAACATGGGACATTCACGTTTGGACAGACGATTACATGTATATTACTTGGAGCGGCAGCTACATAATTCTCGTACCTAATTATGGTGATGACACTGAACAGTTGACCGTCAAGCCTGGACCGCTTGACCATTTCACATTCGACACAGTGTCTTCTCCAAAACAGGTTGCAGTACCGTTTTCAATAACCATTACTGCTTATGATGCTTACGGCAACGTTAAGACCGACTACACTGGGACGAACTCACTTTCAGACACTACTGGAACCATTGAGCCGAAGGTGACCGGTGCTTTCGTAAACGGGAAGTGGACAGGCATGGTCTCCATAAGCAAGATATGGGACAGCGTCAAGATAACTACGAGCGGAGCGGGAAAGACCGGTGAAAGCAACCTTTTCAACGTGAGAGCAGGTCCTCCGGAGAAGCTTGCCTTAACGCCTTCGAGCTTCACTATGGCTGCTGGAGTAGCATACCCCAGCCTTAACGTCTCTCTCAGGGACGCTAACGGCTTTGAAACAACCAGCACCACGGCGATACTCGTGAGCCTTTCAACAACATCGCCAGAGGGAGAGTTCAGGCAGCCGGGGACAACAACCAGGATAACTAGCGTAGTAATTCCAGCAGGTTCAAGCACGGCGAATGTAGACTATTACGATGTAAAGGGAGGAGTATGGATCTTAACAGCCTCAGCCACAGGCTTAACACCCGGGACAGCGACCGTCACAGTGATACCTGACACAACACCGCCAGTCACAACGATAAACTACAGTCCTAAGTATTCGAGAGACGGAACAACTTATGTTTCAGGCTCTACTTTGTTCGAGCTTTCGGCGACAGACGATGCGAGCGGAGTTAAACAGACCAAGTATAGGGTTGACGGCGGCTCTTGGAACACTTATACAGCAAGCTTCACCCTCTCAACACTTTCAGACGGGCCCCACGCAATAGGATACTGCAGTATCGATAGGGCTGACAACAATGAGGCTGAGAAAACACTGTCTGTAATCCTGGACAATACTCCTCCGGCAACAAGCGGTGCTTCACCTACTGGAAGCCTCGTCCTGGGCTCAACATCCGTAAAGTTCACCGTCAGGGCTGAGGACGCTGGCTCAGGAGTAAAGGAGGTTAGGCTTACTGTCGACGGAATTCCCCAGGGAACCATGACGGGCAGAAGCGAATATTCTAAGACGATAACCCTCTCGGAGGGCAGCCACAATTGGAGCGTCGAGGCAGTTGACAACCTGGATAATGCAGCGTCTTGGAGCGGGACCTTCACGCTTACAGTAGATAATGCCCCGCCCATAGTCACAGGCTTATCGGCCCCCTCAAACCCTGTCTTCGGAGAACCAGCAGCAATAACATGCCAGGTTTCAGACGCGGCTTCAGGAGTAAAGGAGGCCACCATTTATTACTCGACGGACGGAGGCGCCTCCTGGACAAGGGTCACCATGGTTCCTCAAGGAGGGGTTTACACGGGTTCCATACCTTCCCAAATGTTCTTCAAAGAAGTCCAGTACTATGTTGAAGCAGTCGACAATGTTGGCAACGAGACTAGAACACCCGTGTCAAAATACACGGTAGGCATACCTATTTGGCTCTACTTGGCTGTCTTAGCTCTAGTCATCGTCATAATTGCCGTACTGCTACTGAGAAGAAGAAAGCCTTCCTACGCTCCACAACTCCCTCCGCCTCCTCCACCCCCACCAGCATAGCAGGGATATAAGCCCGTAGAAAGTGGGGAATTTTAGTCTTAACCTTAAAGAAGCTTGGAAGGAAGCTTAATATATGTTTTTAACAAGACAAAACAATATAGAGATGGATACGGATAGGATCGCGGGCATAGCACTGGGCCTGGTTATAATTCTAGCGATGTTCCTACTGCCGTTCGGCTCCTTCATGCTCCCCTCCGGCCAGACTGGAGAAACAACCTTGTTCAGCATGGTAGCCCAATTCGTTCAAAACATTGCAAACGGCGTGCAGCAGCCCATGAACCTATTAATCTACGAAATAATTATTCTAGCATCATTCATAATCCTGATTGCTGCCGGAGCCCTCGGGCTATACCCGTTGCGCTCCGGCGTCATAGGCATCCTTGGAATAATACTCGTAACCACAGTAACAGTCTTCAACCCTGTACTCGGCTTCAACACGCCGAGCTACGGAGCCGGCTACTTCATAGTCTGGGTAGCCTCTGTAGCAGCAATAGTAATAGGCAAGTTTAGGCCTACTGCGAGGAGGAAGGTCGCGGCGGCGGTGTCCCAACCTCCTCCGGAGGAGATTGTTGAAACATCCAGCCCACCCATGGATCTTTTTAAGCCATTATCGAGCGAGGAGGAGACGCAAACCCCTTCGGAGGAACCCTCTCCAGCATCCGAGCCGACGGCCAGCACACCCTCCCTACCAGTCGGCCTGAACGTTATTGAGGAGGAGATTACGAGAATCAGGGCTTTTCTAGTTGTGTTGGAGGATGAGAAGAAGGATAACATAATATCGGGAGAAGCATACGACAGGTTGAGCACGAGGCTTCGAAAAATGCTTGACGAATTGGAAGCAGAAAGGAAAATCATGCTGAACAGGTTGAGCGAGAAAAGCTCTTCCCAGCCGAGCTGACTCGATTCTAACGGGAAAATACCGGCATGCCGGTTAGCGGGCACGAGAAACCCGCTTGCCGGAGAGGTGACCGCGATTCTTGAGCCCACTGTCCAACAGTAGTCTCAGCTGGCGCAAACCAGCAACCATTAATAATCCTTTTCCCTCCGGATAATAGAAGCATGAAGCAGGAGGGAGGTGTGGGGAAGAGGGTTTTAATAGTTTGCCAGTTAGCACTAGGCCTACTCATCCTGATAATCCTGCTTCAGCAGGCAAATGTCGAAGAGACTTTTAAAACCCTGCTCTATGCTGATGCTAAATACGTCTTAGCTGGCTCCCTCCTTATACTGGCTGCCTCAACAATGATAGCGCTATCCTTCTACTTTATCCTATCATCCTTAAAATACAAAGCTGGGCTTTCAAGCTGTATCCAAGCAAACTTCGCAGGCCAGTTGGCGAGTGATCTTACACCCGGGCGTGCAGGATACTTCATAACCCCGTTCGTAATGGAGGCACTTAGCGAAACCCCTTTCGAAGCATGCTTAGTGGCAACTGTCCTATCGGGCATGGTTGACTTCATCATAAGGGCTTTCCTGACAATAGTCTCAATAGTATACCTAATCGGCCCAGTCGAATCTATTTCCGGAGTTCAATTGATTGTTGTTTTAAGCGCCATAATTCTAGCAGCCAGCGCCCTAGGCTTCGCAGTGCTCCTCTGGTCCGATAAGCCTAGGAAACTCATACTGAGGCTAAGCTCGTTCAGGACCCTAGGCAGATTCCTAAACCCTTACTTGAAGATGGTTGAAAACCTTCAGAAGGAGGGTGTTAAGGCTAAGAGGGCTCTGGGGCCGGTTGTTCTGGCCATGTTTTCAACATCAATCCTAGACTCGATGGCCCTCTACTTTTTCTCCCTCTCCGTCGGGGTTGAGTTAAACCCAGCGTTATTCATCTTCATATACTCGCTTGTTTCAAGCTTCACCTATCTGCCTTTAACCCTAGCCGGCATAGGTGTGCAGGAAGGCGTTTTAGCAGCCTTGTTACATTTGTTCAGCGTGCCTCTTTCGCACGGCGTATCCGTATCGCTGCTTTTCCGATTCATATATACGGTGACTGATTTCATAGGGTTGCCGGCTCTTTTGAAGACAGGATTGGCGAAGGTTTTTAATAAAAAAGACATAAATAAACCCTAGTGGGATTAGAGGTGTAACTCTGGGAGCAAGCGCGCGCTATCTTGGCAGCGGAGTTACAGGTATTGTTGCTTTAGCACTCTTAACAGGCATGCATATTCCGGTTTATAGATCACGTGGAAAAACATTCCACGTGTCTGAACTTTCGGCTATTTCATGCCGGCAGCTTCACCGCTTTGGCAGCAAACTTCCGGAGGAAAAACCAGGAAAACCGGCGGCAAAAAGTAAACATGACTGTGATAAACCAGCCTTAAGCACCACCTCCTCCACCCTGCCAACATGAGCAAGACTAGAATTTTAAAAATTTCATCTGAATCGTTGAAGATAGAAATCACAATAAAGCTTAAATAATTCTCGACAGGAAACGAGGCATGGCACAGTTCAGCCCTAGAGAGTTCATCAATAAGAAAACAAGCTATTTGAGAAGCGAGATAGGCGGCGAGACGAGTATAGTCGCCCTGTCCGGTGGCGTCGATAGTTCCGTGACAGCAGTGCTGGGTTTTAAGGCAGCGGGTAGAAGCCTGAAAGCAGTTTTTCTCGAAGACGGTTTTATGAGAATGGGAGAGGCTGAACGGATTAGCAGGGTCTTCAGAAACATGGGGATCAGCGTGGATGTGCATGATGTTCAGAAAGAGTTTCTAGCGGCTTTAAAAGGTATTAGGGATGCTGAGGAGAAGAGGAAAGCTTTCAGGGAAACATTCTATAAAACGTTTTCAAGGATCGCAAAAGAAGAAGGTGCCAAGATAGTTCTGCAGGGGACGATAGCGGCGGACATAGTTGAGACCGCTGGAGGGGTAAAAACCCAACATAATGTCCTTGAGCAGATAGGTATAAACCCGCTGGAGAAATATGGGTTTAAAATAGTTGAACCGTTGAAGGAGCTTTATAAGAATCAGGTCAGGATGGTTGCGAGGGAACTCGGGCTTCCCGACGAGATTGTCAACAGAAGACCTTTCCCAGGGCCGGGATTGGCGATAAGAATACTCGGCGAGGTTACGGAGGAGAAGCTTTCAGTAATAAGGAAGGCAACATCCATAGTTGACGATGAGCTTGCAGACGTAGAGTGTTTTCAAGCATTCCCAGTCCTTCTGGAGGGGAGGGCTACAGGAGTAGGCGGCGAGTCGTCTAGGAAGTACGGATATATGATCGCCCTTAGGATCGTTGAGTCTGAAGATGCTATTACTGCGAAATACGTTAGGCTAGACTGGAGCAGACTCGAGAGAATAAGGGACATCATAATTAGAGACATCCCTGAAGTATCCAGGGTGCTTTACGATGTGACTGACAAGCCTCCTGCAACCATAGAGTTTGAATGACCTATTAGGGGTAAAGCTTTCCGACACTCACATTTATAAAACGGTCTTTGAATAGGTTTTCACGGAAAATGGAGGAGACACCCATATTTATAAACGTCACGGGGGAGAGAATACACGGGGTCCTGCATGTTCCCGACATGACTCCCGCGCCGACAGTCGTCTTCTGCCACGGCTTCACTGGAAACAGGATTGAAGCCCACAGGCTGTTCGTGCATGCCGCTAGGAAAATGAGTAGGGAAGGGATCGTTGCAGTCAGGTTCGACTTCAGAGGGTCTGGTGAGAGCGAGGGCGAGTTTGAAAAAATGACCGTGTCCTCGGAGATCCTTGATCTGAACGCTGTCTTAAGCTTCCTTCTTGGAAGGAGCGAGGTTTCCCGCGATAAAATCGGTGTCCTGGGGTTAAGCCTAGGCGGGGCAGTCTCGATATTAACTGCTGCACGGAACCAGAGTGTGAAGGCCGTGTGCACATGGTCCTCCCCTGCTGAATTTAGACTAATTTCAGACGGGGAGAAAGCCTTTGGAATGGAATTGAAAAGCATTCTGGAAAAGGGTTACGTCGACCTGCCGAGTGGATACAGGGTTGGCAAAGACTTCTTCACAGACGTTTTGAAGCATGACATACTGGATAGTTGTTTAAAGATTTCTCCAAGACCCCTGCTTATCATACATGGATCAGAAGACCCTGTTGTCCCAGTTAAACACGCGCAAATGCTCTACGATAGGGCTGGAGAGCCTAAGAATCTCATAATAATAGAGGGTGCGGACCATACTTTCAGCAGGAGAGACTGGGAGGATAGAGTTATAGAGATTACGACAGAATGGTTCAAGAAAAACCTTTAAACAATAGTGTTGAAAGGAGGGACACTGCTATCGGCAGGAGCAGATTATCCTCCACAGTGTAAGCCTCAACCATCGCAGCCATGGTTGAGAGTAGGAGCGAGGCTAGTGGGGGAACACCCGTTAAAATTAAAACAGTGAAGAACACTACGAAGCCTGAGAGGCTTCCCTCGAAAGTCTTACTCGTAAACGGAAGCCTGTGAGTACCGGTTAGCCCGCCCACCAGTGTCGCTACAGCATCAGTCGTCGCTAGGGAAACAACCCCGTAGAACGCGTAATCCTTAAACAGGAAGTATGAGAAGGTTACGCCGAGAATCCCGTAGGTTAAACCTATGTATCCACCTCTCTTCTCGTAGTCTCTCTCAACAGTCGACAACTGGTAGTCTATAAGGTCCTCTATCCCGCGGATCTTCTCCTCAATCCTGTCTACAACCTTGCTGGTAACCCTGCTTTTCAAAGGTATGTAGTTTCTGATATCGTTAAAGAACTTCTCCCTTCTCTCCCTCATGAAGCTCTTAACCTCGCTTCTCAAGAGAGGCCGCTTAATCTGTATCGCGTTCAGGGTTAAGGCCACTATGCTTAAGACCGCGTAGAAAACCGCGGCGTCAAAAGCTATTTCGAAACAGCTTAGCGCAAAAGGTAAAAGAAGTATCAGTGAGAGAAAGAAGTGTAAACCCTTTCTGATGAACTCCCTGTAATCCAAGGCCTCACGCATATCTTCAGGTTTCCAGGTTAAAAGCTTTAAGACGCCGTCTCAGAGTCTCCAAGGGTCTTAAAGGCCTTCTCACCCTTCTTGTAAGAATATATGAATGGAATCGCGAAGTCCACTCTGTCATTCCTCTGGAACTCTTCGAATATCCTCCTGTTTATTTCATGAGCTATCCTCGGACGGTCAACAGCCAGAGTCATGTATCTAAGCCTAAGATAGACGCCGTAATCGTAGAAATCAGATCTCACGTAGGGCTCTACGCCTGTCTCCTTTATTATGTCCTCAGTCACCTCGGCTGCAACCCTCTTCACTATCCTCTCCGCCTCCTCCCAGTCCGAATCATAGGTTATCCTTACGACAACCTCGTCCAGTATATACGGTTGAGTCGTCTTAACCTCGCTCGTATAGTTTATTATTACGTTTGAGAAGAGTATAGCATTAGGTATTAAGATTCTCCTTCCAGACGGCTCCTCGCTTCCAATAGTGCCGCCAACCTGGTTTAGAGTTGTGTACATCATTCCAACATCTAAAACATCTCCTATCAGCCCCCATGCGGGGAGGAAAATACGGTCCCCCACTTTAAACGGGCGCCTTATGTTTATCAGGAACCATGCTGCAAGTCCAGTGACCGGCTGCTGCAGGGACCATCCTAGAAACATTCCTCCGAAGGCTCCGAGCGCGGTGGCGAAGGTCAACCCACCTCCGGTGAAAATGCTTACGATCAACAGGATTCCGATGAAAAATATGATTGAACGCAGAAAGTTCGTCAGCATTTTCACGTCTCCGCGTTTCCCACCGGCGCGAATTATAGTGGAGGAAATCATGTAGGATAGCACCACGTACATTATGTAGACGCCGGCTGCAACGAGCAGGGCCTGAATAATAGTTGCCGGCTCAACCTCTATTGTAAAAATAGGAGGCAGGAGAGGTATTACTGTCCTGCCGTAAATGATGAACAATACTAGAATTATCAGTACGGCTACGATTAGCCCCATTGTCTTAAGGCTTCTCATGTAGACGGTGATTATCCATCAGCGTTATTTAAGGCTTCTATACGCGGCGTCTAAACAAGTTTTTACATCAGTAAATTAAAAAGCCTTAAATAGAGAATCGTTTCAGAGGACGCTCCTGAACTTGGGGAATGATGAAGCTCGCAGAATCCTGCTAGAAAAGATGAGCGAGGAAGAAAGGAAGCTGGTTGAAAAAATGCTTAAGCCGGGGGAGATAGTTTTATCAGTTGCGAAAGGAGACCTGGGTGAAGACGGCAGTTTCTCAAACTACCTCTTTATAGTTACGAACGGACGGGTATTGAAGATTGATGCTGAAGATAGAGCTAAAATTATGGAATTAGAGATTCAGAAGGCTACGCAGGTAGTCTTCAACGACTACCTTGGAAACAGTGAGCTAATCCTGATAGTCGACGGTAAAGAGGTTTCTGTAGCAAGGTTTTCAAGGGATAAAATAGGCGAGTTCAGGCATGCGGCGGGAGTGATAGACGCGCTTCTCCAGTATAAAGACCCTAGGGAAATAGAGTTCAAGCTCTACCTTGAAAACAACGGGAAGAGCAGGAGGAGCGCCATAATCTGGCTCATGTCCTATCTCAAGCCCCACTGGTATTTAGTGTTGACGGGCTTAACACTATCCGTAGTGATAACAGGCCTGAACCTAGTGCCCCCCTCCTTGCTTAGAACACTCATAGACCAGATAGCCACTCAAAAACAGGAGGCCACTCTGCTAAACCTGACTATTCTCCTAATAACCATTTACGCGTTGAACACCTTGCTTGGAATACTTCAAAACTATTCGCTTTCACTGCTAAGCCAGAAACTGGTTTACGGCATGAGGAGAGACCTGTATAGTCATGTGCAGGACCTCTCAATGTCGTTCTACGACAAGATGAGCACTGGGAGAGTTATTTCAAGGATTACTGATGACATTGGGAGAGTCCAATGGTTCTTGGTTTGGGGAATACCCAGCTTAATCATAAACATTCTTTCGATAATTGGAATAGGCATCATAATATTCACAATGGACTATAGATTGTCTCTCTTCGCACTACTGCCTTTCCCGCTGATAATCCTTGGGCTCCCAAGATTCAGATCTAAAGCTAGGCTTGTCTACCACAAAGCCTGGAGGAAATGGGCTGATGTTAGCTCCCTACTCGTTGACACGATACCTGGAATATCTGTCGTAAAGTCTTTCGCGAAGGAAAAGGGAGAGGTTAACAGGTTTACTGAGAAAATGAATGAGGTGGTAGGGGCAAACCTCGACATAACAAGGTTGCATCTAGGGTTTTTCCCAATCCTAGGGTTCGTAAGCTCCGCTGGGGCAGCGATAGTGTGGTATGTCGGCGGATTACACGTGATTAGTGGAGACATATCACCCGGCACGCTTGTCGCTTTCGTCAGCTACATGTGGATGTTCTACGGTCCGATTCAAACAGTAACCAACCTTGCTGAACCACTCCAGCAGGCAATAACCTCTGGAGAACGGATCCTTGAAATCCTGAGGATCGACCCTACGGTGAAAGACGCTCCCGATGCTAAGGATTTCGAGATAATGGGGAACATAAAGTTTGAAAACGTTACATTCGGATATGAGCCCTTCATACCGGTTTTGAAAAACATAAACCTTGAAATAAGAAAAGGCGAGATGGTTGGGATAGTTGGGCAAAGCGGCTCTGGGAAGACGACTCTGACAAAACTGTTGCTAAGGTTCTACGACGCGAATGAGGGCAGGATTCTGATAGACGGTGTCGACATAAGGAAAATCAAGTTGGAAAGATTGAGGAAAAGCATAGGAATAGTTGCTCAAGACCCCTTCCTTTTCGACAATTCCGTTTTATTCAACATAACATACGGTCTTGAAAAAGTGGATTTGAAGAAAGTGATAGCGGCTGCGAAGGCGGCGAATATTCACGATACAATAATGGGCCTCCCGTTGGCTTACGATTCCCCCGTTGGGGAGAGAGGCTCCAGGCTTTCAGGAGGAGAGAGGCAGAGGGTTGCGATAGCGAGAGCAATAATTCTTGAGCCCAAGATCCTAATAATGGATGAGGCAACATCTTCAGTTGACACACTAGCAGAGAGACAGATACAGCAGGCCCTGGACAATATTTCTAAAGAGAGAACCACGATAGTGATTGCACATAGACTCTCAACCCTTCAAAGATCGAACAAGATAGTGGTGATGGATAAGGGCAGGATTGTTGAAACCGGGACTCACGAGGAGCTCTTGAGACTGAACGGGCTGTATGCTAAAATATACAGGGCACAGTTTGCGGAGGCTGAGAAACAAGTTGCCGTTGCTTGAAGACTTCCTCAGCAAGACATGGGTTATTGATGCGGATAAGGTGAGGATTCTTAAGGGAGACAAGCCCAATACTGTGAAGATACTGGGAAGCAACGGTGCGTTTCTCGAGGTGGTTCCAAGGAAGCCTTTCCCGATAAGCCATCCTTACTTCCTGATATTTACCGACACCCAGGGAAACGAGGTGTGCATAGTGGAAGACTATAGAAAGATGAGTGGCGAGTCTAGGAGAATTCTTGAAGAGACGCTTGAAAAACTCTATTTCATGCCCATTATCAGGAGGGTGAGGAAGATGGAGACGAGCGGGGACGAGTTCATATGGCATGTGGAGACGGACAGAGGGTTTAAAGAGTTTAGAACCAGGGGAAGGAGGAGTGTGAGTAGGACGGGGGAGAAGATCGTGATTATCGATACTAACGATAATGTTTACATAGTTGAAGACATTAATAAGATCGACGAGCGGAGCAGGGTGCTTCTTGAAACAGTGACGTAAAAAAATATCATGGCTGTTTTTCTGGATAACGCCAGAATGTGTTTTCAGCAACTTTTAAATAGTTTTGTACAAGGTGATTATAAAAATGCCAAGTAACACTAGACATCCCTTCCTAAGGATTTTAGCCTATGCTAGGCAGGAAAAAACCCTGCTTCTAGTAACGTTAATCATGATTATATCGGGAGCCTTGGTGAACATAGTGAGCCCCATTGTTGCAGGAAGAGTTATTGACGTAACAATCGTAAAAGCGTTGTCAGAATTATGGCTTTACGCAGCAGCAATAATGGTCCTAACCCTTTCCTCAGGAGGAATATCCTTCCTGCGCGAGTATTTAAGCGAAAACTTAGCGCAGAGGATAGTATACAGGATTAGAATCAGTATTTACCGGCATCTACAGGATTTATCATACAGCTTTTACGACAGGGTTGATTCGGGGCAGATCATAACCAGGGTCACCAGAGATACTGAAAACATAGGTAGACTACTTGGTTTCGCACTCCCAGACATAATAGGCTCCGTAGCTACTCTAATAATTGTCGTCATAATCCTCTTAACCACCAACTTTAGCCTTGCCCTAATAGCGTTAGCAATAGCACCATTCATAGCGGTAGTTTCCATATCTTTCAACCGTTTTGTAAGGCCTTTGTTCGAAAGGATTTGGATTGAGACGAGCGGGATGAGCGCAATGATTCAGGAAACGGTTTCAGGCTTTAAGGCTTTGAAGACCCTCGGCGGAGAGGAGGAGATGTTTAAAAGGTTTGAGAAGAAAAACAGGGAGATATACGACATTGGTATGAGGAGTGTTTTCCTAAGCTCGCTAACATGGCCTTCACTCGGGTTAATAATCGGAATGGGGTCGGCAGCCGTATACTGGTACGGTGGCTTCCAAGTTATTGGAGGAGAGATCAGCCTTGGCCAGCTCGTCACTTTCACGATGTATCTTGGCATGCTCGTCTGGCCGATAATGTCGATAGGGTTCGTGCTTTCCAGATATGCGGAGGCAATGGTCTCAGCGCATAGGATATTCGAGGTGCTTGACACTGAGCCCGAGGTTAAGGAGAAGCCAGGCGCGATAGAGTTGAAAAACATCAGGGGGGAAGTGTGCTTTAAAGACGTGGTTTTCGGTTATGATAAGGATAAGCCGATACTCCGAGGGATGAGCTTCAAAGTTAAGCCGGGGGAGAAAGTGGCTTTAGTGGGAGCAACTGGTTCTGGGAAAAGCACGGTGATAAAGCTAATACCCAGGTTCTACGATCCCCAAGAGGGCTGCATCCTGATAGACGGCGTGGACATTCGCGACGTCAAGATAAGCTCGCTTAGGAAACACGTAGGCATAGTGCATCAAGACGTTTTCCTCTTCCCCACCACTATAAGGGAGAACATTGCTTACGGCAAGCCTAACGCTACACGGGATGAGATAGAGAGGGCGGCGAAGGCGGCGAGAATACACGACTTCATAATGAGCCTTCCAAAAGGGTATGATACTGTGGTCGGCGAGAGGGGGGTGACTCTCTCAGGAGGGCAAAGGCAGAGGCTGGCGATAGCCCGAGCCCTACTTGTAAACCCCTCCATACTCATCCTGGATGACTCAACTTCGAGCGTAGATGCTGAAACAGAGAAGGAAATATATGAATCTTTAAAGGAGCTAGTTAAGAACAAGACTGTCTTCATAGTCACGCAGAGGCTTTCAACACTCAAACTAAGCGAAAGAATAATCGTTATAGAAGACGGCAAGGTGGTTGAAGACGGGACTCACGAGGAACTAATGAGGAAGGGAGGAGTCTACGCTAAGCTATACGTCTCTCAATATGCTTTTCAGGAGGTGGAACCATAGGATGGGGTGGCATTTTCGCCAGGCTGCCGAGGCCGAGGGGAAGCCTAGGGAGATAGCCTCCAGAACACTGGTCGCGTGGCTTCTCCGATGGCTAAGCCCCATGAAGCTACAGGTAATCATGCTCTTGACCGTCGCGTTGGCCTCTATAGCAGTCAACGTGGTAAGCCCATACGTCAGCAAGCTTCTAATAGACGAGGGCATCATGCAGCACAACCCTGACGCCCTAGTGAAATACGTCATCATGCTGGCAGGGATTGCCGCGGGAGGGTGGGTGTTAGGTTTCGCCAGGGGCAGCCTGTCAGGCAGGATAAACCAGAGGCTTCTTTACAGTATGAGGGGAACCGTTTTCAAACACATGGAGGAAATGGATATTGCACACGTTAACGTTGAGAGAACCGGTAAAATAATTTCGCTGATAATAAACGACATAAGCTCCATCGGGGAAGTAACTACCTCGGGAACGATAGAAGCCATAATAGGGTCAGCAACACTGGTCGGCTCGCTATACGTCATGTTCACCCTGCACACAGGGTTAAGCCTAGCCACTCTCGCAATAGTTCCCCTAATGCTGTTCCTATCAAGGTATTTCGCCATTAAAACGAGACAAGCCTACAGGCAAACCAGAGAGAAGCTTAGCGAGTTGACGAGCAGCGTTGAGCAGAGCGTCTCAGGTTCAAGGGTTTCCCAGTCGTTTGCAGAGAGGAGAAACGTTGACATCGCTTCATTCGACAGGCTCAGTGCTGAAACCATGAGGACAAATCTCCGTGCGAGGATTGTTTTCGCAATGATCAGGCCTTCGCTCGACGCCATTAGGACTCTCTCATACGTTATACTGATACTTTACGGTGGCAGCCTTGTTGCATCCGGAGAAATCAGCATTGGGATTCTTATCGCATTCTACGGGTATGCCGACATGTTCTATAGGCCTATAATCACTCTAACAACCTTCTACAGCACGTTACAAGCAGCCTTGGCAGCGGCTGAAAGAGTCTATCTTTTCCTACAGGTGAAGCCTAAGGTTGTGGAGTCTGAGGGAGCAAGATGGATAGAGATAAAGAGAGGTAAAATCGAGTTGAAGAATGTTCATTTCAACTACGATGGAAACACTGTTTTCCAAGGGTTGGACTTTCAAGTCAACCCGGGCGAGATAGTTGCCGTAGTCGGCCCCACTGGAGCAGGTAAAACAACCTTAACAAACCTCATACTGAGGCTTTACGACCCCAAGTCCGGGGAGGTTTTGATAGACGGCCATAATGTTAAGGATTTCTCGTTTAACTCCCTCAGGAAACAGGTAGCTCTTGTACCGCAGGAACCCATACTGTTTAATGGCACGATCTTGGAAAACATAAGGCTGGGCAATATGGAGGCTTCTGACGAGGATGTTAAGAAGGTTGCTTCAGAACTTGGCTTAGAAGACCTGATAAACAGGATGCCGCAGAAGTATGAGACAGTAGTGTCCCCCGGAGGGGGGAACCTCTCGCTCGGGGAAAGACAGTTAATAAGCTTCGCAAGAGCCATGCTTAAAGATCCGAAGATTCTCATACTGGATGAGGCTACAAGCAGCTTGGACTCCTACACCGAGTCGCTTCTCCAGAAAGCAATGGTAAAGCTCATGAAAGGCAGAACATGCATAATTATTGCCCACAGGCTTTCAACAGTTAAGCTTGCGCACAGAATAGTTTTCCTAGATAACGGAAGGATAATTGAGGAAGGAACTCATGAGGAACTGATGAAGAAGGGCGGTGCGTACGCCAAGCTTTACGAGCTTCAATTCGGTGCGGCTCCTGAAATAAAGGTAAAGTAATCAACCACCCCTTGCCCAGTTTAAGATTCTTTTTAACCCTAAGATGAAAAATGCGCGTTATAAAACACGTTTCCGAATTTATTTCTATGCCAGGTTTTCAGCCTCGGTCAAAAGCTTTCTAGCATCCGTTTCAGAGACGCAGAAAGTCTGAACTAGTACTTTCCTAGAGTAAAGCGCCTTAAGCATCGGAATCACCTTTTCCCTAGGCATATACAGCACTAAAAGCTTCCCGGCTTCCAGGATCTTCCTGTAAAGAGGAATCCATTTTGGTGATCCACAATCATTCCCCCGCAGTTCTTCCCCTGCACCCGGTACCCACTGAATGCCATCCAGCCTCTCAACTTTAAGCAGCGAATCCAGATGCGGTATTTCCCCGGGGCCATCGAGATGATATATTATTCTATCCAGCCTTTCACACTGCTCTTTGACATGAGGGAGTACAAACTCGTTGAAAAGCTTTGGAGAGAGCATGAACGCGAAATCACACTGAATCGGATACCATCTTTCAGGACACCATATGCCCATCCAAGCAGACGTACCCTCTATGCGCCTTCTTATTATCCTGTCCAACTCCTCGTAGCACATGTGCCAGTATTCTATAATCTTAGAGGAGAGTGATTTAACGTCCTCAGGATTCTTAACAAGGTCGACGATCAGGTTTTCAGGGCCTCGCAGCGAGGCGGCGACATCCAGTATTCCACCAAGGTCGGTCATGCCAACTATGCCGAACCCAGCCAGGCTTTCAGAAGCTGTTTCAGTTATTCTCTTCGTAAGCATCCACCACTCGTTAGCGGGGTCGAATTCTAAGCGGCGTAACTCCTCCCAGCTTTTCCCAAGCGCGTTATTTCTCTGAGCCCCAAACCATACTGTCTCACTCTCCAAGACTGGTTCCGCACCCAAGTATGCACCAAGAACACCGGCGCCAAGGTTTACCCACAGATTCGGATAGGCTTCCCCCCCATAGTATGTTTCTGCACACTGCCTCCGAAAACCCTTTATGTTTTTAGCTATAGCAGCCGGATCCTTAATGCCTCTCGGAAAACCCCAGTGATCATAGTCGAATCTCACATCCTCTTCCGAAGCATACTTCGGGCTGCTTCGGGGAGCGAACACTTGTATAAGAGGCCTGTCTAAAGAATCCTTCTCCCACCAGGCTGAGAACCGCTCCTTAGCCTCGGCCCAATCCTCTTTAAAGAACATGACGGCTGACTCAAAGAAATCCGGATAAAAGTTTTTCGCAGAATAGCGTTTCATAGCTGCTAAGCGTCTTAATGAAGTAACTTAGCGTAGAACCGTGACCTGTTTAAGGCTAAACATTATTTAAAGCTTATTTACTCTTTATCAGAACTGCAAACCCATGCCCCAAGTAAGGATTCAGCCCGAAGGCATTAGGGTTCAAGCTTCTCACGGATCGAACCTATTAGCTGTGCTCAAGGAAGCAGGTGTTAACATAGAGAGTGTCTGCGGAGGACGCGGGGTTTGTAAAAAATGCGTAGTGGAGGTTGTAAGCGACGGGTTGACTGAGCCCACGTCTGCAGAGGCAGAGCTGGGAAGACTGTCTAAATCTTTCAGACTGGCCTGCCAGGCGAGAATCATAGGCGACGTTACAGTTAAAATTCCCCAGGCCTCCAGACAGGCTAGGGGCAAGATACTGGAATGGGGGCTCGTTAAGGATTTTGAGTTCTCCCCTCTAACGAGAAGCGTGAAAGTAAAGATAGACGCGCCCTCGCTCAGCGACCAGAGGTCTGATGCTGAACGCCTCATGCAGGCGGTAAATGCGAAATCGATCGACGGCTTGCTTCTTAAAAAGCTGCCGGGCAGGCTGCGTGAATCAAAATGGGATTTTGAGACAATCGTCAATGAGGATGAAGTCCTAGACGTTAGACCACGACACGACTGGGATTTTTACGGGGTTGCTGTCGACGTCGGCACCACTACTGTTGTCGCCTACCTCGTCAACCTGAAAACCGGGCGAGTTGCCTCCGTTAAGTCGGATTACAACGGTCAGATCGCGCATGGTGACGACGTGATATCGAGAATAACCTACGCTGTGAAAGGAAGCGAGAACCTAGAGGAGCTTCAAAGTAAAGTCGTGGCGACTATAAACAAGCTGATTCAAGACGCGGTTGACGAGGCCCGGTGCTCCCCCTCCGATGTTTACGAAGTAGCCTTCGCCGGAAACACTGTGATGACCAGCCTCCTATACGGGGCGGAGGTTTCAGCAATAGCTACGGCACCCTACGTGCCGCCCTTTAGATCCAGCCTCCGCTTCAAGGCTAGGGAGATAGGCCTTAAGGTAAACGATTCCGCAACATGCTACACTTTCCCCTTGATCAGCGGCTATGTCGGCGGAGATGTGGTTGCAGACATACTTGTTTCAGGAATGCATAAGCAAGATGAGAAATCACTGCTTATAGACCTTGGAACCAATGGTGAAGTAGTCCTGAAAGCGGGAGACCTGATGCTCGCCAGCTCAACTGCAGCTGGACCAGCTATCGAGGGAGCTGGCCTCTCAAACGGCATGAGAGGGATGACCGGTGCGATAGAATCGGTTTCCATCAACATGGAGACCTTCGACGTTTACTATAAGACGATAGGCGACACGGATCCGAGAGGAATATGCGGATCCGGGGTTGTTGATGCAGTAGCGTGGATGCTTATAGCCGGAGCTTTAGACCAGAATGGGAGGATCGCCGACTTAAACACTCCAAGGATAATGAACGCCAACGGGAATAAGGCTTTCATCTTAGCAGTCAACAGTGAAGGCAGAAGAATCTGCATAACGCAGTCAGACATCAGGAGTTTTCAACTCGCAAAGGCGGCAATATTTACCGCGTGCTTGCTCCTCCTAAGGATTGCTCAAGTAAGCTTGAGCGAAATATCGAAAGTATACATTGCAGGAGCATTTGGAAACTATATTGACCCCAGATCCGCTATGATAGTCGGCATGATCCCTGAGCTTCCTTTGAGCAAGATTGTGCAGATAGGAAATGGTTCGGGCCAAGGTGCAGTAATGAGCCTTCTTTCGAGAAATGTGAGGGAGGAAGCTGAGGTTGTGGCAAGGAAGGTGAAGGCAATCGACCTAAACACGATTCACGAGTTTCAAAAAGAATTTATTGATGCCACGCAATTCCCCCATAAAAGAATAGACATGTTTCCAAGGGTGATGAACGCTATAAGGAGGAAAACACCTTTATTGGATTAAGGCCAGTAATCCCTTTCCCTAAAAGTTGGCACCTTCCCGCTGAAAAACCTACACATTTGTTCCCTGAAGGGTTCCTCATCCTCCGGGAGAGAGTTAATCACGTTTTCAACATGAGATAGAAATCGACGCTCAGGAGGGCTTAGATGCAGGCGTTGAGAATCCTTCATGAGTTCAACTATTTTTCGACACGCAGCCTTAGCTCTCCTATAGTAACAGGTATTTTCGGAAACTATCGAATTGGCTATTTCGACAGCCACATCGGGAGAAAGTACGAAAGCCTGAGGATCGTCGAATTTGTCGGATAAAACAAGAATGTCCCGGAGCTCTCGTGCTTTTCCAAGCTCTATAGCTTTATTCATAAGCTTACAGTCGTAGTGAAGTATCTCTAGGAAAACCTGAGGCGCCGACCCTCCGAAAAGCCGAATGTTTTCAACCTGTTCATTAGACCAAAGGTCACAGGAGGCGGAAGCAATATTCCCAATTAAGCTTGAGTGTGCACATGCACTGGTCTTACCTTCCATCGCCATCGGAAAACCAGTTATAGCCTTAATAATCACATTCTCGTAGCCGCAATCCTTCCCGGGGCCCGTTGCTCCCTCCTCGTAGGCGACCAGCGACCTGCATGCTGAAACTGCCCTCACGATTGCGGCAAGCGTATGAGGCAACGAAGTTGATTGGACTCCACCCGCAAGCTTCATTGCAGTGTTTGCAGTTGCACAAGCAGTGTCACCGCCTGCTATACAACCGTTTCTCTTAGCGATGTTAACGATATCCTTCCAAAGAGGTTTCATATCAAGGGAACCCAGTAGACCCACTGAAAAAAGTATTCCCTTGACATCCTGCCTAATGACACTGTGATTAAAAACATCCTTACCCCCTTCTGACTCTATCGAGAGAACATCGGCACCGTTAGAGGAGACGGCCTCAAATGTCTCCATTATAAGATCATGGTTTGAAGTCGACCTTAGGCCCTCTCGGAAATCCCTTATGTCTGCGACAGTAATCCTTAGACCGGTTTTTAAACCATGCTCGCCAAAGTATTTCTCCATAAGTGATTTCTGAAGGTTTGTTATTTCCGCTGCAAGCTTAGGTTTGCTCGTCTCCATGAAGGTCAGCTCGGTCTCTATCTGGAGTGACGTAACGCCGAGTTCAACAGCCCTATCGAGAATCTCTCTTGTTATCGTTTGCATTTCCACTTTAAACCCGGTAGGATCCTTATCAGACAGAGTCCTGGGGAAAAATTTCACTTCAGGAATTACTTCACCCTGCCCAACTTTGAGCCCGAAGCCATAGTTCAAAGGATGCTTAGCCAAACCGAAGACTAGTTCCGAAGGGTCATTCACCTCTAGGCTACTGAACGAGGGCATTTTCCAACCGAACGATTTATGGCCTTTTTAAATCTTGCGGAGAAGGCTTACTAACTTTCCCCACGCACTATAAGAGACTCTGAAGAAGGAAAGAATTTTAAACCATTTTGCTTCCCGGTCCACGATATTTGAAGCCGAGCACACGCTTAGCGTATAACAATAGAAACCTCTATGATAACCATAAGCTCCATTTAGAATATTGTTTTACTCAAACATTGTCTTCTAGAGAGAAGACGATCCTTCCTCGCTTTCTCGATCTAAAGATTCTCTCTCTTTCATCATAGAAAATTCCATGTTTTTCCGCCTCATCGAGAATTTTCTTAAAGATGTCCCTCACATTCGCAACATCATAGGCGAAGATGGCATCCCTAACCATGTTCAGCGTCTGCCAGCTTGGAACTTTTCTCAAACTCCTTATATCGTACACGAGAACTGTTGTATCTCTTCCAAATTTTCCCCTCAGCTTGCTAAATGCATAATAAAACTTATCCTGCTCCTTAATTTCCAGCTCTTTCTCAGTAATGATAAAGATGTCGATGTCGCTTCTCTCATTAAAATCCCCCCTTGCTAAGGAGCCAAATAGCCCAGCAGCTAAAACATCTTTCTTCCCTAAATCCTCTAAAATCCTTTTTATTTCGCTTAATATCTTTTCAATCATCTCCAAAACCTCTCGATGAATTCCCTTGCTTCCTTTACGGATTCCTCTGCCTTTCTAAGCAATTGCACAGCATCCTCCTCCCTGCACAACTCTGAAGGGCTCATCCACAGCCCATTCTTCAACCCTCCGTATGTTGAACGGCCATGCCATGGCGCTGCCTCCTTAGCATAAGTTGCAATCTTTAACATTTCCTCCTCCAGAAGCCCCCTCCTGACCAGCTTCGTCAGCTGCTCAGATGGATCATGAGTCCATTCATAGGCTTCAAAACATGAAACTATAGCTTTTGCAGATTTTTCGATTGCCAGCTGTGAATAATGAATGACTGTAACCCAGTCATCAAACTCCTTATATCTCTCAGCCCTTTCAAAGTCCTCCTCTGCCTCTCTCAGCAGCCTCAATGATTCCTCCTTGTTGTCCATGGATCTCACCTTTTTAGTAAACCTTTAAGAGTTAAATCCTTTATAAGCTTTTTATCAAATCGGATTGCCATTTCTTTCTTCTACTTATAACAGTAAGTTTTTCCTTAGCTTTTAAGAAACAGGAAATATTTCTTTATTCCAATTTTTTAAACCCCAGCTCTCTTCCTTCGTCCATGGAGCTGAACGATAGCAATTTTTGCCTCTACCACTAAACTTCCTTCCAGCGTGCTAGGCCAGATTTTTAAGCCTTTAGTCGAAACCGACATTCACCTGCCTAAAGACAAGACGCACTCTAAAAACCGGATGTTTTCAGCTCAGCCCAATGGCCAGACCCCCTAGGATCCATAATGCGTACATCCAATGGCTCCTCTAAATTGTCGCCGATTTCGTCGATGAACAGGTTCTTGCCCTCCGATACTTCAGCGCGCGCGCTAAAGGCCTCCTTGTTCTCCTTCATGAACTGGGCGGCGATCATGTGGCCGGCGACAGCCTCGTCATACCTCAGGCTAATCCCGCTGAGGCTGCGTATTACTCCGACAGCATCCCCGTATTCCCTCAGGCTCTGGGTTGGCACCCATCTCACGGTTTCACCAGCCTCATCCGTCGTTTTAGCGAAGGAATATTTGTCGCCAGTGATGCTTTCTAAGGCTTCTTAGCGCGCGCTGGCGTAAACAGCCTCGTAGAATCTCAAAGGAGAATTGAAAGACTACCTCAATATCGCTTACCGTTTTGGTCTTTTTAGCGCACGCATCCACGTAGAGAATGTTGCCGTTTACTGAAACAGGTGCCTCAGTCACAAAACCATAGCCACGCTCATGCAGTATTCTCCCTATTAAAGCCTTGACTATGAAGTGCTTAACAGACTCGCGCGCTCGGCGATTACATTATTCTGTCTTAAACAGGCATTTAAGTATATAAACTTTCCATAAAACGAAAAGACAATAGGTCAAGGGGAAGAGAGTAAGCCCGAAGGCATTACATTCAGGACCGCATGCTTATTTCTTGCCTACCCAAGCCTTGCAAATGTCGACTCCAACCACAGCATCCTTCCCATAGCCATCGGCACCTATCCTCTTAGCATAGTCCTCCGTTATCGGAGCCCCGCCTATTATTACTTTAACCTTGTCCCGCAAGCCAGCTTTCCTAAGCTCGTTTATCACATTCTCCATCTCAACCATTGTGACAGTTAGAAGCGCCGACATGCCAACTATATCAGGCTTATGATTCCTGACAGCCTCCACAAATGCTTCAGCCGGAACATCGTTACCCAGGTCTATGACTTCGAAGCCAGCAGCCTCCATCATCATCCCGAAAATATTCTTCCCAATATCATGCAGGTCGCCTTTGACCGTACCTATTACAACCTTGCCTATCTTTTTGATCTCTGAGCCCTTCATATATGGCTGTAGCATTTGGGATATTTCTTTGCCTATTTCGCCTGCCACTATTAACTCTGACAGGAAGTATTCCGAAGCCTCGAACTTTTTCCCAACCTCCTCCATGGCAGAGCTTATCGCTTTAGTTATTATCTCATTAGGCGGTATTCCTTTCGAAACGGCTTCTTCCGCCAAGCGTTTAGAGCCGTCGAAATCCAGGTTAACTATAGCATCCTTAAGCCTCGTAAGCAGACTTACCTCAGACATGTTTCTTCAAGGCTGGCATAAGCTTCTTATTGATAAATCTTTCGCTTCACGGAGCGCGTGCTCTCCTAATCTTCGAAAAATGTAAGATTTTTATACTTGTTTGAAACTCCCCCGAAGCGGTGTAAGAGGTTGGAAAAAATGAATATTTCTTTAATCGGTTGCGGAGGCATGATGGGGGCTCATGTAAACGGGCTTAGACAGTTGTACTCAAGGGGGCTGAGGATTTTTGAAGTGAAAGCTGTTTGCGACGTTAAGGAGCCTCTTGCAAAGGAGAAGGCGAAGCTGGTCGCCCAGTTTCAAGACTCGGAGCCAAGGGTTTACACGGATTTTGAAAAAATGCTGGAGAGTGAAAGCCTTGATGCTGTAGACATAGCTCTCCCCCACAACTTGCATCACACGGTGGCAGCCGTCTGCCTCGAAGAAGGATTGGACGTAATCATAGAGAAGCCTTTAGGAATAACCATGAGGGCAGCGAAGATAATCCTTGAGAAGGCTAGGAAGAACAATAGAATACTGGCTGTTGCCGAGAACTATAGGCGGAGCCCTGAGAACAGGGCGATTCGCTGGGCTGTGGAACAAGGCTTTATAGGCGAGCCTAGAATGATCGTCTGGTCCTCGGCAGGCTGGAGCCCTGGAGCCTGGGGTTGGAGAGAGGACAAGTATTCTGCGGGGGGAAGCTGGGTTTTCGACGGCGGAGTCCACCTAGCGGATTTAGACAGGTATCAGCTTAGGAGAGAAGCGGTGGAAGTATATGCTGTCCAAAAAACCTTCGACCCGTTTAGGGGAGGGGTTAAAGTAACTGTTGACGATATGACGATGGCTATAATTGTTTACGAGGGGGAGGTCTATGCGCAGTGGCTCTGGACGAGGTCGGCTCCCGGGGAGGCTATAAACCTTAGAGTCATATATGGTTCCAAGGGTTCAGTGGGCAACAATGGCCTTTTTATCCAGAAGGAGAGACTATTGGAAACACGGAACATGGGCACGCTAGTGGCAATAATGCTTGAAAGCCTCACCCCGGAGGAAAAAGGGAAGTGGTTCCCTATGGATATTACTGACACGGTTGCTACGGAGCTCTACGATTTTCACGACTCCGTTACGAATCGCCGCGTCCCGGAGGTTGACGGCGTTGAGGCCTATAGAGATATGGCGATACCCTTAGGCTTCTACGAGTCGGCGCTTCTTAAAAAACCAGTTAGCGTCAGGGACGTTGAGGAACTCAGGGTTGAAGAATACCAGAAAGAGATAAACGAGAAGCTTGGAATATCCTAGACATTGTTTCGACGGCGACTAGCGCCTAGAGTTAGGCTGGTTGCTGTGAAACGCGTAATTACGGCTAGAAAATGTTTAATACAGCCTGCTGTCCGTCCCTTGTGATGGGCACGATGCAGGCTCAGAACCCTTTGAGAAAATACTGCCTGATCCCGGCGACCCTGACTCCTATGAAAGCGGATTTCGAGGTTGACTATGAACAGCTTGAGGATTACGTGAGATGGCTGGTTAAACATGGTATTGGAGGGGTTGCAGTCAACGTTGACACGGGTGAGGGACCCCACCTCTACCCTGAGGAACGCGCCAGCATTCTGAGAGTCTTCTCCAGAATCGTAGCTGGGAGAATACCTATAATCGCAGGGCTACATGCTCGAAACACTATGGAGGCTGTTAGGCTCGGCTTGCAGGCCAAGGAGGCGGGTGCAGACGGGTTGCTTGTTTTCCCGCATCCAGCCTTAGTAGGCGAGCCGAACAATCATGTGGTATACAACTACCACTCCGAGATATCCGAGAAAGTTGGTTTACCAATGATCCTGTTTCAACTGCAGCCAGCGCTAGGCGGCGTAGACTTCAAGCCTGAGACATTGTTAAGACTAGCCAGTATTAGGAGCGTTATAGCGATTAAGGAGGCTTCTTTCGACGCTAGGAAATTCGTCAACGTTGTTCACACTTTGAAGAAAGCCGATAGGAAGATAATGGTCCTCACCGGGAATGATAACTTCATATACGAGTCGCTGGTGCTTGGCGCTGAAGGCGGGCTACTGGGTTTCGGGACGATAGCTGTAGAACAGCAGGTTGAAATGTTCAAGCTGGTTGCTGAGGGCAGGCTGAGCGAGGCCAGGGAAATATGGGAGGAGCTGCTACCCTTGGAGGAGGCTGTTTTCGCTCAGCCGGTTAGAGACTACAGGGCGCGTCTCAAAGAGGCTCTTGTAATGATGGGGGTATTGAAAACCTCGCACGTTAGACCACCGTTGCAGCCGGTGTCGAGTGAGGAGAAGGAAGCCATAAGGAAGGCTTTGAAAAGCCTGAGGCTATTGTAGGGAAATGGCTGGAATAGACCTGTCAGTCAATATAGCCGGCGTAGAGTTTAGGAACCCTCTGATCGTTGCCTCAGGACCCCCCACGCTTTCCTCAGAACACATTTTAAAGTGCATAAGAGCCGGCGCCGCGGGAGCCGTTACAAAAACCATAACGTACGACGTAACCCAGCAGGTTCAGCCGAAGCCGAGGATGCTCGTGGTAAACCCGGAGGATGCTCTCAGAAACAGGTTTTACTCTTTCTACTCTATAGACTTGATGTCAGAGTATAAGCCTGAACTCTGGCTTAAGCAAATCAGGGAAGCCAAGAATGAGAGCAAGGCTTACAGTGGTGTCGTAATAGCGAGCATCGCTGGCAGAACATTTGAAGAATGGGAGAAGCTGGCTAGGCTTGTTGAGGAAGCGGGTGCAGACATGGTTGAGCTCAACTTTTCATGCCCTCATTTAGAAAAGGGTGAGCTAATGGGGAGAGCCATATCCTCCAGACCGGAGAAAGTTTCAGAAGTAGTCAAGACTGTTAGGCGAGCCACGTCGCTCCCGATAATAGGCAAGTTAACACCACAGGGTGCGAACCCTGTTGAGCTAGCTAAGACCATGGTTTCCTCAGGGGTGAACGCTCTTGTTTCAACAGCCAGGTTTCAAGGCTTAATCGTCGACACGGAGACGATGCAGCCAGTCTCCTGGGGCGGCTTCGGAGGCTACGGGGGGCCTTGGCAAACACCCATCAGCGTCAGCTGGACCGCGCACATAGCGATGGAGAAACTGGGCGTGCCCATAATAGGCTCCGGCGGAGTCTCAAAGTGGGAGGACGCTGTACAGTTTATTCTCGTAGGCGCTTCAGCAGTCCAAGTCTGCACCGCGATCATGATAAACGGGTTGAAGATTATTCCGGAAATACTAGGCGGCGTCGAGAAGTGGATGGTTAACAAAGGGTTTCAGAGCATAGCTGATTTCTCAGGGATTTCTCTCGGTAAAATCGTGTCCTTAGAGAAGCTTGAGAGGAGAAAACGCTTCCACGTACTTATAGACGTTGAGAAATGCGTGAAGTGCGGCGTCTGCATCAGGGTCTGCCCCTACAATGCTTTAAACGCTGAAAACGCTGCGAGCACCCCAACACTGGACCAGGAGAAATGCGGCAACTGCGGCCTATGCGTATCCATATGCCCGAGAAGAGCAATACGCTTCGAGAAGGAGTTTGATCCCGGATGAACAGTCCATCTGAAAACGGGCGATGGGTACATCCGCTCTGCCGCCCGCTTGAAGCAAGTAGAAACGGGCCCTTCCTCATCCTTGACGACGACGCTTTAATGACTATAGATAGCGAGGGAGTCAAGACAAGCAGGGACGATGGGAAAAACTGGTCTACCCCAATATCCGTCTTACCGGGGATAAAAAGCGGGGAACCCGGCTCATACTACATCTTGCGGACTAAGAGTAAGACGATTGTAACCGTCTACTTGGATTTCACAACCTACAGGTTCAGCTGGGATGATGAAAAGGGTGAACCGGGGGATGATTGCCGGCTGGAATTGTGGGCAGCCCGAAGCCTAGACGGTGGGAAAACTTGGGTTGACAGACAAAGGCTTTTAGAAGGCTACAACGCCAATTTCTTCGGCTTCATACAGACTAGGAGCGGAAGGATCGTCGCCACAGTTGAGCATTTAACTAGGAACCCAGGCCGCTTTGTAGTCTGCTCACTGGCTTCAGATGACGAGGGGAAAACATGGAGGAGGAGCAACTTCATCGACCTGGGTGGACGAGGACACCATGATGGAGCAATGGAGCCTACTGTAGCGGAATTGAGCGACGGACGCCTACTCATGCTTATAAGGACAACTCTCGACCGCTTCTGGCAGGCTATTTCAGAGGACGGGGGAGAATACTGGCGGATCATTAAGCCCAGCCGGATAGACGCCAGCAATTCTCCAGGCTACCTGCTAAGGTTGAAGAGTGGCCGTCTAGTGCTCGTGTGGAACCGTTTAAACCCGGAGGGACGCATCTGGGAGAAGGCTAAACCAGGACCGGCTTCAGAGAAGCCTACTTCATGGCATAGGGAGGAGCTCTCCATAGCCTTTTCCAAGGATGATGGTGAAAACTGGAGTAAGCCGGTGGTTATCGCCATGCAGAGGGGTGGGCAGTTGAGCTACCCTTATGTTTTTGAACGTCGCCCCGGGGAGCTTTGGATTACTGCAGGCTTTGCCTTCAAAAAAACGTGGGAGGAGCCGTTGCCACTGAGGCTTAAACTGTTCGAAGAGGAATTCTTCAAGGAAGCGTTGTAAGGCATGTGGTAGCAGGCTAATCACCATCCCGTTTTCAACACCTTTCTACGCGTATGCACGTCGATGCTGGTTCAGAAAAAGTTAATAGAAGCGGGAACGTGAATCTACCGATGGGAAATGAAGAGCACGAAAATAGGTTTAACAATGCTTCTCGACGAGAGGAAACATGTTTACCCAAGCTACTACGAGAAATGCTACAGGGTTGTTGAAAACTGGGCGAGGTTCATCAGGGACTCGATAAAGTTTTCAGACGGCGGTTCGCCGGAGACTGTGGTTTCGTCAGAACTCATAAATTCGATAAACTCAGCCAGAAGGGTTGGAGAAGAATTCCTGAGCAAAAGGGTTAAGCAGGTCATCCTAGTCTACAACGTCTGGGACTTCCCATACTTGGTTTGGCCCTTCGTAAACACGCTGGGTAAGGATAAGCCGATACTCAGCCTTTCAAACAACGAGGGGAAGTATCCTGGCAACGTTGGCCTGCTCGCTACAGACGGTGCGTTGAGGCAGGCTGGTTTCCGGACGCATAGGATCGTCGGGGATCCTGACGACCCTCTTGTGAAGGAGAAGGTGAGGAAATGGGTCATGGCAGCAATAGCTGCAACAAACATTAGGAACGAGGTCTACGGCATGTACGGCGGGCACTCGATGGGGATGGAGACAGGCTATTTCCACCTCATCCCAGTGCAAAGGTATTTCGGAACAACCGTCAGCCAGGTTGACCAGCTGCTTCTAGTTGAGAAAATGAAGGAGATTGACGACCAGGAGGTGGAGAAAGGATTAAGATGGATGGAGGACACGATTGGAGAAATAAAGTACGACGAGAAAATGCTTACGAGGGAAACACTCGGTAAGCAGATAAGAATGTACCTCGCAGTCAGGCGGATAAACGAGGAGATGGGTTTCGACTTCTGCGGGATAAAGGGTCAGAGGGAGCTTTCCGAGCACGTGGTGATTCCCGACGTCGCCGAGATGCTTCTGAACGACCCGTATGATTGGAACGGGCTGAAGGAGCCGACTGTCTGCGCCACTGAGGCAGACTCTTTCGCAGCACTCACCATGCAGATACTGAAGTATGTCAGCGGCGGGCTGCCTGTGCTTTTCATGGATGTTCGGCTCTACCATCCTGACTTAAACGTGTGGGACTTCTGCAACTCGGGTAACCATGCGAGCTGGTATGCCTCGAGAAGCTTCAACCCGAGGGATAATCTGAGAAAGGTTACGCTACACCCCGCGTTGGAACTCTACTTTAAAGCGGGAGGAGCCTCAGTCTCTTTCGACGCTGGACCAGGGGAGCTGACCTTCGCCAGACTAGGCTTATTTAACGACAAGATTTACATGATCATAGTTAAGGGTGAAAGCATAGAGCTCGACGAGGAAACAAGACGGAGGATTAACGCGGAAACTGATCCCACGTGGCCTCACGTACACGCCAGGTTGAAATGCTCGTATGAAGAGTTCGTCGAAATGTTCCCGGCCAACCATATTCACGCTGTCGCTGGAGACCGTGTTCAAGAACTAAAATACTTCTGCGAAATAACTGGTGTGACACCCATCATCCTGGACGAGGAAAAGCATTCGAAGCCTATTTGGGATCTCCTCAAGTAGAGAGAATACTTGACCCGAGTCTTTCCCCCTCCACCATTATTTTTATAAACAGGCTAAAGCCTTTGAAAAGCATGGAGACCAATTACGATCCTTTAAACATATTTTTAGAAAAGTATGAGAAGGATAAGAGGGGTTTCTCCTTCGAAGCCAAGGATCTTTCAGAGTGGAAGACTTGGCGTCAGGGTTTTAGAAGAAAGCTTACTGAGCTCATCGGCCTTGACTTCTTCGAATACACCGATATTTCTCCTGAAATAGTTTACAGGAAGAAGTACCCCGGCTACTTTAGGGAAAAAGTAATTCTGAGAAGCGACCCTTACACCGCAATACCGGCATACGTCTTGGTTCCAGAAGGGTGTGAAGAGCCTCTTCCTGCCGTGGTGGCTATGCATGGCCACGGTTACGGTAAGGATGACCTAGTGGGTATTTGGGAGGATGGATCTGACCGTGTCAACCCCACGTCCAGAGGCTATCAGAAGGATTTCGCACTGGAACTGGTGAAACGCGGGCTGCTCGTAATAGTGCCAGAGCAGAGTGGTTTCGGAGAACGCAGGACCAGAGACGATATTGCCAGGGGGAGCGAACAGAGCTCGTGTAAAGCTCTGTCCCTATGGGCGTTAATGATGGGAACGACAACCATAGGTCGGAGAGTATGGGACGCTATCAGGGTGGTGGACTATATTTTTACCAGAAGTGACGTTGACCATTCAAGAATAGGAATGATGGGAATATCTGGAGGCGGGACCACGACGCTTTTCACGACAGCACTGGACGATAGAATTAAAGTTGTAGTGATAAGCGGCTACCTTAATACTTTCAGAAGCAGCATACTGGCAGTGGACCACTGCATAGACAATTATGTTCCGGGAATACTTAGATACGGTGAGATGTACGATGTGGCAGCTCTAATTGCACCAAGGCCGCTGCTGGTAGAAAGCGGTTCCAAGGATCCAATATTCCCAATAGAGGCTGCGAAATACGCTTATGAGCAAATACGCAGAGCCTACGCCTTGCTGAAGGCTGAGGATAGGCTTGACGCAGACTTTTTCGAGGGGAGGCATGAGATAAGCGGGAGAAAATCATATGAATTCATGGTTAAATGGCTGAACGAATCTCCTGATGCCCAGTAACTTTAGCGACGGAACCGTTTCGGCAAAAATTAATTACTTCTCTCAAATGCTCACTACAGGTGAACAACGGGATGAAGATATGGATAATGACGGATCTTGAAGGAGTTGCAGGGGTTTTCAGCTTCGATGAGCACGCGAGCCCCAAGGGCAGGTGGTATGATCTCTCGCGGAAACTCTTAACCCAGGAGGTTAATGCTGCTGTCGAAGGAGCGTTGGAGCAGGGGGCAGGAGAGGTTCTAGTAGTCGATGGGCACGGGTGGGGTGGAGTAAACATAGAGGAGTTACACCCTGAGGCTAAGCTTCTCGCAGGCAGGCCCCTCCTACTGCCATGGGGCTTAGAGAAGGGGTTTGAAGCAGCCTTCATGATCGGGCAGCACGCTATGGCTGGCGTGGAGAAGGCGCACTTGAGCCATACTGAGAGCCATACTGCTATTCAAAACGTTTGGATAAATGGTGTTAAAGCAGGCGAGATAGCTATAGTTGCAGCTGTAGCAGGATATTTTGAAGTTCCACTTGTTTTAGTCACAGGAGATAAGGCGGCATGTCTGGAGGCGGAGGCACTAATACCCGGGTTGGAAACAGTAGCCGTAAAGGAGGGGTTGAGCCATGGGGCGGCGGTAAGCGTAACACCGGTTAAGGCGAGGATGATGATTAAAGAGGGTGTGAAAAAGGCTATGTTGAAAACAAGCATTATACCGCCCTTCAAAGTAGAAAAGCCGGTTAAGCTGGTTGTTGAGTTCACTGAAGAAAACAAGAGTTCTGCCGAAACACTGTCTAAAAGACCCGGCGTGAAAAAGATCGACGATAGAACAATAAAGATAGAGGGGAACGACCTGCTTGAAGCCCTCGAAAAATGGTGGATGTAACCCTTGTAAAATGCTTTTCACAAAATGCGTTTTGTTTTAAAATAGTCTATTGCATTGTTTTTAGAAAGGGATTTATGCTCCTCTCCCTCGCAATCGTTGAGGATGGGCCGTGACCCGGATAAATCTTAGTCTCACCGGGAAGAACCATAAGCCTCGTCCTTATAGAATCCATAAGCTCCTTGAATGAGCCCTCTGGTAGGTCTGTTCTTCCGACAGCGCCTGCGAAAAGCGTATCCCCAGTTAAAACGGTAAGGCGGTTGAGCAACGATATGCTTCCCCTTGTATGACCAGGAGTATGAACAACCCTGAGACTAATCTTTCCGAAAACTATCGTGCTTCCATCGGTTAAAGTAGCGTCAGGCGTAACTGGTTCATGCCGGATGCCGAACAGAACCCGAAACCCCTGAACGTCAGTCAACATTGGAGCATCATACTCATGGATTAAGACTGGCGCGCCAGTCGCCCTCTTCAACCATCCATCCCCAGAAGTATGGTCAGGATGCCAATGCGTATTGACGATATACTTGATGTCTGCACCATATTTCTCTGCCTCACCCATAATAGTCTGAAGCTCAGCCTCACGGGTAAACCCGGGGTCTATTACGATAGCCTGCCGTGTTTCCGGGCAAACAAGCAGGTAACAGTTGGTTTGCAACCCGCCGACTATAAACTTCCTGATTATCATCCCGTGGGGAAAAAGCCTTGAGCTTTAAAAACCTACGTTCAAAAACTCCCTCAACATGCGGAGAATTGTCTGCAGACCCATGTGGTAGGCGGTAGCTGAAGAAGAGGGTTTTAAAATCACGGCTATATTCTGGGGCCGAACCCCTAATCCTGAAAAACGTTTTCAACCTCCCTTTTCCTACCTGTTTTTACGAGACGCTCGATCTCTGAAAGGGCTTCCGGAACACTCATCGGCCCCATTCTAGTAACCTTCAACGCGCCAGCCGCATTAGCGAACTCGAGAAGCTCTCTAAGCCCCCGTTTCTTTAAATAGCCGTATACTGCTGCAGCATCGAAAGCATCCCCGGCCCCGGTGGGGTCGACCTCTGGAACCATGTAGGCGGGCTCGAAAACCGTCTGCTGCTCACTTATACCTATGGAGCCCTTCTCGCCAATTTTCACTATTAAAAGTTTTACGCCATACTTGAATATTTCTTTCGAAGCCTCTTCAAGATTCTTCTTTCCAGCTAGGTCGAACAGCTCAGCCTTAGAAGGCATCACGATTTCAGCGGCTTCCAAAACTTTTTTCGATATTTTACTTATCATGCTGGGCTCTATCAGCTCAGCCCTAAGGTTCGGATCGTAAGTAACTACTATACCCGCCCTATTCGCTATTTCAACAGCCCTGTAGCAGGATTTCCTGATTTCCTCCCCTATGGAGAGCGTGGAACCCATGATGTGCAGAACCTTGAACATTTTCACAAAATCCTCGTCCACATCCTCCGGCCTGATCCTGGAGGCTGCGGAATGCTTTAAGTGAAACACGAATCTTCTACTACCGTCTGAGAAGTATGTTACGAAGGCCATTCCAGTAGTGTATTCTCCACGGGTAAAAACACGCGTAGTGTCAACATTATCAGCGGCCAGCCTTTTCCTTAAAAGATTCCCGAAATCATCGTTTCCAACAGCACCGATTATGGCTGATTTCAAGCCCAGCCTGGAGGCAGTGTCTATGAAGATTGCGGGAGCGCCGCTTGGAAAAGGACCAGCATATTCGCCAGTCTCATAATGAGGCATATCCCTCCCCTTCCTCACGAATTCAACAAGCACCTCGCCCAGTGTTAGGACATCCATCCCGAATGATTTCCATTTAAGGAGGAGCTATAATATTTTTTTTCCTCAACGCGCAAGACTATAAAAAGTTGTAGTTGGTTCATGAAAACAACGCTTTTGACAAATGCTTAAATGATAGTATTAAACAGAAGAGTCGGAATGTCGGGCTCAAGTAGGGAAGATAAGGGGACAATGGAGAAGCGAATGTCCTGGTGGCTTGAAGCAAGGTTTGGCATGTTCATCCACTGGGGGCTCTACGCTATCCCTGCCCGCGGTGAATGGGTCATGTACTGTGAAAGAATACCTAAGAACGAGTACGCGCGTCTCGCTCAAAAATTCAATCCTAAAAGGTTTGACGCTGAAAAATGGGTTGCGCTTGCTAAGGAGGCTGGCGCCAGATACATGGTTTTAACCACGAGGCATCATGACGGTTTCTGCCTGTGGGACAGTAGCGTCTCAGACTTTACTTCCGTTAAGACAGCGGCGAAAAGGGATTTCGTAGCAGAGTATGTCGAGGCCTGCCGTAAAGCCGGCATGCGTATCGGCTTCTACTATTCCCTGCTAGACTGGCGTTGGCCAGCATACTGGGATGGGCCTGAGAAGAATCCGGAGGGCTGGAGAGAGTTTCGAAACTATGTTCATGCTCAGGTTAGAGAGCTCGTGAGCAATTATGGCAAGATAGACATACTTTGGTACGACGGCGCGTGGCCCCACGGTCCGGATGCTTGGCAATCCGAGCAGCTTAACGCGATGGTTCGCAGTCTTCAACCAGAAATAATAATCAACAACAGGTCAGGGCTGCCGGAGGATTTTGACACTCCTGAACAACGCATAGAAGGGTCTAAAAGGCCTTGGGAAGCATGCATGACTATAGACGACCTCTGGTGGGGGTATCATCCCGGCGACCCGAATCTAAAATCCCCGATGCAACTTGTGCGAAACCTGGTTAAGTGCGTCTCCGGAAACGGGAATTTCCTTTTAAACGTAGGCCCTAAGGCAGACGGCACTATTCCGCTGGAGCAGGCAGCCAGAATGAGAGCCGTTGGACGATGGCTGCGGCGAAACGGGGAATCCGTATACGGTGCTGGAGCCGCGCCCTTCCCACAGCCTCATCTGGGTCAAGTCACCATGAAGGGTAACAGGGTGTACCTGCACGTCATGTTCTGGCCTGGAAGAGAAATGTGTGTAGCCGGTATCAAGAACAAGGTTTTAAAGACCTACATGCTGACGAGCGGAAGAAAACTACAGTTTGAGCAGAAGGAAGACCGTCTTTTCATACGTGGACTACCGTTGCGCGCGCCGGATCCAATAGACACCGTGGTTGTCTTGGAGGTGGAAGGCGAGCCCGAGGCAGCCCCACCATCCTTCTGGAAATAGATGTGTTAACGGCTCTAGAATTCTAGATTCAGCCTTTTTCTTTCACCAACTATATGCTCAGCAACCTCTGCCACGGGAGCAACCCATATCTCGTCGCGATGCTTATGCAGGAATCTTAAAAACCCGGAGAGGTCTTCGTAGGAAACAGGCAGGTGCCCCTCGTCAATACCGTGGAACGTGAATATGGCCCATCTACCCTCGTGAACAGTCTTAACGGTTAAGCCTATCATCTCTTCACACCGCATTCTGTCGGCTGACCATGACCATAGCTCGTGCAGGTCGCAGGCGAGAGGTGAATTAGAATAGCCTTTTTCCCCAGAAGCCCTGGCAGCCAGGAAGATTTCAGCCACAACCGGCACGTAGCTCCTCTTATTCAAGCCCCTGCCGACACTGGTTTGGTAACATGGGTATGCGAACGTCCGGCTACCATCAGGTATAACCCGTCTTATCCTATCATGAGCCTCAACTATGTCCATGCGAATATCCTCCAGAGTCATGTTCTCCAGCCCTCTGCAACCAGGGTCTCCTGGAAAGTTGCATGAGCAAGGGTGCGTAACAGTGTGATTACCTATTTCATGACCACGCTCAGCAACCTCCCTCCATGCTTTCAAAAAATCCCCATACTCTTCCTTAGGATTTACGTAGAACGTTGCCTTAAAGCCGAGCTCCTCGAGCAGAGGCACGCCTAGATCCAGTTGCGAATGCAAACCATCGTCGAAAGTCAGTGAGACGGCTCCTTTAAAGCCGCTCGGCCAATTAAACCTCATAACGCAACATTTTCAAGGCATGCTTTAAAAACTTAACCAAGACTTCTGAAAAACTAGCGTGCATTAACACATCCAGCAGGCAAGACCCATATCAAGATCCTTAATCATTATTAAGACTTCCGAACGATTTTTATCGCGCGCGCTCTGAAAACACCATAGTCCTCCAGCCCCATCCTCCTTTAAGCCATCGTCAAGCACGGCTAACACTATTATGGGACGCATGGGAGGCTGACATTTGAAATAAGCCCGGTAGAAAACGTTTTTAGAGCGTTTTTACCTGGTCTCAGGGGCACCGGGTCTTGCAGGGCATTCGGGAACACGCTTTTCGACAAAATTTATAACAAGGTTTTTCCATCTACCTCCAGCAGCATGAAATACTGGGGAAACAGTAAAACGATTTTGACAATTCCAGTATTAGCATTAACTCTCTTAACACTGCCTCTCGAAACCATTTTTACGGATTGGCATAATATAGATGGGAAACAAGCGTTCTTCCAAACAGGCATGGTAATCGATGCCGCAGCCTCACCCGCTGTCTCAATGCGCGTAAAAGTTCTGAACGCTTTAACTGGTGAAGCAATTCCCAACGCTACTTTAATAATTCTGGACTTAAAGAACCCCAGAAGGCCGGAGGTGGGGCAAAGCATTTTCTTCACGAATGCGGATGGAGAGTATAATGTTCCAGAGGAAATTGTAAAACCTGGGAGGATCTATTGGGTTTACGCCTACAAGGGGAACCTTAAGGAGAAGAAGATAGACTTCGTGCCAGTTAAAAAGGAGATTCGTGTCGGAGAAACCGGCAGTATTGAAGTGAACCTTTCACTGGTTCCTGGCGCACTAGTGGAATTGGAAAGCGTTCCATATATCGTTCAAGCATCAAGCCTTCAAGAAGGCAACATGATAATAAAAGTCATAGTGAAACAGAAGGGTTTTAATTTCTCGTTGATCACTGACTACGGGGACGCGATAGACGTTTTCTACCTGGGGCTGGACAGGAAAATGATCCCGGTCCCGTCTGAAACGCCTTTCGACCTTGAGGTCAGCGTCTCGCTCGTACTCCGAGAACGCGAGCGAGTATCAGAGATTTTCTACATTATGAACGGGACGCAACCCTTCATTATGCCGCAGAGAAGTTACGCATCCGTTAAAATTTCAGAGTATAGTCTAAGGAGAGGCTTGGAGTACGTGAAATCAGCCCTAGTAGGGGTTTCTTCAAAGGTTGACGAGGCGCAGGAAATCGGGTTCACGGTTTTCGAGGAGAGGCGCACACTGGAGCACGCAAACCAGAAACTGGTAGAGGCTAATACCCTGCTGTCAAACGCGCAAACAGAGGAAGATTTTGAAAAAACATGGTTTACACTCCGGGAAATACTTGGGGAAATAAATTTCGTAGCCACGATGATAGAAAGCAAGTATCTGGTTGGAAAGACTAACGCGGTTTACCTCTCCGCAGTAATCGTGGTATTCAGCACTGTTCTCGCATTCTTCTTCTTTGAAAAAACCAGGTTAAAAATTGTTTCATTAGCCGTCATCTACGTAGCACTATTGGGAATCATGTATTTTATAAACCCGGGTACTCACGTTGTAATCGATGAAAACCTTCCACTCTTCTCCTGGACGGCAGCCGTCTCCTTCATCATAACCTCTACTATTGTCTTCGGCATTCCGCGCATCTGGAAGGAAAGGAATATTGAGGGGGAGGTTCAATGGAGGAGCGCCATCTCAGTAATATTCTCAATGAGTAAGCGCCAGATAAAACGCAAAAAGATACGCGGCTTCTTCACAATATTTTCAATATGCATGCTTATTTTAGCGTTCACCGCGCTAACTACTTTCGGAACAGCCTTCGGAATAATCTCTAAGAGAGTGGAAGGAACCCCGTCTTCAGACGGTTTCCTCATAAAGCGCATGGTTAACAGCTCATCCCTAATCTTCTCCCCCCTGGGGGCGGGGGATGCTGAAGTCCTCCTGAAGATAGCGCCCGCGATTAATGTGGCGCCAAGGATGAAAAACGTTCCGCGGTACGACCCGGTTGCCAGACTCGTAAACCCGGCCACCGGCAACAGCTACCCTATTTATGGCGTGCTCGCTATATCGCCGGGAAACGAAACCCTTTACACGATGCTCGACGAGATGGTTGAAGGCAGTTATTTAAGCGACGAAGCGTATGGTGGAGCAATCTTAGGATTCGGAACGTTGAACAGACTAGGCTTAAAAGTAGGCAGCAATGCCACGTTGGAGATACCGGGCACCACGATAACGGAAACCATCGTAGTCAAGGGCTTCATCAGGGATGAGGAGTATGAGAGGCTGACGGATGTTGACGGCAGCCCTCTCGGCCCCGCGCGTCTCCTTCAAGACGGTTCGGTGAGAAGGTGCAACGGTTCAGAGGTAATAGTGATTAACCTTGAGACTGCGAAGAGAATTCAGGAGAAGATTAACAGTCTCTACGGTGCAAACGCCCCTCAGCTCGTCGTCCCTTCCGAGATACTTTTCAGGCTGAGAGACCCGGAAGACGCGGGAGCAGTTGTCAGAAGCATAATTTTCTTCTTCAACTACGATGTCTTCGTCTCATCTAAAGGCGTAGTAAACTACTACTATATTGGCTCATACATAGAGTTCGGCGGGGCTGCGGAGCTGCTGATTCCACTAGTGATGGTTGTCTTAAGCATAGGCATGGTTATGGTCAACAGTGTCTACGAGCGTGAAAGAGAAATAAGGATTCTTTCAACACTCGGGTTAAACCCGACGCATATAGGATTAATGTTCGTGGCTGAAGCAATAATAATGGGGATGGTTGGAGGAAGCATCGGATACTTAACCGGACTAGGCTTCTACAGAACCATGGTTTTCATAGGGCAGAACCTTTTAGAAAACCTCATGGTTAGAGAGAAACTGGAATGGTGGTGGAGTGCACTGGGATTTGTTTTCGCAGTAGCCGTCTCAGTATTCTCGGCTGCAAGACCCGCAGCCCTAGCTATCCGTACGTACACGCCTTCGATGGTGAAGAGGGTCAGGAGAACAGAGGAGCAGCGGAAGGAGCGGAAGGAGAAAATATTCAGGGTTTACCAGGCGAGAAGCGTCAGCATGCCCGTGAAAATACTCGCTAACGAGAAGGACTTCTTCACAGGCTTCCTCATCGACCATTTAAACCAGTTGAGAACAGGCTATAAGGAGAGGATTGAAAACGTTGAGGATATTCCGGAGGCGGTAGACTCTAAAGGCGTCGCGACGAAAACCATAAGGTTCAACTACTATTTTGGACCCATGGAGCATAAGAACGGGACGAGGAATAGCCTAGTCTTAACCAAGATCCCGAGTGAAGAATACTACAGGGTTAAACTAGTCACTGAGCCAACATCCCCCGGGATTCCGGAGAACATGATAGACAGAACAGTAGACTATGTCCACTGGATCCTTATGCTCTGGGTTAAGGAGAAGAAGAGGATAATGGGCACGGCTTAAGCGCGCGCTTGAAAAGGCTGATGCAAACCTTTTCCGGCTTCTCACGCCAACCACACTGTTGCAGCAAGGGGGTTGAAAAAGGCATAAATTTGAGCAGAATATTAGACTCGTGTGGACGCTGGAGCACCATACATCCTTGGTATCGACCTCGGAACCTCAGCATGCAAGACGGTCGTCTTCACTTTAGACGGCAGGAGGGTTTCATCCGCCTCCAGGGAATATCCTGTTATTCAGCCTCAGCCAAGGTGGGCTGAGCAGAATCCTCTAGACTGGTGGAGAGCAGTGGTTGAAACCATAAGGGAAAGCCTCTGGAGAGCAGGGGTAGAGGGCAGCCAGATAGTTGGCCTAGCCGTTGACTCTCAGCGGGAGGCTGTAGCGCGCGCGCTACTGAGGCGCAGACTGAGAAGATGAGGAGCCTGCTGGACGAGGAAACTGTTCTCCGCACGACGGGCGTTGGGATAAACCAGGTTTTCTCAGCATCGAAAATCCTCTGGCTTAAGGAAAACCTTCCAAACGTGTTTTCAAGGACCAGAGTATTCCTCTGCGCGAAGGACTTCATTATCTACAGGCTGACTGGGGAGAAAGTCACAGACTACTCTATAGCGTCGAGAACAATGCTGTTCGACATAAGGAGAAAAACATGGTCACCAGAAATATGCTCAGCCCTCAGCATACCTGTAGACAAGCTCCCACAACCCCGGGAATCCAGCATTATCGTTGGAGAAGTCTCCCACCAGGCCTCAGCTGAAACATCCCTACCTAGAGGCTTGCCAGTTGTAAACGGCGGGGGCGACAGGCCCTGCGAGTGTCTGGGAGCAGGAGTGGTTAAGGAGGGCTCAGTCAATATAGGGACTGGCACAGGTTCCACTTTCGAAGCCCCGTTGAGCAAGCCAAACCCTGATTTGAAGGGAAGGGTTAACTGTTGCTGCCACGTGATCCCAGGCACATGGGAGTATGAAGCATCCATCTCGACAACAGGCGGAGCCCTACGCTGGTTCAAGGATGTTTTCGGGGAAAGGGAGGTGGAGGAGGCGGAGAAAACGGGTAGAGACCCTTACGATTTAATAACTCAAACCGCTTCTGAAACAAGCCCGGGTGCAGACGGTCTTTTCTTCTACCCTTATTTAGCAGGTGCTTTCCCACCCAGAGTGGACGGTAGGGCGCGCGCCGTTTTCTTCGGCATCAGCCTATTCCACTCTAAGGGCCACTTCGCCAGAGCCATATTGGAAGGAGTGGCCTTCCACTATCTTGTGATGCTTAAACTCCTGAAGGAGCTTGGCGTAGAAATAGCTGAAGCAAGCATAGTTGGAGGCGAGGCAAAGAGCGATTTCTGGAACCAGGTTAAGGCAGACGTAACCGGTATAAGAATAAGGATCCCTGAGGTTGAGGACGCTGCCGCAATGGGGTCAGCCCTACTCGCAGGCATCGGCACAGGCCAGTATACGAGTGTACAGAAGGCTGTTGAATCAACGGTGAGAACAAGGAGGGTATACGTGCCTAACGCTGAGAACCACTCGGCTTACTTGAAGCTGTACGAGAAATACGAAGCAATATACGCGTTGATCTCGAAGGGATATGATGTTTACTAGCAAACATGCTTATTCAACAGGTTACTGTGAGGGCTGAAAGTAGTCTGCAAGCTCAACCCATGCTCCTGAAGAATCCAGGCAGACGTCTGCGAAGACGAGGACTCCTGACGCTCCTCCCCTCATCGCCCCCTTGACGGATTCAACCCACTCCCAGCCAGGCATGTTTCCAGTTGTAGACAACGAGCCGCCGACGCAAGGCGTAACCAGCACTCCACCATTGCTCTTCTTAACCTGCTCAACTATAAGCCTAGTAGTGTCCTCAACCCATTTAACCGGCATGTTGTTATCCCTATGGTAAAGCATTGGGCAAACCATGTCGACAAGACCCTGCCGTACCCACTCGCTCCAGTCAACACCCATGGCCTGCCTGTTCCAATCATAATCGTAAGAAACATCCACGGATAAAACTATGCCCGGGTTAATCTGTTTCACAGCATCCCTGATTTCCCTCAGGAAATCCGTTACAACACGCGTCCTCCAACTTATCCACTCGCTCCTTAGGCTTCCCCCGGTCAGCACGTCTTGAGGCCAGTTCTGCACCCTCCTGCCGAGGAACGATTCGAAAGACCTTCTCGCGTTCTCGCTGAAGTCAGCCTCAATGCCCGGTGGAAAACCGAAATCATCCTCTATGTTTATGCCGTCAACACAGTACTCCTGCACCAGCTCAACGATGTAGGACTTTATATAGTTCCTGGCGCCCTCGCTTGCCGGAGACAAGTAGTACCAGCCCCATTGATGGAAGGACCCGTGTGAAAGCTGGTCCTCACCCTTCTCGTTAACTATACCCCAGTCAGGGTGTTGAAGCAGCACCGACCTGCTTGTCCTGAAGCCCACTACCCACGCCCAGACCTTCAGACCGTTCCTATGGCTTTCCTCAACAATTATTTTCAAAGGATCCTCGTCGCTTTTAAAATTACTAAGGTAATCCATGTCAGCCGGAACTATTTTACTCCTGTAGTCAGCCAAACCCCCAGCATGGATGACGAAGGGCAGCACAATGTTAAACCCGCTACTCTTGATTTTGCCAATGTAGAGCGTGAAATTCCTTGCAACAGACCTGTTGGGAAACTCGTACATGTATAGGAATACTCCTCTCATCTCCGGCTTCGGAGGCTCTTCACTCCTCATCATCCTGTTTAACAAGAGGTATGAAGCTGCCGTTAGAAGCACTATCAGAACAGGGAAAGCAAGCATCATGCTTCTCTTAGACACATGATGTTAACTTGGGAAGCGCTTAAAAAGCTTAATCGTTAACCACCGTATTTAAGACTTCTGTTTTCGAAACACAATTTTAAATAGGGCTGTCGCAATGTGCCCTCCGAGGAAAGTGTCGAGGACCAGCATTTTTATACTCTTGCCGATGCTCTTGACCTCATCCATGCCGATTACGCGAAGTGCCTCAGGCTCTTCTGAAAAAAAAGGATTTCTTCGTAGGAGTCTGGTTGGGAATGTATAGTGATTACTGGCCTAGTGAGAAAAAAGAATGGTTGAGACAGGTTGACGAAGCCTTTAGGTCCCTTAGGGAGGCAGGGGTCGACGCGATCTATTTTCTAGCTAAAGACCCTTGGGGGTATGTTTACTATGAATCCAAGTATGCTCCATTATCTGAAAAATACGGCTGGGATCTTTTGAGGGAGGTTGTGGCAAAAGCTAGGGAACATGGGCTTCAAATATACCCGTATGTAAACGCGTTGGCAGAAGGGGAGGCTCAGCCGAACTTCTATCTGAAGGAGCATCCGGAGTTAGCGGTTTCATCAGCAAGCGGCGAAAACGGTTGGGTCGACCCGTCTAGCGAGGAGTATGTTAATAGACTGCTGTCGATCGTTGAGGAAACAGTTTCAAACTATGATGTAGATGGGTTGCAGCTGGACAGGATAAGAATGCCCGGGCCAGTAATCAAGGCGGAGGCTAGTGAAAGACTCTACAGGGAGGAGACGGGGCTCTCCCCGGGCGGTGACGAAGAGAGATGGCGGGAGTTCCTGAGAAACCAGGTTTCTCAAGTGGTGCGGAGAGTATGTGAAAAAGCTAGATCAGTAAAAAGAAGCTTGAAGCTTTCTGCAGCAGTCTTCCCCTCTCCTTCGAATGCTGCTTTAAACCAGCTTCAAGACTGGAGGAAATGGGTTGAAGAGGGATGGGTTGACTACGTGTGCACAATGGCTTACGCGCAGGGATTCTACACGTTCAAGGCTTATGTGGATGAGCAGAAGAAGGCCTGCAAGCCTGGAAAACTATACGTGGGGATAGGCGCGTGGCAATTGTCTCCGTCTGAGCTGAAGAAACAGATAAGGTATGTTGTAGTCGACTCGGAATTGCCCGGGGTATTGTTGTTCAACGGAGACGCCCTCCTTAACAACAGGGAGCTTCTAAACGCTGTGAAGGAGGCGAAAGAGGGAAAGTTTGAAGAGGATTCATCCATCTTCACAATTATGCTCAGCGTCGCCCCAATCATAATCTTGCTCTGCACAATATGGCCCCTGCTCTACTTGCGCAGGAAGAAAAAGGTGAAAACAAATTGGGGGAAAGCTTATTAGGTCAATGGGTTTTCAAAGAGTAATGCTCAGGATAAAGGTAAGCTCTAAGATTCTCGAAGCCTGTGGCTGGATTAAGCTGGCGATAAAGCCGGGGAAGAAGAGCCCTGGGAAGATCAGGCTTCTGAAACCGGGATGGAACCTTTAGAGATTGAAACAAGACTGAGGGGGAACGTGGCTACAGCCACATTTACAGACGCCGATAGGAATGGCCTGTACGTGTTCAACATTAGGGTGGGAAAAGACGTGGAAGAAATGGGTGCTGGTTGGAAGCATGATGCTGGACTGGTATAGTGTTTCCGAGAGCGCGCTGGAGATTATGGTAAAGTTTAAATAGTTAGAACTAGAGTATGACTTTCGGTAACTATGGTTGAACTTAGGGTGAGAGTGGGGGAGAAGGGCCAGATACTCATCCCAAAGATACTTAGAGACAGGTACGGGATACAGGAGGGGGCACAGGTGATGATTGAAC
>JBNAVT010000005.1:0-92917 GCA_049700215.1 Thermoproteota archaeon
CGCCGTAACTTGGGACACGCCTATGACTGACCCGGCCTGGTTCACGATAGCCAGGCACATGGCGAACGCTGGCCACTGGAACGTGTCCTTCGGCCCACTGTCCGGCGGGTTCCAAGTAACGCTTTACAAGCTCGCCTACGAGCTCAGGATGAGGATGAGGGATTTCCTGATAGCTTTAATCATCGGCATGATTGTGCTGCTGTTCGTGTTTGTTCCGCTGGACACCTACTTCATATTCAACACGCAGGGCGGTGTCAACCAGCTGGGTGACCGTGTGTTCACATGGTGGCCCTGGGTGGCAGCAGGCTACTACCACAGGGGCAGGTGGGCTGGGCCAGCTGAGCTGACAGTAGAATACTCTCTTGAAATATGCTACGGCCTTGGAATACTCTTGGCGCTTGTGCTCTACATATTGAAGCTTAAGGTTCCGCTCTTCTGGTTCATAAGCGTTCCAGCGCTCTACATATCCATGACTATACCGACATACATGTGGTTGACCTCGCTGATCGCGATAATAATAAAATTCGTCGTGATCAGAACTATCGGAATAAAGAGGTATGAGGAGTACGCTATGCCCATCGTAGCAGGATGGATACTGGGCTTCGGCGCCATGTGGCTGCCCGCCGCGCTGCTGAACCTTGGAGTAGTATTCCCGAAGATGCAAACCCTGTTCCGACCGTAAAACCATTTTTTTCCCATCTTTTTCGGAATCTTCTCCAATATCAGTTGGTTTCAAGTCTGACGGAAAGTTTTTAAAAACGGTGGCGTAAGACGAGTTGATGACACCGAGTTTTAAGATAATGTGCCTGCTTCTCGTAATCATGCTGATAATCCTAGCGTTTTCACTCTACGACTTATCCATTTTAACGAGATCAACTAGGGAGCTTAACCGTCAGCTCGCTGAATACGTTGAAAGCTTCAAAAGCCTGGCAAGCCTTATATCAAGCCTCTCCTATGATTCTTACGGTGGGACGTTGCGTGTTAAAGGTACGGCTACAGGCTTCTTCCACGTTGAGAAGATTGACGGTGTCTGGTGGATCATTGACCCTGAGGGAAACGGCTTCATATCTAAAGGGGTGAATCATGTCAGCTTCGACGGGGATTATTCTCCTTCTCTCGGATACAGCCCGTATAATAAGGCTGTTCTGAAGAAGTATGGCGGCGTCGAGCCTTGGGCAAGAGCCACTGTGGAAAGGCTACGCGGCTTCGGCTTCAACACGATTGGCGCATGGTCCAGCAGAGAGCTATACGGGCTTGGAACACCATACACTGTAATCCTCGACATTGCTGCTTCAGCCGGCTCAGAATGGCTGAGCGGCAGCGTCATAGACTATTTTTCGGAGAAGTTTGAGAAGATGGCTGATGAGGTTGCGGAGAAGATGTGCGCGCCCCGGAGGGACGACCCGTGTCTCCTGGGCTATTTCACCGACAACGAGCTGAGGTGGGGGCCAGACTGGAGGTCTTCAAAGCATCTTTTCGACGATTATCTTGCTCTCGGAAAGGATGCTCCAGGTAAAAGAGTGCTAGTCCAGTATTTAAGGGAGAAGTATGGGAGCATAAGCGAGCTTAACGCTAAATGGGGGTCTGGATTCAACTCTTTCGAGGATATTCTGAATATCTACGAGCCTCCCGGCGGAACTTTGGATTCCGACAGGCTTGGCTTCCTAGAGGTTGTTTCAAAAAGGTACTTTAAGGTTTGCCACGACGCGATAAGGAAGCATGATCCCAATCACCTCATACTGGGATGCAGGTTCGCCTTCAGGCCTCCGGACGAGGTTTTGAAGGGGTGCGTCGGATACACGGACGTGGTTTCGGTTAACAACTATGGGTGGGAGCCTCCCCTGGAGGACCTTAGGGCTATAAACCGTCTAACGGGTCTTCCAGTAATGGTTACCGAGTTCTCCTTTAAGGCCAGGGACTCTGGCCTGCCTAACACTAAGGGTGCTGGAACACCTTTGCCGACTCAGGGGGATAGGGCTGAGCGTTTCGAAAACTATGTCAGCAAAATCTTATCCGAGCCCTACCTGGTTGGCTACCACTGGTTCCAGTACTCAGACCAGCCTGCGCAGGGCAGGTTCGACGGGGAGAACAGTAACTTCGGCCTTGTTAACATTGAGGACGAGCCGTGGACGGTTCTAGTTACCAGGGTTACGGCGGTTAATCTTAAAGCTGAGCTTATTCACGCCGGGTCGAAGGTTTAAAAGGCTCACCGTAGTATGTGTGTGCAATCCAACTGTTCAAAAAGGCTCGCGTGAATTCTGAAAATTCACTTCAGCAACTTGAAGAACTCTTCCATACCTTCCCTGATAAACTCTTCCTCCAAAGGCCCGATGGGCGTTTCAGTTTCAACTATTCTCCCGGGTATCCTCATGTTCCTATGGTTGAAGCCCTCTCTAGCTTTAAACACGTGTTTACTCTTAAGCGTCTCAACCCCAATTCTGTTCAAGTCTTCAAGAGTAATATCTGGATAAAACCCGATGGTCCTCAGGGATTCTAAAACAATATCAGGCTTGTAGACTCCTCTCGCGAAGAAGCATACCACTAGGCTGGACAAGACTTGGCGCCAAGACTCCTCCTTAAAAAGTGCTTCAGCAACCTGTCTAGGCGTCATCCTGACCCCTGTTTTAGCATTATCCTCGTCGACACTATACCCTGCGCTATCCAGGTGACTATGCCTGGCACCCGTGAGGAAGGTGAGGTGTGCAGCCGGCCCAGTATGGTAGCCAGGCATCTCGTTGCCTCCGAAGGAGAGTGCGAAATCAATTCCCCCGTATTTCAACGCAGCCTTCTCCACGCCCTTTGCCAGGGTTGAGTAGAACTCGTTCGGCTGGGAAACGATCCTTCTGACAGCCTGCCTGTAGGCCTCCCCGTTACCCCATTTAAGCCCAAGCCCCATTGTTTCAACGCTTGTGACGAGGCCTTTCTCATAGGCTTCAGTAGCCCAGGACAACACGACGCCCGTGCTTATCGCGTCAAGCCCCTGCGTCTCAACCTCGTCAACAAGCTTCAACAATTCATCAGTCTCGGTTAACCGAGCATAGAGCCCAGCGAGTATATGGGCTCATAGTCATAGGGAACCATGGTTGTCTTGTAGAAATAAGGCTCGTCCTCATATGGCTCCCTGAGTGTCGCTAAATGTATACAGGCAACAGGGCAATGGGAGCAGGAGACCCTCCTGCCCAAGTGTTTCTCAGCAAGCTTCTCGCCTGAAATGTTTTCAGCATCCTTCAGGCTTGTCTGCCTAAGGTTTAACGAGGGCAGTGCTTTAAGCTCACTCAGGGGAATAACGTTGGAGGCTGTTCCAATATCATGATACTTCTTCATCAGCTGCGATTTAACTGTCAACTGGAGAATCTTGTCGTAGAGAATCCTGTATGCCTGAGGGTTGTCGACCTTCACAGAGTGTTTTCCAGCTATCATTATCGCCTTCAGCTTCTTACTGCCGAAGACCGCTCCTAAGCCGAGCCTACCGAAGTGACGGTAGGTTTCAACAATCACGCTAGCGTATGAAACCATTTTCTCACCGGCCCTGCCTATTCTCATGATCGTCCTCAGCCCTGCTTCAGACTCCAGCTCCCTCACTATCCTTCCAACAGTGTAGCTGCTTTCAACCCCCCATATTCCTGAAGCATCTCTGAAATACACTCTCCCCCCGTAGATGGCTAGGTAAACAGGTGTTTCACTAGTCCCCTTGATCACTATCGCTCCGTAGCCCGCCATTCTTATCGCGCTCGCGCTTCTCCCGCCCGCGTGGCTCTCGCCAAGGTTTCCCGTCAGAGGGGACTTGAACATGGCGACTGTTTTAGAAGCCATCGGGAACAGGCCTGTCAAGGGGCCGACTGCAAATATTATCGGGTTCTCGGGGCCGAGTGGGTCTGCTTTCTCGGGGCACTCCTCCAGCAGGAGCCTTATGGCAACACCTGTTCTCCCCAAGTGTTTCTCAAACAGGTCCGGCCTGCTTTCCACGTGGAAGCTTCTCCTTGAAAGGTCTATGTAAAGGATTTTATCCAGTTTCACGCTGCTCACCCTCCCTCAGCCCTATCACCCCGTAGGGACAGTAGTTGGCGCAGTAGCCGCAGTGAATACATATGTTAGGCTTGTTCACCTCATTATCCCAGAAGACTGCTTTAAGCGGACACGCGTCTACGCATCTCCCGCATCCAATGCACTTCGAAGGATTAAGCGCGACCCCTCCTCCCCTCCTAAGGGATAGCGCGTTAGCCACGCAAACCTTCATGCACGGCGGGTCTGGGCAGGCTCTGCACACTATGACGGTGAAACCCCTCTCCACCCCTCCGACCGACTTAACTCTTATGGCTGACTTGGAGAACCCTCCCTCGCCGAACCTTCTTGAGCATGCAAACATGCAGAGCTGGCATCCGACGCATTTATCAATATCAGGACCGTCAGCCTTCTAGCCACTATTCCTCCCTTCAATAATCGCTTTTTCAGCCTTAAATAATTTTAATTCTAACGGTTTGAAGCAGCAACCCTTCGACTCCGAGCGGTGGCCGATCGCTTGAAAACATAAATATTGAAGGAGGGTGGCTTAATTCGTGAGTAAAGATGGAGGATAAGCCTGTTTACCTTGACTCCTCAGCCCCTGTTGAGCTCAGGGTTAGGGATCTTTTGAAAAGGATGACGCTGGAGGAGAAGCTTGCTCAACTCCAGTCAGTCTGGCCGAGGGTTTTCGGAGTGGCGGCTATGCCGCGTGAAAAGCTGGAGGATCTTCTTAAAACGGGCGTAGGGGAGTTGGCACGCCTGTCAGGAGCCCTAGGGGTTAATCCTGGGGACGGTGCTAGAATGGCTAACGAGATCCAGAGGCTCCTGATTGAGAAGACTAGGCTTCACATACCTGCTATTGTTCACGAGGAGTGTTTAGCAGGGTTTCTGGCAATGGGGGCTACAGTGTTTCCTCAGGCGATAGGCTTAGCAAGCACGTGGGATCCCGAGCTTGTTGAAAAAGTCGCTTCAGTGATAAGGAGGCAGGTTAGGGCTTCGGGAGCCCATCAGGGTCTTGCACCTGTTCTGGATGTTTTGAGAGACCCGAGATGGGGCAGGACGGAGGAGACCTACGGCGAGGACCCATACCTGGTTGCAAGAATGGGGGTTGCCTACGTAAAGGGCCTCCAGGGAGAGGATTTGAGGAAAGGTGTCATAGCAACCGTCAAGCATTTTGCAGCCCACGGTTTTCCAGAAGGCGGGAGGAACTGCGCCCCGGTTCACTCAGGCCCTAGGGAGCTAAGGGAGGTTTTCCTGTTTCCCTTCGAGGCCGCGGTTAAGGTTGCCGGGGTCCTATCGGTTATGAACGCTTACCACGAGATAGACGGGGTTCCCTGCGCCTCCTCGAGAATGCTTCTCACAGATATCCTTAGGGGGGAATGGGGTTTCCAAGGGCTTGTTGTCTCAGACTATTTCGCCATCAGGATGCTTGAAAACTTTCACAATACTGCTAAAGACGCTAAGGATGCTGCAGTCCAGGCGATTCAAGCCGGGATTGATGTCGAACTTCCCCATGTAGACTGCTACGGGGAGCCACTGCTGCAGGCTGTTGGAGAGGGCAGGGTTTCCGAAGGGCTTGTCGACCTAGCTGTCTCAAGGGTTTTAAGAGCCAAGTTTCTACTAGGCCTTTTCGAAAACCCTTACGTCAACCCTGAGGAGGCTAAAAGCCTGTTTGACAGGGATGAGGATAGGGCTCTCGCCCTCAGTGCTGCGAGGGAGTCGATCATCCTCCTGAAGAACAACGGGGTTCTCCCAATCCGGGAAACAGTTAAGTCGATAGCAGTTGTAGGGCCGAATGCCGACAGCAAGAGGAATCTACACGGGGACTATAGTTTCACGGCTCACATGGACATGGCTAACCCGCCGCCTGGGTACGAGGAGGTTTTCAAGGAGGGTGCGGTGAGGACGGTCAGCATACTTGAGGGCATCAGGAGCAGGTCTTCCGGAAAAGTATTGGTGAAATACGCTAAGGGCTGCGACATCACCGGGGAGTCGAGAGAAGGGTTCGACGAGGCTGTTAAAGCAGCCTTGGAATCGGATTTAGTGATAGCCGTGATGGGTGAAAAGTCTGGATTGTTTGAAAGAGGAGTTTCCGGCGAGGGGTGTGACAGGTTTTCCCTGGGGTTGCCCGGGGTCCAGGAGGATTTGGTGAGGGAACTCTGCAAAACCGGTAAGCCGGTTATACTGGTGCTTGTTAACGGCAGGCCGCTTTGCCTGGGCTGGATGGCTGAAGATTGTTCAGCAATACTTGAAGCATGGTACCCTGGTGAAGAGGGGGGTAACGCTGTTGCAGACGTGCTCTTCGGATACTATAACCCGGGGGGAAGGCTTCCAGTTTCTTTTCCGAAGGACGCCGGCCAGATTCCGCTGAACTATAACAGGAAGCCCTCGTCGTTCAGGAGCTACGTCGGGATGGATGCTAAGCCAGCATTCTCATTCGGCCATGGTTTAAGCTACACGGTCTTCGAATACCGTTCTCTCGAGATCGAGCCCCAGGAAACCAGTTCCACAGGCAGTGTTAAGATACGTTTTAAGCTTACGAATGCTGGCGACCTGAAGGGCGACGAGGTTGTTCAGCTTTACGTTAGGGATCCGGTGGCAAGCGTCACCAGGCCGGTGATGGAGCTTAAGGGGTTCAAAAGGTTGAATCTTGAGCCAGGGGAGACTAGGATGGTGGAGTTCACGCTCTCCACCGAGCAGCTTGCCTTCTACGATGAGTACATGAGGCTGGTGGTTGAGCCAGGTGTCTTCGAAGTCTTTATCGGCGGTTCTTCAGAGGACATAAGGCTTAAAGGCAGTTTCAAGGTTACGGGTGAAGCTAGAACCATAGGCTTTAGAACAGTCTTCTTCAGCAGCGTTCAGGTGAAATAAAGGCTCTTTCAAGGATTTAACGTCAAGGCCAGCGTAGGAAAGAATAATAAAGGCTTAGAGCCGGTTTTCAAGCAGGATGGCTGAGGAGCAGTTCTTCCAGATGTTCCTAAGCGGGCTGCGTGAATCAGTAAGCAGGCTGAGCCCGCTGAGCTTCAACTCGTCGCCCTTCAAGGCTTCCTATCTTTCAAAATGGTGCCCCTATGATGAAGCATGCGAGCCGGATGGAGCCGTAGCGGCTTGCGATGGAAGCATCAGCGAATCCAGCTTCTCCGGAGGCTTGGTTGTCTGGGTTGCTAGATCCGTGGCACATGTTTACTCGAGGGGAAGCGAGCCGATCAGCCTGCTGGAGGCTGGGGTGGAAGCAGGCTATAGGCTTCAGGGCAGAGAGCTGTTTCTAAGGGCTCTGGAGCTTAGGACGCTGAGGCGGGCTTTGGAAAAAGCCTCCCAGTCGCATGGAAGGGTCTTCGGTGTTTTCGACGGAAGCCTCTACCTGACTTTTCTCCACCACAGGGACCGCTTAAGGGCTTTTTCAAGGGTTTTTGAGAACTACGTTAGGGAGCTGACTCTTCTACTAAGGCTTGTCGACGAGGAAAGGATGGTCGTAGGCCTTTCAAAGGACAGTGACATTAGCTACCTCAGGGCTAAGATAATGATTGATATTCTTCACAGCCTAGATCCTGAGCTTGCTGCCGAAGCTAGGGGGAGAAGCATAAGGAGGATTAGGGAAGTTTTAGGCGAGAAGGTTAGGGGTTTATCTCCAGACTCGATGTTGAAAACCTGTTTCGAGGAGTTGGAGCAGGATTTTTCAGATGAAGGAGTATACAGCGAGATAGCCCCAGGCCCAGGGTTCACGAAGCCGCTTCTCCTCGCGCCGCAGACTATTTTCCTAACCGGGGAGGCTAAGTCAACCAGCTGGTGGGACTCAGGGTTCAGGTCGCGTCTAAAACGGGATGAGGAGTTGAAAGGGGTTCTCGAGGCGCTTGACGACTACTTCTCAAACCCTCCGGTGGCGTTAACATACTGGAGGCCTAGTGTGAGCCCCAGGGTCTGCAGGGTCGACGTGCCTTCAAGCATTCTCGGGTACGGTGGCGCGGGTGGAGGCCTTTCGGGAGACTTTTTCATAGATGATTCAGGCGTTGAAAAAGCGAAAAAGATATTCGGCGTGTTAAACAGGCTGCAGCACGAGCCTCATGTTGTACACCCGCTTGCTGAAGTAGACTCTATCGCTAGGCTTAGTAGGAGCATCTACAAGGATGCTTACGAGCCTGTTGTTGTCGAGGAGCTGAGGAGGAGAGGTTTTAAAGCAAGCCCTAGGAGGAGAAGCATTAGGGATGCTGTGTTGAGGGGATATTGATGGAGCCGCTTGGGAGAGTAATAGAGGAGTCCACTCCATACGGTTTCGTTTTTAAAACAGGTATAGATAATCCGGTAGCCCTCCACGACTATGTCTTCGTAGAGGTGAATAATTTTGATGATGGAAGGCTTGAGAAGGTTAGGGTTTTAGCAGAGATCGTTGGCCTGGCTTCTAAAAACCCTCTTGCGACGGAGAGGCTGGCTGCTGAGCAACAGGTGTCACCATATTCCTACAAGCTGGTTTCAACAGAGGTGGTGGGGTATCTTAAGGATGGGCGGATCATGAGGCCGAAGGTTGCTCCAGACCCTAACGCACCCGTCTACAGGGCTGACGACGAGCTTCTTCAAACATTCTTCTCAGGGGTAAGGAGGAGGATACCCCTGTACGTAGCGATGCTTCTCAACAGGCCCATGGTTAGGGTTCCTATACACCTTCAGGACCTTCAGTTCCATTTAGGCGTTTTCGCAGCCACTAGAGCGGGTAAATCCTATTTCGCAGGCAGGTTGATCGAAGAGATTCTTTTGAACACGCCTTTCCCAGTAGTCGTCATAGATATTCATGCGGACTACGTTATGATGGATAGGCTGGTTGAAGGCGGTAGGCATGGCGACTTCAACATTGTTGTCTACTATCCACCCGGTGCTCCAAAAGTAGGCGGCGTGACCGCTGAGCAGAGGGAGCTCCAGCTAAGCCCTGAGCAGCTGACGTACGAGGCTATAATCGCGCTTCTTGGAACCACTCTTGGAGAGAGGCAGAAAATAGTTTTGAGAAACATTTTGAGGAGGCTTAAATCGGAGAGGCGTCCATTCGGGCTGGGGGACATAACTGACTCGATCAGGAGCAGGCTGGAAGAAACCGATAGTAATGGTAAGCCTGTGCTTAAGGGGGAGGACAGAGCCAGGTATGAGAGTCTTCTCGCTAGGCTGGAGGACTTGGGGGAGGAAGTCTCGCTCCCGCCAACCGGGATGAGTGTCTCCGGGCTGCTGGCTCCGAAGACGCTGAGCGTTATCTGTCTAAACGGGCTGCGTTCAAGAGTTCAAGACGCTTACGCAAGTATAATCGTAGACACATTGTTCAGACACCAGGTTTCAAGCAAGAGTGACGAGAAGAATTTTACCCCCGTCTTCCTCTTCATTGAAGAGGCTCACCGCATAGCTTCTGAGAAAAGCGGGGGTTATGCTGTCAGAACCATATCAACAGCTATAAGGGAGGGTGCTAAGTTTGGGCTCTTCATAACCCTGATAAGCCAGCGTCCGAGAAACATAGACCCAGACATATTGAGCAACGTTGGGAATTACGCGGTGATGAGAATAACCAACCAGCAGGATCAGAGCGTGATAGAGAATGCGAGTGAAAGCTTTTACCATAGGCTTATAGAGGATCTTCCAGGGCTAAACCAGGGGGAGGCTGTGCTCGTCGGGCCTTTCGTACCTCTTCCAGCTCACGTGAAGACCCTGGACAGGAGGACTATTCACCACGGTGTAACGCCTGAGCTCAGAAATATCATGGAAAGGATTAATGAGCAGCTTAGGCAGAGGGAAACGGGTAAATGGTGAGATGTGATGAAGATAGGGGTTTTTGCCGACACACATATAGGGAGAAACATACCTAGAGAGGTCGGCGAACTCAGGAGAAACGCTTATCGCCACGCCTTCACTCAGGCCATTAGTATTTTCATAGAGGAAAAAGTGGAATGCGTGATTCATGCGGGAGACCTCTTTGAGAAACGCAGCATGATATCTGAGGACAGTGTTTTCGTCAAGGAGGAGTTGCAGCGCTTAGTCAACTCTATCCGCGAGGAACACGGTGGAGAAGTATCCGTATTCCTCATCAGGGGGAACCATGACGGCGCCCTTGACAATAATGCTCTGGATTTCGTTAAGCATCCTCTCGCAAAATATCTTAAGGTAGTTGGTGAGGCTGCGATAAGGGGGGAGGAGGAATCCTATTTTTTCAACGGCATCCGGTTAATAGGGCTGCCTTACCATCCATACATATCGCGTGTTTTCAAGAATGTTAAGAACGTGATCCAGAGGGGGTTTAAGAAAGAGGGAGAGATTAAGATCCTCGCAATTCACAACTTTATTCAGGGGTATCACGAGGTTCCTCCAGGAGTCCCGCCACATAACTGTCTTACAGTAAGGGATTTCGACGAGCTTGGGGTCGATATCGCTTTAGCCGGACACTATCATGGGAGGGTTAACCCGATGGAGAGTAATGGGACGCTTTTCCTAACGCCTGGTGCAACTGAGGCAGTCGACCTGTCTGATGAAGGACCATTCGGCGTCTACGTGCTGGAAGGGAGGCGAGTAAAGTTCCTACCGATAAAGCCTCTGCATGAAATACGCAACATTAAAGTGGATTCAAAGGGTGCGGTGAAACCTTGTGAATGGTTCATCGAGCAGTCTGCTCGCGAGATAGATGCCTACTCCTCAGATCTTCAGGCAAGGGGTATTGATGGGATGCTTCGCCTGGTGTTAAGCGGGTACACTGAGAATGACCCGCATAACATAGACCTGTCTCTCCGGAGGGAGATTTCGAAGAAAACCGTCTCAACCAGGTTACTGCACGTCGACTTAGTTAACCGTGTTGAAGACGTTAGGCAGAGAGCAGTCTTCTCTAGGCTTGGCAGTGGTCTCGACTATGCGATGGGGATTTTGAAATCGCTCGGAGAAATGTCTGATGAAGCGATGAAGATCGTGGAGGAGCTAAGTATAACGCTTGATGAAAAGGCAAGTCAGAGAACAGGGCTTCTCACAGACTCCGATAGGAGCCGCTTCGTAAAACGCTGGGTTCAGGTCTTAGAGAAGGCGGGTGGTTGAAATGAGTGGCTTAATCGAAACGCTTAGACTCAGAAACCTGGAGCGTTACAGGAGTGTTCAGCTGGATTTCTCGGCTGGGCTTAACCTCATAAAAGGTAGGAATTCAACGGGTAAAACGACTCTGCTTAACGCATTGACGTTTGCGCTTTTCGGCGAGGTGCCCGAGGCTAGGCCGAAGCTGCTGGTTTCAAAGCTACCGGGCTCAGGGGAGATGAGTGTCTACGTAAGGTTCAGGAGCCCGGTTAGCGGCCAGATTGTTGAAGTTGAGAGGAGGGGCGGTTTAGACAGGAACGGGGATTACAGGACTGGGGAGCGAATGCTCCGGATCGACGGTAAAAACGTTTCTCTGGGAAGTGAGGAGGACTTAAGGAGCAGGATTACTGAACTTCTCGGGATGAGTCTAAGGAAGTTCATCAACCTAGTCTATATTAGGCAGGGTAGGTTAACCGAGATACTGGAGCCGCAGAGAGAACACATGGATTCAGTAATGGGGATAACGTTGTTAAGAGAGCTGCGTGAACAGTTAGATGGAGCACGGAGAGAGCTGGAGAGGTTTAACGGGAAGGATGTTGCAACCGAGGTTCAGAATCTTGAGGAACGGGTGCCGGAGCTCGATTCCAGCCTAAGACAGATGGATGAAGACATTGACCGGTTGAATAAGGAGGTTCAGGATCTTGAAAACCTTTTGAAGAAGGCTGAATCAACTGAGTTAACCGAGCTTCTCGACTGTATTAAGAGGAGGGAGGAGATTGAGGAGGAGCTTAAGAAGATTTCTTCAAGGAGTCAAGAGCTTCTGGAGCATTCCGGCGTCTCTTCGATTGAGGAGTTGGAGGAAAAAATGAGTCTAAGTGAAAAGGAGCTGGAAACACTGAAAGCAGCGAGAAACAGTTTGAAGAAGGAGCTTGATGCCTCCATGGAGAAATGGTTAAACGTGAAAAGCCGTGTTGAAAGCCTTGCTAGGCAAGTAAGGGAGCGCGAGTCTCTCGCTGGAAGCGGGGCTTCTAAATGCCCAACGTGCGGTCAAGACCTGCAACCCGCCGTAATCCAGAGAATCCTGGAGGAGGATCGCGGCTCGTTAGCCAGGGCTAGTCTCGAGGAGGCTGAGGCGAGGAAGGTTTACGAGACGAGAAACGTTGAGCTTCAAAAACTTGTTGAAAAAATAAACGCTGCTGAAGGCGAGTGCTCAAGGATGAAGGCCCTTAGAAGCCGTCTAAAGGAATATTTGGATTCTGCTGAAACCCTCGTGAAAACAAGAAGTGAAACACTAGCTATGATAAGGGAGAAACTAACAGTCCTTGAACTGCCTTTCACCCACGAGGATCCTGAACTGAAGCTGAAGCTAGCCCAGCAGCTCCCCCTCCAGCCAGAGGAGTTAGCCAGGAGGAGGAGTGAGCTTGCTGAGAAGAAGAAGATTTTAGAGAAGAAGAAGAGTATTAGAGCGGATACAAGTAAGAAACTGGAGGACTATAGGAGGCTGCTCAACGAGCTTAAAAGAAGGCTGGAGAAGGCTGGTCTCGCGCACAGGCTTTCTCAACTCTTCGACCAGGCTGTTGAAACCAGGAGGAGAGAACTGATAAAACGCATAGAGTTCCGAGCATTAGAATACTATAGGGCTATGACGGATCAGCACGTTTATGACGCTATAATCATAAGCCCGGAGGACTATTCTGTTTCAGTGCATCCGAAAGGGTTGACGGACCCTATTCCTGCGACAAGAGTTGGAGGAGGTCACCAAACTATTCTAGCTCTAGCCATACGCCTTGCACTCCTCGATGCGCTAAGCCTGAATTCACTGCTGATACTGGATGAGCCAACCTACGGTGTTGATTCAGAAAACCTTCCCCAGGTTGCAAGCTACATAGGGGAAGCCTCCAAACAACTCTCTCAAATGATACTCGTAACCCACTACAATATTTGTGAGGAAGAGGCTTCAAACATCATAGAAGTGAGTGTTCAAGAAGACGGGTCATCCAAAGCCGAGATTAAAACATAGATTACTAGAAGCCAGGTCTCCTAGGATTTAGGTGGGAATGTCTAGCTTGATTGACTTTTATTCCATATCGTTTAATCCCAAAGCGCATCTAGCTTGATCGACTTGTCGGGTAGAATTGCTGTATAGCGATTCAATCCAACATGGTCATCGAGCGAAAATGGTCCTTGCCACTTATTATGGGTCGGAGCACCGAAACAGGCCTCTGCTTTAAGTTCAGTCAAATCGTAAATTACTGAAAACAAGGTTCCGAAATAGTCGGTGTAGTAATGTCCGCAGACTCCTTCATATATTTCCTTGGAGAGTATGCCTCTGACTATCTTTCTACTGACGTTGGGTGATGCTTGTGACAGTCGCTTGCTAATCAGTTCAAACCTCTTCTTGGAATTTTTCAGTATCCAATCGCCAGCGTATTCCTGGTATTTCACCATGTCTGGCAGGAAATAGTGGTTGGTTGAAAACAAGAATTGTTCAGCTGAGTCAGGGCCTATTCTTTTAAATGAGCTTTTTCCATCAAAGAACTGTGCCAAAGCAGCGTTATTATTTTTATCCGTCACTAGAAAGCTCCAGTATCCGCTAACCGGCATTTTCTCTAAGTGCTCTATCGCCTCGTCTACTGTTCTACAATTGTCCAGTAGGGTCCTAACTACTAGGAAGAAGTTGAATCCTCTTCTCGTAGGCTCTCTTTTGAAGATTCCGCATCCTGCGAATGTGACGCACAGCCCGTGGGAGTTCATTCCGTCATCTCGACCGAGAAAGTATTCTGTAAAACCAGTGTGCTTCACCTTCCCCTTGATCCTGACAGTGCATAGGCGGAAATCGTTCATCTCATGATGGTATTCATAGCTCCTCCCCACATAGACATGTTTATCACGGGTTGATGAGGATAGAACAGCTATTTGGCTACAGTTACCAGGCTGGTATATCGGAGGATTATAGATTTGGAGTTTTTCAGACCCGACTCCAAGACTGTCAGCTAAACCCTGTATTTCATCAGTAATGCCTGGGCAATTCTCCTCATAGAAAGACTGAAGTTCCTCGAAGCTGCTGAAACCAAGCTTGCCTGCGTTGACCTCTGCGGAGGAGAACCATTTTGCTGCTTCCGGGCTCCGTCTTTTAAGAACTTCCCCCTGTTGCAATCCGACCTCGTAACTAGAACCTTCCAGTACTAGGTGTTGAAATTCCCTTCTTATCATAGTGTAGTCTTGACTCAAGTATGCTCCTTCTCCATGTCCTTAGCGCTGTTAGGTCTTAATAAGACTTCTATAAACCGTCGAGAAGCAGGTCTAGCCCTAATGACTATATACTGCTCCATGTAATCTAAATCATTGAGGCAAAAGTTATATTTCTGAACATACTGTTGATTACGGTTGGTTAAGCATGAGGGTGTTGATAACCTACTACTCGAAAACTGGGAACACGGAAAGGATGGCGCGAGCTGTAGTAGCTGGGGTGAAGGAGGCTAAAGGGGTCATTGTTAAGCTTAAACGGGTTGAGAAAACTTCCTTGAAAGACTTGGTTGAGTCAGACATTATAATAGTCGGGTCCCCGACCTACTACGGGTTAATGGCTGCTCCTGTGAAAAGGCTTTTAGATGAAAGCGTTAAGATACATGGGAAGCTTGAAGGAAAGGTTGGGGGTGCTTTCACATCTTCAGGCGGAAGTGCAACAGGTGCTGAAACAACTCTTATGTCGATACTGCAAGCCCTACTTGTCCACGGTATGATTATACAGGGGAATCCGGAGGACAAGCATTACGGGGTTGCCTGCGTAGGGAAACCGGGCAAGAAGGATCTTGAACAATGCAGGAAGCTCGGAAAAAGACTTACGATGCTCGCCTCACGCCTGATTAAACCTGATTCCCTCTAAGCATTATTTTTCAATAAGTTTTTCAGCAACTATTTTTGCAACTTCCTCAAATAGGAGCTTATCCTCATCGCTGAACGCGTTTAAAAGATCGCTGTCCACATCTATCTCCCCTATCACCCTCTCCCCGAAAACTATTGGGACAACAATTTCAGACTTAGTAGATGGGAAGCACGCAATATACCTGGGTTCCTTACTGACATCAGGGACTATGACTGTTTCCCCTATTTGAGCAGCCAAGCCACAGATTCCTTCTCCCATCTTTATCTTAACGTGCTTCGTCTCCTGCTCTCCAGAGAAAACCCGCAAAACTAGGAAACCATCTTCCACCATGTATATTCCCACCCAAGAATAGTGTTTTCTAAAATCCCTAAGCTTATCAACAACCTTCCTTAAGAACTCATTAATATTATCTGCAGGCAATCTCTGAATTTCCTTGATGATAACAGACATTTTCTGCTCGGTCATTTCTCAGCTAATATTTCTTCCAGTACCTTTAACGTTTTATCCTTCTTAGCTTCCACTTTAACTTTTCTCAAATCTACCCTCGTGAACTTCAAGATGCCCTTAATGTCTTCAACATCCTTAATGACTCTATTCTTAGGAATAGTTGCCTTAATCATTCGAAGCTTTGCTAAGATTACTTCTTCAGGCTTCTGGAAAAACGTGTTTACGTTAGCAATTATACCCGGTCTTCTACCAATCCTTTTTTCAGAAATTATTATGTCAACACTGTAAGGAGTCCTTTCATCCCTAATAGTGAAAATCCTGTAACCAGATTTAAATACACTATTTATTGCTTTCTCGTCAATCTTCAGCCCCGCATTTCTCAATGCGGAGACAAGCATATCCATATCCTTCTTGTTAGAGACCCTTACGATAACATCAACATCTACAGTAGAGCGGGGAACCCCGTAGAAACTAGCTGCCAAAGCACCAGTGAAAGCATACTCTAGCTTCACATCTTCAAATGCGGCCGCGAGCCTTCTAACTAGGTTTCTGAATGTCCTCAAACACTCTTAAACCTCCGTTTCCATTCCTGGTTTCTTTTCATCCATTCAACACGTTTTCTGAGTTCTTCAAACAGACGCTTCTCGTCAAGATTAGGGTTCTCTGCCTTGATTCCAGCAGCACAGAGCTGCATGCAGGCATCACTTATCTCGAGTGCTACTTCTATCTTCTGTTCAGGTTTAAGGTTACTCCACTGTTCTGCCCGCTTATTCAATGCGCTGCACCTTTAACATTGAAGGTGCAGGGCCAGATTATAAAAATTTAATATAAAACTCGGAGAAGGATTAAATAGCTTATTTTTGCTCTAATGTTAAGTATGTGCAATAGGAGGTTATAGACATAAAACCTTACACTCGATGCACGATTTCTAGCGTGTGCACGGATCAAACTCTTCTCAGCATCAAAAAACTGCTGGTTGCAAGATGTTGTTAGCGAGTTCAAGTGTTACATCTTAGATGCTTGTTCTCCCCGAGTTCCCCAGTTGCTTCTCGGCACATCATGAATGATTATATTAAGCCATTCGGGTTTCACGCCGATTTCCTCAAATGCTCTGGTTATTCCCTTTATGAGCTTCTCCTTCTGCTCCTCAGAACCGCTCTCCCACATTTCAACTATAACCACGGGCATCCTAACCACCCTGTACTTCCTCTGTGCAGAATCATATTTAGGTTTTTTTATCAATTAACAGGTTGAAATCGACAGCCAGGCTTCTGAGGGTGAATCAGGGTGTGTTAGGAACCTGCCTGCCGTACTAAGACCGTAAGCGTATAAGTGTACCTGGTTTCGCTCCACTCAGCATACGGGAAGAAGGCTTCTAAAACATAGGTACCCGCCTCGTTGAAAGCATGGTTATACTCGGATTCGACGGTTCCGCCTGCTTTTAAAACACGGTTTTGAATAACCTGAATACATGGTTTTTCAGGATCGTGGCCAATCGGGTAGAGCTCAGTTATCCCGCCGCCCGGGGCCTGAAGAAGTATTTTGAAATCCGGGCTGCACGGCGTTGGGGCAGCGTAGGTGAAATCCTCCTGCGCAGGGTTAAAAGCTATCGCAAGTATTTTCAAAGTTTCACCCTTGTTGACGACCAGCTTATCCGTCTTCAAGTAGAAAACTATTTTCGAGTATCCTGATGCGAAACTGCTCAATTCTCGCAGCAGGCTGGCGAGGTAGTAGAGTTCTCCAGGCAGTTCTCCGCTGACATCCGTCCAATAATAGGTTACTGTCCTACCCTTGCTGTAGATAGTCAGGTTGTAAATGAAATAGTCTGCCCCGCTTCCAGGCTCAAGTTTTAAGCCATCTGGGTATGCTTCGAGAAGAGTCTTCATCCTGTGCAGCAATTCGTCGCTTGTTGAAATCGGCATTACTGCGGAGCCGCTCCTGTTCCTAACAGGGTCGTTGAAGACGATGCTTCCGTTAGAATAGTACTCGTATTTTTCACGCCTAGCCCAAAAACCGCCTGAAACCGTTAACTCCATTATTTTCTCCGGCTTTCTTTGAAAACCGATTATAATGACTGTTGCAGCAGCCAGAACCACCAGTACTCCTAGAAAAAACTTCAGTTTCAACCCGCTCATAATGCTTACTCAAAGAGTCTAGGGGTATATAATGCTATTTTTTAGAACACTAGCCCATTAGGCGTTAATCGGCTAAAGACTTATTTCCCATATCTGACCATGAATATTCAAAATGTCAGGCCGGAAACAAAGGGAGAAGCTTCTCTCCGCTTTAGAAGGGTTGACCAAGACCGTTGTGTTGGAGGCCGACGTGGGTTCAGCAATAGTTACAGAGTACGGTGCCAGAGTGCTCGGCGTATTCGTCGGCGATAGGCAAAACCCCTTCTGGGTTTCGAAGAATCTGCAAGCGGTAATAAGCGGCGGTGAGTGGAACATCGGGGGAAACAGGCTCTGGGTTTCTCCTGAGAGAAGGTTCTACTATCGGAGGCCTGAAGGCTTTGAAGAATGGCTTTGCCAGTCTTCACTCGACCCTGGAGGCTGGTCAATAGCCGGCTCCAGCGTAAAAAGCGTGAATCTCGACGGCGAGGCGGAGCTAGAGGATTTCGCGAGCCAAACTAGGGTCCACATTTCTTTTTCAAGGCAGATCTCAATCCGTGGCGAAAGCATCAGGAAGGGCTTAGAATATGTGGGGCTTAGGGTCAGGGACGCTATGGCGGCCAGGGGGGAGGTTAAAAACGGGGTTAACCTTTGGTCTTTAACACAGGTGCGTTCCAGGGAGGGTGGGAGTGGCACAGTAATTGTCCCTACGCGCAGAGGCGCTAAGCCCATACACTACTTCGGGAAAATACCGGGAGACAGGTTGAGGGTCTCCAGCAACCATGTCTCGTTTAAAATAGACGGTGCCGCTGTCTATAAGCTGGGCATAGCTCCGGAGGATGTTCCTCAGCCAGGCTGCTCAAGAATACTTTATTATGTGGAGCATGGTAAGAACGGGGTTTTCCTCCTATCCATGAGGACCATGATGGCCCCGGTTAGCCAAGAGGAGTGTCTCGACGTGGCGAAGGCTGAGCCAGATGGTCCGAAAGGGTGTGTTCAGTCCTACAATTCTGGCCCAGACCTCTGTTTTGGAGAGATTGAGCTTCACTTTAAGCCGGCTGTTAGAGTCAAGGATTTACACGTATCATACGCTGACTACGATATAGAGGTTTTCGCAGGGAAGCATGGGGAGGTATTGAGGCTTCTGAAGAGGATTGTTCCCAAGCCTTTTCTCTTTTGAAGACTACTGCTCCTCTTTAAGCGTTGAAATCCACCACGTCGTATCTTAATTCTCCACCGTCGGTCCAGCACACGAGTAAATTATTGTTTTTCAACGGAACCCAGTTTCCCCTCACTGTTTTCTCAGACGCAACTATAAGGTGATCGGTGTTAATTTTGAAACACATCTCGTATACCGGGGTGTCTCCATAGCACATTGATGAGCCAGGATTATACAAGTATCTCGTGAAGGCATAGAGCTTGCTGCCGTCTGAGAATATTGTGTTTAAACTGGTGAACGGGGCTTCAAACCCGCTTACCTTCTCCTCTGCAAATATTTCCATAAGTGTCTGCTCAACCTTTCTGAAGGCGGTGACCACATCCCCCTCTTTCTCGATTAGGCTGAGCAGCAGGTAGAAGTACACCTCGCTGTCGTTTCGCCCCTTCACCAGCCTCGCGTATGAGCCCAGTCTTCTTGAAACCTCGTCGGGAATATTGATCGTGCCGTTGTGCGCTAAAACGTATTTCGAGTGGTTGAACGGCTGAGAATTTTCAAGCGATATAAGCATTTCTCGTGCTAACCCCCTGGGGTTACTTGCTTTCCTCACGTGCGCAATGATTATCCGGCCCTTCGCAGCTTTAGCAGCCTTCTCAAAGCTGTCTTTATCCTCGTAAACCGGCTTATCGCTTTTGAAGACTATTGGGTTACTCCCCCCAGGGTAGAAACCTATCCCCCAGCCGTCTGACTGCCTTCCTTTAAACGCTTGGGTGAAGAGGGAGCATTCCGTGTTTAAAAGATGCTGCTCAACACTGCCGGTTCCGACGAAAATTGCTCCCAGGAGCCTGCACATAGCTCATTCTCTAACAGGGGGTGTTTTTAGCTTTTCCTAGAACGAGGGCTGCATAGAGGCTTAACGGGCAGGCGCATTATGCCTAGCCCGGCCCCCACCTGCTACACGGGGGATATGTGCGCCACATAACCCCCGCCAGGGGCCATCCTTGCCTTCAAGAGGTCTCCGGAAGCCACTTCCAGTTTTTCCTCGGAAACCCTGTTCGGGTAGTCGTCCGCATCCGGGGCGTCTTCGAAAACGTGTGCAGTATACTTCCCGTCTCCAAGGAATGCTAAAGGTATTTCGATTACTCTGGGCTCCCAGTTCGTCATGCTTCCAACGAACCATTCTGAACCATGCTTCCTCGCGATGGTTATGTATTCGCCGACCTCACCGTTTAAAACCCTGGTTTCATCCCATGTGGTTGGAACCTTCTTCAGAAACTCTAGGCCTGTTTGCCCCCGGTAATTGTAGGGTGAGTCGCAGAGCACTTGAAGCGGGCTCTCATAGACAACTAGCATGGCAAGCTGGTGGCATCTCGTACCCATTACGAACGGGCCTGTGTTCTGGGGTCTGAAAGTTGTCTTGGTAGCATGCCGGAAACCGCCTGGAGTGAAATCCATCGGCCCAGCAAGCATTCTGGTGAAGGGTATCGTTACGGTGTGCTCAGGTGTGACTAGGCTGCTCCACTTGTTGTACTCGTTACCCAAAACTCCTTCGCGTGTTATAAGGTTTGGATAGGTCCGGCGGAAGCCATCCGGCTTGTAGGCACCGTGGAAGTCTACGAGAAGATGGTGTTCAGCAGCCTTCTTAACAACCTTATGGTAGAAGTTGACCATCTCCTGGTCGTCGCGATCCATGAAGTCTATTTTAACGCCTGCAATACCCCATTTCTCATAAAGCGTGAACGCTTCATCGATCTTTTTCTCAACATCCCTCCAGTAGAGCCAGATTATGATCCTGATGTTTCTTTCCCAAGCATACCGTATCAGCTCGTGAATATCCAGCTCCGGAATTGGCCTAGTAACGTCAGACTCAGGGTCGTTCGGCTTCCCGTACCAGCCGGCGTCGACAAGCATGTATTCGAAACCCATTTCAGCAGCGAAATCAATAAAGTACTTCATAGTCTCAGTGTTCATGCCGACTTTAAACTTTGCATCAGGAATATACCCGCCGCACCACCAGTCCCAAGCAGCCTTACCGGGTCTTATCCAAGACGTGTCTCTGATTGCACACGGCTCGTTAAGATTAAGTATTATGTTCGACTCTATTAGGTCACCGGGCCTCTGGCCTACCATTATGACTCTCCACGGCGAGTAGTGGGGAGTGTTTGACCTTACCAGCACCCCGGGTTCGTCTAGCCTAGGGGCGAGGGTTGAAACGAGAGCATAGGGTTTGACGCCGGCCCCGGCGAGATACATTCCAGCCCAGTCTGTTATGTTGGCTTCAGTGATCGCAACCCATCTGTTCTCGTCTACCTTAACAAGCAAGGGTAGCCCTATTATTGAAGACGGTGTTATTTGGCTCAGGGTCTTCTTCTCGAAGAGGGCTTCCTGGGGGGAGACGTATGAACCGTAGTCAGCCGCCCAGACAGTATGGTTTGACGCGAAGTGGAATTCTGAACGCTCATTAGCAAGCCTGAAGCTCTTCATCCCGGGTTGTCTCGGGAGAAAATAGCGGAAAGCCACCCCGTCATTGTAGGCACGGAAAAACAGCTCCAGCCTTCTTCCAGGTTCCCCCTGCTCCTTGAGCCAAAGATGCAGCTCGTTGCACAGGTTTAAGATGTTCCTACACTTGCCGTGAACCGCCTGCCACTTCTCGTTAATAGTCTTCTCCTCCTTCCTAGTTAAGACAAGGTTCCTGGCGAGGGGCGCCGTGTCCTTGAAGTCCATGCCCAGCGGGGAGTCGACCAGTATCTCCTTTCCCTTGAAGAAGATGGAGTAGTAAAGGCGTTTCCCAGAAGGATACGGCTCGATTCTTTCCCTCAGGGTTATTTTCACAAGCGTCTCCCCGTCGGGGGAGGATACGCTTGCTGACTGGAAACCCAAGGATTTCTTCGGCATCGTATTCACCGTAGACGATTATCCGCCTTCTTATATTAGGCTTTTCTTAGCAAGCATTGGGAACATTTCTGCGGGGCCTCGCATCCAGTTTACCCTGTTTAAAACCCTGGAGAGATGAATAGGCTGCTGCTAGTGGTGGAAGCTGGTTTGACGCAGACCCTGGCCCTGCTTAGAATAGGTTTTTAAATGCGTATTGATTGTTTGAAACTAATGTGAGCAGCATTAGGCTGAAGTACTCTGGACTAGTCAACTTCGCCTCTAGGATGATTTCAGTCCTAACGGGATTACTTTTTACGATGCTTGTTACCAGAAGGCTTACTGAAGAGCTTTTCGGAACCTGGCAGTTTTATGCAAGCCTGCTAAGTTATTTCACAATACCTTCAAGCATCTCAAACTACTGGCTTACCAGGTTTACAGGAAGAGGGAAGCCGGTTGCGAAATCAGGAGTTTTATTCAACAGCGTGGTTTCACTGGTTTCAGCAGCGGTCTTCACAGTCTTGTCCCCGGTTTTCGCGTCGAGCGTAAGCGTCGACCCGTTGACGATACTTGCGTTCATAATTTGGATAGTAGCGATACATCACACGTCAAGCTTGGAATCCGTATGCCACGGGGTTGAGCCCCATGTAGTCGGCTACGGGACAATTATTTTCGAGGCTTCTAAGGTGGTTGTTGGAGCAACGCTAGTCGGGTACTTCAGGCTATCCCTTTTCGGTGCAGTTCTATCAGTGGACCTAGCCTTAATAATTCAGGCACTGTACTACTCGCTAAGGCTCTCTAAACATCTTAAGGGTTCATTCATGCTGGGGGAGGTGGGCCGATGGTTCAGGATGAGCTGGATACCTTTAGCATCGATCGCTCCCGGCATCGTGTATTCTCAGGATGCCCTAGTCCTAACGCTGTTAACAGGGTCTCTGCTTCCAGTAGCATACATTAGGGCTGCGAACATTTTTGCTGGAGTCATACTTTTCGCCGGGGCTCTGGCAATAGGGCTTTACCCGAAACTCCTGTCTGGCGGAACAGGCAGGGATGTAGAGGAGTCGCTGGAGCTCGTACTGCTCTTCCTAATTCCCATGATACTCGGGCAACTGATACTTGCTGAACCCCTACTATATCTCTTGAGAGAAGGCTATGCGCCTGTGCACAATGTTCTCAGAGTAATGGCTATGGGCTCTGCAGTTATCGTGGTGAAAAGTTTTTTCTCAACAGTCATACTGGGCGTTGAGAAGACTGATGTTGATGAAAATGCTTCGTGGAAAAAACTAGTGGAATCATATCTCATAAGAATTCCCCTTATCGACTTATCCGGTTCAGTTGTTTACGTGGCAGTGACCGGAGTAGTGTCTAAGATCCTGCGGGATTTGGAGAGCCCGCTGATGCTGTTCTCCACGTCTGCAGCTGTATGCTACTCACTGGTTAACCTCTCCATAGCTCTTTACTACATACGGCTCTCCAAGCGTCTGGTCGAATTCAGTTTAGATATCAAGAGGGTATTCAAAATCTTTATCTCAGGAATTCTTATGTCAGCTGTACTACTAACGCTGTATCCTGAATCGGCTAAAAGCGGGCAGATAATGATCGTATTAACGTCACTGATGCCCGTCATCCTAGCCGGTGTGGTTGTTTATTTCACCACCCTGTGTTTAATAGACCAGGAATCCAGAGAAATGTTGAAAACTGTTTTAAACTGGTTTCTAGCTAAGAGACCAGCTTAAGCTTTTTATTCTAACGCAGCAGCTAAGGCACCGTAGAGAACCGCGTCTTCGCCAAGCGGAGTTATGGTTATCTCTGGCAGTCTGTTTATAGCATACTTAGGAATATTTTTCTTAACCGGATCGAGTATGAGTTCGCTGTTGAAAAGAGCGACTGAGCCGCCTACTGTTATTAGCTCAGGGTCATACGCATTTACTATGTTGGCGAAGCCGATTGCGTTAAGCAACCCTATTTCCCCGATGATTCTAAGCGCTGTCTCGTCTCCTTCCCTAGCGGCTTCGAAAAGTATTTTGGGAGTGGCATTCGAAAAATCCTCCTGGAAAAGCTTTCTCAGAGAGCTCTTGTTGAAATCTACGCACCATTCTTTTAAGAGCAGCTTCGCGTAATTGACCATTCCGCTCCCGCTGCAATACGCTTCCCAGTGTCCGCGTTTTCCACACCCGCACTCGAGAAGCCCCTCCTTATCCACTACTATGTGGCCAACCTCATGCGCGTTACCGTCTTTTCCAAGCAGAAGGTGTCCATCAACTATCGCTCCACCACCTATCCCAGTGCTTATCGTAACGTAAACAATGTTCTCCATGTTCCTGCCTGCTCCAAACCTCTTTTCCCCAAGGACGGCTGCAACACAATCGTTTAAAAGTCTGACTGGTGCGTTAAAATGTTTTTCAACGCCTTCAACAATCGGAATTATACCCACCCGCAGGTTTGGAGGGTTGACTACCAGGCCTTTCTTCAAGTCGAGTGGCCCTATCGACCCTACTCCAACCGCCTTCAAGCTTCTATCCGTTAATCCCAGAGAACTGAGGGCATTTCTCCCCATTTCCACAATCTGCCTCACGACATCCAGCCCCGTTCTACCAGTTGTCCTGCCTGTCTTCTTCAGAAGTATCCTTCCCTCCGCGTCGGATAAGGCGACCCTGACGTTTGTTGCTCCAAGATCTACTCCGAGTACTATACTCAACCTGGTTCAAAAACTAGGACACAGCCTGATTTATCTTTTAGCGTCCTGATAAAACTCTTTAGTTGCTTCTTCAAATCCTTCAAGTCATCTAGGAAAAGCCTGAACCCCACGGTCACGGTGCTTGAACTCAGCTTCCAAGGGATGCTGGTTAAACCAGCCTCGTATATAAGCATCACTAGGTTTTGAGCTGAAAGCGTTAATACGCCTAGTACGGCAACTATTACTCCAATCAGCCAGTGGTGTATTCTAAGCCCCTTCACCGAGAACTCGTAATTCCTGTTTTTAACCCTGTTTAGAACTATTCTAGTCGCCTTATCCATTGCCCAGAACAACGTGATAGACTGGGTTGTGCTAAAGACGATTTCTGGAACACCTACTGGCAGCATGCTGAGAATTTTCAGCGTGCATAGTTAAAAAGCTTTCTAAGCTTGTTCAGCATTCTAAGTCGATTGCTTGTTTAACGTTAATGCCTTATTCTGCTTAAGTCATTTTAACCCTCCGCCCTCCATCTCTCTAGATAAAATTTCCCGAACAGTTAATACAGCTTTCTATAGTATCTTTTTTCAGGAGGAACCTTTCTCTTGAGAAGCTCGCTAAAAACGTTGTAAAGCCATTCGTAGAAGCTTCTGCCGAAACCATACTTCTCATACCTTCTCATGGAGAAGTATACTCTAAGCCCTCCATCGAACATTATTCTACCGGTTTTTCTCATTCTGAACTGAAGCCCGTAGTCGTCACCAGCCCCTACTGCCGGAAAGCCCCTCGTAATTATGAATTGCTTTTTTCTGAAAGCTGTGTTAGCGCCAACACTCATGTATATCTTAAACCTGTAAAGGATTTTTACGAAAACATTGTTTAACTCTATCAGGAAAGTGTTTTTAAAATTCCTCTCTATCGGGGTCACCACGCCATACACCATAACGACATCCGGGTGAGTGTTAAAATCGTGGATTACTCTCTCAAGCAGGTTGGGCGTGACCATGCAGTCTGCATCGGTTGTGAAAACCAGGTCTGCCTCAGCATTTTTCACCCCGTCGTTTCTCGCTCCTCCGACTGTAGGGGTCTTCTGCATCACTATCTTGTCAGCATACTTTCTGCATATCTCCAGGGTCCTGTCTCTGCTTCCTCCGTCTACAATGATGATCTCGTAATCCGACCTTGGTATGGTTTGCCAGCTTAGCGTCGTGAGCAGTTTCCCAATATACTTCTCCTCGTTGAACGTTGGTATCACTATGGATATTTTCCTTTTTCCCAATCCTTCTTGCTTAACCAAATAAAACCCGATATTTAAAAGTGGGTTGCCTTGGAAAACATGTTTTTCACCGAGAAATAGCCTTAGAAATTGCTTACGCTAGACATGCAAAACGTCTTTTCATCCTACTGATAAAAGTTTATAAAAACGTTGTTCAAAGTAGGTAGTATGACGAGTGGTTATAAGAAGGCGTTTTGGGTGAATCCAAAGCCTATTGCCGAGAACCCTGAGAAACACGTTAGAGAAATAGTGGAAATGGGTGCTGACGAAATTTTTCTGCTGAGCATAGATGGCGAGGGAGCCCTCTACCCTGCTAAGATTTCAGTTGTCGCGAAGGAGGCTGCTCAAAAGAGCTTTATAGGAGACGTTATAAGGGAAGCGAAGAGAAACGGGTTAAAGGTTCACGCATGGGTGGTTGCTTTAAACAAGCCGAATAGGGAGCTGGCTGCCAAAAGGAAGGACTGGTTTGTTGTGAGTAGAGAGGGGAAGAGCTGCGTTGACAGCCCGCCTTACGTTGAAGACTACAAATGGCTCTGTCCATCGAACGATGAGGTGAAGAGCTATTTCACCGGCACAGTCCAGGAGCTTATGGAGACATACGACCTGGATGGTGTTCATCTCGACTATATTAGGCTTCCAGATATCTTCCTCCCTGAAGGGTTGAGGGAAAGATACGGGTTGGAGAAGGAGGTAGACGTCTACAGGGGGGAGTTCGACTTCTGCTATTGTGAAAAATGTAGAAACGGGTTTAAGAAGGAGTATGGCATAGATCCCTTGGAAATCGGGTTCGGGTCGCGAAAATGGTATGAGTGGCACGCGTGGAGAGCTGAAAGAATTACTGAGATAGTTAAAAACTTCCATAGGACTGTGAAAAACTATGATAACACCATTGAGACTTCAGCCGCTGTTTTCGCGACACCGGGATACGCGTACAGAATTGTTTTTCAAAAGTGGTGTGAGTGGCCGCTTGACAGTTTTGAACCAATGATATACCACGAGTACTATGGGAAAAACATAAAATGGATCGGTGAAGCAGTCATGGAGGGTGTTGCGTGTGGTAAAATGATAGTTGCCGGAATCCAGTTCCAATTCTTAAGGAGCAGGAGGGACGTGGAGGAAGCGGTGAACGTTGCCTTGGAAAAAGGCTCGAGCGGAGTCTGCTTCTTCCTATATCCTTTGCAACATCCAGAGCTTAAAGATGCCGTTAAAGAAGCGTTTTCAAAGTTCTGAATACTTATCGATCGGCTTTTCAGAAGCAATGTCTAACGGTCGCCTAGCAGGTATCAAGTTAGATTAAAATAGGCTTCTCGCCTACGTTGTGAGGATGAAGCTGGAGGAGGCTATGCGGCTTAAACCATATGGGGATTTCGACGTAGTGGTGGCGGGGGGAGGTACTGCTGGAGCCGTGGCCGCAATAGCGGCCGCGAGAAACGGTGTGAAAACCCTTGTTGTAGAGCAGTTCGGTTTCCTAGGGGGAAGCGGGTCAGCAGCCCTCGTCATGCCAATGATGCCGAACCATGTGGAGGGGAAACCCTTAGTCAGAGGGATAAGCCAAGAGATACAGAGTCGTCTTCTAGAACTGGGCTACGCAGCAACAGATAAAAACGGTAATGAGGGCTGGTTTAATCCAGAGGCCTTAAAATTCGTGTTGGAGGAAATGGTTTTAGAGGCTGGTGGGAAAATCCTCTATTTCACGCTTGTCGAGGACGTCATAATGGAGGGTGAAGAGCTTAGGGGGATAGTTGTGGCCAATAAGTCGGGGAGGCAAGCGGTTTTCTCGAAAATCGTCATAGACTCGACTGGAGACGGGGATGTGGCTGCGCTAGCAGGAGTCCCGTTCGAATCAGGAAGAAAGGAGGACGGTGTTAGTCAACCGATGTCGTTAAGGTTCATGGCGGGAAACGTTGACTTAGGCAAACTGGCTGATTTCCTGCTTGAAAACGACAGTAGGAGTTACGTCGACCCGCCGCTAATAGAGTTCGCAATGGTTCCGGGCGGAGGCTGGCCTCTTGAAAAATTCTTCAGAGAAGGTGTTGAAGAGGGCCTTCTGAATGATTCCGACATAGTCTATTTTCAAGCGTTCAGTGTCCCTGGAATGCCCGGGGTCGTAGCGTTCAACTGTCCAAGAATAATAGGCAACTATAAGGGTTTCGACACGGATCATCTTACGGAAGCAGTGATACAGGGTAGGAGGAGAATTAGTAGGCTTTTCAGTTTTCTCAGGAAGAAAATCCCTGGCTTCGAAGAATCTTACCTCGCCATGACTGCGCCGATGGTCGGTGTGAGGGAGTCGAGGAGGATAGTGGGCGAGTATGTTCTTTCTGCACAGGACTATTTCAACGCCAGAAAGTTTGAAGACGCTGTTTCTCGAAACAGGTATCCGATTGACATACATCTGCCAACCAGCCGCCTGCCAGGGGAAAGGAAACTAGGCCCCGGAGAGTATCATGAGATACCTTACAGGTCACTGATACCGGTTAAGGTTGAAAACCTGATCGTCGCATGCAGGGCTCTCTCAGCATCCTTCGAAGCTCATGGCGCGGTAAGAATCCAGCCGAACATGAGGGCAATAGGCCAGGCAGCGGGTGTTGCTGCCGCACTCTGCGTTAAGAAGGGGGTTAGGCCAAGGCAGCTGGACGGAAAGGAGCTTAGGGAAACCCTGGTTCAACAGGGCGCCTACCTCTAGCGGTATTAGTCACCCCACCCGCAATGCTTCTTTAAGAGCGTAACAAAGTACTTGTAGTTCTCAAGAGGCACGTCTGCAGGCACAGCGTGATCCACCCCGGGGAAATATCCTTTTCTCTTCACCAGCGGAGGAACTCTGTAACCAACCTCTTTTTCAACCGACTCCTTATCCTTTGCAAGCTCCCTCTTATCTATCCCGCCTATCATGATTAAATCCGGATACTTCTCTCCAAGTTTTACCACGTCCATGCCTGCTGCCACTTCACACGGTATCACGCCGTTGAAGCCGAGCTTAAGCCAAATAGGTATCAGGAGCTCAATGTTTCCATCACTGTCTACAATCAAAACTTTTACGCCATGCTCCCTGAAGAACCCGGCTATCTCGCTGTACGCTTTACTCATGAACTCTTTAACGGTTTCAGGCCCTATCATCGGCCCATTCTTGTAAGCCATGTCCTCGTTTAAGACCACGAAGTCCAGATCCAAATCGTCTACAGCCTTATGCAGAACCCGGGTTTGAAACTCTGCGCAGAAATCCATGATCTCTTTTATAAGGCCCGGGTTCCTATGGATTCCGAGAGCAATACCCTTTAAGCCAACCATGTCCCTAGTCCACCAGAATGGCCCCCTTATGGATACGCATAGTGGATAGTTTCTCTCCCGGTGTTTCTTAACCTGGGAATCCCAGCTCCCAGGGTATCTCCCAGTGTCAGTCGGGTCGTAACGCTTCTTAATCTTCAAGAAGTCTCCGCGGTTCTTAACCGGGAAGTCAATCCAGCTTCTCGTCGCGAAGCCGCTCCACCCGTTTTTCCAATCGTCCTGAAATCCTACCTGCATTATTCCTAAGCTGTCCACCCAAACCCTGTGCCTCTCGTCTTCCCTTATTATCCGGTATTCGAACGCTGGCCTAGGTCCAAGGTCGATTAAGCCTGGGTCTGGTTTCCACTCGAATCCTTCACTCGGGTATGATGCTATGTTGACGGCTTCAACCTCGCAGCCCTTGACGCCAAGGTATTCCGCTACCGCCGTGTTCTCCGGAAGCCCCTGCTTAACCCATTTTCTCAGCGTGGCTGGCCTAATGCTTCCGACGCCCCACAACGGTATTTTATCAGGGTTTTTAAATAAGGCTGCTTGGAGAAACCTTTCTCGAGGCGTTATCGACTCCACGGGTTTTCCTACGTTAATGATCCAGGGATAAAAAGCTTTTAGGGCTCTAAGCCGGGTTATCGTGAGGAAGCATGAGCAGCTTTAAGGAGAGAATGGGAAGCGGGGAGGTTTTGATAGGCGCTATGATAGAGACTCCGGAGCCGGATGTTGCGGAGCTCATGGGCACCCTGGGGTTCGACTGGTTCTGGATAGACATGGAGCATTGCCCGCTTGATTTCAAGGATGTTCAAACGATTCTTCAAGCCATTGGAAGGTCTGAGGCAGCAACCCTGGTCAGGGTTCCTTGGAACGATCCTGTTTATATAAAGAGGGCTCTCGACCTAGGGCCTACGGGTGTTATTGTTCCTTGGGTCAACAGTAGGGATGAGGCTGTGAAGGCAGTTATGGCCTGCAAGTATCCTCCGGAGGGGATTAGGGGCTGTGGCCCAAGGAGGCCGGTTTGGTACAAGGGTTTCACCGAGTATGTTAGGGGGGCTAATGAAAGCATGGTAGTGGTTGTTCAAATAGAAACTGGCGACGCTTTGAGAAACCTGGGTGAAATACTTTCTGTTCCAGGTGTGGACGGCACGATGGTGGGCCCTGCAGACTTGTCTGCTTCCCTGGGCTACTTGGGCTACCCTGATGAGCCTAGGGTTGTCGAGGCGATAACGCATGTAGCTAATATGCATAAGGGGACGAAAGTGTGCCCGGGAATAGCCTCCAACCCCAAGGATGCTGAGAAACACATAGGACTGGGGTTCAGACTGTTGAACATTGGCAGTGACCTAGGCTTTATGAGGATGGCTGCCGCAGCGACCCTTAAGGAATTGAGAAAATGCTTACGGAGGGGTTGCTGAAATATTTTCGAGGGTTTGAAAATGCTGGGGCCCGACGGTCAGCGTCACGCTACTGTGAAGCTGTAGCATCCTGATAGGACTCTATACACGACGCAACCCTTTTTCATACCGATTAGCTCCACGCCCTCGGATTTTTCAACCGGCTTCCCGTTTTCCCTCACCCTACCCGGCTCGGTTGCTGGAACATATACCAGTGCTGAAGTGTTAGCCGGGAGGATGAGCTGCAGGTGGAAAGCCTCGCTGGAGAACCACCATTCCACTGAAATCGTTCCACGAATCGACTCGTAGCTCGCGTGAACATGCCCTAGTTCCCTCCAAGGGTTGGGCTTGATAATGATGCGTTTAAAGCCAGCGTCTTCAGCATCTATTCCCGCGACGGTTGAGAAAAGCCATTCGCCCACGCTTCCGAAAGCGTAATGGTTGAAAGAGTTCATGCCTGGTTCGTGAATCCCCTCTTCAGTCATACTGTTCCACCGTTCCCAAATGGTTGTAGCTCCGAGTTTAACCGGGTAGAGCCATGATGGATAGGTTTCCTGCAGGAGAAGCCTGTAAGCCACATCAGTCCTGCCATACTTGGTTAGCGCCCGCATGAGGTGCAGCGTCCCTACGAATCCTGTGGTGAGATGCCATCCGTGGTCCTCAACATCCTTAACCAAGTGTTCTAACGCTGTTCTCTCCATCTCCTCAGGGAGCAGTTTCGAATCAAGTGCCAGAGCGTAACACGTCTGCGTCTCGCCTTTTATCCGTCCATCTGGTTGAACATACTCTTTAAGGAATGCTGAGCGAACATTTTCGAATAGTTCTTCAAAGCGTTCCGCGTCACCAGTTTCCCCTATTTCCCTGGCCATTACAGCCATAAGCTTGGCAACGTATGCGAAATAGGCTGTTGCAAGCACGTCCCTCGGTGTTTCAGAGCCTGCTGGAACCCAGTCGCCATACCCTGTTTCCGGCCGGAGGAACCCTCTGCTGTTTTCCACAAGATAATTGATGTAGCGCCTCATTTTCTCGTAGTGAAGCCGGATCACGCGCGTATCTCCGCATGTCCGCCAAAGCACGTAGGGTATGATGATTCCAGCGTCCCCCCAGCATGGTGTTCCAAACCCTGCTCCGGTCGCGGGTGCGACGTCAGGGTAGGCTCCGTCTTCTCTCTGGCTATCGTTCAAGTCGATCAACCATTTAGTCATGAAGGCTGAGATGTCGGCGAAGTAGGCTGCGGTTCTCGCAAAGATCTGTGCATCCCCAGTCCAGCCCTGCCGCTCGTCGCGCTGAGGGCAATCCGTCGGCACCTCGAAATAGTTGCCGCGCAGGCTCCAAAGAATGTTTTCCACAAGCCTGTTTAAAAGCGGGTTTGAGCATCTGAAGCTTCCGGTTATCGGAATATCCGTGTGAATAACGATGCCTGTCACAGCATCCATAGGCGGCTTACCAGGGTAGCCTGAGACCTCGACATACCTGAAGCCATGATATGTGAAACGAGGCTCGAAAAACTCCTCGCTACCGCCTTTGCAAAAATAGGTGTCTGTGGCCCTGGCCCCCCTAAGGTTTGCAGTGTGTATAGTACCGTCAGGATTAAGGACTTCGGCGAAACGCAGCTTGATCCTCGTGCCTGGTTCCGCGTTTCTAACCCGTAGCCTAACGACGCCAACCATGTTCCGGCCGAAATCGAATATGAAAACACCCGGGCTGATCTCTCTCGCCGACTGGGCTGGCAGCTCCATCGTTTTCCTAACGGGTTCACCCGGATGGGCTGTCAGCTGCAGGCTTAAATAATCCGTAGAAACGTTCCCCCAAGCATCGTCTTTAAACCAGGGCTCATCCCATCCATGGATCTCGCGTCTAGCATCATAGGTTTCACCCATGTAGTTGTCGGCTTCCAGAATCGGCCCGTATGCTGACTTCCAACTCTCATCGCTGACGACAAGCTGGCGCTCGCCATCGTCATACTCTATCTCCAGCTGCACGAGGAGGCGTGGGCCGCGTCCAAACTTGTTCAGCCTACCCCATCCTCCTTGATACCCGGAGTACCATTCGCTGTGTAGAATCACTCCTATCGCGTTTTCTCCCTGGTTAAGAAGACCCGTAGCCTCATAGGTGCGGTAGTACGCGCGCCTCCAGTAATCAGACCATCCTGGTATGAAATAATCCTCGGTGACGCGCTTACCGTTTAAGCGAAGCTCGCAGCTTCCTAAAGCGCTAACGTAGATTAGGGCCCGCCTAGGCTTTTTCTTGACTGTGAAACTTTTCCTAAAGAATGGTGGCGGCCGAACATACGGGGGCTTCGTTGGTAAAACTCCCCACGGGGCGATTCTGAAGTCGCCAAGCTCAAGCGCACCAATCCATCCGGCATCATCGTAGCCAGGCTTCTCCCACCCTTCTTCAGCATGCATGGAGGATCTCCAGGTTCCGTCAGTAACTAGAATCAGTGGCTCACTATTTTCAAGTTCAACCACCATTTTTCCAAGCAAGCCTGCATGGCCGCTGGTGTTAGTAGCCTTAATCGCTAAAACATTCAGGCCAGCATGCAGCAGGTCCGTGATTTCAACCGTCTGCGGACGCTGCCAAGCATAAGGCTTACCGTCGCTCCTGCCGGCTTCCCTACCGTTTACGAAAAGCACAAACTGGTCGTCAGCAGTAATCAGAATTACTCCCTTAAGTATTTTCCTGTCTGCCGGCAGGCTTATTGCCCGACGGAAATAACGGTCTGCTGCAGGAGCCTCTTTAACGGGTTCCCCCTCTTTAAACCATATCCACTTGCATCCTTTGAAACTAGGCTCCTCCCATTCAGCATATTCATCATACCCTATCCACTTCGCCTTCCAATCATCCGGCTCGAGCAGGCCCATTGTCCAGTAGGCGGGCTCGCTCCACTCAGAGGGTCTTCCCTGCTTATCCCAGACCCGTACTTTCCACCAGCACTCCATCCTGGATGAAAGTGTTTTCCCAGCGTATGTGATTTGGCTCGTCTCCTCAGACTGGACTTTCCCACTGTCCCATAGGTCGCCAATATCTTTCTCCAAGTTTGCCCTAGTGCTTGAAACAATGATCTGAAAGGCTGTCTGAAACTGTCCTCTTTCGGATGACTCAACGATCCAGCTTAACCTTGGTTTTAAAACATCTACTCCAAGAGGGTTAACCCTGTACTCGCAACGCAGTTTTCCAGCCTTTAAAGCGGGTTTCTCACCTTCGTAACCAGGCTTAGGCAAGCCGGTTGTTGTCGAATCCCCTCCAGCCGACTCCAATTCCCCCTTAACTCCCCAAGCGTTTACTTTAAGCTTTTACAGTTTCAGGGGAAGTTTAATAATAAGATGGCGGTCTCATTACTGATTACTTTAAGGCTTCTCATACTTTACAATACTCCCGGCATTTTTCCATTAATGACATCACTTTTCTAACGCTTTCAGGCGTAACGCTCAAGGGGGCTCCCTCGCGCAGAGTCTTATAGAGCTCCTCGTAAAACAAGATTTCGCCGCGCTTAACATTCTCGTCTAGAACCCACTCCTCCTCCTTCCAAGGGATCTCCTCCCAATTGTAGCTGCGGTCTGGAGTCGGCCTTGTTTCAACCTGTCTAGGAGGAAGATCCTTAGGGTCGAAATACTTCCACCTTATCGAGTTCCCGCCTCCAGCAAGGCCTCCCTGAGTCCCCATTATCAGCCAATAATTCTGAGGGTAGGCGCATGCGCGAGTAACCTCTATGTCAACCTTCGTCGAGCCCGGCTCCCCAAGAATTATCTTAACATGGTCCTCCGCATCACCAAGAGTCAGGGTTCTCTGCAGGTCGCAGAACAGTAGTTCAAGCCTCTCTCCAACGAGTTGAACAGCCTGGTCTATAAGGTGAGAAGCATTATTGTTAAGTTCCCCTCCTCCAAACTTTTTCAACGTCTGCCAATCCCAGCGTCTACCGAACGAATGCAGACATATTTTTACAAGGACTATGCGCCCCAGCTTTCCGGATCTAACTATCTCCTTAACCTTTAAGAAGTCTGGACTGTACCTCTTGTTTTGGAAAACAGTCAGTATCCTTCCGGACTCTTTTGCAGTCTTTATCATCTCTTCTGCTTCAGCCAGGCTTGTAGCCATAGGCTTCTCGCACACGACGTTTTTCCCGGATTTCAACGCTTCTATAGTTTGAGGAGCATGAAGGTGGCTCGGCGTAGCTACGACTACTAGTTCAACCTCTTCGTCTCTTATGAGCGAGTTGAAATCGGGGTATGCTCTGCAACCGAACCTGTTCACAGCCTCTTTTCTTCTCTCCTCAAGCGGGTCGAAGACCGCAACCACGTTATACATGCTGGAGCATTTTTCAAGGGCGTTGGCATGAATATCCCACCCGCTTCTCCCAAGTCCAGAGATCCCAACGTTCACCCGGCTGCTCATTTAAGACTCCCTCCGCAACGGCTCAGAACAGCCTTAAAAGGTATCTTGCAAACTCGCGGACCCCCGTTTTAGGATCCTCCTTCTCCTCGTACTCGATCGAGATAAAACCGTTGTAATCCTTATCCTCCAGAATCCTCTTAACCTTCTCATAGTCCACCCTAATGTTTTCAGAGACACTTACCTTGCCATGAATATGCACGGCGTATGGGACTGTCTTAGCAATGTCTTTGTACGTAGACTCCCTATAGTTGCCGAGGTCTAGGTTAACCCTTAGCCATGGGGAACCCACACTCTCAACAATCCTAACCACGCTGTCCGCCCTAGCAGTTATGCCTCCGTGATTCTCCAAGGCTATTACAACACCGTTTTCATCAGCGTATTTTACGCATCTCCTCAAAGCTTCTATCGTCCACAGTATTGCCTGTTCCTCAGAATACCCCTCGGGCACGTAGCCGCCGAAAACCCGTAGAGCGGGAGCACCCAGCTCACGGGCAATACTCACTCCTTCCTCCACAGCCTTTATCATCCTCTCCCTTTCCATAGGATCCGGGTTACAGAAGTTCGTCGAGATTCCGGCGCAGGAGATTGGTAGCCCCCGTGAAAGTGCAATCCTTTTCAAATTCCTGAAGTATTGCGGTTCCCTTGAGGGAAGCCAGTAGAGGGTCATCTCCACCCCGTCCAGCCCAATGCTATGAGCCTCCTCAATGAAATCCTCATAGCTCATTCTCCCATCCTTAAGATAATCCCTGTAAGAGTAAGCCGCGCAACCGATCTTTATCATTTCTCTCCGTGAGGCTGAAAAAGGCTATTTATGTTTTTTACTCTCCACGTCGTCTAGCACTGTAATGCCAGCCTTAGCACGTAGCGCGCGCGCTTATTTTCCTCCAAAAGGGCAAATTCCTCCGGTTCCTCCTCTGTTTTCAGCTCCTCCATGCCTTGCGGGATTGCAAGGGGTGCCTACCGCGCGCTTGGGATCATCATAATTGGGAAGGGTTACTGATGTGCCAACGAACATGTACTCCAAATCCCAGCGGGGTAGCGTGCACTACTTTCAGTCGAAACCGATTCTTCTCAAGTAACTCCTGCTCTCCAACATGCTTTTAAAAGGGCTCCCCGGGGTCCAGTCTTGTTCAACGACAACCCACTTTACTCCAAGCCGCGTTGCGAAGCCAAGTATGGCTGGAAAATCTATGGAGCCCCATCCAAGCTCGGAGAACCTTCTGTTTTTCATATCCTCCTCAGTCCCGTCTTTCAGATGCAAGTACGCGATCCTCTCCTTATTAGCTTTGATGAACTGAAGCGGGTCTGCCCCGCCGAATTTAACCCAGTAAGTGTCAACGCATAGTCCAACTAACTCAGGCTCAGTGTTCTGAATGATTATTTTTATTCCCCTCTGATTATCAGCTATTTCATGCCCATGATTATGGTAGCAGGTTTTAACCCCGTGTTCCCTGGAGATTTTCCCAGCCTTGTTTAAAAACTCTGCGCAATTAAAATAGTCTTCCTCTAAGCCTTTTCCACCGGGACCGCTAAAAGTCAAATATTCTCCTTCAAGCATTTCTAAAAGCCTCGCCGCCTGTTCAACCTGCTCAATGTTTCCAACTCCCATGTGTAACGCGGCAAGCCTTAAACCGTTTTCCAGTAGAAGCCTCCTTTTCTCCATAGTGTCTGTAGAAAATATTTCGGGAGAGGCTTCTATGCCCTCATACCCGGCTTCCCTCACCTCGTCCAAAACTTCTTTAAGGTTTTCCCGCGGCTTTGTCCCCCAGATGATCAGTTGAGCACCAACCTTCAACCTGCCCATGCTTTTTCGCCTAAGCTTAACGATATAAATCTTTCCAGGATTTTCATGAGAAAGCTTAAATAGTTTTCAAAAGGCTTTCCGTTGACTTTGAGCATTGATGTGGCAAAATGGATTAAGAAGGTGAGCTCACATTTAGATCTTGAGAAGATCGATGAGGCGAGAAGCAGGATTGCTGCTGCATGGAATTTTAAACAAGTGGAAACGCCTCCTTTAATCATTAACTGTCCCCCTCCGGATCCTTGGCCCTCCTTCAAATATTATGAAACATACCGTGATGTGGATAAGATGCTTGTGTCTCAACTAGCCTCAGTATACTCTCACGCCCTCCTTCAGGATGACGGCATGCCATGTGTAAGGGCTAATTTCGGCGTAGGAATTATTCCGAACGGATTTGGAAGCGAGGTTATCGTACAGCATGATTCTGACCAGATGCCGTGGGTTAAGGAGCCGGTTTTAAAGGAGGATCCTCCAGACCTGGGAGAGTTGAAGGATCCTTTGTCTCGTCAAAGCTTGATGACCCGCGTCATTGAAACTGAAGAGTATTTTGTTAAAATGCTCGACGGAACCGGGGTGAAAGTATATCTATGCGACACCCAGGGGCCTTTAGACGTCGCCTATCTCCTCAGGGGGCCAAAGCTCCTAAGCGATTTCTACCGTCACCCGGACTTTGCAAAGGAGCTCCTTAAAAGGGTTGCTGAAGTATACGTGGATTTCTCGGTTGAGCAGAAGAAAATAGTGGGGGAGCCTCTTGACCAGGGTTTCCATGGGACGCCTAACGTGTGGATGGATAAAGGCGGTGTTAGACTATGCGAAGACGTGGCTGTCATGATGAACCCGGCTCAATACAGAAAGTTCTGCATCCCGGTTAACGATTTTTCACTGAGACCGTTTAATGGAGGCATGGGTCACTTTTGCTGCAGCGAGGCTTCAGACGGCAGACAGGTTCTTGAACCGATATTGTCAAGCGGAGCCTTTAAAGCGTTCTTTTTCGGAAGCCCAACCAAGTTCTACAGCCTAAGAGAAACCGTCGAATTGTTTCAAAGGAAACGCGTATGCCTAGTGTGGACTGACGGCCCCCAGGGGGGTGAGAAACCCGAGTCCTGGGTTAAGAGGGTGTCGAATTCCCTTGAAGATAAAACGGGGATCATATTCTCTATAAGCGTAGAAAGCTTTAACACTGCACGCGAGGTTCTTAAAGAATGGAAAAGAGCATTCGGATAGTTAAAGTCGTTGGAAAACAGAGTTTAACGTTTTACCATCAGTTTTCTCAAGTATTTCCCTCCAAACCAGTTTGTTGAGGAGGTAGCCCTATGCGTATCGGCCTGCCTTCGCTGAGGGCTTGAGCAGTCTTTCTCCTAGCGCTCTGCAAAAGCCTCCATACGGTTCCTCTTGAGACCCCCATCCTCTCCCCCGCTTCCTCCTGAGAAAGCCCCTCTAGGTCAACGAGCCTCACAGCCTCCAGTTCATCAGGCTCAAGGTAAACAGGATCCGGTTTCCCCTGTGTTCCAACGGGGTCTAGCCCGGTAATCGGCGGAATAGCCCCCAGCCATACTGGTTTAGGCATTCTTCCTCTTCGACCATGCCTGTGTCTTCTCCTATACATTGCTCATCGGCTTCCGGGCCGCAATATTTATATATTTGTGCACAGTCTCGTTATTCATGAAAAATGTGCATAATCACAAAAATGGAGGTGGGTTTGGAAAATGAGGTATAGGCACAGGAATCTTTTCTACCTAACCGGTCTCCCGGGGTGCGTCAGGCTCGGCTTCTCCCCAGGATGGTTTGGACCAGCTTCTGGAGGCACGCCGCCTGCACCGGTTCCACCTAGAATGCCCTTCCCGCCGGCTTATAGCAGGGAGCAGGAGCGAATGGTTCTTGAGCAGCAGATTAAGATCTTGGAGTCTCAGCTGGAAGCCGTTAGAAAACGGCTTGAGGAATTAAGCGGTAAAGGAAGTCAGTGAGCAGGGGGTGATGATTTATGCCAAGCGGGTTCTGCTGGCTCTGGTGGCTGGCACCGCCCTACTGGCATCCTTATGCTCGGTGCTTCTTGAGGCCATACCCATGGTTTCCACGGGCTCCGTGGAGAGCATGGATGCACGGGCCGCTGCTGTTTACTTCACCCTCAGCGACTAGGGAGCAGGAGAGGCTTTTTCTTGAAGAACAGAGAAGACTTATCCAGGAGGAGCTCGATTACGTAAACAAGAGGCTTGAGGAGTTAAGGAAGTAATTGTCTAGGATAAGGGTTCCTTGAAAAAGGAGTAGAGGTGGTTCAAGACTGAGGTCTATAAAGAGTCCGGCAGGAGGGTTGGTGAAAACCCTAGGGGATGGTTGATTAACAGCAAGACGTATATAGATGCAAGTATCCAGGCATGGTGATTCGGAATGAGGATCGTAATACCTGTGGAGGAGGATCGTGACTTGGATTCACGCTTATCCGAACACTTCGGCAGAGCACCCTTCTTCCTAGTCCTTGAGATGGATGACGAGGGGAGAGTTTTAAAACAGGAGACTTTGCGTAACGAGAGTCAACACTTCGGGGGGATGGGTCGGCCTGCAGACCTTGTACTGCGGCTTAAGCCGGATGCAGTCATTGTATACGGGATGGGGCCTAGGGCGCTCGACATATTTCAACAGGCTGGGACAGCTGTCTTGAAAGCTAATTCAAACATTGTCAGAAACTTGGTTTCATCCTATGCTAAAGATGAGCTTGAAGAGTTGACTGAAGGCTGTCGTCAAGCCCGTCATAAACATTAATCCGCGAGTCTTCTGCTAAGTTTATAAGTTGAAGCCGTAGGCTATGTTAAGCAGCAATGCGGGATGACTATGCTTGGAACCGTATTATTCTGGAGGCTTACGGTGTCTCTAGGGATCTAGGGGTTCCTGCGATAGAGATGTATGATGGCCACGTGCTTTTCTCAACGGCCTTTCTAACGGCTATACGGTTTGGATGTTTGAAAGCCATGGACGCTGGTGCGGGCGTAGGTTTTTCAACGGTATGGATTGCTAAAGCTATTTTAGGGTCAGGGGTTGATGGTAACGTCTACGCTGTTGAGAAGAATATTCGAAGATTCAGGAGGCTCAAGGAGCTTGTTGACAAGCATCGTTTAGAGCATCTAATCACGCCGGTTAACAGCGACGTGTTAGAATACTGCAGGAAAGTCGGTGAGCTGAATCTAGTCTTCATGGATATTGAAAAGGAGCAGTACTTAGAGTTTTTCAACCTGATTAAGAGCAAGATTCTTATAGGCGGAGTGATGCTTGCACACAACGTTAAACACCCGTATGGCACCGTAGAGGATTTTCTAAACGAGGCTTCTGGTGGAATGTGGAGAACCGTTATAGTGCCTACTGGGGCAGGAGTCTCCATAAGCATTAAAATTGGTTAAGACTGTAAGACCGGTTTTCTGGATGATTCCCTAATGCTTTCCTCAATCGCTTTAACGATGGCTACTGGCTCAAGCATCTCTTCTCCTGAAAGTATCCACTGCTTGTTGTCAAGCATCTCCTTAATCCTCATCATCCCCCTCTTATAGCAGTCCTTGGAGTCAACCTTGGCTGAGAAATAGGTTTTCTTAGTCAGTCCCTCAACAGAGAAGACATAGGGCATTTCAGGAGCGATCTTTACTGTTCCAATCAGTTTATCGTGAACCAGTGTCGCAACTATGTTTTTATTCTTCACGGTTGCATAGATCTCTCTCACCCCGTTCCCAGCTATCTCGTTGAAAATTTCCGCACAATGCACCCCGTAGAAGATTAATCCGCCATACTCGCTTTCAAGGTCTCCTGGGCCTAGGACGCTCAGGAAAATCGGCTCCTCGTTCTTAAAAATTTTTTTAAGCTCTTGCACGGCGTCCGTAAACCTCAGGGTCGAAAAGCTCGTTAAAAGGGTTTGTTTCTCCTTCGCTAACTCGATGATTTTTTCAGCGTCTGCTACCGTGGCTGCTAGAGGCTTATCCACGAAAACCGGAATCCTGTTTTCTATGAATGGCTTAGCGTATTTCAGGTGCAGCCCGCCGTGTCTAAACTCCACGAACGCGACATCAATGTTTCCAATCATCTCGTTTACATCTGAAACAATGTTTTCAATACTGCCTTTCTCTGCAACCTCTCTATTCCTTGCTTCGTCGAACCCGAAGAGGTGGGTTGCTTTGAAACCCGGTACGTAATTTTCCCTGTCTATGCCGTTCGCGATCTGTGAAAAAGTTATTGCATGAGAATTGTCTGACCCAACTATTCCTATCCTGTAAACCATGTGGGCGGGTGAGTGGAACGACTTTATAAGTTTTTTCAGAATCACTGTTTTTTCAGCTTGAACAGGAAGTGGCAGCATTCATCTCCTCTCATTAAAAGCTTGTCTCTAACCAGTTCTATCCCATGGTCAAATCCTTTCACAACATAGTGGTCGCCGCTGCAGATCACTTTTTCACCCACGTCGGATGCGTTGAACTTTTTAAAGATTTCAGCGTGGACGCACTTCTTAACAATAACCTCCAAGGCCTCTTCGCTCTCCTCCAAAACTTCGAATTCATGAGCCTCCCTACTGAACAATGTTAGAAAGTATCTGGGAGTTTTATCCCTCGCCTCTATGCCTCTCTTCCTCCATTCCTCCTCAATCCTTCTATTCCTCCAGTCCACCAAAACGTCCAGCGCCTCTTTCCCAAACTCTTTCTCAAGAATCCGACTCATCATAATTAAAGAAAAATCTCTATAATATCTTAATTCGCTCATTTCTAAACCTAAACGGCTCTTCTCACTATTAAATCTTTCCTAAAGTAAGCATGATTCCTGCGCAATATTTCTTAAGGATGTTTCCTGGAAACCCTGCGAAACTTGTTCAATCGCCTTATGCAGAAGAATTAAATAGTTTTTCTCTCCCAATAGACGTGGATTCGTGATGGGAGCTGGAAGCATGGTTGTAGTCGAAAACCTGGTTAAACGCTTCGGGGATCTGGCGGCTGTCGACGGGGTTTCGTTAAGAATTGAGAAGGGTGCAGTATTCGGGTTAATAGGTCCGAACGGTGCTGGCAAGACTACCATTCTAAGAATAATGGCGACACTCCTCCTGCCCACAAGCGGCTACGTCAACATACTTGGGTATGATGCTGTTAAGGAGGCTGGTAAAATCAGGCCTTTCATCTCATACTTGGCTGAGGACGCTGGGACATATAGAAACCTGAGCGGCCGTGAATACTTGTCTATAGTGGCCAGGATATACTTTGATTCGGATACTGAGGCGTCTAAAGCTGTTGAGGATGCGGTAAGAATCTCAGGGCTGGGTGATAGGGTGGATGATAAGATGAAGACTTACAGCAAGGGGATGAAGAGGAGGCTCCAGATAGCGAGAGCATTAATGACTAAGCCGAGGCTAGCGATATTAGACGAGCCTACTGCAGGCCTAGACGTTTTTCACGCGAAACACATAAGGGAGGTTGTGAGCAGACATGTCAAGGAAGGTGGAACAGTGGTTCTTTCAAGCCACAATATGCTTGAGGTCGAATACTTGTGTACTAGAGTTGCTTTCATACACCGTGGGCATGTCCTTTTTGAAGGAGCGCCGGAGGAGATTAAAAATGAACTCAGAGTTTCGAATCTCGAAGAGGCATTCATCGAGGTGACCAGTAGATGAGGAAGCTTGTTTCACTGGTTGAGAAGGAGGTTAAGGATCTTCTAAGAGACCCCAGGATATACATTGGCCTGGTTGTTCCCGTGGTGCTGATGCCCTTACTGGGTTTTCTAATGTCCACATCGATGAGCAGCTCTATTGAAGCCGGGGCTAAGGGTTTGAAAATAGCTGTACTCGACTACGATAAGACCGTTTTAAGCAACGCCTTTCTAAACCTTTCTAGGAGCCTAGGGGCGGATGTTAAGAGTATTGATGTTGCTGACGTTGAAACCGCGGTCAGTGAAGCGAGAAACCTCGGTTCAACCGCTTTAATAGTTATAGGGAGAGGGTTTGAGGATGATCTGGTTAACTTCAGGAGGGCAAGAGTTGAAGTATACGTCGTAATGGAGACCATGAGCCTAGGCTCAATAGGCGCATACTCTGCCGTTGAAGGATTATTGAGTGTGTCCTCGAAGATTTTCAGCAACATGTTGATCTCTAAGCTTAACTCAAACATCTCTCCCGATGTTGTTCGAGAACCGTTTAACATTTCGACGCGCTCAATACTCAAGGATAAAATAATCGAGGTTCCTCCTCAAGTACTTTTCAACCAACTCTTAATGGGGTACAGCATTATGATTCCGCTGCTGCTTTTAATGCTGTCTATTACTGTCGTCCAGTTTGCTGCTACTGCAACCGCGGTTGAGAATGAGGAGAAAACCCTGGAGACTCTCTTGACTTTCCCGGTGACGCGCTACGACATCCTGCTGGCTAAGCTGCTGGGCTCATCCATCCTGGCTGTAATCGGGAGCATCCTGTTTACTGGAGGGTTCATCCTATACTTTAACAACATGCTCACCATGTCTGGTTTCAATTTTCCCGTGGGAGACGTTTCTCAACTGCTTCCCTCACCCCCGCCTGAGAGCTTCATTCTTCTCGCTGTCAGCCTGATTCTTGCAATACTTTTCGTAACGTCTCTCGGAGTGGCGATCGGAGCATTAAGCAGCGACGTCAGGATGGCGAACTCCCTCCTCGGAGTGGTAATAGTTCCGATAATGGTGCCCTCGCTACTCATGATGTATGGGGACCTCAGCACACTGCCCTTAACCCTTAAACTTCTAGTGTACGCTCTGCCCACATCCTACCCCATAATGATCGCTAAAGACATGGTTATGACGCCAATATCCTTTGAAGCCATTCTCGGAATCCCGTATTCTGCAGCCCTAACGGTTCTCGTCCTCTACGCTACGAGCATGCTACTGGCGCCGGAGAAACTCTTAACGATTCAATACAGGCTGAGGCTCAGGGGTTCTAAGAGACGGCAGATCAAGGAGCTTGAAACCAGTCTATAGTGACTTTTCAATCGCCCTTTCCTCCAGCATTTTTCCAAGTAACACGTGGGAAACCGGTGGTTAGCGTCTCGATGCACAGATAATCTTAAATCGGTGTTTGCAAAGCGCCAAATGTGGGAAAACCAAGCATAGTCAAGCTCGGCACTATTGACTGTGATATGGTGGAGACGACGCCGATAGTCTTTCAGAATAGGCTTTACCGCTTCGAATATGTGCGCTCAAACTACAAACCGAATAAAACAGGCATCCCGTTAGCGCGCGCGCACATTGTCCGCTCGAAAAACCTTGCTGACTGGCAGAGCAGTTCTTTTAATCCAGTAATGCGTCCCTCAGCCGAAGATAAGAAGATTGCTAATGAAAATCTATGAAAATCTTACAGTTTGGCAGAGGAACAGGATTCTTAACGCTGTTAACATAAATAATTCGGATGTGGATTTTTGCGAGTTCAACGGGAAAACAGTTATCTACTATAGTTGGGGAGACCAGAAAGGCACCGAGTTCTTGGCTGAGGCTGTTTACAACGGTAAGTTGGAAAGCTTCTTGAAATCATTCTTCGAAGATAGTTGAAGACCAGTCTCGTTTTCTCCGAGAAACCCTTTCGAAACATAGGGAAAAAAGCGTAACCTGGTGGCAGTGAATGTTCCGCAAGCTTAATAAGCATCGTTCAGAGAAACGCTGCTGGCAGGGCGGTTCACGGCATGAAGGTTGGTTATGCGAAAAGAGACGTGACTCCTCCAACAGGGATAAGACTAGGTGGTTATGGAGGTAGGTTTGGCAAGCCTTCTCAAACCGTCCATGATCCTCTTCTGACGAGCACCATTCATATCGGATCGCGTGATGAAGACGTGCTTCTAATACACTGCGATGTGCTCGGTGTCTATAGAAGCTTCGCAGATGATGTTAAAAAGGCTCTTCAAGCTAAGACCGGGATCGATTCGAGCCGAATATTTTTAACCACAACCCATACTCACTCCGGGCCTGAGACAATCGTCCCAATGTGGCCCAACACATTTCCATACAGTAGTGAGGAGAAAAAGGTTTTCAGCCGATGGGAGAAATTCTTCAGGGGAAGCATCATCGAAGCCTCGGTAGAAGCGTATGAGAAGTCTTCGCCTGCCTCGGTTAGATTCGGAACAACCCGGGTTCCAGGCCTGACTTATAATAGAACGTATAAGAATGGTGTTATCGATGAGCGTATGCCCTTTATGCTAATCAGGAATAGGGATTCAAGCATCGTTCTGACTAATTATTGTTGCCACCCTGTTTGCAACACTGATTTCGGCATCTCCGCAGACTACCCGGGGGAGCTCTATGCTAACATGCTGAGAAACGGTCTTGAAGTCTTCTTTACGACCGGCTCAGCGGGGGATATTGATCCGCTTGAGAAAGGCAGAGGCTTCATATCGAAAATGGGTTTAGAAATGCAGCTTGCATTGAAAGACGCTGTGAAAGATTCGATCGAACTGGCCAACGGGAGAATAAATGTTCAGAATAGAAGGGTCAGGCTGAAGCTTAGAGACCCGCCTCCTCTAAAGGAGGCGAGGAGGAGATTCGTCGAACAGTATGAGCTTTACAGGAGTAAACTGGGAGACCAGGAGTATGTTGTCGACCTCCTTTACGCGGATGAGGAATATGAAGTCGCCAAAGAGGGTAAAACATCTGTTGAAACACTGATTCAGACGCTGACCCTAGGAAGTGGGGTCGCATTCATATCTGTTCCCGGGGAACTGTTCGTCGAATTCGGGTTGAAGATAAATGAGGGAGCGAATACAATGGGATACAGGTCTACACTAATCTCCACGTACTCGGAGGATTATATTGGTTACATTCCTGATAGGGCGGCTTTTGAAAAAGGGTCTTATGAAACTAGGCTTGCACGCTGGAGCAGAGTAACGCCGGATGCTGGAGACCAGATATTTCAAGCAATTCTGGACTGCCTTAGATCATTGAAGGAGAGCCTGTGATCAGTCTGTTTCAGGGCAGCAGTCTCAACCGTCAAGCCATACTGTTGGAACCTGTTCTCCTCAGGTTATTAAGGTTAATCTTAGCTAGTTTACCGTAGTATTCCCTGTCGAATCTTTCCAATTCACCTAGTGTTTTAGACCATGCTTGCGCCGTTCGCCATATCCGAACATGGTTTCTAAGGGCTGCATCAATATCATCAGAGGTGGGAACAACATTATGATATCCGGGTAATCCCATTGAACCATAGTAACACCAGAGGCCTACAGCATTATGAATCTGATAACCGCTGACCGTGTAGCGAAGGAATTCTTCACGCTCCAAACCTTCGCGTCCAGCTTCCCCTCTCAACACATAGTCTGCATAAGCATGGACAAACGGCAAGTATACGCGGCAGGTGCCGAATGGCTCAGTGCTTGAATGCAGATAGAGTAGCCGGTCGCCAAGGATGGATCGAGCTCTTCGAATCAAGTAATATCCTGGGCGGAAATCCTTCCTGTGGCCACACCATCCGTCGAAGTAAAGACCATCTACCCTATACTCCTTCAAAATCCTTCTCATCTCCGAGAACAAGTCTGGAGCGTTCGAGTAATACGGGCTGAAATAAACTAGAAACTTCATACCGTTTCTCCGGGCTTCCTCCCTGACTCTTGCAAACTCCGTCGGATCCGCTGGCACAGGATGATCGGTTTCCCACGGCTTAGGATGCTTGTAATCCGAGCCAGGTGGATCCTCAGCCCATTCAGGAGCATCAGCAGCCCAGCCCTCATGTATAGTGAACACTCTGCAATATTTCGCGTCGCTTCTAATAATCTCGTCAGAAGGATATGGCTCCTCCAAGGTTCCTTCATGAGCCAATGATTCCGAAAGCTTTTTCAAATCGATTTCTCTGGGTGGGCATATTGAGACCCAGAGTTCATCCCACCTGGCTAAATGCGTCTGCACCATCCACGACTCAGATCCTAGACCTGTTGCCTCTGTCTTCCGTGTCGGAATGCTGAAAAAACCGCATCCACCTAAGGAGTCTAAAAGGAGTCTATTACCGTTAATTTCTTGGGCGTAGTATGGGGGAAAATGACCTTCAAAAGTAAGCTTAAGATGCTGCTTTGGAGAAAATATGATTAAAGAATCACCCTGTACAGTCAGCTCGAGGCCCTTTCCTTCGAAAGTACATCTGAACTTGGTTTTTCTGGAGACCCTCCATGGAGACAGGTGATCCGGCAGCTTACAGCTTAACACCCTGCGTTCAACACCGATACGTTGCTCAACTTTAAGCCGGCCCCCATCCTCCAGCGTTAGACGCATTCCTGGAGTTAATACTTCAAACCCTCCACAGGTACTTTGTACACTCTGAATACTCATCCCCATAAGAACCTCGTCCCCCGCATCGAAATCCATGACTGTTTTCCTCGCAGTCTTTAATTAAAGGTTGCTCACGGCAAACATGCAACGGCTTCTGACGGAAGCCTTCGCACGGGTTGAAGCAGACCCTCATGCTTCAACAGTGCGTCAAGTGTTTTAATCGTCTCCCGGCTACTCAGGCTCCAGGCAACCCTTTCTCCATCTTCTGCTCAAGCTCATCCCAGAGATACGTGATTTTTCCACGCTTGCCGAGGGCTACTTCAATAGCTTGCCGTATATCCGGGTCGTAGGCTGGACAATAGTCGACGAAGACCCCTTTGTCCCTGTAATCTTGAAGACACCTGCCTATGATAACGTTTATCCTGCCCTCTACGGGTTTAGCACCCCTGCCGATAACAATCGCCATCTTAGGTCCTTTCGCAATCTCCCTCACGCCAATCTTTTTTATCGCAATGGATAGCTTTTTCTCGCAGCCTGAGCAAACATCCCCCTGGACTAGCTTAACGTTCCTAGCCTGTTTAAGAAGCCTTGCGGGTTTCGCGAGCGGCATCACAAATATTTTTCTCGCGGCTTTTCCGTCTTTAACAAGCTGGTCGAGAGTTGTTCCAACAAGCTCTATTTTCTTCGGATCTATCTCTCCCAAGCCGAGTTCGTGGGCATATCGAATATGCTCGATACTCGTCGGGTTGAAACCCATTCTGAGGCAGGCTATGGCGTCTGTGGCAACAGGGTCATCACCAGCTATTATAAGCCCCAGTGGGAAAGCATCGCTGTATCCGACGCCTATTAAACCCTCTATAATAGTTAGCCTCACGCGTAGAATTCTGTTTAGTTCAGCAAGAGTCCAATTCAGGCTGTTTAGGTGGCCGAGCCGTCGCTGCGTAGGCCCTATGACACCCCACATGTTTTTCAATCCCAGTGTAACGTTGCACAGCCCATGATGCTTCATGACTGGAAGGCTTATGATAAGATCAGCCTCCATGACTGTCTTAGCAACCCTTAGCGTAGGACAGCCTCTCGCATTCGGGACCTCTACTGTTACCTGCTCGTCCCTACGGAAGTCGACGAACCTGGCTCCAGCTTTCTCAACAACCTCTCTTATCCGCATCTTCTCGAAAACCTCACTAGACCTTGTTCCGACTAGAGGGTTCTCGCCGACGATAACGTCGCACCCAATATCCCTGAATATTTTCGAAACCGCGTATATTACTCGTGGGTCAGTGGCTTCAACATCCGTTACGTTCAGAATATTCGGCTTCACAACCACCTTGTCACCCTGCTTCGCGAAGGACTCCGGGCCGCCGAGCAGCTCTATGCTGCGCTTGACGCCGTTGAAAACATCCTCGTCGAAGCATTTTCGCGGAACCTTTACAACAGAGACTTTCGCCAAGGTCAGCACCCTGCTGGACATAGGCTTCGCCAAGCTTATTTAAAGATTCATCGCTGTTTCGAGTAAGCCTTAATACTGAATGGGCTCCCTTCTGATTAAATGTCGTCGGGGAAGCTTGATGTCTGGAGGCTGATGAGTGAGAGTTTTGACGAGAAACTTCCTAGGCGCACCGCCATCCTTGTGAAGGAGGATGATTTTTCCCTTTCATTTGCATACCCTTCTGAATTCGGCGCTATCGGATGGCTCGCTGGATACTAGGATAGGTGTGGAAGGCTTTTCCCGTTTGCATACGGGCTGGTTGATTCGGAGAAGGCTCGACAAGCTAGGAAGAATTTTCTCAGGCTGATCGGCGACTACGGGTTTTTACTCTTGCTCCTGGTCAGCCTGGTTTTGAGGAAGGAGTTTACTGGAGGGATCCAGCATGGGCGAAATCATGCTCTCTAGCAATGGCTGCAGCGTTCAACTACTATCCTGATCTCTTAAAGGCGGTGAGAGATTCGATACTAAGGTTTCTTCTGAAGTATCCGAGCATCTGGGAGTGCATGAGTGCTGCAAAAGGAAATACTGCTCGTGGGGGTGTTGGAATAATTGCTACGCCTGCCGTCTCTTCGAACGTGGGGGCCGGTGAAGCCATAGTCGCTCTTCTAACATACTACGGGAAGAACATGTTTTCAATAGAGCCTAAACGAGGTTCTCTTTGATCTAAGCCTAGGAGGCTGCACGCATTCCCCCATAGTATTTTCTCAACAGTTTCCTCCGGCTTCTTAATAAGCTTGGTTTTTAAGATGGCACTTTGCAAGTATTTCAATGGAAACCCGGATCCGAAAACCACCCTGGAATCACCAACCTGTTCAATCAACCTGTCAATCTCACCGAAAGCAGCATCCATCCTGGATATTTCGAAATACACGTTGGAATAATTGGTTAACGGGGAGTCGACGATCCCCCTTGCTTCTAGAACCACTATCTTCGCTTCCGGAGATTTCTCCACAAGCTGTTTCAACTCGTCTAGACTGATATCTCTCGCCGAATCCATCCAGTGCCGTCCCCTACCGTCTCTAAGCCTAACCGGTATTGAGATGACAAGATTCTTCTCGGAGGCTTTTTTAACAAGCCTTAAACAATCTTCATCCGTTAACGAATAGTTATGGTACTGCGGGTATAGCCTCAACCCTCTGAAACCGTGGCTGATGCATTCCTCTAAGTCACTCTCCCAACTCGGGTATTTTGGGTTGAGAACAGCGAGCGGAACAAATCTTTCACCGTATTGTTCAACTTCCTCTAAGAGTTCACAATTCCCGTCGTGTGAATCCATGTAGAGCACAGAGTTGAGAGACGAGACTACTGCAATGTTTATCCTGTTCTTATCCATCCACCTTAGGGCTTCAAACGCTGTTCTAGCGCAAGGCCTTCTGAATGGCCACTGTCCTAGGTACATGTTGAAATCTATAATCATCTGAACCTTGCCTCCAGGATCCGCCGCATGTTTTCCCCAAATATGAGGCTCCTGTCATGCTCACTTATTTCGGCGTCCATTATTTTACCGACTCCTTCCTCCATGCTTAAATCAGTGCCGAACAATAGTCTTTCTGCACCCAGGAGTTTAACTGCTTTCTCTATCATTCCACAATCTATTACACTGCCGCTCGTGTCAACGTAAACGCTACGAGTGTTTCTCAAAATCTTCAAAGCCCACTCCCAGTCTCCTCCCCCACCAAGATGAGCCTCTATTATCATTGCTTCCGGAAATAGAGAGGCCAAGTATGAGATGTCGCGGGCATTGGAAATATTCGGCTGCCTAGCGGCTTCAGTAGGATCTGTAAGGTACCCTGCATGCTGTAGGATTGGAACCTTAAGCTCTACAGCCTTCTTAACAACCGGGAAAACAACCGGATCGGAACATTTATACTGGTTGTATAGTTTTACACCGATCAACCCGTCTTCAAGAACCCTCTTCTCAACCTCTTCAACGGATTCGTGTTGATAACCGGGGTTAACGAAACAGTAGCCGAGAATCTTATCAGGATATTCCTTTATCGCCTTAACCACCTCGTCATTACAGGTTTTAAACTCGCTGGGTGTAGGCATGCCTTCAACAAAGGGTATTGAGCAGCACAGTTTATCAATACCCAGTTTATCAGCAGCCTCTACGAGATTTTTCAACGTTACTCCCCATTTAAAGAACCTGCCGCTAATGTGGGAATGACAATCTATCTTCAACATTTAGCCCGCTTACTCTCTGCTTAATGGGTTTAAAAAAATTTAGCGTGTTTTCGCCAGCCGGGAAAAACATTTATGCTCGACAACTGTTTGAAGAAGCATGGTTTCCTCAAATGAGGAAAAGGAGGATCATGATCTAATTCTAAGCAACAGTAAGGTTAAGGTGGTGTTCAACCCTGAAAGCGGGGGGATAAGACAGATCTTGAACAAAACGGTTTCAACTACATATCTGAAACATTCCACCGACCAGCTGGTTTACATTTGGCTCCTCCAGAGGGGAAAGAAATCCCCAGTCTACGCGAATGACGACGAGCCGTTTAGAGTTGTTTCATCGGGACCTGAGACCCTGAGGGGAATCCGTTTAAGCAAGGATGGTTCATGTTCTTTCGTAGAGGTTCTCCATAGGATTGAGTCAGTGGATGTTAAATGCAGGTTTATGCTTGAAGGCGAAAGTCAGCTTCTGAGCTGTGATGTTGAAGTGGACAATACTCTCAATCCAGACTGCTCAGAGGATGTTGTTGGAGTAGGCTTTCCACAGTTGAAAGGAATATGCATAGGTGATACTAGTGAAGACGATATACTGGTTAGGCCAAATCGTTTCGGAGAGAAAATCAAGAATCCTGTCGGGAAATGTGGGACCTACCATAGAACGTTGCTTTACGGCGGCTTTGCTTCAATGATGTGGATGGATATTTACGATGAGAAAGCGGGTCTCTATATTGCTAGTTATGATAAGGAGCTGATACTTACTGCTTTAGAGTCAATACCTGACTGCTTCAGGGGAGCGATGAACCTCGGCATGAGGAAGTACGCATACGTTCCTGCTGGAAGCTCTTGGAGGTCAAGCCCGTTTGTAATCGGGGTGCATGAAGGAGATTGGCACTGGGCTGCTGACAGATATAGGGAATGGGCTGAGTCTTGGATGGTGAAGCCCAATATTCCTGAAAAGCTGAAATGGAGCGACGGATGGTATGGTGTGCATTTTAAGGTTGGGGGAGAGATAAAGTTCAGATTCAAGGATATTGAAGACCTTTTCGAGGATGCTCAGTATCTTGGTCTAAACCATGTTCAGCTATGGGGCCAGATGGTTGGAGACGGATGTTGCTACAGGTTCTACTATCCTGATCCGAGGCTGGGGACTATTGAAGAGCTTAAGAAAGCAATATCCTCAGTTAAAAGTAAAGGCGGTAGAGTAGGCTTCTACTTCAACATTCAAGCATTCTCGCCGTTTGTAAAAGAATACCTTTCTGCGAGAGGCATCAGGATTCCCGAATCCGAGAAGATCCCGGACTGGATGGGCGAGTTCAGGAATTACGCTCAAACTAACTTCGACGGGTCGGCGACCGTGCAGTACCCTGGAAGAGAGTTTGAAAACGATGGTTTCAGGATAATGTGCACGTATTCTGAGGGATGGCAGAAATACTTGGTTCACTGGGTTGTGGAAAAATACTTGAAAGGATATGGTGCAGACTTCGCCTATATAGATCAAACTTTTTCCCCGCCGGTTTCCTACTGTTTCAACTTTACGCATGGTCATAAGCATCATGGTTGTTCAGCCCAAGGAAGAGTTAAAACGATACGGAGGCTCTTAGAGGAGGGTCGGAAGCTTAACCAAGAATTCGCCCTGTGCATCGAGGGAAACGGGGATTCCGTGGGACAATATTGCAGCCTCCATCTGTATACTAGTTTCTCAAGCCAGACTATGCATCCTGCTCCGGAAGTTTTTGCATACACTTTCCCAGACTATATTATAATCGACGGCTTCGCTAACCCTCCTGTCGAATGGATAGGCAGATGCTACTACCCGGATATGGATAGTGAAGCAGGCTTGGAAGACCTTGTTAACAGGGTCTACCTGCTCGGGTTCAGGTTTGACGTTACACCGCTTCCACTAGGGTCGAGGATTAAGAAGGATGAACCATTAACTGAGCACATAAGAAGACTGATAGCTCTCAGAAAGAGGGTGAAACAACTACAGTATGATTCAAGATTCATGGATGACCTAGGCTTGAAGTGCGACTCTGAGAAAGTTGTTGCAAAAGCTTTTAAGGGTTTAAACGGGAGAAAGGTTTTGATCAACCTGATCGACTACAGGTCTGAGAAAAGCAGGTTTCTGATCGAGGTTGATGCTGTTCCCTATGATCTTGCGGGCGAGGTGGCATGTAGACTCTACGGGGTTGATGGTCAGGAGGCTGGGCTCAAGGCTAAGTGGAATCGTGGGAAGCTGCTAGTTGAAATCCCGCCTTTCAGGGGTAAGGTTGCAAGCATTATTATTGAAAGCCTTCAATAATCATCAAGCAGATTAGTATTTTGCTTAAACATGTTCGCTTACCCTCTGTATGCCAAGATGGTTTGCAACATTTCTTATAGCATCATCCATGTTAATGTACTTGAACTCGGCGAATCTTCCAATCGGCTCAACACCAATCCTGCTGAAGAATCCTATTATTCTCTCCGCACACTCCTCGTAGTGTGAATCCAGAATGGGGTATGCATACCTGTTTTTGAAGACATTTCTATAGATAACCTTGTCCTTAGAAAGTATTTTAAGCCTATCCAGTTCCTCAACCACCATGTTTGCAATCTCCTCGCTGCTCATCCTTAGGAGAGGGTCGTCAGGCTTAACAGTTATCTCTGCGAGTATGGATGACTTGCCTCTAGGAGCGTTTTCCGGACTGAAGTTAGAGGGGAAGCTTACCCTATGCGGGTGAATATCCCTATCCGGAATATACAGCCAGCTTAAACCTTTGACGTTAAGCTCCTCCAGCCCTATTGCAACCGTGACCAGAGAGTTAAACCTAAGCTTCTCAACGTCATTCTTCACATCTTGGGATGCGTCAAATACTCTGACAGCATCATGCAAAGGCATTGTTGAGACAATCCTGTCAAAGACTTTCTCCACAGAACCGTTTGAAACAACCCATTCGCCGGATTCTTTTCTAGCATGCTTGACTTCGAAGCCTGTTAACACTTCGCCCAGCATCTTAGCCCATAAAGAGTTTACGAGCGCCTGAATCCCTCCCTTCCTAGGGTAGTGGAAGAAAAGCTGGTGGACATATCCTTCAGAGCCTATTCCTAGAGAAGCCTTAACAACGTCAATCACTCTCGGATTGGGAATCCTGCCGACGAAACCAAGAGACATGTCTTCAATACTCATCTTCCAAATCTTCTCATTATAGGGGATCAAGTATTTCTCTGAAATAGCGCTTCCAAGAGAACTATAGAAGAACTCTCTGAGGTTCCTTGGCTCACGCTTTCTCCCTATTCTAGCGTAGAGGAAATGGAGCAGACATGAAAAGTTCTCCAGCAACGGCAGGCTGGACAAGCCGTTTTCAAAAGGGTATTTCACAAGCCTACCTTTATAAAGGATCGCGGTATTCCTCCTGTTCCCAACACTATTATTCTCTAAAAGGCTGAGCATGAAGCTCAGGACATCAGCATCCTTAGAGAAAATCACATGGGAACCGCCAACGTCGAAAGTGAACCCTTCTTCAACAATACTCCTCATCAAACCCCCGGGAACATGGTCTTTTTCAAGAACCGTTACGTTGAAACCCATCCTGGAGGAAAAATAAGCATAAGCCATCCCGGAGAGTCCGCCGCCTAGAACACCAATTCTCGCGCCTCCATGTTTCACAGTCCTAAAGATCATCTCCTCCATTCCACAATGCTTGTTAAACGTAGTAGCCTGAGTGAAGCTCCCTACGCTGGCTCGGCTGAGGCGGGTACTGATCCTTGATCTCTCCAATCATCTTCTCAAGCTCCGCTACGTGTTGGTTCAACCATTTAGTAAGCTGCTTTAATGCGACTGGCGTAAGGATTACTTCAACCTTGATCTCCCTACTGACGGTGGGAGGCTGGGTCGGCTCCTCAGGATGATTCACAACATCGTTGAAGAAGGCGATTCTGAAATCAAATCCGTTGAAGCCTCCTATCGCGCCCGTAGCATATATTCTTACAAAGTCCTCGGCATACTTGATCTTAACCGGTATTCTTATTTCGGCCATACTAACCGTTTTCCCATTCCGAGCCGCTCTTAATAAGAATTTGCTAAAAAGTTTTCCCCAAATTCCTGATGTTTATCGCGTAGAATGGACAGGGCTTCCATAATGCTTAAATTAGAGAACTCTGAATACTAAAAACGATGTAAAATGAGTGCACCTCGCAAAATAGGGGTTGCATTACTGGGTTATGCGTTTATGGGTAAGGCGCATTCTCATGGTTTCAAAAGCATGCCTCACTTCTTCTATCCTCCGCCAGCAATACCCGAGCTGGTCGTGATATACGGTAGGACTGGGGAAAAGGTTAGGGAGGCTGCGGCGAACTATGGGTTTAAGAAATACGTTACTGACTGGAGGAAGGCTGTTGAAGACCCTGAAGTAGAGGTGGTTGACAACTGTCTTCCGAACAACATGCATGTGGAGCCAACGGTTGAGGCTATCGAGAAGGGTAAGCACGTTTTGTGTGAAAAGCCTCTCGCGAGGAATAGTGAGGAGGCGAGGATTCTAAGGGATGCTGCTAACAAGGCTAGGGTTAAAACAATGGTTGCTTTCAACTATAGGTTTGTCCCGGCGGTTCAGCTTGCTAGGCACATAGTTAAATCAGGCATGCTTGGGAGAATATATCACTTCAGGGCGAGGTATCTGCAGGACTGGATTGTTGACCCAAACTTCCCGTTGGCTTGGAGGCTTAGGAGTGAAGTAGCCGGGAGCGGTCCCCTAGGCGACCTTGGGAGCCACATAATAGACCTTGGAAGGTTTATTGTTGGAGAATTTAAGTCAGTAATAGGCATTGTTAAGACGTTCATCGAAGAGAGGCCGCTTCCCGAGGACCCGAGTAGGAAGGGCAGGGTAACGGTTGACGATGCCTTCGAGGCTGTTATAGAGCTTGATAATGGGGCAATAGGCACGCTTGAGGCATCTAGGTTTGCAACTGGCAGGAAGAACTATAACAACTTCGAGATTAATGGGGAGAAGGGTTCCATAGAGTTCAACCTGGAGCGGCTGAACGAGTTGAAACTATACCTGAAAGAATGGGAGGATAAGGCGATAGGCGGCTGGAACACTATTCTGGTTACTGAGAAGACTCAGCCCTACATAGAAAGATACTGGCCATCAGGCCATATCATAGGATGGGAGCACACCTTCGTAAACGAAATATACCACTTCATCAAGTCGGTGGTTAAAGATGAAGATATTGCTCCTCTTGGAGCGACTTTCGAAGACGGTTATAGGAACAACGTGATCATGGACGCCATATTGAAGTCGGCTGAAGCAGGTAGAAAGATAGAAGTCTCGTTCTAATACGAGTTATTTTTCCTGGCTTTCTCCATTCTATTATTTCCCTTTTGAATCAATCATCATGCTTGGAAACACTCTGTTCGAAAAACTGTACAGCATGCTCTTTCTTTAAGACATCTGTTCTAAAAAGTCGAACAACACGATGTTTAACTAATATCACCAGGAGTTTTCTGTCAGCAATGGACAGAGGAAGATTATGGATAATTGGAGTAGCGCTCCTCGTTATTACTATGGTGCCACTCGCGGCGATGTTCTTTCCCTACCCGTATTCTCCAACTCAATCTCCCCAGGCAAACGAGGCTGGCTCAACGCCGCAGGGGATTCTGGAGGTCGTGAGGGCTAATAATCAATTCGCCTTCAAGCTTTATTCCGAGTTAGTTAAAACCGAAATAGGTAATGTTTTCTACTCTCCTTACAGCATCTTCTCTGCTCTGGCAATGACGTATGAGGGTGCTAGGGGAAAAACCGCGGATGAGATGGAAAACGTGTTCAACTTCCCAGAAAGCAGTGTGTTGAGGCCGAACTTTGCAGCGTTCTATAACCGTATTAATAGCGCTGTTGGAGAATATGAGTTGAGGACTGGAAACGCACTCTGGATTCAGAAGGACTACCCTTTTCTCGAGGAATATTTGAAGACTGTTGAAAAATACTACGGTGGGAGGGCTGCAGCCTTAGACTTTATTCATGGGGCTGAGAAGTCGCGTGAAACAATCAACGCCTTCATAGAGGAACAGACGAATCATAGGATTAAAGACTTGATCCCGCCTGGGGTTCTTGACAAGCTTACGCGGCTTGTTCTGACCAATGCTATCTACTTCAAAGGCGACTGGAAGATAGCGTTCAACGAATCCCTAACCGTGGAAGAGGATTTCTGGATAACTCCTGACATAAGCGTAAAGGTTCAAATGATGCATATGCGTCCAAATGAAACAGTAAGGTTCAACTACGCTGAGACGGGGGATTTGCGAATCCTAGAGCTGCCGTACAAGGGTGGGAATGTCTCGATGCTGATAATACTGCCGGAAAACATTGAGGCGGCAGAGGCATCGTTAACGGTGGAGAAGCTTGAAGAATATAAGGCTCGAATGAAGGAGGAGAGGCTGGACGAGATCTGCCTGCCGAAATTCGAGGTTGAAACCAAATACTTTATGCGGGAGACTTTAAGCAACCTGGGAATGCCCACCGCGTTCACCAGGGAGGCGGATTTCTCAGGGATGACTGGCGGAAGAGACTTGTTTATCAGCCAGGTTATTCACCAAGCTTACGTTAAAGTTGATGAGAAGGGGGCTGAGGCTGCAGCCGCAACCGCTGTAGTCATGAAGCTAACCGCTGTACCGGAGGCTAAAGTCTTTAGGGCAGACCGCCCGTTCATCTTCATAATTCAGGATAAGGAAACAGGAGCCGTTCTCTTCATGGGAAGGATCAGCAATCCCACAGTGTGAAACCTAGGAAACCCGCTTTTTAAACTGTTCTAAATCTAGTGTGCCGAGCTGCACTGGCCAAAGTAGAGTGCCGTTTGGACTTGATTCTTCTCTAACTCTCTCGCCTTAATAGAGATTAAAGCTTTTCAACAGCCTCAAGCATATAGAGGGGGTTTGGGAAGACGAGGGAAGCATCTTTTAATACTGCTGGCGTCCGCTCCGGTTTTACTCTGGTTTCTAGCATCCTTTCTCAATAATGCTGGTTCAAGGGTTACTAAAGAGTTTCAAAAGATGGGTACTGCAAAAATCAGGATTGTTAACGATGAGAACCAGGTTCTGGAGCTTGAGGTTAAGGTTGCGGATGAGCCTGACGAGCGTGCAGCAGGCTTCCAGAACATCAGCAGAAGTATCTTGGAGCAGACTCTGATACTTTTCGTTTTCCCCTATGAGGTTAAAGGATTGTTCCATATGCGTAATGTTGAGGCAAGCCTAGACATAGCTTTCATCAAGGCGGATGGAACAATAGTGGGGGTCGTGCGCATGGATCCAAGCCCGACAAAGCTATATGGTGTGGATGAAAGCTTCAAATATGCTGTTGAAGCTCGTGCAGGGTTCTTTGAGGAGAAAGGAATAACACCCTGGAAATCCCGGCTGATCGTTGAATCAGTCCCAACAGGCTGATCTGAAGAAAACCAGATATCTAATCAGAGGGAGTCAAACTAGCGTTATATGCTGTTTGGTTACTTCGTTTATAAACATTTTTCCAAGTCAATCCGGGCTGGATGTGATGTCTTTAAGCAATTTTAATGAAAAAATTTTATATGCGTCTGCCAACCATAGAAGAAGGAAGAAAATTGTTAAACAGGTATGTGAGAAATAAGGGGCTACTTGCCGCTCTAATTCTGCTCACACTCTGCTTTCCAGCTGTTTCTTCCTTGAGAAGAATGCCTACCATAATGGTTTCGGGAGCACAATATGGCGAAATAGAATTAAACATCGGTTGCGACAGCCCAAGCATAACGTATCATCAGAAATACGTGGAGGTTAAACTGGATGGTTTTTATACTTCAGGAGAACCCGGTAACCCGGAGCTCCCCTGCAGGTTTTTAGACGTTTTGCTTCCGCCCGATGTGAACACGAGCTCTATCGATATAGATGTTCAACTGGATGAGAGCTATGAGATAAACGTGACGGCGGAAGTAATGCCGGCCCCGCCTTTAGCGAGCGATGAGACGGTGGAATGGGGTGCTGGCAAGGAAATACGTGGCGATAAGAATCATCTCGTATACGGTAGGGGAGAATATTACCCGGATAAGGTTGTGGAGATTTACCGGGTTTCCAATAGAGGAATATATGTTTTTGCAAGAATACGCTATAACCCAATACAATACAATCCGTTGAAAGGGGTGCTAAAGATACATGGGAATGTAGTATTCAAGATCACTTATAGGCTTACGGGTAAGCGGGCAGCCATTGTTAGAAACACGATGGTTGAAAAAATCGCTGAGAATCAATTTGTAAACTGGAATAGTGCGAAAGAATGGTATTCACCGTCTTTTCAGGCATCGGGCTCCCAATACGATTACATCATAGTTACTACGAACGCGATAAAAACAGGGAGTGGCGAGCTGGACAATTACGTGAATTATCTTCAGAACACTAGGGGTTTCCGGGTGAAGGTTGTTACAGAGGATGACTACGGGTCTGCAGCCGGCCAGCAGAGGGCTGTAAACATTAGAAACTGGTTGAGGAACAATTATCTAGTAATGGGAGTAAAATACGTGCTTCTCATTGGTAACCCTGATCCTGACGACCCGAGCAATCTGTCTGACTATTACGGTGATGTTCCGATGATGATGTGCTGGCCAAGGGTTCAGGGTTATAACGATGCTCCTACGGACTACTTTTACGCAGACCTTACCGGAAACTGGGATACTGACGGGGACGGTTACTACGGGGAGTATGGCCAAGATACGGGAGTGGACTTCACGCCGGAAGTGTATGTTGGAAGAATACCTGTTTACGATAATGATTACGCTACGTTAGACAGGGTTCTTCGAAAGATGATGAGCTACGCGTTTTCAGGAACGGGTTGGAGAAGCAGGATAATGCTTCCGGTAGCCATAAGCAACTATGCGAATGAGGATGGCAATGGCTGGCAAAGAACAGATGGGTTGGACCTGCCTAAAAATATTGTTGAAAATATTCTTCCACTAGGCTGGTCTCACTACGTGCTTTACGAGAGGGCTGGTCGAGACCCAGTGCCTGAGACCGCGCCCTACTATTCTGCACCACTGACAAGGGACAACGTGTTTAACGAGTGGAGGAAGAGCTACGGGGTAGTATTTTGGTTTGGCCATGGGGGCAACCAAGGAGCCTACAGAAAGTATTGGGGTTTCGATGATGGTGATAACGTACCCGAGTCCAGCGAGATGAGTTGGGCGTCATTCTTCAGCTCTTCCGACGCCCCTGGACTCAACGATTCCACCCCATCATTCACGTTTCAATGCTCCTGCAACAACGGATATCCGGAGGATGAGAATAATCTTGGCTATGCCCTGCTTAAAAACGGCGCGATAGCAACGGTTTCATCCTCAAGAGTAAGCTGGTACATAATTGGCTACTGGAGGCCTAGAATGCTTGCGGACAATATTGAAATAGGTTATCGCTACGTTGAGAAATTGTTAAAGAGTAAGCTTAGCGCTGGTGTAGCTCTCTACGAAGCCAAGGGGATGCTGCCTCATAATGACAGTGTCTGGTGGATGAACATGTTCGACTTCAATCTTTACGGTGACCCAAGCATCTCGCTGTTCGATTCAATGTCGGCAATCATCTTAGACTCGGAACCGCAGGGATCGGGCTTAGTGAGGGTTGACGGTCAGCCTGTTACTACGCCTACTCTTTTCACCTGGGAAGTGGGCTCAACCCATTTGTTGGAGGCGGCTTCAACAATCGATTTTGGGAATGGTGTGAGGTGTGCTTGGTATAACTGGAGTGATGGAGGACCTCAGAACCGTAATTACACTGTTCCCGGCTGTAACACTACCTTGAAAGCCTTCTTCAAAAAACAGTATAACGTTACCTTTAACGTTACGCCACTGGGCTCTGGCACTGTTACACCCTCTTGTTCAGGCTGGTATGACGAGGGTTCAACAATACAAATATCTGCAACCCCGGGTCCTGACAGCGTCTTCAGAAACTGGTTCTCAGACACTTCGAAGATAACCATAGCTGACCCCGGTTCGCCGGATACCACAGCTACTATAAACGGCCCAGGCACGGTGACGGCCAACTTCACTGTAACGGTTACAAGCCTAACGTTAAGAATGATAAACAGCACAGTTCAAGCGGGAGTGGTCAATCTAACCGTTAAAATAATATCGCCCAACAACATTACAGGTGCAGAGTATGCTGTCGACGACACTAATTCTCCAACTCCTATACCTTCTCCAGTAGACGGCGAATGGGATTCGAGTATAGAGTTCATCAAGATAGGCTTAAACGGTTCAACTTATGCTGACGGGTACCATATTATCTACATAAGGGCTAATGACGGTGAAAGTACGAGTGATTGGTTTGCAATACGTTTTCATGTCAGGAGTTTGGTAAAGAGGTATAACCTTATAGCCTTACTACTGACTCCGCCACCTGATTATTCTGCAAAGGAAGTTGCTGAAGCTATAGGACTAAACACGGTACTTGTTTCTAAATGGAATGCGGCCAGACAAAACTTCATAAATTACTTGACTAGCAGGCCCCGTCCTGAGGATGACTTTAATGTAGAACTGGGTTTTGGATATTTCGTCTATTTGGCATCTGATCAAAAGTTTGTGGAGGTTGAATGGAAATGAAAAGGTTTTCTATTAAGCGTTTTACTTCGCTAGCCATCTTTCTAGTATTAATCGTCACAAGTGTAAATCTCTATATTAGAGCTCAAGTTCCATTGGTCGTAGACGGGTACATTACCATGCCAGACGGGTCCCCGGCCGCAGGAGCCTCTGTAACCGTAATTGTTTCAGGCGGACCTTCAGACTCCACCAGTTCTGGGGGTGATGGTTATTACCGGGTTGATCTTGTGGTTTCACCAGGAACCCACACCGTTACAGTTAGTGCATCAAAAGACAGTTATTCTGGTTCAAATACAGGTTCTGGCGAGGCACATATTCAAGTGAACGTACGTCTTTCAGCAGCGCCCCCACCCCCACCTCCTCCACCTCCCCCACCACCTTCGAGAAAGCAGGTCAGCATTCAGCTTACTGTTCCAAGCGAGGCTGCCGTTAACGCTAGTGTTAGGATGATTGGAAAAGTTAATCCGAGGGTTTCCTCGGTATACTTGAAGGTTAGGAATCCGAAAAATATTCTGGATGAATATCAGTTGCCGGTTGCCTCTAACGGAAGCTTTTCATTCGATTTGACGCCTACGCTTTTGGGCATTTACAAGGTTTCAGCGTATTTTCCTGGTGACTCGGAGTATGAGCCTGCTTCAACACCCGAGTACTCTCTCCGGGTGAAAGCAAGGTCGATTCTTAATCTGACGATAAGCCCGACTGTGGTGGTTGCGGGAGCCGAGAACATCAGTATAAGTGGAGGCCTTTATCCTCCTAGTGCTCAAAACGTTTCACTATACTATTCTTTAGACAACGCCTCCTGGATTCTTTTCGCCGAGCTGAATGCCACAACAGGGGTCTTCTCACTAGTTTGGGAGCCGAGGGTCTTCGGAGATGTTTTCATAAAGGCGGAGTGGGCTGGCAATGAGACTTACACGGACTCCGTTGCATATGGAAGGTTTCAAACAGTGTTGCCAAGCGTATGCGCATTGCAAGCATGGGTTGAGAAGTCTCCGATTAAGATTGGAGAAGAAATACGTGTTAGCGGGGTTCTTATTGGTGCTACGGATCCTGAAACCGCTGTGTTGACGATGCTTGTCTACGAGAATGGGGAGGAGGTTGAAACCATTACTCTAAGGCCCTCGCAGGATGGGGGTTTCACCGCGTCCTTTAGGCCCGGGTCGCCGGGAGTGTATGTGCTTCTTCTCGAAGCTAGCGGAGTAAAACTGTTGAAAGCCATCAACATTGTTACAGTGACAGTCCTAGGGGAGGTGGTGTTTAAAGCGGTTAATTCAACGGGTGGCCTGCTGGATGAAGCAGTGGTAGAGTTGAAGCATAATGGTGAGGCAAGTTCAGAATCCGGAGAGTTGAGGGCCATCCTGAGTTTTGGAGAGTACAGGGTCATAGTCAAGAAGCTTGGGGTTGAGGTGTTCAACGGTTCCCTAAGCCTGGCGAGTAACGGTGCTTTCCTGGGTTTCCAAGGCCAGAATGCAAGGTTTCCGCTCCCCCTATCTAGTGAGCCGTTAGTAATTGAATTAAAGACTAAAACCTATTCTCTAAGTGTTCATGTGGTTGATGAATTCGGCGATCCGATGGGAAACATCGAGGTCAAGATGGCTTCTCCGGTTTTTCAAGCCTCAGGGGTAACAGGTGCTGACGGCCGGGTTGTTTTCTCAAACATTCCCGCAGGAAACTACACTGTCGACACTCGGTTTGAAAGCAGGAATTTGAACCTTATTAGAAACGAATCCATAACATTGAAAGGATCAGGGTTGAGCTTGAAGATCGTGCTCATTCTTCTTGCGGTTGCCCTACTAGTCTTAAGCTTGGCTGTTCTCCACTTTGCTGGAAAAAGGCTTTTTGCAAAGAAGTAGGAAACAATTAAATCACAGCTGATGCTGAATCTTTTAGTGGTGTGGATGAGGAGGGAAGGTAGCCTGTGGCTTGGCGCGTTCCTAGGGTTCATAATAAACTCTATCTTAGGCGCGTACTTTCCTGTTTTCGGCCCTTTTATCGGCGGCTTAATCGCCGGCTTAATAGCGGGGGGCGGGCCTGGTAGAGGTGCTCTCGCCGGGTTTCTAGCAGGAATATTCGGCGGAATAATCGCAACCATGCTTCTGATCATCGGTTTCGTCGGCGTCGGTGGGCTCCTCGCAGGGGCTCTCGGCGGATTGCTGGGTCTTATAGGAGGCCTGATAGCTGGCGGTGCAATCATAGTTTCACTGGCATTCGGATCAATAATGTCGGTAATCGGGGGGGCTATTGGCGGGGTAGTAAGCTAGGATCACCAATGTTTTAATGAGTCTGGCCCAGGATTGAAAAAGTCTCAGTGCTCGCTTTCACGCCTGCTCTGCGGGCTTATCTCAATGTTCATGTTTATTCTCTTCGCAAACCTGTTAAGCTTCTTATTATACTTCTTGACAAGTATGGGTACGTCCTCCTTGTTCGCATAGAGAATAAGCCTGTCTCCTTCAATCCTGATGTCGAAGTCTGAGATCTGGTTGCGCACTATTGCCTGTACTTCCTCCTTAAGCTTCTCCTCGTACCCTGTCTTCTTCTTGCGAACCGGGACTATGAAGGTTTGCTCTCCGAAGACGTAGAGCTCGTACTCCGCCTCCCCTGTAAGGAAGTTTTTCACGACTATCGTCGGCCTAGCTAGGTCAGCGTTCCTCATCCCCTTAGGTATTTTCACGACCGTTTCAAGCGTGTATATTTTCGAAACCTCTCCCTCCTTCATAAATATGACTGTGTCAATGATAGATGGTATGAGGCCAAGGTCAGTCCTGCCGGTGAAGCGTTGAATAGCATCCATAGGTGTCGTAGCATGTATGACGCCAACCATCCCTATGCCCGCGAGCCTAAGGTCTATGAAAATGTTGAAGTCGTTAGTGTCTCTAAGCTCATCGTATATCGTGTAGTCCGGCCTGCTCAACAGTAGAACATCATGAAGCTCACTAGGCTCAGCCGCGGTCTTAGAATACTGCGTGACGTCAGGCGGGAGCTGAAGGTCTCTCGGGCTCTCTATCGTCTTAACAACCTTATTCATCGACCTGTAGAACTCTGCTAGAGCCTGGGCGAAAGTGGATTTCCCCATTCCCGGGGCCCCGGCTATGAGTATTCCTTCAGCTTGGGTTCTAAGCCTCTCGACAAGCTTGTCAGCCAAATAATACTCCTCCAGGCTTCTCTTAATGAGCGGTTTAACAGCGGTGATTTCAAGCCCGTCGGAGAAGGGTGGTCTAGTTATGACTATCCTGAGGTCTTTAAGCTGTATTATTGTCGAGCCCGACTTATCTATCTCTACGAATCCCTGGTTTGTAAGCTGAACTCTCTCCATCACGTCAGCTATTATGGATTCGAGCTCAGGCTTGCTGATGGGTTTCTCGCCCACATCCCTGTAAACCCATTTGCCGGGAACACCCTCCTTAGCCTTCGGTATCACATTCTCCTTAAGGTGTATCGACATTATGCCTGGTTTAAAGAACTCTTCAAGCTTAGCTCTTCCAACTGGGCTGAGGTAGATTGCTTCAATCCCCATTGCTGTCGCCGTCTTAGTTAAAACCGGGTCGCATGAGACAAGAGTGCCGCCAGTGCTCATCGCCAGGTCCCTCAGAACCGTTGAAACCTCTTCCGGAGTGTTTGAAGAGCCTATGAACTCGACTTCAAGCCCCCTCGCCGATGCTGCATCCTTAAGCGATTTTAAGCCGTTTAACCCTGTTTCATCCCCAAATCTTGCTTTTCTCTCAAACTCCGACACAATTGCCTTATGCACTATTATTCTTCCCGAAACCTCTCCTTTTTCAACCGCCCTGGTAGCTACTCCGGTAAGTATTGAAGCGGGGTCTAGAACATAGACTTTAACTGCATTATTACTCATAATTATCTCTTCTCGGCTCTCCGAGATTCTTTCTCAAACGCATTTATAAACTTTTCTAACGCTCTCCGACCTGGCCCCGCTCCTAGCCCTTACGAGCTCGTTCCGCAGGGTTCAAGGCTGCGTCAGGGAAGCCCCGCGAGCGCACGCTAACTCTCATCAGCGCGTGCTTAAGCAGATTTCAAGCCTTTAAAATATTCCTGTAAATCCTGCCCTGGATGCTCAGCCGCAGATTTCCCTGAGTTTCTGTATGCAGGATAATGCTGCCAGGTAGCTTGTCCTAGGATTATCAGGGTGAGGTGTATTCTCAACCTGTATCCTGAGGTTGGAAACCTTGGATTCAACATCTATCTCATGCATTATGTCTTTCCTAGTCGGGTCAGCTATTATTCTAACGAGGACGCCTGATTTAGAGTATAAGGCTAGTGCTGCTGCAACATTCACGCTTCTGGGGAAATGCATTAAAGCGTCTTCAACAGGCCCCTCGTAGACGAGCGTCGGCTCCCTGATTTTATCCAATTCAATCCTCTTCTCCTTTAAATAGTCGGAGTAGGCTAATGCTTCAGGAGGCTTCCTCGTGGTTAAAACAACCCTGTCCACGCCCACTAGGCTTATGGCTTGAACAGCATCAAGTCCAGCGATTGCTCCTGCTGGAACATGTATTCTGCTCGCGTTTTCCTCATATATCTTCCTAGTCTCGGGGAAAAGGAGTCCTCCTATGCTCATCACAAGCACCTCCTTTCCGGCTTCAATAATGGGTTTAAGATATTCTAGCACAGCCTCGTCGCTCGCAGCCTCGACAATGATACTAAGCCTCCTGTCTCTCAACATTTCCTCTATCCCCTCCAGAATCTTCGGCTTGCTCCTAAGCTTCTCAACCAGCTTCAAAGCAGCCTCCCTGCGTGAATCATAGACATAGACGAGTTTCGCGTTAATCTTGCCCTCGTCCACAGCCTCAGCTATGAGGGAGCCTATTGCACCACACCCTATCAAGCCGATCCTTTTCATTTTCCCACCCTCGTGACTTCGAGCGATATGTCTATTGCTTTCGCTGAATGCGTCAGCTCCCCTGAGCTTATTATGTCAGGTTCAGCCTCCACGTACTCTTCAAGGTTTTCAAGCTTAACTCCACCGGAAACCTCTACTAGAACCTTGCTCCTCAATCCCTTTTTCCTAAGCATTTCAATAGTCTTCCTCGCTCTTTCAGGTGTGCAATTGTCAAGCATGATTATGTCCGCCCCTGCCTCAGCAGCCTCCACAGCATCCTCAGCCTCAGCTACCTCAACCTCTATCTTCTTGCTGAAGCTTGCTAGTTCCCTAGCCTTCTTAACAGCCTCACCAACCGAGTTGAAATACTTTAGATGATTCTCCTTGATAAGAATCATGTCTGACAGGTTTAGTCTGTGAGTGTCGCCGCCCGCGGCTGCAATAGCCTTCTTCTCGAAATACTGGAATCCAGGTTTAACCTTTCTAGTTGCAGCTATCTTCACGTTCGGGTTTATTCTCCGGGCTTTTTCAACGAAGGCCTTGGTTAATGTTGCCACTCCAAAGGTTTGCGAGAGAATGTTCAACAATAGTCTTTCAATCTCCATGAGTCTACGCATATTGCCTTTAATCCACATTATTTTATCCCCTTTTCTGAATGCTTCACCACTCTTCTTCAAAACCCTGACCGTGAAACCCATTTTTTCAAGTATTGGGGCAACATCCTCGCAGCAGGCTGCAACACCGTCCTCCTTAGCCATTACTACTGCCTCGCACGTAGCCTGTGGAGGTATGATCTCGGAGGTTAAGTCCCAGTAGGGTATGTCTTCAGAGAGCCACTCGAGGAATTTTCTATAAATCACTTCCTCGACCATGGTGTTTCAACCCCTAGGAGAGCAAAGCTTCTTTCAAGAACTTTCCTCGCCTTCTCAGCAAGCTTCTCATCGATTTTCACAACGGTCTCGCCGCTATCAAGGCTCCTGTACACTTTTTCAAGCGTGATCTTCTTCATGTTGGGGCATATCGTGTCTTTACTCACAGGATAAGCCTCCTTACCAGGGTAAAGCTTAGAGATTCTGTGAACTACCCCGTTCTCGGTGCCTATTATGAAACGCTTTGCATCAATCTCTCCAGCTGCCCTTATTATTTGGCTTGTGCTGCCCACGAAATCAGCCAGCCTCCTTGTTTCAGGCGGGCACTCGGGGTGTACAAGCACCTTCGCATCCGGCATCTTTTCCTTAACGGATGTTATTCTACCTGCTGTGATCCCTATGTGAACCGGGCAGTAGCTGTTAAGGGGAACGGCAATAACCTCCTTCCCGGTTGTTTCAGCAACGTATGACGCTAGGTTCCTATCCGGCCCGAAAAGGATTTTCTCCTCGTCAAGCTTAGAAACCAGCTTGGAAGCGCTGCTGCTGGTAACCACGTAGTCTGCCATAGACTTGACTTCGACGAAGGAATTCACGTAAACCACTAGAGGCGCATCCGGGTGTTTTCTACGGTATTCGTCAACCACAGGAGGGTCGAGCTGCCACGCCATCGGGCAGATTGACCTCGGCTCAGGCGTTAGTATTGTCTTAGCGGGGTTCAGCACAGCCGCCTGCTCAACCATGAAGTCTACGCCTGCAAAAACTATCGTCTTAGCATCGGTCTCCATAGCCTTGATGGATAGTTCTAGGCTGTCGCCGACGAAATCAGCAACATCCTGCACCTCGGGCCTCTGGTAGTTGTGCGCTAGCACTATGGCTCCCATGTCCCTCGCTTTCTCGCGTATTTTACGGCTAAGGTCTTCCATCAGCTTCTTTTGAAGGCTTAACCCCCATTATTTAAGGGGTTCTATTCAGGCAATAATTGCATAAATGCTTCGTTAAGAGGCAAAATAGAACTGCAAAGTTTTTAAACCGTTGAAAACAATAAATAGCCCTCCAATCCACTACTGAACCTAGTTGAACATAGTGCTAGCCCCAGCGAAGTCCGACCGTGGCCTGCTTAAGGAATGCTTGAGAACAGTCAGCCGCATCGGGGTGGAGGTTACACGCGTCAAGAGTCTTGAAGAGCTTGAGAAGATTAACGAGGGTCTTCTACTCGTGTTAGGCGAGGATAAGGATGTTTTGAAAGCCCTTCACTACGTGAAATCTAGGGATGTACTTATTCTGGGGGTTAGCAAGACAGAGAATAACAGTTTCCTCATGGAGACAACGCTTGAGAGGCTTGAAGACGCTTTAAGGGCTTTCCTGAGAAGAGAGTACAGCGTGGAGTATTCCTCGAGGCTTAAGGCTGTTGTAGACAATGCTGAAACACCGTGCGCGCTTAACGAGCTCGCAATATTCCCGAGGAAAAGCGCTACAGTGCTCGAGTATAGCCTTTATATCGACGGCGAATTCGTCTGGAGAGATATAGGTGATGGCTTGATAGTTTCCACACCAATAGGCTCAACAGCCTACGCTCTCTCAACAGGGGGGCCAATAATACATCCCCAAGCCAGGGTGGTGAGCATAGTCCCTGTTAACTCTTTAAACCTTACTAGAAGACCCTTGGTAACCCCTCTTGAAAGCCTTATAGAAATCAGAGAAATAGTCAGTAACTCCGCATGTGAAGTCATCGTCGACGGTGGATATAGGATGAGGATAGCTGAGAAGGTTATTGTTAAAAGGGGTGAGGACGTTGGCTTCGTAAGGCTTAGCGAAGCGCTTCTGGCGAGAAGACTTGAGAAGAAGGCTAGAATGTCGCTTGACATAAGCAGTCTGCCTCCCAGCGCGAAACTGATTTTGAAGGTTCTTGAGTACGAGGGGGCTTTAACTCAGAGGGACATTGTTAAGAAGACGATGCTGCCAGCTAGGACCGTGCGACACGCTCTCGCAATACTTGTCGGGAACAATTTCGTCAAGAAACGGCCTTTAATAAGGGATCCGAGGCAGGATCTCTACTATATTGAGTCCAAGTGATTAAGGGCTAAGTTTTTAAGAGTATTGTTTTAGGAGTGCCCATGGGAAGCGAGATAAGGGTTGCTGACTCGGCGAGGTCGCATAGAGTTGAGCTTCTTCTGGGTGAGCTGGGAGGGTCGCCGGTTAGCTGGCTCATCATTAACGATCTTGAAGTAAAGGTTGGGAAAGCATTCTTGAAAATGGGCGGGGTAGGCGGGGTTGGGACGCTCGAGGAGCACAGGATGAAGGGGTATTCGAGAAAGGTTATGGAGTTTTCAATCGAATACATGGTTAGGAACGGGTATGATGTTTCAATGCTTTTCGGCATACCTGATTACTATGTTAAATGGGGTTATGCTTCAACGCTTCCCAACTGCAAGATTACTATGCCTCTTAGGAATGCTGAGAGGGCTAGGCCTGGGCTTAAAGCTCGCCCAATGGTTAAGGAGGATGCTGGAGTTATCCTGGATATTTACGAGTTGGCTAATGAGCATAGGACAGGTCCCCTTAAGAGGCATAGGGGTGAATGGTTCAGATTTAGAAAGGGAAGCTGGTGGGGGATACCTGCTGATGGGACAGTCTTTGAAGATGAGTCTGGAAGAATAGTTGCCTACTGCGCTTCTGACCGCTGGCCGAGGGTGATGAGGATAACTGAGGTGGGCGCTGTAGACGTTGCTCTCTATGAGCATGTGCTCCGCTATGCGTGCGACGTTGCTTTCCAGAAGAAGGCTACTGAACTTGAAATATATGTCCCGTTTGACCATCCATTCGCCGAGCTCTGTAAAAGCCTCGGCTGCACGGTTAGTATTGACTATCCGTATGCTTCCGACGGCATGGGGAGAATCGTCAATATCAAGTCAACCTTCGAGAAGCTTGTTCCAGTGTTTAAGGATCGTTTAGAAAAGGCCTGTGTGAAAGAGCTGCCTTCGCAAATATCTTTTAAAACTGACATAGGTCTTATTACGCTTGAAATCTCTGACTCTGGCGTGTCTATTTCAGAAGCTGTGTCGACGAACTGGATTGAGCTCCCACAATGGGTGTTAATGCAACTTATTCTTGGATATAGGGATCCGAAGAGCGTGGTGGTGGATCAGGCTGTGAAACATGAAGGGAGGGTTGAAAAAGCTTTAGAGACACTGTTTCCATCGGGGAATCCCCATATCTGGCATTCAGACTGGTTCTAGCACGCCAGTTTTAAACCGGCATTCCCTACTACCCGTAGGCTCTTTTATAGAAATCGTCAAGTATCAATGGAACCTTCTCATCCTGTTTAATTCTTCTTATCGCGTCCGCTACGAAATCGACAATCCTCTCAACCAGTATTTTACCCTTCTCCTTCGTCGCCAGCCTTGGGTCGCCGAGATAAAGCTGGACTGCGTAAGCCTGCCAGTCGACAGGCGTCTCTATTCCGGGGAGATTCGTCCCCCCTGTCTTCGCCTCCTGCTTAACATTCTCCATCTTAATCAGGTTTTCAAACAAGTATAGCCCCATGCTGGTTTCACGCTCGCAAGCATGACCTGTTACCCTGCTTTCACATATTTTCTCAGCAATCTCCTCTATCGAGGACCATGGCTCGATTAACGCGTAAATAACGTAATCCCTCTTCCTGTGCAAGCTTTCCCTTAGGAAAACCCTTAGAAGATTATTGTTTCCCCCGTGACCGTTGACAATGAGGATTTTTTTAAAACCGTTTCTCGCAACCTCTTCGCATATTTCCTCGAGAATATTAAGTATTGTTCTCGCGCTCAGCGATATGGTTCCCGGGAAATGCCGGTTCTCAGGCACATAAACATAGTAGAGTGTCGGCAGCACTACTGCAGGTTCTTTTTCAGCAGCCATCCTAGTTATTTCACGAATAGTTATGGAGTCTGTTCCAGTCGGCATATGAAGCCCATGTATTTCGATCGAGCCTACTGGTAGGACTGCAACAAGGTTTTTCTCAGCCGCCTCCTTTACATCAGGGCTTGTTAAACATTCCCAAAGCATTTCTAACCGTCTCCTCACATTTTGTAAAGCTTATAACTTTTTCGCTGGAGTGTTAAATGTTTCCTGTTTCTCAGAAGGTTAAAATTAGTTGGGCGCGTTTCTAACAGGATTTTGAATGAGAATGATGCGGCTCTATTTGTTTAAATGAATCTTTAAGGATAAGTATCCGAATTATGTTTATGATGCAAGGAGTCCATGGGAGAAACCTCCAGGATTCTGGGAAAAGCGGTTGAACTCTAAAGGGTATTGCTGCCGGCTCCATCCGTACATACGGTATGTTAAAGAACATCTGGCTGAAATGATAGCTCGCAGGTTCTAAAAGGTTCCTACCTGTATTATGTTAAAAGTAGCCTAGAAAAAGCCCTACTATAAACGAGTGAAACATATGGGTAGCTGAAGTGATAAAGACCAAAAAGCAGCGACGAGAGGACGATTGAAACCGTAACTCCATACATCTTGAAAAAGCCTCGCAACGTGCAGCCGCGGAAAACACCCTCCTCAGAGACACATTAGCAGATAGGCTAGAAAATAAACGGGCAAATGAATATAATAGGCGATATGAATCCGCGGAGCGTGCGCTCCCGACTTGTTTATAAGCATTTTCCCATGAGATGCATATTCATTCTTAACAATAGCTGAGCACGCTGTTTTCCATCGAGAGAAAAACTCATTCTTTAGAAGTGGAATAAGCTATCAGTGGACGTCAATACGTTTCTTCCATAAAGCTCTGAACCCTGTACAGTGTGTCCACGATCATGACGAGCCGAAATCCTGCTGGCTTTCGCCGTAGGAGTGTCAAGATTCTAGCTAAAAGTTTATCACTGGTGGATAAAATGTTTAAAGGGGTTGAACAATATCGTTGTAGGGACGTCGGGCTGGAGCTACAAGGATTGGCTGAACGTGTTCTACACGAGTAGTGAGAAAATGTTTCAGCAGTATGCGAGTATCTTTAAAACGGTTGAAGTAGATTCCTCCTTCTATAGACAGCCTAATCCGGGCTTCATTCGTACTATTGCTAGATCCTCGCCTAAAGGCTTCGTTTTCTCCCTCAAGATTCCTAAAACAGTGACCCATGTTAAACTAATGGATCTGGAGAAAGGGGCTATGAGGGATTTAAAACTCTTCCTAAGCGTGCTCACCCCTCTCAAGGAAGGCGGGAAGCTTGGGCCGCTGCTTTTCCAGCTTCCGCCAAAGCCTGCCGAAGCCTTTAAAGGCTTCCACGAGTTTCTGAAGAGTCTTCCAGAGGGCTACGATTTTGCTGTTGAGTTCAGGCATCCGACTTGGATGAATGATGATGCTTTCAGAGTTCTCTCGGAGAATAATGTGGGGTACTGCATTGTCGACGAGCCTCTTCTGCCTGCGTTGCTGAAGGTTACTGGAGGTTTCTCCTACGTAAGGTTTCACGGTAGGGGTAAAAGACCATGGTACTATTACGATTACAGGGTTGACGAGCTTGAGGAGTGGAAGGGGAGGCTTGAGGAGCTTTCCTCCAGGGCTAAGAAGGTTTACGTTTACTTTAACAACCACTTCAGAGGGTATGCGGTGAAGAACGCGCTTCAAATGATGAAGATCGTTGGGACCGCTGAGAAGCCTCAGGAGGAGGCTTTGAACAAGATTCTCAGCTACTTCGGGGAAGAGGGCTTAAGGAGGACGGTTAGCAGGTTTGAAGCAGCGCTTTCTTCCGGCGAGAAGGATGTTGAGAAACTGGTCTCAGCCTTCCTAGAGGGCGGTAGGCTGGAGAGGGCAAGGGAACTGGCTGGAAGAGTGGTTATTGAGGAGGCTGGAGAAGGGAGTGTTAAAGCCAGGGTCAAGGAGTATACTGTTGTAGTAAGTCTTTCTGAAAGGAGGCTGAAGCATTACTGTGAGGACTGGGTTAAAAGGATTAGTCAAAAACAGTTCTGCAAGCATGTTGCCGCGCTTTTTCTCGCCATGAAACCGGAGGAGTCTGCGCGAATACTTACGCTAATTTGTAGAAACCTTGATAACTGGGTCTTCGAAGCCGAAGCAGGTAGGGCTTAAAAACTTTCTAATTTGCAAATCCCGGTTGCCACTTCCTCTCGTTACTAGAATTCTGTCGTTATAATGAGTCCTCCAGACCATAGTAAACCATATTAAGATGTTTCATTAAATCTTCCCAGGTGTTTAAAGGTGGATGTGATGGAGGCGATTAAAACTAGGCGGAGCATTAGAAAGTATAAGTCGACGCCGGTGGAGGATGAGAAGATAATTGAGTGTCTTGAAGCCGCCAGATGGGCCCCCTCAGCCAACAACTCTCAGCCATGGGAGTTCTTGGTGGTGAAGAACCCGGAGACCAGGAGGAAGCTTGCGGAGATACATAGGTACGGGAGGTTTATGGCTGACAGTCCTGTCGTAGTGGTTTTCATAGCTGACCCCGGGAGGAGCAGCAACTGGTATCACGGGGATGTTGCTGTTTCCGTGCAAAACTTCCTTCTCGCGGCCCACTCTATGGGGCTTGGGACATGCTGGATGGGTGTGTTGAACACTCCCTTCGAAGAACCTATAAAGAAGCTGCTTGGAATACCTGAGGGGCTTAGAGTTCTATGTACTGTTTCAGTCGGCTATCCTGATGAAAAGCCCAGTAGAAACAGGAGACCGCTTGAAGAAGTGACGCATTGGGAAAAATATGGGCTAAGATCAAAATAGCCACGTGTCAAGCAAGCTATATGTTTTTCTAAATTAAACTTTCACGCTTGATTCCACGAAATGTTTTGCACAACTGGCTTTGATAGAGTTGCCTTAACGGTTATCTCGATAAGATTTATTAATACCCTGTTGTTAGCATGACCAAATGTACGTCGCAGTTAGGGATTTCACGGTAATATGGGTTGGTTATGAGGATTTGGTGAAGGGGCTAAAGGATTTAGGTTTAAATAGGTATGAAATGTACGTAAATAAAACATTAACTCAAGACACGTATGAAGATATGGGCCACGTGGTGAAGCTAGGTTTTAACTTGAGAGACGTTCATGAGAGAAAAGAATTTTTAGAATTTTCTAAAAACACAGGTGTAAAACCGTGCACTATATTGTTGGAAAATGATTTTGCAAGTGAAAATCTAGAGGGGGAGCTGGATTATATTAAAAAGGCGACACAGCTTGCGGATGAAATCGGCGTTGAAGTGATACGGATAAACTCGCATATGCAGATAAGGGAAGAGAAACCGGTTGAAGAGTATGCTAAGCATTTTGTTGAAATAATGAGACGCCTCTTAAGGGAAACAAAGGGTAGCAGCGTAGCTTATGCCGTTGAAAATCATGGCTATGTTAGCAACGATGAGCGGTTTCTAGACTACGCCTTTAAAGAGATAAATGATGAAAGAGTAGGCTTAACATTGGATACTGGAAACTTCTACTGGTATGGTTATCCGTTGAGCAAGGTTCATGAGCTCATAGAGAAGTATGCAAAACTAGTTAAACATACTCATCTTAAAAATCTGAAGTATCCCGTGGCTAAAAGGGAAAAGAAGAGGCCTCCCGGGGAAGATTTTCCCCAGGTTGGAGCACCCCTGTACGAAGGAGATATTGACTTTAGAAGAGTGGTTCAGGTTTTAAGAAAAGCAGGGTATACTGGCGATTTAACTATTGAAGACGAATCTCTAGGGAAATATAGTCGAGAGGAAAGAAAAGCAGTGTTGAAAAAAGATGTGGAATTTATCAAGAAGCTAATATCTGAAACCTAAATTCTAAAACCGGTTCTTGCCTCGAGCATGAAAGTATTGTCTGTACACTGGTCTAAGGCGGTTAGTCTATAATTAACTATGGTTTTTAATTCTAAACATATTCCAGTGTTCTACAATATTGAAAGGTCATCATGATCCACGATCCTCGCCGTATTGCCACATTCCTTCAGCGTAGCTTTTCTCAGCGCCCAGCAGCTTGCTACAACTCCAAGAGCCATGGAAGACGGATGTATAGAAGCATATTCGATGTGAATATCCAGGGCTGTTACACCTCCGAAGCCGTGGACACCTATCTCAAGCCTGTTAACCATCCTTAAAAGATCATCCTCCATCCCTGCGACGACATGGTTCTCATGCCTCTGGCCAAGAGGCCTCAGGTAGACGGCTCTCTTAGCCAAGTCGAGGGCTATTTCTGAAGACGGCCCGATTCCCACTCCAAGGATGAGCGGGGGGCATGGTCTTGCACCGGCTTCTGCAACGCTCTCCAAGACTGCTTGAAAAACCTCCTTTCTTCCGGCAGTGGCCGGCAGAACTTTTAGGCTTGAAACAGTCTCGGAGCCCCCGCCTTTAGCTATCACCGTTATCTCTAAGTTTTCTCCACCGGGTTCCCAGGTGATCCATGGGATGAGTCTCCCAGTATTGTTTCCCGAGTTTCTTCCGGATGCGAAGTCTACAGCGTTAGGTCTTAAAGGTATCTCTTCACTCGCCTCCTTAACGGCCTCGTTGATGATTTTCTGCAGCTCCTCCTCCCTCCAGCTTCCCCTCTTAACGTAGAAAGTCAAGGTTCCGGTGTCTTGGCATATGGGTCTATGCTCTTTCTCAGCGACTTCCACGTTCTCCATCAGTATTCCGAGAATTTTCCTAGGGAGCTCTCTGGCCTCCTCCTCGTATGCTTTCCTTAAGGCTTTTTTAACGTCATTTGGAAGCGATGTTTCGCAAACCCTTATCGTCTCAACTATGTGCTTCCTAAGCTTAGAGATATCCATTTGCTAAACCTCCTGCAGGAGCCTTGAAAGATTCTCGTCAACCCTCTTCCTGAGAGAATTGTAGATGTCGTTCCCCAAGCTATCTATCGCCACGATTATCGGGCCTAGATCCTTAACCCTTAGATGCCACATTGCTTCAGGAACACCGAGCTCTTCAAGCCAGTATACTCCTATGATTCTTTCAACCTTCTTAGCTAAGAGTGCTGCAGCCCCGCCTGGAAGTATGCCGTAGAAAGCCTTAAACTCTCTGCATGCCTCTCTGGTTTTCTCTCCCATCCCTCCTTTACCGACAACGCCCGCTACGCCAGTCTCCCGCATGAATTCATATTCGCCAGCTTCCATCCTGAAGCTCGTTGTCGGTCCAAGCGAAACTATTTCCCAGTGAGAGTTTCTCCTCCTGACTATCGGCCCAGCATGATACTCTATTAGCCCCTCCAAAGAGAAAGGCAATTCCCCCACGCGCTTACGCTCAAGTATTAAGCGTTGAGTCCTATCTCTGCTCGTAAAAACTTCCCCGCTAACATACAGAATGTCTCCAACCCTTAGCCCAGCAACATTTTCCCTTATAAGAGGTGTTTTAAGTTTATGCTCCCTAGTCAACGCGAATACCTCTACACGCTCCCCGATTTAACCTTTTGAGCCTTGTGCTCCTAAAAATAAGGAAAAAACATGGTGGATACGGGTACTATTTGGAAGCAGAAGAAGGTGGAGATACAGGAGGAAGCTTTTTGCTTCTTCTACGCAATGAGAGTGCAGCAATAACAGTAATCACTACGCATACAATCCCTACTGTAAGTATCATATTAGTATAGTCCTCAGAATAAATGGCCCGCATCTCCAGCCTCGGCTCATATCCAGTGAAGACAAGGCTGACAGAGCTATCCGTAGAGTTCAGAAAACCAGTCCACTGTTTAAACACATACTTGGCGCCAAATAGGCCTAGCAGCCCAAGCATGTTCACGGAGGATGGCGCAGTCAGAGTCACCTCTTCCTCCTCCTTATATCTTCCTGAGCCAGGTATCTCAACCGCAATGTTGGAGGAAACGTTCAAATCATACATCATCACAACCCTGATTAGCCTTACGGTGGAATTACTCGCCCCCTCGTTGTCAGTAACCGTTAGGGTGGCCAAGTAATCTCCCAGACCATGATAATAATGGTTCACATTAACACCTGTTCCTTCCCCGCCGTCTCCAAACTCCCATTTATATAGGGATATGCTTCCATCAGGATCGTTGGAGGCTGAAGCATCGAACATTACCTTCTCTCCTAATCCTGCTTTAGCGGGCGTATAGCTGAATTTTGCTATTGGCAAATAGTTAGTGCTTATCATAATCATCACAGGCGGCGTTGTTTGGCTTTCGTATGAAACATAGCCAATAACATAGTATAAAGCACTTTTCTTGGCAGAAGAAGTATTCCATGTAGAAGTAAACTTAAGCGAGCTTCTTGGAGAAAGGGACGTGAAGTTTTGATACGAATTCCAGATGGTGCTATTTTCACCTTGTACCATGAAGACGTATTTCCCATCAAGAGCTGTTGATCCAGTGTTAAGAGCTTCAAGCGATATTCTCACCTCGTCACCTATTTTGAAGTGTTGAGGTTCAACGTTAAACCTAGTAACGTTTATCATGGACCTGCCGAGTCGGAACATGCATGTCCTCCTGTCAAGCCAGTTTCCATGAGTGTCGTTCAGCATAACCTCTACGTAATAGTCGCCAGTTGGGAGGCTCTTACTGTTCCAAATCATCGTGAATGATGCTTGTCCCGCCACATTGTGAAGCGTTCTCAACGGTAAGCCATCAACAACATCGTCTAAACCATAACGCTTTATCAGAACACTGGCAATAACATCTTTAGCCTCGCCTGAATTGTTAAAGAAAACATTAATCGTAACTTCTTCTCCAGGATCATAGACCGGTTTTTCAGTATTAACATTCAGTACCGAAATAGCTGAAAATATGTAGGCCACATCGAACTCGTAATGCCTGTAGAACATTGCCTCCTTTGTTCCAGGGTTGTAATAGAATGGGAAAACACTGATCATTAGAGTGCTACTACCATCTGGATCAAGGAGAACTTGCCAACCAAAATCTTTTTCAGGATACCAGCCCTCAACTTTCTCTGGTGATGGTATGTTTTCAGATGGAGCATCCGGATTCCAAGTGACCATGGAAAGGTTAAGGTCTTTTACCGTCGTGAGCTCAGATCTTTCTCTTATCGTGACAGCCTGAACCCTGCATCCAGCAGGGTATTCTATTGATGCAGAGTAGAAGGGAACCCTAGGCTTGCCCATTATGAGGAGTGTCCCACCGCCCGGGATATCCACATAGTCAAAGCCGCCGATTTTCTCAACAGTATACTCAGGTACGTCGATAACTATGGTTGAAATAGGAGACTCTCCCTGAATGAGGGAGATGAAGTTCCCTAGTATTATAAGAAGGAATAGAACCAATAGGCGATTACTCATAGTTTATCACCTCGCCGGAAACTTTGGATCCCCATAGTAGTTGAAGCACAGTGCCCAAAGAGGATCTGTACCTGTATGCCCTGGGTAAAGTAGATGTGGACGGCACATGCGTCTTTCATATAAGGTGTAGGCTTTTCCAGCCCCTATATGCCAGACATCCCAGAGCTCGTAGAACTCTTTAGTTACAGTCTCACTTATGCAACAGACAGTGTTCTCAGTAGCTCCTACGAAAACACCTGCACCATGCCTGAAGAACGCTTCTCCAAAACTGTCACCCCAGCTATCGTAATCGCCAGTGTTACAGCCCATAGAGAAAACGAATGGATGCTGAGAGAAATACCCCCACTTAGACTCATACGGGACGCCTAGTGGAGACGCACCATAAGGGTTCCCGTGCCCATAGATCGTGATGAAGCTTACGGCTTTTCCAGGATAATCAGAGTAGCCAAGGTAACTTACACGCTTGTTAGCCCACTCGTCGACAGATCCTGGATCGGCCCAGTACTTTCTCGGTACGAGAACTTCAAAACTGCTTAAATCGCCATCCCTGTTCCTGATTATTACTATGCTTGGACTCTCGTCCGGGATGACCCTGCCTATTGCGAGGCAATCATGCCTTGTAGGGCTTCCTGTGTATCGGATCCCATAGAACCAGTCGCCAAGAAACCTGCTGTAATAGCCACTCCACATCCATTTGGCACCATCCCAATAATAAACGTAGATCTCTTTGTCGTCGTCGCAAACCACAATAATCTCGTCTCTTCCATCGCCATCAACATCGCCTGCAGCGAATCCATCATACCTTGTGTAGCGGACATGCCTACGCGTGTCACCCTCCCCTACATACTCTATGCGCGCGCGCCTTCTCCCATCAGCATCGTAGATATAGATACATTCGTCGTCATCTCTTATTATCGCGATCTCATTCCCTTCTCCCATGAAGTTGCCCACCGCGAAGCCATCAAACCTACTGAAGTCAATATCAATAGTTCGAGAGCGAATTAAAGTAACTCTGGAATAAAGGTCTGTGTAGAAGCGGATTTCATCATCATCCAACGATATCGTAACTATCTCGTCTCCAGAACATCCTATCTCCCTTCCTTCTTCTTCACTAAAAGCACTGTCGAAAAAGTCGCCCAAGGCGAGCGCATCCCAATTCTCAAAACGCGCAGCTCCAGAAGCGATACTTTCGCCCGTCCTCGACGAGTAAACATCAATTGTCCCCCACTCGTGTTCTTCCTCATTACTAGCGACGACGATCATCCCATCGGATGCGGCTAGACCATCGTAGTGCGTGAACGTGCATGGAAAATCACGAACCAAGCTTCGGTCCATGGGCTCATAGACGTATATCCTGTCATACTCATCGCTGGCAATGATGACCTCATCAATGCTATCTCCATCGACATCGCCCAACGCGAATGCATCGTAATTTGTGAATCTGAAGCTCCAACTATGCCTAATAAAATTGCTCCAGTGAAGCGTCTCACCTAAAACCCCCTGTCCTGCGAGGTCTCTGACAACATCCTCGGCTATGTCAACAGCATGAACAGCATATCCTCCATCTTCATATCCACTTACACCTAATGCGAAACCCCGATCGAATCCATGGCCGAGTGCTACATCAATACTCGTTTGAATTGGTATCATTAAGTTTCTTGCATTTTCGCCGATAATTCTGCCTAGTATAAGATCCGGAAAGACATCTTCCCCCACGACATCACTATAGATGTTATCGCAAAGTTTTATGCTGCCAGTCCAGACTGGAATTGCAAGATGACTTGTAACGGTGTATGATGGGACTATCTCCGTCTCACCAACGATTAGAACATAGGCGTCATTATCTCTCTCAGGATTCGGGTCTCTGAAAACGGGAGAAAGCCTACTGGCCCATGCTCCTGAAGGCGAGATGAATGCTTTAATCTCGTCAGCTGTTAATCCTCCCCGCAAATATCCTAGGATCCCGCTCTTAAGCCTAGCCAGTTCCGCCATCTGGACCAAGAGAGAGTTAACCCCGTCTTCATCATCCGGGTTATGGCTGAACAATCTGGAAGGGTGCGTAATAATTATGTAGTCTGCACTTCTGAGAATCGACGACAAATCACCAGGGTGATATTTCAACTGGAAGCTACGTCCGTAATTCGTGCCGTCGCATGAAAAACTTATAGATGTATCGAGCCAGCCGAAAATATAGCAATCGTCCGGTATGGTTGGAGCAAACAGTATGGGCACAGCGTAGTACTGGATTGTTGCAACACCTCCAGGCGATAACGCTGCTTCTCCCGGCGGTTTGAAAATAACGGTGCTGGTCCAAAACGACGGTACGAACTCTACACTCATGAACGCCGTGTGAGGAATCACTTGAAACCCGCAAACATCGTCGCGGAGAGTAAGATTGTACAAAGTTTCTGTTCCCATATTCCTTACGAAAAGTGTTACAAAGTATGTCGTCCGGTAATCATCGTGTCTTACCACATTCCTCGTGACATTGATGTCGATAATTCTATATTCGAGAGGAGGCGGTGCCCATTCAAAGCGCAGGATGCTGACTTTTATGCTGTCGCGACCATAGTTGCCTGAGTCATCCCATGCCTTAACCTCTATCACATGCTCGGAGCCAGGCTCAAGCCTCGTCGTGTTCCAGAGGTGGGTGAACGAAAGGCTGCTTGTCGGAGGTTCTGGGACAACCTCTCTCCTGAAGAAATCGTAGCGAAACGAAGAATACTCCCACCTCCTAACTAAGGCGCCGTCTATGTAGATCTCAGCTTTCTGAATATGTCCTGCAGGTATGGCATGATACTCCATATCCTGAATCAGAGCCTCTATTCGAACAAGACCGTGTACTGTCCCTCTATCGCGGGGGTTAACTATCTGCACATCTGGAGGATTCGTGTCTGGAAGCGGGTTGGCGATCGTACCGTTTTTAACGTCGATAGCCCTGTTTCCAGCAGCGTCTAAAGCTGTAGCGTCGAAACTGTGGACCCCATTTGGGTGGAGGGTTGTGTTGCAAACCCAAACGTAGGGCGGGGAGAAATCTATGAACTTTACCACTTTATCTATGGAGAAAATTACACCCTCCACATTAACGTTATCGCTCGCGTTGGCCAAAATGTTAACGATGCCGACAAGCCTCTCCGGGAGGAACAGTGTTACTGAGGGCTTCTCCTCATCCGGCGGAGGCATGGTTTCGAAAACCATGATCTTGCTTAAGGCTAGGTTTCCACAAGGATCTTTCGACTTGACGTAGAACCTATAGGTTGTCCTTGGCTTTAAACCCGTGATCCTTAACCAATGGTCTTTTACGAGGCCCGGGTCGTAAACGGTTTTCTCCTCCCCGGTTGAGCGGTCGCTGTAAACAACCATGTTGTCGCTATTCTTGTTCGTAACCCACTTTATAATTACCGAGTCCCGAGTAACGTTCACGGCACTTGGTCCAGATGCGATGAGTATCGGAACGGGATAAGAAGTGCAGTTTCTCTCGAGACAGTTGTTTTCTTCATCCGACTCCTTAACTTGGTTAAAGTTATCTGCACAGACCTTTACTGTAATGTTGCGACACTCTGGCCACTCATAGTCCTTAAACCAGGATTCGAAGATCTCTCCAGGTTTCAGGTCGACTCCAACCAGGTCGTGGGTAAACTCCTTACCATTCACGTGGAGCGTTGTACTATGGTTCTCCTTCGCAACCTCGCTCCCAATGTTCTTTACTACATATCCTATCAGGCTGTTGTCTCTGTCGCACCTTATCTCAGTGATTATCAGGTCCGGAAGGTTTTGCTTAAACCACTTTTCTTCAAGACAGTTGTTTCCCTCGTTAGATTCATCAATGTTTTGCTCGCAATCAGCACAGGCCCTAATAACGTGCTCGCCCGGCGCCGGCTGCCAAGCGTGGTCGAACACCCCCTCAACTTCCTCGCCGGGTTTGAGCGCCCGCGTAATCACGTGTTTTGCAACCTGCTTCCCGTCTATTGAAAGGCAGTTTTGAAAGCTATCGGCTGGCATGCCCGGCGAAGTCGTGGCAGCATCACCAATGTTCTTCACCCTGTAATGGATTAAGCCCCCGGTCTCCCATACGTCTGTTATCGCGAGGTCTGGCAGAGGTTTCGTCTCTATTCTTGCCTCTGCCCAGACAGCCCAGTCTCTGTTTGAGGTCTGCCCGGCACCCACATACAGGATGAAATACCCTGTTTTACCTGCTAAGTAGCCTAGGTCTTTAACAATCGAATCAAGCCTTCCATCATAGGCTGCTACATGGCTTAAAACAGTATACGTATTCTGCTGCAGGTCGAGAAACCTGATCTCGAAGATAACACCGTCTGTGCCAGTGGCTCCAGAGAGGAAACCCACTCTAGCAGTTAGCTGAACATTATTCGACACGGTTTGTTGAGGGTATCTGCCCATTATATACCCGTTGCCAACCCACTGGGGGTGTGTTTCCAGAACCCTACTCCATGTATCACCGTCTTCAAGAAGCACATTATTCACGTACCGTGCAAAGCCCCTGCTGTCTGACGGGTCTCCTGGAAACGGTAAAACGCCGGCTCCGCTGCTCCATTGCGCCTCAGACGCGTGCTCAATAAGGTCGTAGACCGTAGCTCCTGCCTGAACGCTGAGAATAATGTTGCTGAGGAAGCTTGCTGAAGACAGTAGGACCAGGCATGCTGAAAAACATATTAAGCTATTTCTTAAAAAACTGTTTTTCAAAAATAATCACCTTTCTATACTATTATTCCTCCCGGGGATGAGGATTCTTTAAAGATTTTGAAACTATCCTAAACAGCTTGTTATTTCTCATCTTTCTGCCTTCCCATGTTAAGAGCATGTTTATAAGTCTTTTTGAAAGGCAATATTCGGTGTCTCTACACTATTCTTCAGAAGCGTGTTTAGAAAAACTATAAATTTTCGCAAATCTTAACAGTAAGCGGTTCAGGATCCAGATGGGGGTTGGTTTAACACCAATAATCGTCAGGAGGCCTATGCGGCTTGAAAGCTTTAGGGGAAAGAGCTTCGCGGTTGACGCTAATCAGATGCTCTACCAGTTTCTAGCGCTAATACGTAAGCCGGACGGATCGTTTTTCACGGATTCTGAAGGTAATGTTACTTCCCATCTCATAGGTTTCGCCTTCAGGGTCACAAGGCTCCTGTGCGACTACGACATAAGGTTCGTATTCGTATTCGATGGAAGACCTATTCCACTTAAACAGAGGGAGCTGGAGGAGAGAAAACATAGGAGGGAGAAAGCTCTGGTTGAATGGAGGAAAGCGGTTAGGGAGGGTAGGCTTGCAGAAGCCTTTTCTAAAGCTGTTTCCTCAACTAGGCTGACCAGTACAATGGTTGAGGACACTAAGGTCTTGCTTTCCGCGATGGGCCTTCCGTTTGTCGAAGCACCTTCCGATGCTGAGGCTCAAGCAGCCTTCATCGTTCAGAAGGGGGATGCTTACGCTGTGGCGGGCAGGGACTACGATACTCTCCTCTACGGTTCCCCGCGGCTCGTTAGGAACTTGGCGATACGCGGCACAGAGTTCCTGCCGAGCAAGGGCTATTCTAAAGTTTTAAGCCCGGAGCTCATAGAGGCCGATGATGTTTTGAGCAGGCTGGGGATCAGCAGGGAGCAGCTGGTGGACATTGCCATACTTGTTGGAACAGATTTCAACGAGGGTGTTAAGGGGATTGGTCCTAAAAAGGCTCTGCAGCTTATTAAGAAGCATGGGCGGATAGATGGAATCCCTAAAAACGTTCTTCCAAAGGCTCCGGAGAATTACGCTGAGGTCAGAAGAGTATTCATGCAGCCGGATGTTAAGGAAGAGTATTCTGTTAAATATGCGGGGCTTGACGAGGCAGGATTGATGGAGTTTCTTCACTCTGAGAAAGGTTTTTCCAGGGATAGGGTTGCCAAGCTGATTGAAAGGATGAGGCGCTTCTACAGGTCTATTGCGAAGGACACTACTCTCAGGGAATGGGTTTAGGAAGTTTAGAAAAGATTAAAAACTCTTAACCATGATCTGTCTTGATGAAAGTCCTCGCCTCAGGGTTCATCGTGGCCGATATGATTCTGGCAGAACTGCCTAAAATCGCCGATCCTGGGCACATAGTCTTTGCCAAGAAAAGCGTTAGGTTGACTGTTGGAGGCCATCCCTGCAACGTTTCTATAGATTTGATCCAGCTGGGCCTTGAAAAGGGTTCTGTCGGCATAGTGGGGGCAATCGGTATGGATGTTTTCGGCGAATTCATAAGAAACGTCTTGAAGGAGAAAGGGGTTGTTACACACCTGCTGGAGCTGGCTGAAACAGGAACGACGAAAAACATTGCGCTTGTGGTTAAAGGCGAGGACAGGAGGTTCCACCTAGACCTGGGTGCAAGCCTGCATCTTGACCCAGATTTCGTCTCCAGGAAGATACTTGAGGTTAAACCCAGGGTTTTCTACGCCGCGTCCGGCCTGTGCGGCGAGTTCGACGGGAGGCTTGGGGAGGTTCTTAAAACCGCGAAGGAGACTGGGAGCCTAACGTTCGTCGACATGGTGGAGCCGTATGGGAGACAATGGGATTACATAGTTGAGCATTTAGATTATGCAGACTTTTTCCACTGTAACGACATAGAGCTGAAGAACATATTCAAGACAGACAGTTTAGCCTCCGCGATGAGGGAGGCGAGTAAAAGGGTTAACGGCATTACTTTCATAACCCTCGGCGAAAAAGGTGCGCTGGCTGTTTTGAAGAACGGGAAATACGTAAGGCAGAAAGGGTTTGAAGTCGAAGTGGTCGACCCGACCGGCGCCGGGGACGCGTTCAGCGCAGGAATCATATTCACACTGCTTAAGGACAGGATGCTTGGAGATCCTTCTGAAATCCAGCTTGAGGATTTAAAGAGGCTCTTAATGGCGGGTCAGGCTGCCGGCGCCGCGTGCGTAACCGGCGTCGGTACGACGACGAACGTCACCCGGGAGAACTTTGATTCAATCATTAATCTTCAGGGGGAAGAGGTTTTAAGATCCACAGAAGTCCTAAGCCTGATTCCTTGAATCGAAAAAGCGCGTGCTACCAGTGGTTGTGTCTAACAATCTCCTCCAAGGGTTTTCGGTTTGACACGGGCTCCTTTTTCTCAGCAGGGTAGCCTACGGCTATCATCGCGACTACTCTCACTTCCTTCGGAAGGCCTAAAACCTTCTTGACTTCCTCCTCCTCATGGAATACTCCGATCCAGCATGTTCCGAGACCCTGCTCCCACGCTGCCAAGACAAGGTTCTGCAGGGCTATGGCTACATCGATCTTCCAGAATTCTGTTCCGGGGAAGCTTTCACCAGGTAGGGCGCAGCCCACTATTAAAACCGGGGCCGATTCCAAGGGGCCTCTGAAAGGCCTGGGGGGAGCTCCTGCCGGTGGAGGCGGCATCATCCTCTTTTTTGCCTCAACCAGTCCTTCTTTAACCCTAGGGTCTGTGACTACGATGAAACGCCACGGCTGCCTGTTTCCAGCGGATGGCGCTAGCCTAGCGGCCTCCAGGATTCTTTTCAGTTTTTCTTCTTCAACAGGCCTGTCCTCGTAGGCCCGTATGCTACGCCTCGTCCTTATGGCTTCGAAGACATCCATCCGGACTACCGTGGGAGTGGTTAATAAGAAGCTTATAATATTTGCTTCTCTAAACGTTAGATTCAATCCTGCGTGTCCTAAGCAGCATTAGCCTTTCATTTTTGACGGCTTATTCACCTTGTTTTCCAGATTTAAGGTGTTTTTCGAAGAAGCTGAAGGCCATTCTCCCGGAGAAGCTGTGTTCCCCTGGGAAGACCTCTATCCAGAGGTTTTCCGGCTCCCCGGCGACCTCGTAGGCCCTCCTTATCACGGTGTGCGCTTTCAGGGCGGAATGGATCCAGAAGCAAGTGTCGGAGGCCCCGCTCTCTATCAGGAGAGGTTTGGGGGCTATTGCAGCTATGACATCCGGCACGTCAGCATACTTGTAAAGGTTTGGAACCAGCTGAGACCCGCAGAAGTTTGGCCTAGATATGGCGTAATGCTCAGTCGTCGTCGCGTAACATATTATGTCTGCTGCTTTCACCCTTTCGTCGAGCAGCGTCAAGTAGGTTGTCATCGTCCCTCCGAAGGATAGGCCCATACACCCTATCCTGCTTGGATCAACATATTCCAGCTTCGTTAAGAAGTCTATGACCCGCATGCCGTCGAAAATATTGCCTCCCAGAAGCGTCCTCCCAAAGATCAAGTGTTGAATGAAATGAATGTTGCATATGTCTCTCCCGGGGTAAGGGTTGTAGTAACCTATTCTTTCGCCGAAGCTCCGCCAGTCTGGAGCGACTGTTACGAAGCCAGCGTTAGCCATTTGCTCCGCGTAGTTGTAGTTTAACCTGGCGATCTCAGCCTTCCTGTTCGGGTCGTTAAAATGAACCCCGGCTACTGAATCCTTGCCGTAGGCACCGTGGCCGTGGGCACACAGGATTGCTGGAAGCTTCCCGGTTGCTTTCTTCGGAACCAGAAGGTACAGGGGCACCCAGCAGTCTTCCTCAGACTGGATGATCCATTTCTCCCTGACGTAGTTCTCTGCCTCCTCCCGGCTTAGTAAACGCGGGTTTAGATCAGCGGGTTTAGGAAGCTCTCCCAGGAGCTCTCTAATCTTGCTCTTAAGCTCCTCCTTCCACCTGAGGAACTCCTCTTTCGAGGAAGCGTTGAAGGATAGAGAAGGTTTAGTTCTCTCGTAGAGTTTCCTTATAAAATTGTCAGTGACCTGGGGGGCGTCGATTTCTCCCAACGCGCATCGTCAAAACCGTGCTAAGCCTGTTTATAAGACTATGGGTTTCAAGCAGTCATCTTCTCCCCCTGCTCTCCACTGTTTCGCTGACCATCTTCACTCTCTCAATCTCCCCGTCCGGAGGCACCTGGTCGGCAACTCCTATGATGAACCTGCGGTCGTTTAGATACGTTTCTACTATGTCGTCAAGCACTTGCCTCAACATCTCGACGGGATATTTCTTGCTGAATAAGACTCCGGGTAAGCCTCCCCATAGAACTATGTTTTCGCCGGCGATCTTCCTGAAATCCTTGACGTCAACATCGCCCGCGGGAGCTGGAGTCAGCGATTGCGCGCAGTCAACACCCGTTTGAGCCAGCAATGGCAACAGTCCCCTTAATCCGCCGTCGATGTGCAGGTAAACCCTTTTCCCTTTAGCGTGGAGTTCAAGAGTACGCTTCTTATAGTAGGGTTCCAGATACGTCTTGAAGAGGCGGGGGCTAACCATGTCGCTGGACAGGTTCTCGCCGAAGTAAACATACTTCGCAGGAGCCTCTAAAACAGCCTCGTAAATAGGGTCGTCCTCCTCACACATTACTTGAATAGTTTCGTCAAACTCTTCCCTATGCATCCATTGGAGCTTCACAGTGTTTGAAAAACCAGCCCACTCCACTATCATCCTCATTAAGGGGGTTCTGGGCGGGAGGGAGCTCACAATCCCCCATCCAGCCCATTTCCGCATCATGCGTAGCTGCCACTCATACATCTCCGGATCCTTCTCTACAACCTGGTCTCTCAGTATGAACCTGAGCCTCTTAAGGTCGCTCGCTGTCTTCACCGGATGCTCTACCGTAGCGGAGCTGTGAGACACCGTTGAGCGCTTGCTTACACGCTTCAAATCCCCGATCGGCGTCTCGAAAACCTCGCGTCTGACAACGCTGCCATCAGGCTCCCTGCTTTCATAAGTATGTACCTTCACCTGTTTACGCCTTACTTTGAAAACCGGGCGGTACAGCTCCTCATGCGCACCACACCCCATCTCCATGTACAGGTTTATCCTGTTCTCCCCCCAGTATTTTTGAGGCAGAGTCCCCATCTCCTCGTGAGCGTGACACCAGTATGTAAGGTCGGCGAACCAGGGCATAGCGTCTGAATACTTGCCTTCGAATGCGGCGTCAAGCCTTTCAGCCGGCAGCATGCTTCTTGCTCACACGGCCTTTATAATAAAGTTTTTACGATGCTTTAATACTGTAGCGCGCGCCAACTTGATTCATGGAGAGCATGAGACCATAGTTTTAGAACACTATTCAACCGGACCTTGGCAGCCTGCGTATATTTTTTCAACCAACCCCATTGTTTTAACAGCGTCTCTAAAGCAGGTCTCCGGCTCCCTGTCCTCCATTACGCATCGTATGAAATGCATGTTTTCATCGAGAAACCCGTAGTAAACGTGGAATTCAGAGCTGCCTCCGGCTGCTTCAAAAGCGGATATTTCCTGGGGTTCAGGCTGGCCATCCCTGTATATAAGGGCTTTGTCATTAGGGTTGACGAACGCCGATATTCCTTTGCTATGCATCTCGAAGACGTGCACTCTTGAGCCGGCTGCCCAGTTACTCATTAAGAAGCCGAGCGCACCACTCTTGAATTTAACCATCGCGTTAAAACTATTGTCGTAAGGAACGAAAAGCCTCCTGATGGAGCTACATATGCTTTCAACATCGCCTCCACCCATCCATCTTAAAGTATCCACCGCGTGGATTACGTCTGATGTTAAGACGTCCACCGCCCCCGAATAGTAGGGAGGCTCCTGCGAAAGAATATTCTTGTAAAAAACTGATACGCATTGGTTTATTGGGCCTCTTTCCTCAACGATCTCTTTAACTCTTCTCATAAGCGGTATGAACCTCCTGTTGAATCCAACCATGGTTCTACACCCGTGTCTCTCAGCATACCAGGCTAGGCTTTCAGTCTGGCTGCGGGTTATACCAGGAGGCTTCTCAATGAAAAGGTTAAGACCCTGCTTTAGACAGTCGACTGCTATGTCGTAGAGCTGGTGGGGAGGCATAATCAGGTATACGGCGTCCAGCTCCTCCTTATCCAACATCTCTCTATAATCGGTATACCGGCCGGGTATCGAGTATTTTTCAGCTGTCACCCTAAGCCTATCCGGGTTAAGGTCGCATACTGCTGCAACCTCCGCCTCCTTTATCGCGAAGAGCGAGGGATAGTGAACATTATTAGCGTGGGAGCCTGCTCCAACTACTCCTATCCTCACGGTCCTCATGGTTTCCCTAACATGTATCCTAAACTATTTAAAGGATTTGCGTGTGCGCAAACCTAGTTTAAACTTTTAGACGCTTCTCTAACGGTCTAAAATCTAGTGTCCAACCCTCTCCTGCGAGTAGAGAATTAAGTTAATATATGACTCTGAGGAGTGCATTATCCGCAGAATGCTGGATTTCAACAGGATTAAGACTTACCCAATATCTCAGAGGAAGAACCTTGTGAAACTGAAGGATCTAGTCGACCCAGAGTCTCCGCCACCGCCTTTTGAAAGCCCGGAGCTAAGGGATCTTGCAAAGATAATCGTGGACGCGAGGAGAAAGGGGTGCTTAGTGTTATGGATGATGGGGGCGCACGTGATAAAATGCGGGTTGGGACCAGTATTGATAGATCTCATGGAGCAGGGTGTGGTGAGCCATGTCGCCTCTAACGGCGCTGCTTCGATACACGACTTCGAAATCGCTTTAATCGGCGAGACTAGTGAGGATGTTGCTACAAGCATAGAGGACGGAACCTTCGGAATGGCTGAGGAAACAGGATTACTGATGAACGTGGCTATTCAACGCGGTGTTCGCGACGGCTTAGGCTACGGTGAATCTCTAGGAAGGATGATTGATGAAGACGGCCGTTTCAGATTCAAGAAGTATAGTGTCCTCTACCACGCATACAGATTAGGAGTACCTTTTACAGTTCACGTTGCACTTGGGACAGACATAATTCACCAGCATCCGGCTTGCGACTTTTCCGCCATAGGTGAGGCCAGTGGGATAGACTTCAAAAAATACGTTTACACGGTAAGCCGTCTGGATGAAGGAGTGTTCCTGAATTTCGGTTCAGCCGTCATAGGTCCTGAAGTTTTTCTTAAAGCATTATCGATCGCGAGAAACCTAGGGTTTAAAGTGGAGAGGTTTACAGCCGCAAACTTCGATTTGAAACCCATAAGAGATTATACTCGCCCGAGAAAGAAGGATGAAGAGGAATACTACTACAGGCCTCTGAAAAACATTGTTATAAGGCCAACCTCGCTGGGAGGTAGAGGCTTCCACATTACTGGCGACCATGCTGTGACAATACCTAACCTCCGCCACCTCGTGGTCAGGATGATTAGAGAGGAAAATGTTAATCTCCTGGCCCCTGGAGGAGTAGGCTTCGCGTTGGAAAAGCGGGTTGACGGTTTACTCGAGCCCTCTGTGAAAAACATTGTTGAAGAATTTGCAGGGAGTAACCGGGAACTGAGTGTTGTGGCAGATGACCTGGTTAAGGCGTTTAGAGTTATTGACACCCGTCTTAGCGTTGGAGGGACGCTCTTTATATGCGGTAATGGCGGCAGCTTCGCAGACGCGTTCCACATTTCCGCCGAGCTTCTGAAATCCTTCGAGTCTAGGAGACCCATGCCGAGCTATCGTAGGAGGCTTTTTGAAGCGGTTCCTAACGGTAGTCTACTGGCGGGAAGCTTGGAGGAGGGTTTGCGCGTGATAGTCCTAGGCTCAAACCATTCTCTCTCAAGCGCTGTGGAGAACGATAACCCGACGAGGAGCATGGCTTTCGCGCAAGAACTATACTCCTTGGCGAAACATGGGGATGTCCTGATGGGTATAAGCACTAGCGGTAATGCTCAGAACGTGATTTATGCTGCGGCAACCGCTAAAGCCCTGGGTTTAACAGTGGTAGCTCTAACCGGTAGGGAGGGTGGGATGCTTGCGGAAATCGCTGACGTCGCTGTCAAGGCACCAGCTTCAGAGACGAGCCGTGTGCAGGAGATGCACTCCGTACTGTACCATGTTTTATGCAGGATGCTCGAGGCCTCTTTGCTTAGGAGGCTGGAGTTGAATGAGAGGGCTGAAACGCTCTAGGCTGGTTGAAATACTAGGTTCCTTTAAAGGCTTGAGAAGCATGGTGATCGGCGACTTCGCGCTGGACGTTTACTGGTATGCCGATATGACGCGTTCAGAACTATCGCGTGAAACGCCTCACTATACGCGTCCCGTCGTCAGGGAGACGTATTCTCCGGGTGCCTCAGGAAATATTTGTTGCAACGTTAAGACTCTGGGTTTGAAAGACGTCTTTGCGGTGACTGTTATTGGGGACGATTGGCGTGGGGAAATCCTTGGAGAGAAGCTTAGGAAGAACGGGATTAGCCTGGATTTTCTAATCACTTCTCGTGAGAGAGTTACGCCAACCTATATTAAGCCGATACTCTGCGGGTGGGATTCTCAACAGGAGGATTCTCGGCTTGACTTTGTAAACTACAGTCCATTAACCAGCGGCTTAGAGGAGGAAATCATTGAAAACGTAAAGGAGGCTGTTGAAAAAGTGGATTTAGTGATAGTAGAGGATCAGATGACGCTGAACGGTGTAGTCACGGAAAACGTTAGGAGCAGCCTAGTTCAGCTCGCTGAGGAAAATCCGAGCAAGGTTTTCATAGTTGACTCGAGGGAGCGTATAGGTCTTTTCAGGAACATGGTTTTAAAGCCAAACCGCATGGAGGCTGTGAAAGCAGTGCAACCGTCTAGAAACCCTCTTGAAGTAGGTTTGGATGAGCTTCTGGAGATAGGGAGGGAGTTGCAGGAGAAGGCTAAGCGACCAGTATACATAACGTTAAGCGAGAGGGGGTCCTTGGTTATTACGGGTTCCGGCTGCCACCATGTTCCAGCTGCGCCGACCCAGCCTCCAATAGACCCCGTTGGGGCCGGTGACACTTTCATCTCCACAGTGGGCGCGGGCTTAGCGGGGGGAGCCAACCCTGTTGAAGCAGGCATAGTTGCAAGCCTAGCTGCCGCAGTAATTCTTAAAAAACTAAACACTACTGGAACAGCCTCTCCCGCAGAGATATTGAGTAAGTTTGACGAGGTTTCTAATGGTGATGAATGGCCGTGAACCAGTGGTTTGAGGTTCTTAATCCCGGTTTCGATTCGATGGTGGGCTGCATCAAGTATGCGTTGATAGATTTCGACGGGACGATATCCGTGATAAGACGGGGATGGGAGGACGTGATGATCCCGCTCATGATAGAGATGATTTGCGATGGTAATCCCCCAACCCCGGAGGTAGAAAGGGAGGTTAGAGAGTATGTCGACTACTCGACTGGGATTCTAACAATAAGGCAGATGGAGTGGCTGGCTGAAGCTGTTCGCAAATACGGGATTTCGAAAAACCCTAGGGATGCTTACGAGTATAAGAGGATTTACAACCAGCGGATGCTGCTGCTCGTCGAGGAGAGGCTTAGAAGACTGGTTGACGGTGGGCTGAACCCGGACGACATGATGATATGCGGGTCCAGAATGTTCTTGGAGGCACTTTACGAAAAGGGTGTAACCATGTATCTGGCAAGCGGTACGGATCATGAGCATGTTTTAAGAGAGGCAGACGCCCTCAGGATTACTGGGTACTTTAAAGGCGGGGTTTACGGTGCGCTCGACTACTCGGAGGCAAACTCTAAAGAGAAGATTATTGAGAAGATTTTAAGCGAAAACAATCTTCACGGTAGGGAGCTGCTGGTGGTTGGAGACGGTCCTGTTGAGATTAGGAGCGCTAAAGCCAGGGGGTCAATAGCCTTGGGAGTGGCTTCGGACGAGGTTAAGAGAATGGGGTTGAACCCTAGGAAGAGGAAGCGCCTGATGGATGCTGGGGCGGACGCCATAATACCTGATTTCACCAGGGTCGGGGAGTTGATGATGCTTCTCGGCTTCCATGTTTAACTACAAACTTTTAAAGAGCAGCCAGCGGGTTTTTTCCGAGGAGAAATGAGCTTTAACGAGGAGGAAAGGCTTCTAAGAAAGGAGCTTGCTGCAAACAGCGGGGTTCTGAGGCTCGCCCCGTCCTTCGTGGCGAGGACACTGTATCCGGGAATGGGAAGACTCGGGTTGAGAGATTACTATGCTGGCTCTTCAAGAGGCTGGATGTGTGAAAGATGGCTGGCATCGTCCGTTGAAGCCGTAAACCCGGTTAAGGTTGAAAACGAGGGTTTAAGCTTCATATCCTTCACTCAGAAGCCTGCCAAGCTTCTCCTCAGGGATGCGTTTAAAATTCTCCCCGGCGAGCTTCTCGGCGACAAGTATGCTGCGGAGCACGGCAACCGGTTCGGGGTCTTGACGAAGGTTCTTGACATTGGAACCCCTATTCCGTGGCATGTGCACGCGAGGGAGGAGGACGCGAAAAAATACTGGAATATGAACGGGAAGGATGAGGCTTACTACTATCTTGAAACAGAGGAGAAGGGGCCTTTCCCTTATTCC
>JBNAVT010000006.1:0-85730 GCA_049700215.1 Thermoproteota archaeon
CAACCTCCTCCCCGTATTTAACCGGCTTCGGCTTCGCGCTAAGCCTTCCCTCGAATATTTCAACAGCCTTCTCCAGGAGTTTGAATATTCCTACGCCCTTAACCGCGATCGTCGGAACAACCGGCACGCCCAGGATCTCCTCAAGCTTCTCAACGTCTATCCGGATTCCTTTCCTGCTCGCAACATCCACCTGGTTTAGGGCGATGACCATCGGCGTCTCCAGCTCCATGAGCTGCAGGGTGAAGAACAGGTTTCTTTCAAGAACAGAGGCGTCGACAACGTTCACCACCACGTCAGGCTTATCGACGGCGATGAACCTTCTCGAGATAGACTCCTCTATGGAATATGTGGAGAGCGAGTATATGCCGGGGAGGTCGACAACATCCACCGTGTACCCTTTAAAGTGGAGCGTCCCCTCGGCTTTCTCAACAGTCTTCCCCGGCCAGTTGCCGATATGCTGGTGCAGCCTGGTTAAGTGGTTGAATATTACTGATTTGCCGACGTTCGCGTTTCCCGCGAGGGCTACAACCAGCTTCCCCCTGCTCAACCCTGTTTCCCCAGCTAAGTCTCGCTGCAGCCGGCCTGAGCCTCCTCCACTCTCACGAGGACTCTTTCAGCCATCCCCCTGCCTATGGCGAGCCTGTATCCTCTGACGAGGATCTCCATCGGCCCGTGGAACGGGGCTGACTTGACAACCGTGATCCTTGTTCCCGGCGTTATGCCCATATCCATAAGCCTCTTCTTAAGCCCCCAAGCCCTCCCGTATCCTGACTTCACTGAGACGACGATCCCCGTCTCCCCGTCTCTCAGCGTCGCCAAGGGTACTTCACGTCCCCCGGTGTCGGCGGCGGTGCTCATTGCCCAACCCCTTTCACCCGTATCAGCAAGGCTAGGCTGAGGCTCAGCACCTCCTTCTCCCCGTCTACCTCAACCCCGACCTGCTTGTCCGACGCCGGCTTCTCAACAATCCTAACCACGGCTCCCGGAACCATTCTAAGCCTTTTCAAACGGAGAAGGAGCTCAGGCTTCTCCTCGACAACTCTAACGATCACACCCTGCTCGCCCTCAGCGAGCTCCGACAATGGTTGCGTTTCCTCCTCGAAAACCTTTCCCTGCTCGTTTGGAATAGGGTTCCCATGCGGGCAGGTCCTCGGGTAGTTCAGCGCCTTCTCCAAATGTTCAACCACCTCCTCGGTTAGGCTGTGCTCCAGCCTGCACGCCGTCTCGTGAACCATGTCCCAGTCCATTTTCAGAAGATCCACGAGAAGCCTCTCCGACAGCCTGTGTCTCCTGACCACTTGAAGGGCTATTCTACGGCCCTTTTCAGTTAGCCTAACACCCCTGTAGGAGGAGTGCGTCACGAAGCCTTCTTCCTCAAGTCGCTCCACCGTGTTCGTAACCGTGCCGGGGGCTACTCTAAGGGTTTTAACGATGCTGCTGGTTCTGGCTACTCCCTCCTTCTCCTGAAGCCTGTATATGCATTCCAAGTATTCTTCGACGGCCGGGGTTACTTCTTGGCTTACTGTTCTGCCGGGCAATGCTGTTCAAAACTACGAGCAGTCGTAATTTTAAAACCTTTCTCTTAAGGGGTTCCTAAAACCGACTGCTGAAAAACATTGGTTTTAAACAGGTTTAAGGCCGGGTTGCGCGGCGTGTTTGGACTGGTTGCTGAGAACCCGGGTACGCGTGGAATAGTTGTTTCCTCCAGCGATGCTTAGCCGAGTCCTTGGCGCGATGTTAAGAGGCCTGCTGGCGTGACGGCTTAATGTTTGACGCCGCTGATTCTCTTCGCGTCGGGAGGATGCTGCAGCCTAAGCATCGAGACGCTGTAAATCGTCACAATGCTTTGTAAAGCCTGTTGAATTGAAACAAGCATGGTTTCGACAGTATGCTGCACTATGGTCGCCGGCGTGACTCTTGCGGCAAAGCTTTATATAGGTATTACTTAAACAGAAAAAAGTAATACTGGGTGATGCAGGATGGCCTACTTCACTGTCCGCGACGTCGCCGCCGTAGCGCTTTTCGCAGCACTCTGGGGCGTGTTGAACGCCACGGTTTCCCCGATAATATTCACAATGTTCGGCATTCCTATTTTCTGCGACATGATTGGCTTCGCGTCCCTGATTCTAGCAGTCTGGTGGGTGAGGAAGCCGGGGGCGGCGAGTACAGTTGGCTTCGTGGCGACGATCCTGAACTTCGTTTTCAGACCCGGTGCGACGCACTTCCTGGGCTTCACAGCGGCCAGCGTGGTTTTCGACTTTTTAACCTGGGTTTCCCGCTACGGGAACTGTTTTGGGAGGAGGCGCGTCGGAGCCCTGCTTCTACTGGCTGCTTCAGCCGCTTCAGCCGCGGTAGCCGGCTTTATAATAGGAGTTTTCTTCATGGCTGCTCCGCAGCTAGTCAGGTGGGGCGGGGTTCTCGGCTGGGTTTTGCTGCACGTGGCTGGCGGCGTAGTCGGCTGGGCAATAGGCGTGGCGCTGGTTTTAAGCCTAGAGGCCAGGGGCCTGCGTAAGCAGGGGGGGCATGTAGATGCTGACTCGTGTTCCACCTGATCTTTTAGAGAAGGCTGTCAGCCTGCATGGCCATTTAGGCCCGTTTCTTGTTCTAGGCTTGAAAATGGGTTTGAAGGTTGAGAGCACTCTCGGCAAGCCTGTTGCCTGCGAAATAGCCACCCCGGGTAGAAAGCCCTTCCTGTGCGTCGTCGACGGTTTGAAGACTGTCGTCGGCTGCAGCGTTGTTTTAAGAGAGGGAGAGAGCTTATCGGCCTGGTTCAGCAACACTAAAGGAGATGAGCTTGTCATAAGGGTTAGGGCGAGCGTTGTAGGAAAGTATGCTGATAAGTACGTGGGGGCGCCGTGGGAGGGCTGTGAGAAGGACGCGTATGAAGTCCTGGAGAGCAGTGACGAGGAGCTTTTCGAACCTTGGGCTTCCGGAGAGCCCGCTGGCTGATGGTTTATTTTTAAAGGCTTCTAACTATTGGAACCGCTTCCTCCATGAACAGGGCTTAAGACCCTTTTATCCCCGCCTTCAACATTCTCCTCGCCGACGTTTCCACGTGTAACACGCGCTCGCTAAACTCCGCCAGGTTAAACCTTCCGGAGGATGTACGCCTCTAGGAAAGAGGATGGACCAGTAGCTTGTCCTCGCTCCATCCGTGAAGCCATTCTCCTCTAGTTCCGCATTCCCACGTCCACATCCGCATGAAGTTATGGTTGTGCCTCCTCATGAAGTCAAGGTAGGCTTTATAGTTGAAAGGCGAGCCGTCTTCAAACTCCTGCAGGCTGCTCCAAGTATGGGAACCGGTTAGATAAACTGCTCTACCAGTTGAGTCGCAGAAATATCGTGGGTTAGCCGGATGGGTCTTTAAAGGGGCCAGGCAAGCTGGGTGAAACCATTCTCTCAGTAGGAGCCCCGTTAGTATTTAAAATTTAAGATGGTGTCGACTGGCAATGGAGGCCGGGTTTAAACCCGTATCTGTAAATAATGTTCTCCTTCGCGTCGGCTTACGCAGCGATCAGTATGAAACAGTTATGGCTTTCAGTGGACAAGCTTTAACGCATTTGCCGCAGCGGGTGCAGAGCGAGAGCCATACTGGCGTTATCTGCCAGTACTGCGGGTCGTAGGGATCATCCTCCTCCACGTTGAAAGCCATGTGTCGCACGAAGACCGCTGGGTCGCAGACCAGCAGGCACTTGCTGCACTGCCTGGGGTCTATTCCCCCCGTCGCGTTCCCGCATTTAGAGTAGTCGATTACTATCTTCGTCTTCCCCACCCGTGTTCACCCTGGGCTAATACTTTCCACGTAGGAGAGGGTTCTCATCCCTCGGCACCAGCCTTATCGCGTCGTGTGGACACCTGTCCCTGCAGAGCCCGCATCCGAAGCACTTAGTCGGGTCTATCAGTACTCTTTTAAGAGTTGGGCTGAACCTTATCGCGCCGAACTGGCAGCTTGCAACACACGTCTTGCAGCCCTGGCAAAGATCCGGGTTTACTTCCGCGTAGTACTCAGCCTTGTAAACAGTGTGGAGGCCGAAGTCCATTCTTAAACGCAGGCCGCCGCACTGCGGTGTTTCACACGAGCATATTGCGCATATGTAGGGCACTGGCTGGAACCAGACTGTGGCCACCCGCCCCTTCCTGTTCTGCTCCTCCAGAGCCGCCGCCGCCTCATCCCGGCCTAAACGCACCTTCGTGTTCTCAGGGATGAACCTTGGCAGTTTCTCTATTACTGTCGAGAGGACTCCGAAGTTGATGCAGCACATGTCTTTAATGCCTTTCTGCATCATGCGGCACATGCAGTAGTTCTGAATAATGGGTTCGGCGGCGAGGTTGAGCATTATCAGCTTCGCCTCCTCAATAGGTATTACTTGGCCGAAGTGCCCGTCTGCCCTAACAGGGTTCCTGTTCCTGCTTTCAGAGTGAATCATCCCCTCGACTGTCCGCCGGATCACCCTGCCTATGATTGGCATTCTAAGCTTGTAGCCCAAGCCTATTGATGACATACCCATTATCTTCCTTATGTAGACCTGCTCGAAGTTTCTCCACTGCTCCTCCAAGTATGCTTGAAGATTCATGGCTTCAGCCAGCTCGTAAGAATAGTTCCTAGCGTTCAAATACCATTTTCCACCAGCGCCATGCTTCATGCACCAGTCGCACATGGTTAAACCCTTTTAAAACCATGCTTGTCAATATTTAAGTCTTCTCAGCCCACGCTGTTAATATTTAAATCGTTTGAGTCGTGTTGAAAACAGGTTCGTGTTGTCTTCGAAGAGCTACATTCTGGATTTGAGGAGCGTCAGCAGGAGAGACTGGGAGAAGGCAGGCGGCAAGGCTGCTAACCTTGGCGAGCTTAAGAGCCTCGGCTTCCCTGTTCCCGACGGCTTCGTAGTGACCACCGACGCCTATGATGATTTCATATCGTTCAACGGTCTTGAGGAGGTTATCGAGTCTTCACTCGCCGGGGTTGACTCTTCCAACCCTGCTTCGATGGAGGATTGCTCGGTGAGAATCAGGGAGGCTTTTGAGCTCTCCAGCCTGCCTCCGGGGCTGGCTGAGGATTTGAGGAGAGCCTGCGGGAAGCTGTCCGCTAAGAGTGTTGCAGTACGCTCATCAGCCACCGTGGAGGATTTGCCCCAGGAGTCTTTCGCAGGCCAGTTGGAAACCTTTCTCAACGTCAAGGGTTTCGAGAATGTTGCGAGAAGCATTATCCAGTGTTACGCTTCACTCTGGGGGAGCAGGGCCGTCGCGTACAGGGAGAGAAACAGGGTCCCGCACCGCGGGCTCAAGATGGCTGTGATTGTTCAGACAATGGTTCCGGCTAAGAGCGCCGGCGTGCTTTTCACGGTTGACCCTGTCTCCCCAGAGGGCTTGCACATGGTGGTTGAGTCTAACTTCGGCCTCGGAGAGACGGTTGTTTCAGGCCGGGCTATGCCCGACAGGTTCGTCATCCTCAGGCCCCCGGGCTCAGGCGGGGGATCGTTGAAAATAGTGAGCAGGGAGATCGGGACTAAAAACTATGTTGCCAAGCCTGTCTCCGGGGAGACGGGTGTTGAACACGTTAAGGCTTCCCCAGAGGAGTGTCTTCAGCCCTCGCTCAGCGAGGAGCATGTTCTCAGGCTTGCTGAAATCGGCCTTGCTGTCGAGAAGGTTTTCGAGTGTCCGCAGGACGTGGAGTGGGCTGTCGATGCGGATAACAGTATTCTGATACTCCAGTCTAGGCCGGTGACCTCTCTCCCAAGGCAGGCTCCTGAGGACGAGGTTGTCTGGAGCAGGGGCTACTCGGACGACTACTGGAACGACCCTGTTACACCCTTGTTCTTCGAGCTCCTAGGCGACCAGCTTACGAACATTGTGAACATTGAGCTTAACAAGATAATGGGCTACTCTCAACCTGGCTCCAGGAAGACTGACCAGCTGCTGAAGCTTCACCACGCGCACGCCTACTTCAACCTTGAGGTTTTGAAGCGGAAGGTCGAGTACGAGATCCCCCCGTTTCTACGGAACGAGGATATTTTGAACTATTTCCCTGATGGAAGCGGGCCTTACGGTAAGGAGACGATTAGGAAGCTGCCTTTCAGGCTTAGGAAGCGGGTGATAGCTGAGCTCCGCGTAATGCTTCACGACCCTAACGGCTCCGTGACTAAGACAGCGTCAGCCTACGAGGAGTGGACCCGGAGGTTTTTCAACCCTTTCTGGGAGCAGTTTGAACAGAGGATGAGCAGCGTGACGGGGGTCGGCGGCTACGTTAAGCTGGCGGAGGAGCTTGACGAGCTGATGACCGGCCACTTCCGCCTAGTTAGGTACGGTATTCCGGTTCACAACATCGGCATGAATCTTCTCGCCCAATACTTGCTGAGGCGCTTCATAGGCGAGGACGAGGCTTTGAAAACCTATCCTGTTCTAATATCCGGCTTGAAGCATAAGACGAGTGAGACGAACGAGAGGATAAGCCTCCTCGCCTCCCTCGCATGCTCCGTGCCCGAGCTTAGGAAGATAATTCTGGAAACCCCTTCAGACAGGATCCTGGAGAAAATAGGCTTGCTTAACACTCCTGAAGCCCAAGGGTTCCTCAGGGAGTTCAACAGTTTCCTGGAGGAATTCGGATCCCGGGGCTTCACTAGGGAGCCTTACTACCCGAGATGGGGGGAGGCTCCTCAGTATGTCTTCGGCATTCTCAAGCCGCTTGTAGAGCAGGGTGTGAGCGCGACTGTGGAGCCTGAAGGCTTGAAGCAGGAGGAGGCTATGAGTATGGTTGAGCACAGGATCAGGCGTCTCCGGTTCGGCTGGTTTAAATGGAAGCTTTTCTCAACAATCCTGGGTTTCGCCCGCAGATACATTGTTTTCCGGGAGAACCAGCGTTTCAACCTTGACCGCTGGATTACGATGAACCGGAGGATCTTCCTGGGGATCGGGAGGGCTTTTCAGCGCCAAGGGGTTCTGAACGACCCGCAGGAAGTATTCTTCCTCACCAAGAGCGAGGTTAAGAGGCTTGCCTCAGAGCAGGCGTCTCTGGGCGAGATTGAGGAAATACGCTTGCTCGTTAAAAACCGTAGGCAGGACTTCCTGAAGTATGAGAACACTACTCCAGCTAAGTTCCTACAGGGCTCCAGGGAGTTCAACGATCCCCCGCCTGAGCCCGGGCTGGTTTTCAAAGGAATCCCCGCGAGCAAGGGTGTTCTCACAGCCCCAGTGAGGGTTTTGAAGAGCGTTGAGGATGTTTGGCAGGTGCGCGCGGGAGAAATCCTGGTTGTGCCTCGCACAGACCCAGGCTGGACACCGGTTTTCTGCAGGATCGGCGGCCTCATCGCGGAGACAGGCGGGATGCTTTCCCACGGTGCCGTAGTATCCAGGGAATACGGGATTCCGGCTGTCACGAATATTCCGAACGCCTGCATGGTTTTTAAGACAGGTCAGACGGTAACCATAGACGGGGACAATGGCATGGTCAGGATCGAGGGGGTGGCGTGAATGGAGCCGTTGAAGCATAGGCCGAAGAACCATGTTGAGTGGAACGAGTCGTACTATTTTGTCTTCTATGATTTGAAGCATAGGCTCGGCGGAATGACTAGGCTGGGCTTCAAGCCGAACAAGAGGGAGGCCATGACTTTCCTATTCCTCTTCCTGCCGGACGGCTCCGCAGCGGGCTACCAGGCTGTGGAGGAGACTGTTGACTACGGGCTTCAGGATCTGCGCGTCAGCAGGGTTGTTCACAATCCTCTTCCCGGGGGCGTTTGGAAATACTGTTTCGAGGGAAGCATGGTTGCGGCGAGGAAACCTGAGGACCTGCCTAGGGTAATGGGAACCCCTTCCCTGGCTTCAGGCGTTTTACCAGTCAGGGTTGAGCTTTCCTTCACGCCGATTAGCGAGGTCTACGAGTATAGTGCACACATGGCTCCTGAGTCCCGGATGCTTGGGGAAAAGTCTGGGGACGAGCACTGGGAGCAGGTTGGCGTTGTAAACGGGGAGATTCGCGTAGGCGGGGAGACGTATATTGTTGAGCAGTCGATGAGCCAGCGCGACCATACTCACGGGGTGCGCGAGTGGACAAGCATAGACTACTGGCTCTACTATGTCATTTGGTTTTCAAGAGAGCTTGCAGTCAACCCTGCTGCAATAATAATGGGTGACGGCAGGGTTTCCACAGGAGGCTTCATTTTCGAGAAGGGGAGAAACATTCCGATTGAGAGAATCCGTGTTCTCGAACAGGAGTTTCGCAACGGGGTTCTGCCCGTGTACTCTAGGCTTGAATTGGCCGACGGCCTAGGTAGGAGGCACGTGCTGGAGGCTAGAGCAGGCCCAGTGATCCCGGTGCCTTTCACGGACAGCGAGGGCAATGTTTCAATACTTGCTCAGTCCTTCGGCATCTTTAAGCTGGACGGTGTTGAAGGAGGCTATGGTAGTTTCGAAACGCTTAGGAGGAGGCTGAGGAAATAAGGAAAACAGGCTGTTTTCACGAGAAGCTTGTGAACAGCCATTCCAGGAGCCCGGTTCCTGTTTCCCCGCTCTCCTCAAGACGGTGGAGAGCCATTGCTTCAACAAGCTCAGTCACGCCCCCTTGGAACCGGCGGGTGAACTTGACGAAGCTCGATGGGGATAATAGTTTCGAGCGGATAACGTACTCTTTTCCATCCAGGCAGGTTACTCTGGTTGCTGCCCCGCTGGGCGTAGCCTGGTCTCCGCCGTACTCGGCTTCAACCTCCACGTTTAAAACAGGGGTGCTTCCCCCGGCTGTTGAAACCCCTCCTGAGACTGTTTTAACACCCTTGACGCTGTCCATTCTAAGCCCTATTGAGAATTCTCTGAACTGGGCGTGGAAAGCATACCAGTGGTCTATGTGCCAGTACCTCGGACCCCAGCTCTTATCCCTCTGCCCGTAGCCCTGAATATTCTTCTCAACCCCTCTGATTCTTACTACCCCTGACACTTTGCCGGATTGTTCAAAATGCCCCTCCCATGATGTTCCACTCCCCCGGCCGAAGCTGAACGCGGGGAACCTTCCTGCCCAGAGGATCTCCGCCTCAAGCCCGGGGCCTGAGAAAACTATGCGCCAGCTTTTCAAGGCTTCAACCAGCTGGAAGCGTAGACGCCCGTCGTCTAGGCACTCGAGGGTTTCAAGGCTGAAAGGCGAGTCATGCTCCTGGTAGTAGAGATGCCTCTCACCCTCATGGAAGACAGCGAAGACGAACTCCCTCCTGGATAAATTGGGGTAGAGGCCTATTGTTGCGAAGCCTGAAACCGTGTTTTCCAGGTCGACGAAGTTGAAATAGTAGCTTTCCCTCCAGTCTTTTCTCTCAGAAGGATTATGGTTCTCCTCGTCGCTTGGGGAAGGGGTGCTCATCATTTTCAAACTACTCCGGGAGATAGTAGAGCACCGGGTCCCTCTCCTTAAGGAAGGGGAGAACCTTCATCTTCACCGCCTTCATCTTTATGCGGGCGAACGCCGGGTCCTCGTCGTGCGTCATGAAGTAGGGCAGGTACTCCTCCTGCACCTCCCGGGATATTTTCCAGTCTACCTCATCCGTCACCCCAACCATGTCCGTGTACCTTGCGAAGCACCTCCAGTATGCTTCAGCCCCGGCTAGGAGCAGCTGCCTCCTATCCATTTCCGCGAACCTCATGTAGAGCTCCATCTGAGCAGCGTCAGCAGCCTCAGCGTAGGCGGAGAGCTCGTCGAGCTGCAGCGGTACAACAGTATCGTTCCTCCTAGTGTATGCCGCTGTCCTCGTGACAAGCCTGCTGTAGTCCCCTGGCTCAACGATCATCGTGCCAATGTCGTTGAAGATTGCTCTAGCCCCGCGGATGGTCATCGCAACCCCGAGGGTTGAGCTTGGCAACTTAGCCTCCGTCGCAGACCAGGGGAGCCAGGGCCGCCTGCCATCGTAGAGATTCGTATACTCTGAGATAACGAGTATCTCGTTCTCCCCGAATAGGTATGGCCCGTGGTTAACTATTTTCGCGCGGGCCTCACACTCGTCTATGAAAGCGTAAAGGTCTACGGCGCCTATTGCCCGCCGCGCCTTGACAACCTGGTTCTCGCTAATCGGCTGAAGGTTCTCCTTAACCCAGTTTAAAGCATCCTGGTTGAGCGCGAGGTTTACTCCGCCTGAGGCGGCGACAGTCGGCTTCCCAGTGTTGAAGTAGCTTGTCGCCAGGCGGTACCATTGTTCAAGCATCCATCTCCACTGCTCCCTTTTCTCAGGAGGCTCCCTGGAAGGGTCTCCCCCGTGCTTATTGTATATTGTTCCCATTCTTGCAAGGGAATAGTAGAGCCAGAGGTAGGATATTGAAAGAGCCTGTATGGGGGAGAGCAGGGTCTTGCTTCTAGCAGCCAGCTCCTCCGGGGTTATTCTGCTCCAAACCCTTTTCATAACGTCGTAGAGATGGTGGTAAGTCTGGTAGAAGCCGACGCAGATATACGCGTTAACCGGGAAAAGTTTTGACTCCAGAAGGGTCCTCTGGGTCACGATGTTCAGGAAAACATTGCTGAGATGGGCTATCTGCTCATTTATCTCAGACACCCGCATGGACATGGGGGATGGTTGTAACTAGGCTAATAAGTTTTTAACGCAAGACATATAGAACCGTCTTGCTTTCCAAAACCCAGCTGCCTAAGGGAGGGGGACGGGGCTTGAAAATAGTGGGCCGCGGCCTGATCACGATAAAGACGAGGGCTGAGGGGGAGCTGCGCTACGTTAGAAACGTGAGGGACGTGCTGGCCCTATTGAAAGAGGGGGCTGCGGGCAAGATAGTTATGGTTGACGACGCTGGAGTGACTTTGCTCGGGCCAGTGCTTTCGAAGCTGGCTGGAGTAGTATGCTTATCCGGAAGCCTTGGTTCTCACCTTGCTATTGTTAGCCGCGAATTCTCCATCCCGGCGCTGATGGATACGAGACTGGAGACAGCTGAGCCGATCCATGGGCGGAGAGTGATAATCCAGCCGCAGGACGGGAGCAACGGACTCCTGCTGCTTGAAGAGTAGCTGGAACAGGCCCAAGGCTTAAAGCGCGCGCTAGGCCCTCTTGGTCGGCCTCTCAACTACTGCTTGAAGGATTGAAAGACGACAGGAAAAGGCTGTGGCTTTGGGCCATTAATCTGTCCAACCATGAAGACCCTTTCACCCGGAGGTATGCTTCAAGAGTTCTCGCTGGCTATGGGAGGATGATAGAAACAGGGTGGCACAGATGCTGATGTCTCTTGCAGATGACGAGCACTGCTTGTTCGTGAAGAGGCTCATGCCGCTTGGGGTGAACTTTTCAGGGAGCATTCCGGCAAGTTTTCCCGATTCTCCAGAAATGGAGTAAACATTCCTCCCCGAACCTTAGAAGATGAGTTGCAATCGCGCTGCGGAGTGCCGGAAACCTTGGGAAAGAAGAATGGGCTGAGCCCCTTCTCAGCGATAAGAATAGTTATGTTAGAAAGAACCTTGGGCCTTACGCGATAGGCGATGGCTGCTTCGCTGCTATCCGGAAATATGGAGCATTGAGGAGCGGGGAAAATGTTTAAAAAATTCTTGACTCAGGGTAGGTCATGAGCGTTAGGAAGGCGCGAATCGGTTTCATAGGCTGCGGCAGCCACGCCTCATCCTCTCTCTACCCTGTTATTCACGCTATTCCACAGTTTGAGCTTGCCGCTGTCTGCGACCTGAAGGAGGAGCTTGCGAGGAGGAATGCTAGAAGCTTCGGAGCCCTGCGCTGGTATACTGATGTCAGGGAGATGCTTAGGAGGGAGGAGCTGGACGGCGCCATAATCGTCGGCCCTCCACAGATGCACTGCGAGCTTGGGAAGCTCTGCCTCGACGCCGGCCTACCAATCCTCGTTGAGAAGCCTTCAGCGGTTTCCTACAAGGAGGCTGTTGAGCTCGCGCAGCATGCTGAGGACGCTGGACTATGGGGTGCCGTCGCCTATATGAAGCGTTACGCAGTGTGCTACCGGATGGCGAGGAAAATAGCGTTCAGCCAGGAGTTTGGGGGTATTCACTGTCTTGAGGCAAGGTTTTCAAACGGTCCATACCCGGCGATCTGGGGCATAAAGGACCCTGCTAAAGCATTCCTAATAGGGCAGGTTGTCCATATTTTCAACCTGGCCAGGTTCTTCTGCGGGGAGATTAAGGGCGTCTACGCTAAGCTCCACCGTCTTAACCCGAGCATGTTTGCCTACGCTATCGCCGGCGAGTTTGAGAGCAGCATCCCATTCGTCATGAACCTGAACTCTCTGGAGGCTGGAGACTGGAAGATAAGCGAGAGGCTCGCCCTCTCTGGAGACGGCTGCTGGCTTGAGGTTGAGGACATGCTTCGCCTTCACTATCATCCCAGGAGCCTTCCTCTGCAGGAGTTTAAAGTAGGCGGCAGGACGCAGACGGTGAGCTGGAGCCCAGAGTGGACTGAGCTCATGGCGACTAAGGCTGAAGGCGCCTTCGGCTACAGGGGTGAGATCGAAGCCTTCGCGCGAGCCTGCCTGGGGGAGGAGAAGCCGGAGAGCACGCTCTGGGATGGCGCTAGGGATCTTCAAGTATCCGAGGCAGTATGGGAGAGTGCAACCCAGGACAGGCCTGTGCTTATACAGTGAGGAGGCTGGCGGGGATGCTTAAAATAGGCATAGTCGGCGGCGCCAAGCATTGGCACACCAGGAGCTTCTCCGAGATGTTGAACGGTTATGACGAGGACTTGGCGAGGAGCAACGGTTTCCCGCTTTACAGGACTAGGCTTGACGGAGCAAGGGTGACGCACATCTGGGATCCTGAGAGGGAGCAGGCGGAGCTGGTTGCGAAAACATGCCGCATAGATAATGTTCTTCAAAACATGGAGGAAATGATCGGCAGTGTGGACGGGGTTATAGTTGCGGATGACACTACGATGCAGCATCAGAAAAGAGCCTTCCCTTTTCTTAATGCTGGCATGCCGACCTTCGTCGACAAGCCTCTCTCACCCTCGATCGAGGAGGCTCAGCTGATTGTGGAGACTGCGAGGAAGCATAATGCTCCCTTCATGTCTTGCTCCGCCCTCCGCTACGCCAGGGAGGTTGAGGAGTTTCTCGCTGAAAAAGAGAGTCTTGGAGAAATACTCGCCGGCAGCAGTGTCTGCAGCGGGGACCTTGTTTTCTATGGTGTCCACGCCCTGGAGCAGCTTTACGTCTGCGTGGGGGGAGGCGTGGAAAGCGTGCGGAACGTTGGCGAAGAAGGAAGGGACATCGTGGTCGTAACTATGAGAGACGGGAGGAGGTTCGTGTTAACAGTCTACAGGGATATTCACTACCTTTTCCACATGAGCCTCTACGGGACAAGGGGGTGGAGGGAGGTTAGGGTTGAGGACAGCGACTACTTCTACTCCAACATGCTCCGCGCATTCCTGAGAATGGTTGAAACCAAGCAGCCACCGTTCCCGCCTGAGGAGACGCTGGAGATAATCAGGACGCTTATTCTAGCAAGACGCTCCGCGCAGAATGGAGGAGTCATTCTCCATCCCTAATTTAATGGGCTTGCGGAATTTAGATCGTTAAAATTGCATTCCCGGGAGTAGATTCACATTCCTTGTAAAGTTGAAGATGAGTTTTTTAACCCAAGTATTCATGAAATTCTAGAAAACCATTATACGAGGAAGCCTTCGCGTGCAGAGGGAAAAATACTTCTATGCACCATTTCCTTCGTGATGAGTCCCTAAATGCTGAAGAAAATGTTGTTCAGACCTTAACCAAGCTACTATTTTTAGCATAGCGTGGCTTAAGGGTTATGCTTTAAAGGGTTTGGCTACATTTTTATGTGGCGAACCCTCAGCTTAAGAAGCGGCTCGTAGGTTCCTTATAATACTCGAGCGCAGCTTTTCATCCCCATGTTTTTGTTGCGTCACATTCCTTTCCAACAAGCGCATACTCAGAGGATTTTTCAGACTGTTTGAACTGATGATGCTTTAAATGCCAAGTAGACTTTCAAGCCTATATTGAGTTGCATTTCATTGAATGATCGTTTAGTTATTTGAACTATGAAGTTTTTGTTTTCTGCAACCTTTACCTTTAGCTTTACCACATGCCCTATTTCGGATATTTGAACTATTTTGCCTTCGAAGGTGTTTCTCGCGCTTGAGATGAGTGGGTGAGTTGATAAGATGATGTCTTCAGGAGGCACATGCAACGTTACATCCCCAGCTTTCTTAAACGCAGCTTCCACCCGTAAGCCGCTTCCGATGTCCACAATAGATGTGCCTTCCGCTGTGATTTTTGAAACACCGTGGAAAACGTTCTCCAGCTCGGCGAAGCTTTTAATGGATCTCGACGATTTTTCGAAAAGCTCTTGAAAGGTGCCTGTCAGCTCTATTTTCCCCTCATTAAGAAAAGCCAGTCTATGTGCTAGATTTTCTGCTTGAAACATGTTATGGGTCGTCATAATTATTGTGGTTTTCCTTTCCCTATTAACGTAGGAGAGAGCTCCCTCAACTATGGAGACATTTCTCGGATCGAGGTTTGCGGTGGGTTCGTCAAGAAGTAGCAGTTCAGGCCCTGTCACTAACGCTTGGGCTATGGCTACTCGCTGGGCTTCCCCGCCAGACAAAGCCAAAGCATTTTTGCGTTCAAACCCGTTCAGCTGAACTAATTCAAGCGTCTCTTTCACCTTTTGCTTAATATCGCGTTCGTTTTCACCCTTAACTTTCAATGGATAAGCCACGTTATCAAAGACGCTCATGTTGAAGAGAACTGTCTGCTGGAAAACCATCCCTATTTTTCTGCGCAAAGCAACCCTGTCCTTCTTTGAAGAATAATCTACGATTTGCCCGTCGAACAATACTCTGCCACTTGTGGGTTCCTCAAGCAGATCAATAATCCGTAAGAGCGTGGTTTTTCCAGCTCCATTGGGGCCTACAAGAACAAAAAGCTCTCCATTTTTAACGCTAAGGTTCACGCCCTTTAAAACTTGTCTCCCGGAGTATTCCTTACAGAGGTTTTGCACTTCTAAGGTGGGCAATTATCTCCTCGCCCCCTTAAATTGAACAATAGTTAACGCCAGATTTATCGCAAAAGCTATGAAAAGTAAAATGGCACCGAGAGTAAGCGCCATGGTAAAGTTGCCTAACTCTGTTTCAACAACTATGGCTGTTGTCAATGTCCGCGTCCACCATCTAATGTTGCCCCCAGTAATCATTATGCCACCGACCTCAGATATCGCAGCGCCGAAGGCCACAATGATCGAGGTTAAAACGCCCATGCGGGCTTCCCTCAACACTAGCCATGCTGCTTGGGTTTCAGTCGCGCCAAGCGACAGTGCTCTTTCCCGGATTGATTCTTCAACGCTTCCCACAGCAGACATAGTCACGCCGATGATTATGGGAACAACCATTATCAGCTGCGTTATTATCATGGCTGTAGGCGTATACAATAGTGCTAACCAGCCGAGAGGACCAGACGCGGTCAACAGCAGGTAAACTACGAGACCCACAACGACGGGTGGCAAACCCATAAAAGTGTTTATTACGCTTTTCAGCATGACATCCATAAAGCGTATAAGCGTTCTCTTCCCTCTGAACCGCCTAAAACCCAGAAACGTTCCAACAGGTATGCCTATCGAAGCGCCAATTAAGACAGCTGTCCCTGAAACTCTCAGAGAGAGTAACGTTATGCCCAAGACCTCCTCCCAAAAACTGTTTTCAATCACCTGTTCTCACCCGCCGTAACCGTCAAGCTTCAAAAAGACCGTGTTTCTAGGGGTTTTGGGCATCATACCACGCGATTTCCTCCTCTTGATCCTGAAATCCTAATTCACGGGCTTTATTAAAGTCTCGGGCTATGGGTTTGAACAGGGTTTCGCCTTCTTTTTTGAAGTTTGCTATAAGGCTTTGCCCTTCCTCTGAAATCATCCATTTGGTCAGCATAAGTGCTCCCTTATAGTTTCTTTGAGGATACTTTTCTGGGTTAACGAGGATTACAGCATATGGATTCAGTAGGATCACGTCGCCTTCAACCAGAGCCTTCAAGCTTTTCAATTGGTTTTTGAAGGATAGCCATGTAGCCCTATCTGTAAGCGTGTAAGCCTTTTTCTCGTTGGCCATGCGCAGCACTGCGCCCATCCCAGCTCCAGCCTCTATGTACCATGCTTGAGTCTTGTTGGAAGACTGTATTCCAAGTTTTTCCCATATGCTTAGCTCCAGCATGTTTGTGCCAGACTTGTCCGCACGCGAAATAAACACCGTGTTACCTTTGGCACCCTCTTCTGCAATCCTGTGGAAGGCTTCTGTAGCGTTGCCTAAACTGTTTATTCCAGCAGGATCTTCCGTTGGGCCGATTATCAGGAAGTCGTTATACATTACGCCTACTCTATGAACACCGTAAGTGCTGTTTACGAACTCAAGCTCAAGCTGCCTTGAATGCACGAGGACAAGGTCCGCATCTCCTCTCTTGGCGGTTTCTATGGCTTGGCCGGTGCCAACCGAAACTATGTGGACCTCAACGTTATATTTTTCCTGAAAGATCGGCATTAAATAGTCCAGCAATCCGGAATCGTAGGTGCTTGTGGTCGTCGCCAACACGATGATCAGCTTTCGAGCGCTCACATAGCGTTCGTAGGCGAACGCGCCGGCAACAGCTGCCACAAGCATGAGGATGGTAATCATGACTTTCAACGACCTCGTTCTCAAATCCAATGTTATAGTGGGAGAGACCTCCTAATATAAATTGAGTGTTCAAACCCGGAAGCGAAATGGCTACCGATGCGGAAACTTGAAATTTCAGCAACTTGCCAAAAACCGCTTAACCCAGCTTTCTCAGGCAAGTGGCGCCGGAGGCTAGGTTTACACCCCCGTTTGAACCCTTAATCTGTAGAGAGATTTAAAAGACCTGTAATCCTTAGCGATCTGAAGCGTAGAAGTATTAAAAACCCGGCCCTTTCTAAAAACAGCCAAAACAACCCAATCCATCATTAACTACCGGTTCCTAAATTGCAATTACGGCATATTTATTTTGCGCTGTCGCATCCAAATGCCCCCCATACCTTAAAGCTGGAGTCTTTTGAAAACCAGATACTTGAAGGGGTCTATGATTCCGAGGGTGAATAAAGCTGAAAAGACTAGAGCAAAGAGAACATAATGCGGGGGAAGCGACGGGATGATTATGCCGTATATGCCTAATAATGTGAATCCAACAAGAGTGGCAATAATGGAGATGATAAGGCCTTTACCTGGTTTTGAAGACCAGAAACGCCTTCTTTCCCTAACGATGTATACCCTAAATTGGCTGCAAAAGACAAGTGTTAACATTATAAATGTCTGGAGTTTTCCCCATTCAAGATGGAGGTAGATCCGACCTATTGCAAGCGCGACAACGCCTTCAACGGACATTAACAAACCGATTACGAGAGACGCTAAAGCAATATTCTTGACGTTCCACTTGTTCGGGTTGCTTGTATGCTTCACGTTATCAGTGGCTAGTGACATTGTTGCAAAATCATTTGCGAAGATAAGAAGAGTCATGCCTAAGAGGCTAAGGATAATGTCGTGTAACCAGAAAAAGCCCACGACCAGTAAACCAACAAACTGTATTGTTTTAGTAACCTTGTTTACGACCCATGTTAACATCCGCTGATATATTTGCCTACTAATCCTTATTGCGCTTACCATTACATTTACACCTTCCTCGGTCAAAACTACGCTGGCAGACGCTTTCGCAACATCGGTTGAATTGCTCACGGCGATTCCCATCTCCGCTTGTTTAAGAGCGGGTGCGTCATTAACGCCGTCGCCAGTCATCCCCACCACATGCCCTTTAGACTGCAAAAGTTTCACAATCTCATACTTGTCCTCGGGATACACCTCAGCAAAACCATCATAGGTCTCAACAACTTTAGCTTTTTCTACTTCGTTTAATGCCTTAAGTTCCGCTATGGGAATAATTCTCTCACCAATAGATGCTTGACGAGCTATTTCTTTAGCAATGCTAATATTATCGCCTGTAAGCATCATGGGCTTTATTCCAAGCCCTTTAATCTTCTCTATCACGGCTTTTGAGTCTGGTCTTATGGGATCAGCTAAAGCCAAAAGCCCCACAAGCTGGAGGTTGTTGAAATCCTCGTTTTCAGATTTAGCAACAGCCAAGGTTCTATATCCTTTTTGTGATAACTTGTCTAGCATTATGTTTGCTTCCTGACAGACGACATCAGCGTTTTTACATAAGTTCAAAATTGTTTGCGGCGCACCTTTTACAGCCTTAAAGCGCTTTCCATTGCCCTCAACTATGGATTCTGATCTTTTAATGGATGGATTGAACGGGGTGAAGGAAACTCGCTTATACGAGTCTAAATTAACCCCTAAAGATTTTGCATAACCTATGACTGTTAAATCTATTATGTCTTTGCTTTCCCCTTCAGAAGCCAATGCAGCTGTCAACGCAACGTCTTCCTTCCCATATGGGGAGAATGGAATTACTTCGACAACCGATAACTTATTTTGAGTTATCGTGCCAGTTTTATCCAGACAGAGTACATCTATGGAAGCCGCGTCTTCAATTGAGTCAAGCCTTGTCACGAGGACTCCTTCTTTCGCGAGCTCCATAGCACCAACAGCTTGAACTATGGCGAGCACCGCTGGCAGCGCAACTGGAACAGCCCCCATAAGGAAAATAACAGTAAACGTCAATATTGACAAAATCCCCATATTCAGCAGCATGGCGTAAGCCGAAGTCAATATTAATGCTACCAAGCCGAAATACATCATATATTTGGTTATGGCCATCATTATTTCTTCTTGATGAGATTTCGGTTTAGCTTTCTTAACCAACTCGGCTGTTCGTCCAAAATACGTGTTCACTCCAGTGTTAACCACAACGCACTTGGCCTCCCCCTGCGTAACAATTGAGCTTGAATAAACAATGTCTGATGAGCGCAAATTTACCGGTAAAGATTCTCCTGTTAAGGCTGACTGGTCAACGGAAATCTCTCCGCTAATTACCTTGGCATCTGCAGGTACCAAGTCACCTAGGCCTACGAGTATGATGTCTCCTGGGACAATCTCCCTAGCATCTTTAACCGCCCATTTTCCTTCACGCAAAGCCTTCGCCTTTACAGCAAGCCTCTTCTTCAAAAAATTAAGCACTTTTTGCGAGCGACTTGAATGCATAAAGCCTATAACAACGTTTATGGTAAGTAAAACGAAAATTATGACAGCCTCGATGTAGTGCCCCAGCACGCATGAAAGCAGAATCGCTAGCTCCAGCAGCCAAGGCATAGGCCCCCAATAACGTGAGAAAAACTCAACCAGGGGATTTTTCTTTTCTTCTATTATCTCGTTGTATCCGAACTTTTCTATCCGGTTTTTTGCTTCAGACTCTGTAAGTCCAAGCATAGATGTCTCTAGCATCCTAAACGTTTCTTCTATAGAGAGCTGCTTAAATTCGGCTGTACTCTTTATCTTTGCAAACATATTTCTTGAAACCAGTAAGCTATATAGTACCGTTATATAAGTATAGTTTTTACAAGAGAGCACGCGCTATCTGTTTTCGGTCCTTATACAGAAGTACTCGGTGCAACAACATATTGCAAGCATAGGCGAGTTTTTAAGGATATGCTGCGAGGCTTATCAATGATATTGCAGCAGGCTATCTGGAGTCGAGTAAAGGATATTGACCCTTGACTTTTACAGGCTATGTGCTTAACTTGTTGGCAGTTCCTTTGCTTGCTTTTTCTAGACGATGGCAGCTAGTCACACTCTTGATATTCTTAGAATAGGCAACAAGTTTGAGTCTTGGATGTAGAAGCTTATCCGTTTGAGGGGGGAGACGTTTGTTGATGTTGGAGCGCGTGTTGGAAAGTATTCTGTTCAGGTTGCCAAAAGTTTTCACGCTTCACTGTCGTGGCCGTCGAAACATGCCCCGTAACCTTCGAGGTTCTACACAAGAACGCGGTCTTGAATAGGCTAGAGAGTGTTAGATCGCGTAATCTTGCTGCGTGGAACTGTGGAGGCCATGTCAGGTTCTATGTTGGAGAGCGCGCGCTAATACTTAGGATATGGAATATACGTTGGAAGGAAATGATTGGCCAGTATCTTAATATTTAAGGTTGGGAAAATATTTCAAGGGTTCCTGGAAAATGCTTTAAGAGGGGCGATAAAGCACCTAAAAGGAGAAAATAGCAAAGATGATCCGAATTCCTCTTTCCCTAGGAATACGGAGCGCCGGGGAAGGGATTCGAACCCCTGCGGCCCGCATGGGCCACTGGCTCTCAAGGCCAGCGCATTACCGCTCTGCCACCCCGGCGGACAGCATCCCCTCCCGTTTAAATTAAATAAGCTTTTTCACCGAGTAACGTTTAAAAGCTGTTTTAAAACCGTTTCTTCAACGTGGAATTGTTGTCTGAAGACAAGGAGCTGGAGCGCATCCTGGAGGAGAAGAGGAAACGCCTGCTGAACAGGCTTTCCCAGAGCAGTGAGAAGAGTGGGAAGACCGTTCCTGCGAAACCGGTTGACGATGTGGATAAAACGGTTTTAAGCCTCCTGGATGAGAAGGGTAGGGAGATACTTTCGCTCGCCGAGCAGGATTTTCCTGAGGAAACCAGGAAGGCTAAGCTCCTGCTCTACGCGCTTGTTAAGAAGGGCTATGTGGATGGGCCTGTTGACGCCGGGGACCTCTACAGGTTTCTAAGATACCTGGGGATCCCTGTTAGGTACGAGCCGCGCATAGTTGTCGCAGACGGGAAGGAGAGGAAGCCTCTTTCAGAAATCCTTTCAGAGAGAATGTCTGAGCTCGAGTAGTCTTCGGAAACCCATAATAGGCCCGGGGCAGCATGCCTCATGGAGGAGGGTTGCAGGTTTCAATACTGCTTCCAGCATCCGTCATAGGCGTCTCAGACGACTTGAGGGTTAAAACGTTCAGAGCCGGCCTCGTTGGAAGGGCTGCAGCAATATTCATGGTCGACGAGATAATTATCTACCTCGATAATCACGACTCTGAGTCCCTGGAGAACCAGAGGGTTTTCTCAAAGCTCCTCCACTACATGGTTATCCCCCAGTACTTGAGGAGGCTCGTCTTCAAGAAGCAGGAGGAGCTTAGGTTCGCAGGCCTCCTCCCTCCTTTGAAAATACCGTCGCACACCGTGCCCGCATCCCTTAAGCATGTTAAGCCCGGGGGCTTCAGGCTCGCCGCAGTGGTTAGGGCTGAGCGCGGCAGGATTGTTCTGGAGGCTGGGCTGGAGAAGACCCTTACTGCGCCTGCTCCCGAGCCCCCGCTTGAGGCTAGAGTAGGCAGCGTTGTCCTAGCCAGGGTTGAAGACCCTTCAAGGCTCTCCGCTAGGATAGTCAGCCCCGGGGAGTCGCCGTTCTACCTGGGCTACCGTGTTTCAACACCAAGGAAGATGCTTGGAGAATTTCTGAGGAGTGTTGACGCTGTTAAAATAGGTACTTCAAAGTATGGCGAGCCCGTTTGGAGAAAGATAGGGGAGCTTAGGAGGCTTTTCTCCGGGGGAGGGAGGATAATGGTGGCATTCGGCTCGCCTTCAATGGGGCTTAGGGAGATACTGGCTAGAGAAGGGTTGAGGGCTGAGGATGTTTGCAGCATCCTCGTCAACACGGTGGGGGAGCAGGGTGTTGAAACAGTGCGCACTGAAGAAGCCCTGTACATAACTCTCCCCCTGGTGGCTTCTTTAGCTAGGGGATACTGGTAAGCATATGGCGTGTTTCCAAGGGAAACAGGCCTCCAACAGGTTTCATTCCCGCGGGGGAAAAGGTTAAAACGGGTTGCTCATTCCTTTGACAACCACGCTGATTAAAAGGGGATTACCGAGATGGGTCACAGGAAACAAAGTGCTCCGAGACACGGTTCGCTCGCGTTCCGCCCTAGAGCACGGTTTAAACGGCTAACCCCCCGGATAAGGTTCTGGCCTGAGGTTGACGGTGAAACAAGGCTTCTAGGCTTCGCCGGCTACCGGGTGGGGATGACTCACGGCTTCACGATAGACACTTCCGAGTCCTCGCCATTCAGGGGGAAGGAGGTTTTCACGCCGATCACGATTATTGAAACACCCCCTTTGAGCATCGTCGGAGTAAGGCTCTACGGCAACAGTCCCCAAGGCCTCAAAGTAGTATGGGAGGGGTGGGCGAAAACCGTTCCTGAGAACCTTAAGAGGAGGATAAACTCGCTGGGTAACCGTAAGGAGGCGGCTGATCCACGAGTTCCCGAGGGCGTTGCTGAGAAGACAAAGGAGGTCAGGGTCATAGCGGCGACGCAGCCACATCTCGCCGGCCTGGGGAAGAAGACGCCTGAGGTTTTTGAAATAGGCGTCGGCGGGGGGAGCGTGGGTGAGAGGATAGGCTACGCCATGTCGCTGCTCGGCAGGGAGGTTTACGCGAAGGATGTTCTGGAAGAAGGTGCCTACGTTGATGTTTTCGCAGTAACCAAGGGGAAGGGTTTCCAGGGTGTTGTTAAAAGGTTCCGGGTTAAGATTCTCGACAGGAAGAGTAACAAGACGAGGAGGGGTGTTGCCACACTGGGCCCGTGGAAGCCTGCTGGAGTAATGTACACGGTGCCGAGGCCCGGTCAAATGGGATACATGCAGAGGCTTGTCAGAAACCTGCAAGTCCTCAAGATTGTCGAGAGCCCCGGCGAGATTAATCCCGCCGGAGGGTTCCACAAGTACGGCGTTTTAAGGAGCTCCGCGGTTATTCTGAACGGGAGTGTCCCCGGCACGCCTAAGCGGCTTGTTAAAATAAGGGTTTCAGCCAGGAAGCTCGGCGAGAAGCCGAAGCAGCCGCCTGTTTTAACCCATGTCAACATCAGGAGGAGTGTTGCAGCATGATGAGCCTGGAGCAGGTTAGAGTCAGGGTTCTGAACGAGAACGGTGAGGAGGATGGTGAAGCCTCAATACCGGGGTTTATCCTCCAGACTGAGGTTGAGGAGCATCTTGTGAGGAGAGCCTTCCTGGCGGCTCAGTCGAGAAGACTCCAGCCACAGGGCAGGGACACGATGGCTGGCAAGAGGACCACTGCTGAAAGCTGGGGAGTCGGCTACGGCATAGCTAGGGTGCCGAGGACTGAGAGGGGGGTTGCGAGGCTCGCCCCGATGACTGTTAAAGGCAGGGTTACGCACCCGCCGCGTGTCGAGAAGAAGATTAGGAAGGAGATAAACAGGAAGGAGTATAGGAAGGCCTTCGCCTCAGCACTGTCAGCAGTCTTCAAGAAGGAGGTTGTTGAGAAGAGGGGTCACAGGCCCGGCTCAGCAAGCATCCCAATAGTCTTCACGAAGGAGTTTGAAAACATTTCTAAGACGCGCGAGCTCGTCACGCTTCTTGAGAAAATAGGCTTGGCTCAGGAGCTTGAAAGAATCTACGGCAGGCCGAGAGTCAGGTGTGGAAAATCAAGGTGGAGGGGTAGGAGGCTCAGGAGGAGAGTCGGCCCCCTGATAGTCGTCTCAAACCATGGGACCAGCGTTGTTAAAGCAGCCTCGGGAATACCCGGGGTGGATGTGAAAACCCCTGAGAAGCTTTCAATAATGGATCTCGCGCCGGGGGGAGTACCTGGGAGGCTGACCATATGGACGCTCCCAGCCTTCGAGAAGATTGTTGAAAGGGTGAGAAAATATGTCGCAGAGTAGCATCATACTCAGGCCGGTTTCAACGGAAAAGTCCTTCAGGCTCATCGAGAGAGAGAACAAGCTGATTTTCATAGTGGACCCCAAGGCGGATAAAAACAGTGTTAAAGAGGCTGTTGAGAAGACTTTCAACGTTAAGGTTGAGAAAGTCAACATTATAAGAAGCATAACCGGTGAGAAGAAGGCTGTGGTTAAGCTGGCTAAAGAATACAGCGCGATGGACCTTGCAAGCAAGCTTAAAATAGTATAGGGAGGATGATGGTTAAATGGGCAAGAGGCCAATAGTAAGGAGGCGTGGCGTATCACCCAACTTCATGGCCCCAACCCACAGAAGAGTCGCACCAGCCAAATACCCAACTCTAGCGAAAGGAGAGAGGCTTGAAGGAACCCTCGTCGCGCTACACCACGACCCCGGAAGAGGAGTACCGCTCGCGGAAATCAGGCTGGACAACGGGAAAGTCTTCCACACCGTGGCAGTAGAATCAATGTACGTCGGCCAGAGAATATCAATAGGACCTGGAAGCCCACTAGCAGTGGGAAACATAATCCCGCTCGGCGAAGCACCCGAAGGAATAATGCTCTCAAACATCGAGCGCAAACCCTCAGACGGCGGCGCGCTCTTTAGATCCTCAGGCAACTACGCAGTCCTCGTCGGAAAAACAAACGGAACAGCAATCCTACAAGACCCCAAAGCAAGAACATTCATCGTAGACGCAAACTCCCTCGGAACAATCGGAGTGACAGCGGGAGGAGGAAGAACAGAAAAACCATTCCTCAAAGCAGGAACAAAACGCAAACTCATGAAAAGCAAAGGAAGACGCTACCCAATAGTAAGAGGAGTAGCAATGATAAGTGTGTATCATCCCCACGGGGGAGGAAGACATCAGGGTCCGGGTCGCTCTACTTCGGTTAGTCGTAATGCTCCGCCTGGTGCTAAGGTTGGTTTGATCGCTCCGAGGAAGACCGGTAGGAAGAAAGCTAGAAGAGTATCCGGATAAACATATTTAGAAATCTAGTGGCAGGAACGCGTATGCTATATTTATCAAGAAACTTGTTACTCAATAGAACCAGATAAAGCGCGCGCTAAAGAGGTAGCCGAGATACGTGGAAATAGAGTGGTGAACAATGTAGATAAAGTTGCATTCATAAGCGCGCGCGCTGCTGAGAATGGGCTTATGCTTTTCGAAACCTACCTTGACGCTAGGAAAGATTATGGTAAGGAGATTGCTGACACCTTTTTAAACAGCGTCGCTAAGCATCCTGAGCTGTTAAGCCTCTGGAGCGGAGCCGTGGAGGGCGGGGTCGCAATATTCATCGGAGCATCCCATGAACCGGATAGGATATCTTTACCCGAGGGTATTCGCGAGAGTGTTTACCGCGTCATCATACAGGATTCCGAGGGCGAGAACATCCTGATAGACGGCTTCAGGAGGATCGGCAGCGGGCAGGAGACAATCCGCTTCTCCTCTGAGGACACTGCCGGCAGGATAAGGGGAGGCGAGAAATACCTGGTTATTCTTAAGGCTGCAACCCCGGGTGACTTTCTCGAGAAATACCCGTCGAGGTTCGTTGAGGCAGCTGGTGGAAACGCCTATCTGGTGGATACTGAGAAAAGCAGGGTCGTCGAGGGATTGGTTGGGGAGCTGGATGAGTACGGGGGCTTCGCTTTCATCAGGTTCATGGTTACGGATGCTGACGGAAAACAGGTTGAGCTCAGGCTGACCCAGAGAGGGAGGCTGATGCTGATCTCCGGCGAAGGGAGAACCATGATAGGCGGGGTGGAGCTGAAAACCGTGTGGGACGATTCTGGAGGCGAGGTGGCTAGGCTCCTGTTCCTGCAGGAGGAGGGCTTAGACAGGTACGGTGGGATAATTGTTCTAAGCAGGAGGATTCCCTCGAGACCCGTGCTGCTCCTGAGCAACGAGGAGCACGTTATAGAGATAGAGCCAGACCAGAAATACCTTGATGTAAGCGGGATGCTTAAGAGAATCATTGGTGGCGAAGAATATTTGAGGCTCAGCAGGGAAATGGGCAGCGGGGACGCGGTCCTGGGGGTTGCTTACCTTAAGCAGGATGGTGAAATAGATTCCGCGTGGACCCAGAGCGCTGACGCGGAGTTCAAGATTAAGGAGGCTGAGGACGTGCTCAGCCTAATTATCGTAAGGAAGAACGGGCTTAGCGCGGTGAGCCCAGACGGGGGTGTTAGAGCAGAGCTTTCCGGAGAGTACTTAAAGTTTTACGGCGTCAAGGGGATGGGCGAGGGAGCCGCGTTCAGGGTGAGCGAAGCGGGTACGGCCGATTCTCGAGATGACTCTGCCGAGCGGCGAGGCAATCCTGTTCCGAGTTGACGTAGCCGGAGACGGTAAAACAGTATCCTCGAAGCTGGCCTTAGCAGTAGAAAGGTATGCGCCTGATATAAACCTGGTTGAATACTACGGCGAGCTAAAGATTATGCTGAGCGAGCGGTCAAGCGTTCGAGTATACTCTGAGAGACTTGATGGTCGTCGAGTATGAGGACAGCAGGGGAGTCCATAGAACTGCGGTTGGCTTAAGCGAACCCCTCCCGGATAAAGTGTTGAAGGAACCTCAACACGTCGCCACTAAGCTGTTCACGAAAAGCCTCTTAGAAAAACTGGGATATAGGATTCTGGAGGAGGAAAAACACTTTGAATGGCAAGGTGAGGATGTATTCTTTGATTTTCATGCAGAAAAACCGGATGAAAAAGTGGCAGTAGTCGAATGTAAGCATGGTGATGAAACCGTCAGTAAAATAGATCAAGCCGACAAATATTTTAGAATTGCTAGAGAGAACGGTTGGAGGCTGCTTTATAGTTTTCTGAATGCTCCTCAAACCTCTGAAGCTAAAGAGTTACTTAACCACTTAATTGAGCTTATGAGGCAGTATCCAGACACAGTGGAGGTTTTTATAAGTGGAGAGAAATATGGGAGGTAGGGAAGAATGACTGAATACTGGATGGTGGTCAAGCCCGCGTCAAAAACCCCGAGAAAGATAAGAGAAAGGCTAAGAAGGACCCATACGTTTCATACTTGATGAGCAGGGTGGAGGTTTTGATTAGGAAGTGTCGAGACAACATAAGAGTTAACCCCAAAACCCCTGGGCCGGATTTAAAGATTTTCAGGCCCGTCGAAGTCTTGAATATTGAGGAGGTAAGGAACGAGCTGGAGGTACTGCTTACTAAAAATCTGTTTTCAAAGGATAATCCTGAGGATAGACGGATAGCGGAGGAAGATATCAAAAGAACTGGTCTGGCCATTGGGGAGGAAAAGATGGAGCCTGAATAACGTATCGATTCTCGCATCGATTTCATGAATGAGAATGCAAAGGCGTGGGGCAAGTTCTTAAAGGAAGTATATGACATTCATAGGCAGTATAATGTTAAAATGTGGTTCCACATCGAGGGTGTATAAGTACGGGGGAGTAAGATAGTAGTATAGGAGTATTGCTCTACTTCTCTTTACTAAGATTCGTTAAACTCTCATGTCCGCTATATAATTCCGCCTCGCTACCTTCAATTCTCTTTGTCGAGATAACTACCTTAGCGTGCACCACATAAGCCCGATGCTACAAAGTCTCATAGCGTCGTTAGGCCAAGTACTAACGCAGCAGGACGCTGTCAACCCCTTCTTTGACGGCTATTTCATGCACCTTCTCATCCCCCGTGTACAGCGTATCGGCTTCGACATGTTTCGCCGTAACCACTTGCAGCGCATCCGCCTCGCAAACATGGTACTCCTCTATAAGCCGCCAAGCCTGAGCTAGAAGCCTAGCTTTTAATGGGACAACAGTCAGCAGCCTCAGCCTAAGAAGCCTCAGTGTTTCGCCGATGAATTGGCTTCTAGCAGACGAATACCCCTGAGCATCAAGCCACCCCCTCTTATTGTACCTGTCAAGCACTCCCAGGACTTCACCTATGTTCCAGGAGGAGAACGAAACTGCAAGCTTCCCGATTAAAGCTCCCTCATAGACTTTGCTAACCTCCTCGCTACCCGCTTCCTGCACATATCGTTTCACGGTTGCGCTTGAATCCAAGTAAACCACCAGCACAGCTCTATAACCCCCTGGTTTCCCTGAGCTCTCTCAACACCCTACCTGCATCCACTGGCACTAGAGGCCTAACAGGAGTAACCGTCAACGGCGACTCTACACAAGCGCCAAGCATCTTAGAAAGCTCTTCTGCAAACACTAAATCAACCACTTCCTCCTCAATCGCCTCCTCCACTGCCCGGCTCAGAGCCCTCAACCTTCCGCCCCCTCCAATCCTAGACTTGAACTCTTCCCACAATCTTCGATCGATGAGTATGCTTGTCTTCACCTTATCCCTCAATACCTTTCACCCTAATTACTCCATGGAGTAATACTTCTTTATAAGCCTTGCATCGTTAAACCATCTCATTAACAACACCAGTGGCGTGTGCTGAAATTAGTGAAACTTGCTGCACACTGATCTGTAGGAGGGTTTATAAAGGGTGGTGGAAAACCAGGCTTATTTTCCTCCTCTTATTTTGTTACGTATTTTCTAGCAATTCCTTTAAGTTCATCATCGAATGTTAAAATCTCCGCTTTGTTGTTTTTAGCAATAGCTAGAAGCAGGCAATCATTAAAGGCACTTGCAGGCATCTTTTCCCTCTTCATAATTAGGAGAGCAAGCTTTACATCATCTTCTGTCTCGCAGTAAAAATTTACTCTAGCGTCAGAACGATACTCGGAAACTTTTTCCACCAGAAAATCCGGCGGGGCCTTCACCCTTTTCAACATTACCCAAACGTACTCCAGTAAAACAACCCTAGGCAATATTATAGTCTCAGACTCGTCGAAAAGCTTTGTCGCTAGCGTATGCCTCTCCGAATCCTCCAGTGTTTCATCCACGAGTATGTTAGTGTCAAAGAGTTGCTTCATCGAGCGACTCTTCCACCGTTTTCTCGATCTCCTCGACGGAAATCTTGAAGCCCGCCTTATAGGTAAGCCTTCTCTTCTTTACAGGGAAGAGTAAAAGCTTGTCGTTTTCTAGGACGAACTTAACGAGATCTCCCTCCTTTATGCCCAATAACTCTCTTATCCTGGAAGGAATGGTGACTTGAAAATTTCTAGTAACCTTGGCGGATTCCTCTACGGGATTCATAGTAAAAAATTGGTATTAGTAGCATATAAATTTTTCTAGTAGCGCGCTAAAATGCTTTTTCAATTCTCTTTACCAAGACTTTATAGAACAGAGCTTTACGCTCAGCCTGTCTTCCACAAACCTTCTGAAAGACGACTCCATTATCCGCGCGAAGTTTCGCAGAGCTGGCTTCAGGTTTCAAACAACCCTGTGCTTAAATACTTCTCGCCGCTATCTGGCAGAACCGCGACTATTATCCTACCTTCCCCCAGCTCCCTCGCCTTTCTCAGCGCCACAAACATAATGGTCCCGGAACTCATCCCGATTAACAACCCCTCTTTCCTAGCTATTTCCCTAGCGACTCTGAAAACCTCCTTCTTATCCTCCTCTCCAATCTCAACTATCTCGTCGAACCATTCCTTCCTGAAAAGCTGAGTTGGATATTGCTCACCCGGGTTTCTCAATCCTTGAATGCTTACACCAAGCCTTGGGGTGACGCCAACCACCTTTATCCCGGGGTTAAACTTTTTCACCCGCATCGACACTCCAACCCCGGTTCCAGCCGTCCCTATTCCTACCACAACCATATCGACTCTCCCATGGGTCTGCTCAAGGATCTCTCTCCCAGTAGTCTGGTAATGAGCCAAGATGTTTGCAGGATCCTTAAACTGATCCAGGTCAACGTATTTCTCAGGGTTTTCCCTAAGGATTTTCTGCTTCAACTCTATCGCGCCGCCAGTCCCCTTTTCGCCGGGTGAGAGAACTAGGTCTGCGCCGTAAGCCCTTATTATCTTCCTCCTTTCAATGCTCACTGACTCGGGCATTACTATCGTGATCCTGTAGCCCTTGGCTGCTGCAAGCATCGCCAGAGCTATCCCAGTGTTCCCGGAGGTCGCTTCAAGAATAATCTTGTCCCTGCTGAGCCTTCCCGAGGATTCCGCATACTCCATGAGGTAGAGCGCCATCCTGTCTTTAACCGACCCGCCTATGTTGTACCATTCCAGCTTAGCGTATACCGTCGCGTCTCCAGGCTGAGTAAGCTTGTTTATCCTGACCATGGGGGTCCTCCCTATTAGGCCGGTGATGTCGCTTGCAACCTTCATTTCTTGTAAAAGGCAGCTTTTATAATAGGGTTATATTAAGCTTTCCCACGAACAGTTAGGCGCTACTGGTTATTTTTTCTCCGGTTATTGAATATTGTGCTAATAAACCAATTGACGGTTTTAGCGCGCGAAGATTCTAGCATCAATTCTGTTTAAGATGCTTATTATCCTCTAACGATTCTTAGCAAATCCCACTTTACATCAAACTTTTGCGGTAAGTCCTGTCCATGTTTTTGATGCAGCCAGCGCGCGCGCTATTTTTGAGAACTGATTTCCCTTAAGATCTTATCCTTAATCTTTCTGACTTCCCTGAGGTTTTTTATGCCGAGATACTCGAACTCGATCCTAGCAGACCTTATGATCTCCAACAGCCTTCTTTCATACTCCTCAACTCTAAACTTTCTAACCAACTGTTTATAATGTTTCCAACTCACCTTACCGCTTTTAGCTAGGCAGATTATGTCCACTCTGTCTTTCTGCCCCTTTACGCTGTTCCTTCTTTGCAGCTCAGCCTGCTGCTTCAATATTAGCAGTATCTCAGGCTTGGGAATCCTAAAATTTTCGATTCTAACCGTGTTTTGGAGGATCTCCTCTGGTGGAATAGTGAATTCCGAATAATATGGAACATAAATGTCTATAGATACTCCCTCCACTTCAGCCTGGTATTTTTTCAGAGACTCGTTCTTTTGAATTCCGATGCTTGTTTTAAGCCTGGTTAAATCCTTGAAATCAACTATGATGTCTACATCCTTGGATTTTATGGCTTTCGTCAAAAAGTAGACGGCCCATCCGCCTATCAAAACGAAATCGATTTCCCTCCTTAGCTCCTGCAGTATTTTGAAGCTTCTGTCTATTGCTATCTCATTCCAGAACTCCATCTATAATCTCCTCTATTTCCCTAAGAAAATCCTTAGCATACCAAGACCTCAGGTTCCACAGGTCGACAAAGATCTGAGCAATTGGAGCAATCTTAAACCTCAATAGATGCTCATCAAGATTTAAAACTATCAGGTTCGGCTTTAACCGCGTGTTCTCTTTCCCAAATCTTCTTTCAAAATCACGCGCCACACCATAGACAACGACCTCACTGTACTCCGAGGGAACTCTTTTAAACCTGAATTTGAAAGCCGAGTACGCGGTGAAAACAGAATTCGCAGGAACCTCGCTTTCGATTCTATCAACAGGCTCCTCAACATAGGTTTGATAAACAATCTCTTTCTCCAACCCTCTGACAGACGCCCAATAAAGCAAGATCTTCTTCGGATCCAGCACGGTAAAGCCAAGCCTCTTTTTCTCCAGAGCGTTCATTCGTTCCAACGGTCTTAGAGCATAGTTTACAGTGCTCAAGGACAGTTTACAGACCCTGCTAAGCTCAAGCTGCTTGAAGACTCTGTTTCTTTCTTCAAGCACGCCATACAGGATTTCCCTATAAACACGTTCCTTTTTCATATTTCTGTTCTAAATGTATTTTCTTTATAAAGCTTTCGACAAAATTCGAAAATACTATGGAAACATTATTTTAAACGACAAGGAGCGCGCGCTAGAGTTATTTTAGTTACGTATGCTTCTGAAGCTGCTGACGAACCGGTTCTCAGGAAGGCAGTGGGAAAATTCGGATTATCGCCTAGCCTACTTAAAAGACTCGTTTCTACGACTTTTTTACGATGTTATTTTCACTCAGAAGACTGCTAGGCAGAAGATCTTCCTGCCTCTCAAACACATCGCGGCGAAAACTGTTTATCGACTTGAATAAACTGCTTGTAAAACATTCCTCCTATGAACCCCCGCGCGCTGAAGGAAGCTCTTGGTACGGTTGAGGGCGAACCCACGGTAATCCTTTAAGTTTCGTCGATCCCGGGGAAAAGACCCGAGATGCAGGGTGGACAAATACATGATTTTCATAACCTTAAAAAGGCAGCGCGCACGGCACTAATTAAAAATGAAAGAGAAAATTGGCGTACGTGCTCTAATTTTAGTAGCTGTAATACAGCTTTCACTTTTCAGCTTTCTTGTCGCCTCAACGTTCGTGAGAGCAGCTAATGAAAACTATTCATATCCAAAGATAGTACCTGAGCCAAAATTTTTGAACTTCAGTGGAAGGTGGTTTCAGTTTAACGGGTTTAGCAATTTTCCTAGCTTTTTGGGAGAAGCCTTTAACGTTGCAAGAGGGAGCTGGAAGATCGTTAATACAACTCTACCAGGCTCGTTTACGAGTTATGTGAGAGTAAAAAACGGAATGGTTGAAGTTTCAGGAGACTTTAATGTTGCCTATGCTTCTATTCTACAATTAATAAGGCAAAGACTCGGCTACCTACCGGAAATTGAAATTGGCGAGTTTCTTAACTTTCAGTTTAGAGGCTTCCACTTAGATGTAGCAAGGGGAGGGGTTCCGAAAGTTGAGGCTTTCAAAGATCTTTTAAGATTTCTTTTCCTGCTTAAGTATAACTGCTTGGGGATTTATCTTGAAGACCTTTTTCCATGGGAAAACTACCCTGAGATAGGTGCGGGCAGAGGTAAATTTACGAGAGAAGAGCTCTTAGAAATCATTAGCTATGGGGAAAAGCTTGGAATTGATGTTTTCCCCTCGCTTGAACTTTCAGGACATATGAATAACATACTTTCCATTCCAAGCCTTTCAAAGTATAGCTTAAACGGCAACACTTTTCAACTGGACCTTAGCAGCAAAGAAGCAAGAAACCTTGGTTACAGTCTTTTAAACGAGGTGATTAATTTTTGGCCTTCTAGTTACGTTCACATTGGAGGCGATGAGAACCAGCTTAGCGGTGTCAGCGATGCGCCGAAGCTTTACGAAGGCTATTATGAGCACCTCATCGAGATTGTTAAAAGTAAAGGGAAAAAACCAATAATGTGGGGCGATGTCTTACTTTGGACGTGGCCCAGCCTTATCGACAATGCAACTTGGAAAAACGTTGTTATTGCTAACTGGGACTATGGCACCGCTTCGAAGGAACACTTTGCAGGCAACATTCGATTTTTCAAAGAGAGAAACATAACTCAAATAATCTCTCCAGCCCTCTGGAACTGGAACGCATTTTACCCCTCATTCGATGCTGCTCTTATGAACCTAGATTCATCGTTAACTGCCGCCAGAGAAGAAAAGATCCCCGGGTTTCTGATAACTGCTTGGGGAGATGATGGGTGTGAGTGCTTACTCTCTTACCTCCATCCCTTAATACTAGTATCAATGGAGATTGCTGAAGGCAAAGGCAATTGGGATAAAATTTGGTTGGACAAGTGGATTGCGTTAACAGGGGAAAGCAAAGAAGTTGCAGAAGTAAGAATAAGGCTGGGAAGCGCAATAATTTTTAGAAACTTAAAGCCCCTTCTCTTTAAGGGCAATACCTTTGACAGCGAAGCGATTTCCCGTATGAAGAGTATTTTAGATAACATAAGCAGGGTTGATTTACCTGATGATTTATCCTTCATTAGAGCTATTTTAGGCGCAGCCATTAAGAGGAGCGAGGGGAAACTAACTCGAGAAGATATTTCAAACTTAGAAAAGGTATACATGAGTCTTTGGCTGAAAGAAAGAAAGCCAGATGGCTTAGACTATAACTTGCAGAAGTTCCAAAACGCGGCTGAGCAGATAAGATTGGAAAACCTACGTCAAACAACAGTTTTGATTTCTATATTTATGATAGTAGTGATTGCTCTTGCAATTGGATTAAAGTTGTTTTATTCAAGGCGGTAGCCTAGTTAACAGTAGCCCGCGCTAGGATTAAGTTAATCTCACCGTCTAAAAATGATTCGTCGACCTTGCCAATAGATTATGATCAACATAAAGGAGCTCCCTGTGTCTAGAAGACAGTTCGAGAATGAAGCTCGGCATCTGGAATGGGCAAAGGGGACGCTGCTTAAGCAAGATTGTTGGAGGCGTTGACAACTGGGATGACGTGAGGCTGAACCCCTACAAGCTTGCAAACCCTCGTAGAGAAGGCTTTGTAGGAAGAGACTTAATGTTAAAACTACTATTCAGAATAACTTTAGACCCAAGCTTAAAGAAGTCGAGATGGCAGCTCATTTAACCTTTTAATTCTCACGCAACTGTCTTCTGCGCGCACTCATGCTCCGTGTTAATAGTTTTCGCAACTAGGTTCAACTCTGTCCAGGGACTGAACTGTTGTCTCGTAGCCAGGTTCCCATATGTTGCGACGGTTTCCCAACCTGCTTCCCTCAGCATTGATGCGAGCTCGCTTACGCTATAGACGTATATGTCGAACACGATTCTGTCGATAAACCTCAGGTCGTCACCATTCTTCACATAGAAAGACCACGTGGTTCTAAGCCTAGAGGTGAGCGCATCCCATCTCGCTTCCTCAACTAGAACAATATCCTCATGAAGCGTGAATGATGAAGGGCAGAATCTCAGGTTTAGGGAATCCCTATGGACTGTCTCAGCTATGAACAGTACCCCCCCTTCTCTTGTTAACCGTCTCGCCTGCTTGAAAACCGCGAGGTCTTCACTCTTATCGTAATAGCCTATTGATGTCCAGACGCTGGTTACTACGTCGAAACACGCATCCCTAGGCACAAGGCTGAGGAGTCTCCGCGCATCACCGCATATGAAGCTGGCCCTCTTGGAGACACCTAGCTCCCTCGCCCTCTCTCTAGCGTCTTCAATAAAAACGGGAGAAAAGTCTATGCCTACGGCTCTGAAACCTTTTTTAGCGAAGGATATTGCAACCCTCCCGTTTCCGCAGCAAAGATCCAGGATCCTCCCGCTTTCGATGTTGAAATCCTTAAGCAGCCTTATCATTCCGTCGACGAGAGCCTCTGTTTTAAGCCATCTCTCGTTCATAATTTTAAGAAAAAGATCGGCTCGCTCTATGAAAATTCTCCTAGTCCAGTCTTCCATGATTACTGGGGGAAAAACGCCTTCTGATTTAAAAAACATTTATTGAGGATTTGTTAGCACGCTGAACGCGATGCTTCTGCAGATGCGGCAGGCTGCTCGCCATATTTGCGGAAGCATGTTTAACATCGCGGTAAGGGCTGAAAAAGAGTATTCCGATCGGGTTTGCAAGGGGAAACTCTTAAATAAGGTTTCAAACGGTTGGAGGTGGAGGCGGGGGTGGGGGGAGCAGGGTTTTCTCAACAGCGTCTGAGTAGAAGAGTGTTGCAGCCCTGACTAGAAAGGTTGCGAGCAGGGGTGATGCGACTAAGGCTATGAGCCAGCCGATCAGCGGCACTGTGCCTACTAGGCCCACTATGAATGCTATGATGGCTGCCACAACCACCCAGATAACATGGTTGGCGAAGCCAACGCTGTTTATCACCGCCATTATCTGTTGAAAGGAAAACCCTTTAGCTATTTCCCCAGTCTTAGCGGTGAGAAGGACGCCTATTACCCCAAATATTCCTACGCATATGCCGGCTAGGAGTGCTATTAGTATGGCGATGATTAACGTGGCCCCGAGTCGGGCGAAACTAAGCCCGCCGCCGATCCAGTACCAAGGCACGGTTAAGGCAAACGCTGCCACCAGTATTATTATCGGCACTAATGCCCATAATAGTACTACAACGAATATCTTTAACCCGTCCCCAAAGAGTTCTCCGAAGTTCTCGAACTTCGGCGGCTCATCCTTGGCGGGTCCCTCCTTAAAAATCTTGACGCAATAGCCCAGGAAGATGAAGTTGACTATCGGAATTATGTTCACTATTATCATTACTATGAACTCCGCTCCTCTTGACAACAGCTTCGAAACGTAGTCAACAGACTTAGAGAAACTCTCGAATATCTCCAACTTTCACCAGCATTTATTTACGATTGTATTATTTAAGCTTTAATAGTAGCATGCTGTTTATTTCTCCCGCTATCAATAACGGGAGGCTTCCTCCCGCTCATGATTCGCATGGTTTTCTCAATGGGCTTCGACAAGCTGGTGGTGCAAAAGCGTGGAAGGGTTCTTGAGAAGAATGTTTTTCACGGTTTCCGCAGTAGGAGGGTTGTTCGGATTCCTCCTGAGGATGCTCCTCCCCGCCATAAGACTAGGAAAACTTATTTCTGTCTTCCGTCATACGGTGCCATCGCATTAACGCTTTTACCCTCGTTGTTTCAGCCGGCTTCTGATTTTCATAAGGTTAATAAAGCAATATTTGTAAAAACTGGTTGAGTGTCCGGGCTTGAGCAGTGATAAGGCTGGCTTCGTGCTCGTGGTTTTTCTCGCAATATTATTCATCGGGATTATTTGGCCGATCGTGCAAACACTCGGAGATTCTGTCTCCTCTGCTGCTAATAATCATTGGGCTGACTGGAATCATTATTTTTTTACCTTTACAGGAGAATCACGGGTGATTAACAATTCGCGCGTTTACTGGTTGCGTACGACAGGGCTGTGCACTACTATCACTTGAAAACTAGCGGCGTGATGCTTGTTTTTCAACCTTACTCGTGGGTCTCGTAAGCAATTATGGGAAAATAATGGGAGTAAGCTTTATATTTACAGATGAGAATTATTTTCTGCGTGAAAAGGTGAAAGAAGGTTGGGAGAATCAGTCCCAAAGGAAAGAGTTAAGCCTTCTGGCCTGAAAACATGGATCATAATCTCAGCAATACTAATACCCCCAGTAGGATACTTCCTAAACCTGGTTATGCAGGGCTTCGGAGCCTGGTGGAACTACCCGTTAATATTCCCGTTGCCATTCTTCTGGCACATCGTAACATTCTACTTGCTGTCCAAGGTTTCTAAAAGTTTCAGGCTCTCTCCGCAGGAGCTAACCCTGTTCTTCGTAATCTGTTTCATAACTGCAGGTGGAATGTATGCCGCGTACGGGTTTGGTTATTGGACCACCTGCCCGCTTCCACACTGGAATATTGGCTTCGCTACCTCAGGATTAAACAGTGAGGCTTACCAAAGCGTCTTCTACGAGAAAGTTCCTCCCTTCATTGTTCCTAAAGACCCTGTGGTGATGCGTGCCTTCTGGTATGGCGGAGCCTTCGACCTGGGTCCATGGCTGGTTCCAGCCCTATTCTGGATAGTCTGGGGAATAGGAGAGTTCATAGGAATGGCGATATGGGGCTACTTCCTGAGAAAACCTTTAGTAGAAACCGAGAAACTACCCTTCCCAGGCATAGCTCCTCACACATACCTTGTGAAATATTATATAGAAGAGGAGGAGGGCACTCCGATTCTTTTCAACTTTAGACTCAGGTTGACGAAGCTTTTCTGGATTGGCTTCGTAATAGGAATGCTTCTGGCGATTCCAGGTCAGGTGATAAACTTCTGGCCGCTGGCGTTCGGAGGCAACGCGCTTACTAACTGGCCGGTAAACCTCCTAAGCATAACTGAGGGCCCATTACCCGGGGCCTTGACCTCCGGCAACCTTTACGTTACTGATGTTTTTGTAGCACAGTTCATACCTCTGGACGCACTAGTTACGGCGGTTCTCTACTGGTTTGTCTTCGGCGTAATCTATCAAACTTTGGCGGTTAGAACCGGTTTGGCTCCATTCACGCCCGGAGCGGGCAACGAGGACCAATATCCTTGGAGCCTGGGGCCGTTTAAATGGATGCAGTTTTCCTGGATAGGACTCTCCTTAGGCTTGGCTGCCACCGTCGTAGTTAGATATAGGAGTCACATTCTTGAGATCTTCAAGAAGGGGTTGAGGGGTGAAAAGGCTGAGGACGATGGGGTTTCCTACAGACTCCTCGCCTGGGGAGCCTTAGGCACGTACCTGCTTCAGGTTGTCCTGTTCGCCGTTACGGGTTCGCCGATAATCATGGCTATAATCATACCCCTGTTCTTCATATTCTACATGTTCGGATGGACGAGGATGATGGGTGAGGTTGAAGAGTTCATGCCGAGCGTAGATACTTATTCATACCTAGTGTTTGACGCTGGCACTTTCCTAGGGCAGTGGGGCCCGAGGCCATCTCCAGGAGCTTTCAACACGATACTGATGTACTACAGCTATGGCACAGGGGTTAGAATGAGCTCCATGGCGATGCACCACGGATTCAAATCCTACAAGATGGCTTACGAGACCAACACTTCAGGAAAGGAAGTTCTCTACATCACCATAATATCGCTGCTCTCAACACTCGTCGCGGTCTACTTCATATGGCCATGGTTCATGACGAGCTTCGGAGGATACTCGAGGATCAACTCGATAAGCTACAACGACTGGAGCCTCCCAGGGATATATAACTGGACATACGGAACTCCTCCTGCCCTAACCGTGGAAGAAACCTGGGGCTATGCCATACTCGGAATAATCGTCACACCAATAATCTACTTCTTAAGAGCCAGGTTCACATGGTTCTTCATAAACCCAATAGGCATGCTGATGCTTCCAAACGGATGGTGGCCAACCTGGCTAGTAGCCTTCGTCATAAAGTACGCGGTCCTCAAGTTCGGCGGCTCCAGAGTGTTCGAGGAAAGATGGCTGCCAATGGCAACGGGAGTCTGCATAGGCTTCGGCGGTTTAGTGCTCTTCGGCTCCTTGATAACTTTCTTCGGCACAGCTTTGCCTGCGTGGTTAGCTAGGTTCTAGCCTAAAACAATCTTTTTTTTAAAAAAATGCAACAAGCGTATACTAGGAATGGTTTTTGTTAAACCTTAGTGTGTAGCGCAATAGTTCTCGCGCTCTAGGATAACCGTGCCATGCAATATGATGCAATTAGAGAGCGTTGAGGCATATCCTTATCTAATGCACTGGTGTGCGTATAAAAAGTAAGATTTATATTCCATGAAATTTTTTCTGGGGTGAATTGAGTAACTTGGGTGTTGCTGTTATCGGTTGTGGAAATATAGGTCATGTTCACATTGACCGTTGGAAATCTGTAAGCGGTGCGGAGCTTTTAGTATGCGTGGATGTAGAAGTGGAGAGGGCTAGGCAACTGAGTGAAAAATATCATGTACCGAATTTTTACGGGAGTCTCGACCCGGTTTTGAGAGATGACTCCGTGGACATATTAGACGTATGCACTCCGACTTACACGCATAAGGAGATCGTAGAAACTGCACTAGAATACGGGAAGAATGTTATAGTTGAAAAACCAATAGCGTTGAAACTTAAAGATGCTGAAAGCATGATTAACAAGGCTAGGAGTGCTGGAAGGAAGCTTATGGTTGCTCATGTTCTCAGATTCTGGGCTGAATACATGATGACTAGGAGTTTTATAACTGGTGATGAGATTGGGACACCTGTTTTTGCTAAAGCCAGTCGGCTAATCGCTCATAATTTTTCCGTCTGGAAAGATTGGCATAATGATCCTAATAAGGGAGGTGGTGTTTTTATAGACACCAGTATTCACGACCTTGACTTCTTCATATGGACTTTTGGGAACGCTGAAGAAATATTTGCTCAAGGCGGAACACTAGTGAGAAAGGCTGATTCGCATGACCATACCAGAGCCTTCGTCTCGTTTAAAAACAAGCTGGACGCTTATGTGGAAGGAAGTTGGATAATGCCTGAGGGCTATCCTTTCAGCTATAGTCTGGAGGTTATCGGCACTAGAGGTTTGATTCGGATAGGTAGTGATAATCCTAAACAAATCGATATGTTCTTAACCGGAGGCTCGGTGAAAAGGCAGAAAATTGTTTTGGAAACCAAGGATCCCTACTTGCTTGAGCTCAATGCTTTTAAAGAATGTGTAAAACAGGACAAGCCTGTCCCTGTGTCCGGCGAAGATGGGAAAAAGGCATTAGAATTAGCTATAGCTGGAGTCATTTCTGTCCTAAGAAGGAAACCAGTTAGGCTACCTCTAGAAGAGGATTTTCCAGCACTTATATAGTCTCTAAAACGAGTATTTAGCTATATACTTTTCCTCCTGTACTCCTCAATCAGCTTTTCATCAATCGGGTAAACACCGTGCTTCCTTGCCAGTTTCAACATTAGCAGGTAGTTCGACGGTTTCACAGCTGGATGAATACTGTTACTCGATGCTATGATGTGCCCTCCGCCTGGGGAGGCCTTTGCGATTGTTTCTTTTACTGCTTCTTCAACTTCCCACTAACTTCCGAAAGTAAGAACATAGGAGCAATCAACATTTCCAACAACAGCTATCCTTCTATCATATTTTTCCTTTACCTCTCCTATATCCATTCCAGCTATTGGCTCTAGTGGGTCAAGGGCGTCGATTCCAGAGTCTATGATCATACCTATGATTGGCCAAAGGTTTCCGTCGGTATGTTTTATAAACGGTATTCCATGCCTCTTCACGGTTTGAACAGCTCTTCTTAAGTAGGGTAACACAAACTCTTCAAACTGTTTCCCAGACATAAGCGGCGCCTTCCTGTTAGCATAGTCGTCTCCAGTCAACACCACGTAGCGCGCGCTAAGGTTCCTCTCTAGCCAGAGCCTTCAAAAATCTCTCTCTAGAATTCATGTTCGCAGCCTTCATCATCAAGTATAAAAACTTTTATAATGGTTCTATTTTCGATTCTGGACAATAATGCCTGCTTAAAAAGTCTCTTGAAGTTAAAACGGGCTTGAAAGGCAACGGCTTCTGCGAAACGTCACCATTTTTCAAGAAAACCGATTTGAAACTAAATTAGACTAATCGTTATTATTCGACCTTTTTATGAATACGAAAAGTCGAGGGGCTAGTGGAAATCCTGTTTTGTAACCACAGCCAGCTTTAACATATTATTGTCAACACATATCTCCTTTTCGCTTCCCGTAAGAAGCGGCTTGCTTCAGATTATCGACAAAAATATAATGGGGAAAAACAATGGGAGTAAGCTTTATATGTTTGTAAAATTGCGTCGTAACGCGTGAAAAGGTGAAAGAAGGTTGGGAGAATCAGTCCCAAAGGAAAGAGTTAAGCCTTCTGGCCTGAAAACATGGATCATAATCTCAGCAATACTAATACCCCCAGTAGGATACTTCCTAAACCTGGTTATGCAGGGCTTCGGAGCCTGGTGGAACTACCCGTTAATATTCCCGTTGCCATTCTTCTGGAATCTGATAATAATTTACCTGCTCTCTAAACTCTCCGGAAGGCTCAGGCTCTCCCCGCAGGAGCTAACCCTGTTCTTCGTAATCTGCTATATCACTGCTGGCAGTTACTATGCTGCACAGGGAATAGGCTACTGGACTACTACGCCAATAACAAATTGGAGCATCGCACATGTAACAACAGGTCTAAACACAGAAACATACAAAACGGTTTTCTACGAGAAAGTTCCGCCTTTCCTGGTGCCAAAAGATCCGATTGTGATGAACGCGTTCTGGTACGGTGGCGTCTTCAATCTGGATCCATGGATCGTGCCAATTCTCTTCTGGATAGTCTGGTCAGTCGTTGAATTCTCAACCTTATGGTTCTGGGGCACTATGCTTATAAAGCCATTAATGGAAGTAGAAAGACTACCGTTTCCATGGGTTATGCCAGTAAGCTTCATGATAAACAATTTCACCTCTACGAGTAATGGGAAGCCAAACCTGTTCAACCTGCGAATCGGCAGCATAAAGTTCTTCTACATAGGGCTGGTCATAGGCATGCTGCTTTCAGTACCCGGACAGGTTATAAACTTCTGGCCGCTGGCGTTCGGAGGCAACGCACTAGCCAACTGGCCGGTAAACCTCTTGAGTATAACCTCTGGCCCACTGCCAGGAGCGCTGCTCGTCGGCAATTTTTATGTTATCGATGCTTTTTCCATAGGACAGCTGATCCCGTTGGACGTGTTAGCAACGGCTACTCTCTGGTGGTTCATCTGGGGGGTTCTCTTCCAAACAGCGGCTGTCAGACTGGGGATAAACCCATTCACACCTGGCGCTGGAAATGAGACTGCATATCCATACTCGCTCGGCGTATTTAAGTGGGCTCAGTTTGACGCTCTTGTTTCTGTTGGCATAGCCTTATACGTAGTTTTCAAGTACTACAAGTATATTCTGGAAGTTCTTAGAAAAGGCTTTTCCGGGGAAGGCGGAGACGTAGGTGGGATTTCATATAGGCTTATGGCTTTCGGCGCCTTAGGAACGTTACTGATACAAATTGTACTCTTCGCCATAGCTGGAACACCTATAGTGATGGCAGTATTCATCCCGTTATTCTATGTTTTAATCATGTTCGCTTGGATAAGAATGATGGGGGAGCAACACTTCTATCCTTATGGTGGCTCTTACCAAGGTATAGTTTTCGACGTAGGTACTTTTCTCGGCCAATGGGGTGGAAGACCATCTCCAGAAGCATTCAACGCCATTTTGATGTACACCTCTCTAGGGTTAGCGGGTTCCAGGATGAGTCCGATGAACATACACTGGGGCTTCATGTCTTTCAAAATAGGTGAGGCGACTAATACAAGCTACAGGGAAATACTCTACATCGCGTTGATCTCTATAGTAACTACTGCTGTTGCTGCCTACTTCATATGGCCATGGTTCATGACCAGTTTCGGCGGGTACTCTAGGATCAATTCAATACAATATGACATTTGGATGCTGCCAACGATTTACAGTTATACTTACGGTACGCCACCGGCTGTAACCGTTGCGGAGACATGGATCTACACTATAGTAGGCACGATCTTCGTCTTCGCATGCTATACTCTTAGGTCAAGGTTCAGGTGGTTCTTCATAAATCCAGTAGGTCTAATGATGCTGCCCGAGGGCTTCTGGCCCGCTTGGCTCGTAGCCTTTATCGTAAAATATGCTGTGCTTAAATTCGGTGGTTCAAGGGTGTTCGAAGAAAAGTGGATGCCGTTAGCGATGGGGATTGGTATAGGCTTCGGCGCTCTAGTGCTGTTCGGAGCTTTGATAACCTTCTTCAACGTATCGTTACCAACGTGGCTCGGCCGATTTTAATCAGAAAACCTTAAAAATCCTTTTTTTATCCTAAACAACTCGTGGTTAAGGTGACTAGAAGAGGTGGATATCTCTAATGGTAACCCGTAAAGATGAGCGAGAAGGCTGGAGATATGTTCTTACACTCCTCATTCTGGTTTTAACTGGTGCAAACCTGCTCTCTGATGCGAAGGCCTTCTCGAAGGCGGAAGCCCAGCCTAGTGACGAAGGCTTCGTAGCAATCCTTTCCGACTTTGATAAGTCTAGGCTTATTGAGCATTTGGAATTCTTTTCATCCTTGGGGTCAAGAGTAACCGGTTATCCAGGTTTCTATAAGGCCTCGAATTACATAACTGATAGGTTTAAAGAATTAGGGTTAAAAGTAATAATTCAGAATTACACCGCGGTATGCCCGGTAGATGGCGACGATTACGTTGTTTTGAAAACTAAGGATCGCTCTTACAGGGTCAAGGCCTTCTCAGTATGGCCGAATCTCGTACAAGCCTGTAAGACTCCACCGGAAGGTGTTTCCGGTAAACTGTTTTACATAGGGAGTGGGGGCTATCAAGCCCTTAAAGGTAAGCCGGTGAACGGGTCGATCGTCCTGATGGATTTTAACAGTGGGAATAATTGGATTCAGGCCGCTGCGCTTGGAGCGAAAGGAGTTATCTTCATAGAGCCTGAGGAGAGCAACTATGCAGAAGCTAGGTCGAAGTTCCTGCTTACCCCCATATACTTGCCGAGGCTTTACGTTTCAAGAAAGGATGCTTTACTCATTCTAAACATACTTGAAGAGAATAATGGCGAAGTGGATGCTACAATCGTGAACAATATGGCTCTCAAAAATGTTGTCGGCCAAAACATAATTGGCATACTAGAGGGCACGGATTATCCGAATGATGTAATCGTTGTTTCAACTCACTACGACACGTGGTCAGTCGTTCCTGCAATAGCCTCTTCGAAAGACGAGGCAACATCGATTTCAGCCTTATTAGAATTCGCGAGAGTTTTCTCAGGTCAGAAGCCTAAAAGGACGATCTGGTTCGTTGCGTTTTCCGGCCACTACCAGGCCCTAGCGGGCTCCAGGGCCTTTGTGGACGAGTTCTTCTATAATAATAGTGTTGTCGAGGGTCATACGAAGATTTGGCTGCAAATCAACATGGATTTTTCAACAAGCTCGAAGAGCATATCTTTCCTCAGCCAGGGCTTCTTCTATAGGTATGGGAGCACAACCGTTCAAGCAAGATGGACTGGATGGTTGCAGACAAAGCTTATGGATGTAGTGGATGCTTTTAGCAGGGAAGTAAGCCCCGTTGAAGTGATTTACGGTTTTCCCACTAATGCTTGGTGGGGTACTCAAGTGGCCCCCTACATCCTGGATTCTGAGCCATTATCTATGGCCCATGGATTAGGGTTCACGATAAAGACGGGTAGAACTCTAAACTTCTTCTGGGGCTTGCCCTTGAGCCAGGATGTGAACTATGATAATCTTTGGCCTCAGGCTTACCTGAGCCTAGCTATAATCCATGAGCTTTCAAACTCGAAAGACTGGGGAATCAGGTGGGATCAAGTGTCCCCAGCCGTCTCAGGTAAGAGTAGAACACTTATAGCAGCTGGGGCTACAGATGTGGCTGGGTTTATCAGAGTATACGGCAGGACGTTAACGTTCAATATTACTAAGGGATGGTATACTCCGCTTCCGAACGCAACAGTCGTAGTATTACCCGGAGGCCTAGGCTACACTAATTATCCTTTCCAGATCATCTACGTTTTTTCAGACTCTCAAGGTAAGTTTGAAGTAAGGGGATTAGGCTACGGCTTGGCCCCATGTCTTGGCGCATATACGTTCCTAGCGTTTAGGCTGAACGGAGAAACCGGTCTGATAGAATATGCTCCGGATTTCGGCCAGTATGGTGCACAATACCTTCCAAACTACTATCAGTTAAACACGGAGCCCTATAACGTAACCACAATAGCGTTCAGGTCTAACACGGTCGTGTTCTTCAATGTCTTCGATTATCAAGGCTTAAGACCACTAATCTTCAGGGATCCGCGTGTACCTACGAACGTTTGGCTCCAATCCATTCCCTCTGTTCAACTGCTTAACGCTAAATCTCTAGGTCCTGACATATCTTGGGGAGTTTTCCTCCAGCCCGATGATAAAATCCTAGTCGCTTTCGTTCAGCCTCACACTTATTTCGTGAGCTTCATAACCATAGGGTCTACAAGAGTGCTTGAAGTTCTATTAACAAACACCTCTGTAGCTTCAATACCGCCATACGACTTTTATGGATACGGTTCAAAGGATAACGAGGAGATTCATGTAAACGCCTTGCTTGAGTCCGCGAAAAATATTTACACTACTTCGCTAAACAGATACGTTGGGCTGCGCGATTTAAACATATGGAATCCATTAATCCAGGATTCTTTGAATAATGCTTTATTCTACAAGAATCTCCTCTCCGATTCTTTAAGAACCCTTGACTATTTGACGATGCTTCAATCAGCAACCTCTTTAAATTCCATCGTAGTTAGGTCCTACGGGGGGGTTATGGGTTTAATCAACGATATACCAACAACCTCTATCTTCCTGATAATCATACTTGCATCATTCTCATTCCTAGCGCCCGCTGTCTTCATTAGAGCCCAGGGGAAGATAGTGGCAATATCTTCAGCCGTGCTCTTCATCGTAATGATGCTTCTTTTATACTATGTAAATCCAATATTTAAACTCGCAGCTAATTTCATCATGGCTCCTCTCAGCGTGATCGTAGTAGTGTTCTTCGTGCTTGTAACCTTCTTATTCTCTTCCGAAGCCCTGGGCACTTTGAAAACGATAAGGACTAAGACGCTTGGGGCTCACTTTGCGGAGAAAAGTCTTACCTCATTTACGCTAGTCATTTTCCCGTACACGATAGAGCATATGAAAAGACGTAAACTGAGAACTTCCCTAGTCATGCTTTCGATAGCTTCCGTGGTTTTCGCATTCGTATCTCTTACTTCCGTCTCGATTTACCAGGCTCCTATGCCGTCCTCGATCCCAGAGGGTAAAGTCAACTATATGGGTGTCTGCGTAAAGACGAATATTCGACAGCAACCGAGTGGAGCATTCGACTATGATTTGATCAACGTGTTAAAGCAGGAGCGGTTCGCCGATTTGGCGTCAATAATTGCTCCAAGATGCTGGTGGTATCCTGAAGCGATCGAAGGTAGAGACGTTTACACCTTCATAAAGTCAAACACCTCCTCCACCACTATCAAAGCCGTCATAGGGCTAACTCCTGAAGAATACCACGTGTATGATTATTCGAAAGCTTTGATCCAAGGTAGATGGTTTAACTCTGAAGACTACTACTCTGCAATCCTTCCCCTTAACATCGCTAAAGATTTGTCGGTTAAGGTTAATGACACAATCGTTTTCGAAGGCTTAAAGCTTAAAGTAGTTGGGGTCGTGAATTCTTCTACTTTAAACAGTTTTGTCGACTTCGATGGATACATCGATACTCCGTTATACCCTATCCTACCGTCTATAGTCCTTGGGACGGTTCAGGAGCCGCAGTACGCTCCGACACCATGGAGCATGATGCTAATATTGCCTTACGAGCTAGTGAAGGATATGGGTGGCTATTTGGCGAGTGTTTCTATAGTGACGAAGAGCTATGATGATGCTGCAGCCCTCGCTGAAAGAATTGCAAACGTATTTAGTATTCCGATTTACGTTTCCTCTCCCGAGGGAGCGATCTATTATAGTCCAATAGTCTCCTTCACTCCTTCAGGCCTCTCCTTCGCTCTACCCTTGATAGTCATAGGCGCCGCATCGATTTCCGTAGCAGTATTAGGCTCAGTAAAGGAGAGGAGGGGCGATATCTTTGTGTATAGCGCCGTCGGCCTTCCGCCTTCCGGCTCAGCAATAATGTTGATTATAGAGGCGGTTACATATTCGATCTTGTCTGTGGTTCCCGCCTATTTCTTGGGGGTAGTGGCAAACTCGTTTTTGATCTCCGGCAGATTCCTGCCGGAAAGCTTTTCTCTAAACGCTACGTCCCTCTCCATAGCCCTTGCGATCTTCGCAGGCATTTTATCAACCTTATTGGCGATGATCTACCCCATTCGAATGGCTTCAAAGCTAATTACGCCTTCGCTTGAAAGGAAATGGAAGATTCCGACGAAGCCAAAGGGCAACCTGTGGGATATCCCACTACCGTTTTCGCTAACCGAGGAAAGGGAGGTTGAGGCGGTTTACTTATTCTTGGAAGAGTTCTTTAAAGCACATACTTCCGAGACCCCTGATCCGTTCATAGTCAGGAGTATAAAGACGGATATTAAAGAGAAAATGCAGGAGCTTTTAGTTTCCTTAATGCCTCTGGATTCAGGAGTCTACCAGAGGGCCTTAATAAATTCAAAGTTTTACGAGGATACGAGGAGATACGACTTCATGCTTAGACTGGAAAGAATAGAGGGTACTCCGGACACTTGGGTTGCTTTAAACTACGGCTTTATAGATGCTGTTAGGAAGCAACTATTAACTTGGAAGATGCTTTCAGACAGTGATAAAAGCAGGTATATAGAGTTGGTGGATAAAGGAGGTGCGAGTTAAAATGAGCCAGACCATTGAGTTCAAAAGTGGAATAACTTGGAGGGTGATATTCGCCCTCTTCTTTGCTTCAATAGTTCTACTACCGGTCTCGATATATTTGAGCTTGGTTTCAGGAGCGGCAATAGCCGGAGCCTTCAGTTACATTGTCGTAATCCTTTTCCTAGAGGTGGGTTCTTTAATGAATATTCGCCTGTCTAAGCAAGAGCTTTTCATCATGTTCATAATGATAGGGGTTGCTGCATCCACACCCATGACGGACTTCATATACCGTCACTACTTGGTAACAGGGCCTGTTGGATGGTCGTTCATAGACCCATTTACTAATCTACCTCTTCCAGAGGTTATTCCTACTTTCTATGTTCCGTACTGGAGGGATATACAATTCAGCAGAACTCTGCTTTCAAGCACTTGGCTTCTCCCAATGTTTCTCTCCACTTTACAATTCGGCATTCTGTTCATCGTCGCAGAAATCTCGTTAACCATTATCTGCTCTCAACTCTTTCTAGAGACGGAGAAACTGCCTTTTCCGTTTGCAGACATCTCTGCACAGATGATAAACACGCTGACTGATAGGCCTGCGGACAGGATGGAGGTCTTCATTATCTCTGCAGCAATTGGAGCATTTTACTCGTTTTTCCTGTACGGGATAAATACGATTAGCCTAGGGCTTTGGGGTACAAACATACAAATCATTCCTGTCCCATGGTGGGATTTGACAACCGGATTGCTTGGGATAGAGCGGCTCCTTCCAGGAGCTGCCCTTGGCATTGCAACCGACCCTCTAACTTGGATAGGCGGCTTCCTAATCCCGTTTAACACAGTAGCCTATATGTTTGCCAGCTCAATCCTAGTGTGGGTAATAGGAAACAATCTCGCCCTCTCCTTTTTCAGCGGCTACTTTCCATTGTGGAAAGAGGAATGGACTTTCGGCATGAGTCTAAGTTTGGTGTGGCAAAGGTCTATGCTCAGGGTCTGGCTAATACCGCAGATTGGATTCATGCTAGCCATTTCAATACTGGCGTTGGCGCAGAATTGGAGAGTGATAGTTAGGGGGATTCGTTCCCTGTGGAGGCTTTCAGCCCAGAGCAAGGCAGCCGGCTACCCGTCTTTAAAGGTTCTTCTAGCCCTCTACTTTGCTTCCATCATTGCTTCAGTTCTTATCTTCAATCATTTCATACCGGATTTTCCAGTATTGCCTGCTCTCGCTGTCTCGCTCGGCGTTTCGTTTCTGAACGCGGTAATAGGCACGAGGGCCGTTGGTGAAACTGGTTACGCTGTAAGCATACCGTATGCGTGGGCTTTTACGATCATGCTCTCAGGCTACCAGAAAATCGATGCTTGGTTCTTCAGCCCAGTAATAGGCGGTGGGTCGGCTCCTTCATGGGTTCAAAGCATGAAAGTCGCTTATCTGACTGAAACAAAACCGATTGATTTCCTTAAAGCTTTCATTATTGCCTTTATACTTTACACAATATTTGGTGTAGTATACGCCAGCGTATTCTGGATGATCGCCCCAATCCCCTCTTCGGCTTATCCGAACACGCTTATCTCGTGGCCAGTTCAAGCTATAAACCAACTAATGTGGGCTACTAGACAGGTCTTCACCTTAAACTTGACTGTTCTTTTATTCTTCTTCTCCCTAGCCATAGGCCTCGGTATAGTGGGTTCACTCTTAACCAAGCTTGCTTCAATACCATTTAGCCTAATGGGTATCGCTACTGGTATGTCAACGCTCCCAGCGTTCACGATTCCCATGTTCCTAGCCGCGCTAATCGGAAGATACTTGATGCCGCGCTTCCTTGGAAGAGAGTGGTGGGAAAAATACAAAACAGTTGTGGCTGCAGGCATTGCAACGGGGGAAGGCGTGCTTGTTGGCTTAGTAATAGGCATAGTACTTCTCTCCAAGGTAGGATGGATACTTCCGTTTTAAAGGTGCGTCGTTTATTTTTAATGAAGCTTAGAGGCATATTTATACATGTTGTCTTCACGTTCTTCAAGATGCGTACAGCTGGTTTCGCCAACCTCGAAGGTCAGCCTTATGCAGCATAAGGTAGGTGACTATGTTGTCGGAAAACAGTTGTAGCACGCGTGCTCCAAAACGGGTTCCAACAGGGGGGAAAGTCTATTTATGAAGTTCTGCATCTCGCCTGGAAGAGGTGCATAGACTGGTGTCGCTAACACAAGTATATCAGCCTCGCGCAGCTTGGGGTAAAGCAACCGCATATCGTCAGAAATGATGCAATCCCCAGGCTTATCATACCTGCAAGAAAAGTCTCCGATGCAAGGCCTGATGTTGAGGCATTTTACATAGAAAAGCTCGACTGTCGCGCCTGCCTCCCTCATGCCGTTGAGAAACGGTTCCATGATCATTGTTGTGTCACTATTCTCCATGCGGGTGCGAGCGCGCTGCTACTACTTTGGTCAACCATTATCTCAAAGTCCGCTAAACCGTTTCCATATAAGTATTTGCATTATAAGCAACAAACGTAATTCATTTTGAACGTTTGAATCAACCTGTCTGCTTGAAAAACGGTGGGAGGAGCTTGTCCAGGAACGGCTTATTCACCTAGCTTTTCCTGAAAAAAGTTAAGTACTAGTTAAGGGGTTAAGTAATTGTATGAAGTGCAGGGAATCCCTCCTGAAAGTTCTACCTGTTGTAGTATGTAGGGAGGAAGAGATGAAGGAAGTAGAGTTTAAGAAAAGCATGGAGGAACTGAAGAAAAATATTTCAAAAATATTTCAAAAATATTTCAGATTCTGGAAGAGTGTGTCATCAACGGCGAAAAGGATCTCGTTAAGCTTGAAAAACGTGTTCCTGAGGCTGACGTAATCCTCCTTTATAAACCAAGATTGGGGCTGGGGAGTTATGTGGCCAAAATCGTCGAGTCAAACCTTCCTGTGATTCTCTTCAACAAGGAGGGCTCTGTTTGGACTCCACTCGACGCCTTGGAATATGTTTATCCGAGAAACAATGTTTGGGTTGCTGTTGACCATGAGGATATAGGTTTTCGGCTGAAGATCCTTGAGGCGAAGAAAAGAATAAGCAACACGAAACTGCTTGTTTTAAACGCGAATTACCCTCATTGGGGGAGATTCCTCACCCGTATCTCCGGAGGGTTGAACATGGTTAAAGAGAGGCTTGGAATAAAGGTTGAGTATGTTCGGAGTGAAGAAGTTTTGAAAAGATGGGAAGAAGTAGGAGAGGAAAGAGTAAGAGAGGTTGTTGAGAAATGGATGGGCCAGGCAGAGAAGATAATCGAGCCTTCGAGAAGCGACGTTGAGAAGGCTGCGAGACTATATCTTGTGATGAAGGATCTTTTGAGCGAGAAGGATGCTCAAGGGTTGACTATGGCTTACGGCGATAACCCTTTACCCGTTCCCTGTTTCGCATACGTTACGCTGAGGGATGAGGGAGTACCTGCCGCATGCGAGGCAGACATAATCTCCCTGCTTTCTATGATTGTTCTGCATTATCTCACCGGTAAACCCTGCTTCATGGGCAATATTTTCATCGACCTGGAGAACAACATGCTTATGATTAGTCATTGTGTTGCTCCAACGAAGATGGCTGGCTACGATGAACCCGCCCTCCCCTATGTTTTAAGGAATCAGCACTGGGGTTTGCCAGCCGGTGTTTTAAGCGCCTTCGTCCCGATGAACCCTGAACAGGAGGTTACAGTTTGCCGTTTAGACGGCGAGTTGAAGAATATGCTAATTACTAAAGGAGTTATTGAAGAATGTCAGGATCTGGAAGAATATTGTCGCAACACGGTTAGTATAAGAATTAGCGATGTGAAGAAGTTTATCCACAGCACATCAGGCAACCATCACGTTATGGTTTATGGCGATCATAGGAAAGAGATTAGAGAACTGAATAAATTATTCGGCATCAATACAATCGAAGTGTGAGGTGACTGATAAACTGGGCTTAAAGAAGAGAAAGGTTCTAGGCGTGTCGTTCAGCGCAAGAAAAGAGGGGAACTGCTTAAGATTAGTAACTTATTGTCTGAATAAGTTTAGGGAGCAAGGTTTTGAAACAGAAGTTTTGAATGCTTACGAGCATGAAATCATCCCCTGCAGCCATTGCAATTACGAGTGTTTCAACGATAAGGAGTGCCCCCTTAAAGATGATGCCCCACTAATATACCAGAAGTGTGTGTCCGCTGATATTTTAATCTTCAGTATCCCGACTTACGGGGGGCATCTTTCGTCCCTATATTTCGCTTTCGCGGAACGTTCGCAGGCAGTTTTCAAAAGTTTTCAAGAATGTAAGGAAAAGCTGTTGAAAAAAATTAACTTTATAATCATCGGTAATCTTTCAGCCGGAGGCGACATGGCTCTTCACGAGGCGCTCTATAGCTTCGTAAACCTTAGTTTCTGGCCTGAAACACTCCTATTCCCTGCGAGAGAATACGGGAGGAGCTCGATCAAAGGCGATTTGATCAACGACCCTGAGGTGAAGAAAAGGCTCGACAGGTTTGTGGAAATCATGCTGAAAAAAGCTGAGAAGCAGTAGGAGGCAGAGTTATGCGAATATTGGGAACGCGGTGAAAAGAACCATAGGGATTCGTTTTTCAAGCATTACACACAGCGGGTTTCGTTCGTTTCTTCTTTCAAGAAACATTTTACACCCTTCTTCGAACGCGCAGGGCCATCCTTGCCCTCGCTTTACTACCTATACCTTCCCACGAACACCTTGTTCTTCGTATTGGGAATTTCTGGGCAAACCTTTGATGAAGGGGTTGGCGGTGAGGGAAGGGGCTTGGTCCCGGGATGGCATAAAAACGTTATACGCTTTATATTCGGCCCCGAACTCGCGTAAAGTCTTTAAAACGATTTCCGTGTTCTCACGTGGTACAATAGTTACTCCACGACCTATCTTGCAGCCACCGGCACGAACTATTACTCCCTTTCTACCGTGCAACCTGTATTCCAATTTTAACTTCTTTCGCTGAGTCAGCTTGTCCAACCTATACTCTATTATAGACATTGCTTTAAGTGGACCTGCAAAGGCAGAGGTTGTGACTGGATATCTCTGGTAAAGCACTACGCCTTCTTCGAATACTGTCTTTACAAAGTCGGCATTCAATTTATCGATTTCCTCCAACGCTACAGGCATAGCCTGGATGAAGAAACCAGTTTTATTAGTAGTCTCATAGAGTTTTTCTAGGCTTTTTAACATCTCCTCCCTATTCTCGAAAACTATGAGGAGATCATAGTCCGAATACGCATCGTATTCCTTCCTCGCTCTGCTCCCAAAGAGTATGCAAAGCACTATGCCCTCTATGCTTGCCAGTGCCCTTGCGATCCTATTTAAGTCTGATTCGAGTCTTAGATGCAACTTCATTCATGATCACCTCCATCGCCTCCACTACCTTCGCGGCACGTTCCCCATCGATGCCGTCATAACCTAAGAGGCCGTAAGATCCCCATAGCAGGTCGTAGGTGGCTCCGATTCCCGGAAAGTTCCGCTTCAGCCAAGCAGCTCTTTCGGCATGTGCGCTTCTAGGGTTCTTGTGGAAATGGAGACCATTACGCGAGGCTGCTGCCTCTATCGCCTGTTCCACCGCTTTTAACGCTAGGTCAGCTACGTTCGAGAACCTTCCCTTTCCAAGCTCGTCGATTGCCCCCTCTCTTTTCTCCCTCGCGATTCTTGCGTGATATTCTGCATCACCCATCCTTACGTCATATAATATGAAAATATCATACTATATTAACTTTACGCAGAAGCGCGCGCTACGCTTGGTGAAGCGGGGGGACCTCTAATTATTCCTCACCCATTCTCTTGGCCCAGTCTTCCAGCTTCATGCCCTCGCTAATGTGTGTAACACCCGCCCTACGGGCTATCTTGAGAAACCTGCGTAGCAACTCTAATCGTTCCTTGTCTTTAACCCGGTTCGTCGCCAGCTTGACGTACCAGACTGGTAGGCGGGCTACCTGCACGCGGAAACGGGTCTCCTCGCTGTCAGCCAGCCGCTCCGCCTCGTCAAAAAGTTTTTCAGCCTCCTCCAGAAACTCGTCGTCCAGGAACGGGGATGTCGGCGGGTCGTAAATGTGAACGTGAACGCCCTTCTCCCTAGCCTTCCTGTGCAACAGCTTTATGTAGGCTCTGACAGCATTCGCCGCTCCACCGTAATAGCCTTCTAGAAAATCGTCAACATGCTTCTGCAGGTCAGTGTCAGGGTTCCAGAGTAGCTTCGCCAGCAGGTATGCTCTCAGCGGCGCCATCTCCCCGTTTCCACCGGGAGAATAGTTGCCCTGTTCAAACAAGCCTTTGACACCGTGTTTGACGAAAAACCTTACGTTCGCCTGAAGGACTTCGATGTTTGGGAAGGGCTGAACGTAATGGGCGAAGTTAGTCGTATAATCCCAGACGTAAAGCACTGGGGAAACCAGCTGCCAGGCTTCAATGTCTCTGCGGAAACTCTTGTTCTCCTCCGACGGGCAGCTTTCCAACGGGTGGGAGAAGCAGCACTCAATGGAGCAGAGCCTGATTATAACGTTTCCCCGGGGGCGAAGGGTTTTCGGAGGCTTACGGCTATACTGGTAGGCGAGTGTCTCCACGCGAACGTTCGGGTAATCGTGTTCAACGGATTCAGCGATCTTGTTTACGAACATGATGAGCGACGCGGCTGGGCTCTCCTCCGCCTCGTCGAATGCTTTGCATTCTGGGCACTGACACCAGTTGCCAGTGTCGTTCTGCGAAACATCGATGATGGTCGCGTCAGGGTGTTCTTCCAACCATTTCCGCACACGTTCAACCGCGATTTCAACAAGCTCAGGGTTGGATAAGCATCTTTGAACATACCCGCTGACACGTTTGCCATCTACCATAGGCCAGAACTCCGGGTGTTGCTCGCAGATTTCACGGGGTATTAACTGGTCTAAACTGTGTACAAAAGGATGGAATACGGCCGCCCGTCCACCGTGTTTCTCAGTTAAACGGTAATGGTGCCCGTTCAACCTATGGCGGGCGGCGAAATCAGCGTCCCGCAGCATCTCCGTCCAGAAGACTTCGCGATACTCTAAAACCGGTTTCTGCATCTCGTCTAGGGAAGGGATTTCGATACGCGTCATATTGGGCACATGCTCCACTTCAGGAGTGAGCCAGCGGACGCCGAGCTTCTCCTCCAGCAGGGCGTAGACACCGTAAAGCGTTCCACGGGGCCTGCCGCCAACTATCACCAGATGATTGCTGAATGTTCTAAGCAGGAAGCCTTCTGAGCCAAGTTTAGACAGGTCAACACGCAATCCTAAGCTTTGCAGATGCTTGTTGTCGCCAAGCATTATTTCATGGCTTACCATCGGCTGGTCGTCTGCAGTAATAGGGAGTTTCACGCCGCTGATGCGCTCAAAGTATTTCTGTAGCTCTTCAGCAGCATAGTGCTCCGACGGGATTGCGTCCACAGGTATGATGATGCGGTAGGGGCTTTCACCTTCATCCACCAACACGATCCGCTGTGGTATAGCATGCATCATCCTTGAAACTGTAATTCTAACTATAAAAGCCTTACGAGGTTTCTTGTAAGATGAATGGGAGAAAATGAGGATGAAAAATTTAAATTCTCCGTTTTAGGCCGGCACCCCTACAGGATCTTATGGGTCTGCTCAGAAGGATGATCAACAGGCTTTCGGATTACCTGGTTTTAGACGAAAATCTTCGCGTTCTCTCATTCGTCAACGCCGTTATGAGTTTCGCCGGTAGCCTTTATGGGTCTCTGCTCGGTCTCTATATCACAGGTACTTTAGGCGTCTCCATTCTCGTATTCGGTTTCATGAACACTGCTAGGGATTTAGTGTCAAGCCTAGCCAGCTTCCCATCCGGTGTAGTCTCAGACATCTTTGGAATGAAGAAAATGATGTTGCTGGCTATTGTCTTCTCCATTTTAACTCTACTCCTTCTCTTCTTATTCAAGGATCCTTTCTGGCTGCTCATAGCACTGGTCTTCCAAGGCTTGAGCACGAGCTTCATGGGTCCTTCCAGCAGCTCGTATGTCATAGATGTGGTGCCTAAAGAGAAAAGAGGCAAGGCCTATGCGACACTCGCTTTCCTGCAGAGCCTTAGCAGCATCATTGCAACATCCATCGCTGGCATAATAGCCGTATTACTTGGCTTTTACTGGCTTTTCGCGGTAGCTTTGATTCTTGAGTCGGCCACCTTATGCGGCACCATGCTTTTCTTAAAAGAATCCTTAGGCTCCGCGTTAGAAAGGGTTGAGGAGAGGCGAAGGGACGGTTTATCCTTCATGAATTTTAAGAATGGCTTGAGTAGTCTGAAAAACCCGTTACTGTTCGCAGTCTTACTAGGCATAATGTTTCACACATTGGGATTAGGTATTCAGGGTCCTTACCTAGCCATATATGCTGAAGATGTTTTAGCGTTCTCCCTGCCTACCATAAGCTTGATGCTCAGCGCGGAGCAGCTGGGCATCTTGATCGGCCACTTGCCGAGTGGAAAGATAGTTGACAAGCATGGGGGAGAGATATCTTTCGCCTTCCACATAGCTGCAACCTCTCCATGCATGATTCTCTTCACGATTTCGAAAAACCCTTTCTGGCGAGCGCAATCCTACTCCTCTGGGGCTTAACGTTCGGGCTGGACAACGTAAGCAGGCAGAGCCTTATAGCTAAGTATCGGTCGCAAGCCGGTGTTGCCACGGCATACGGAATAATTAACCTGATATCCGGGATGGTGGCCCTGATCTCGCCGGCGATCGGAGGATTAATTTGGACCCAATTCTCGCCGCAGGCAGTATTCTACGCTTCCGCGGCAATAAACGTGCTGGGCTCCCTACCCCTGTTTATGCTCTGGCTGCGTAACAGGAAGCGTTACAATCATTACGACTAATCGCCTTTATCCACGTATCTATGTGGTAAAGAGGGGTGAAATAGGTCTTCCTTTACATTATTTTTAGAATCTCCTTAATCCGGCATATGCAAGACTCCTCGGCTTTCCGCGCTTCACGAAGCGCTTCCGTCTTCGCATCGTCGGCAAGCTCCTCGCCTCTAGCCTTGTCAAGCAGCCTAGCAATTTTTCCGTATTCACTACTCAGCTCTCTTGCTGTTTCTGAAACAGCGCCTTTCATTTTTCAACGGGATCTCCATGAAGCAGCTGGACGCCATTTCCATGCACTCGGCTCATACTGTTCCGTTCCACCAGTCCCCGTGGCTCGACCCTAAACCCTAGTTCACGGCTTTCACCCACGTGTCATAAGCCAAGACCAACATAATAGTGCTTGAACATCCATTTTCCAGGATTCTCAACCATGTCAAGCGCGCATGACGGTTCTTTCATCAGCCTTCTCCGTCTTACTGAAGCTGAAGAAGGTCACATGAGTTTCATCCCCAGTTCCTTCCACATTTCAAACGTGAGAGTCTTGCATGTAATAGTTAGGTCGACGGAGGGCCACGGCTGCTTCAATAAGAAACGCTTGTCATCATACCCTGTGATCAACTGGCTCTCCATGTTTAGCATGGAGCAGGGCATGCATGCGTCAATGCTCCTCCTCAGAACGCTCTCGACCCTCCTACGCTCCTCTAGAGTACTCTTGGCATGGAAGAACCCGAGGTCCGTCATACCTATACCAAGGTTCTCCACCAGCCTGTAGAAGGTTTCATAGTTCCAAGCATATGGACCGCTTGGACAGATCTGGAGAGGGGAGAGAGGTTCTCCCTTGAAGTTCCAAAACACTCTTTTTATCATCCAGCTTTTAAGATCGTAGCTTGCGTGAAAGCTGACAACGGGCTTACTTTCGTCAAACGCCTTATACGATGTCCACTTGTAGCCTGCGATGAGGAAGCGCGCGCCAGCTACGACGGCTAATGCAGCACGTATCCCGTCAAAGTATTATGCAGAAGGGACCCAGTATTGAAGCTAAAACGTTCTCCTCGGGAAACGGGTGGCCCCTGTGCTGGCGGAAAGCTTCCGCATACTTCCTTCCGACCTCCGAGCCTCTCTCCATGGCCCACCGTCTCATCTGAAGTATGTATTCATCTATGCCGTGCTGCGCGCGCAACCATTCTCTCTGGCTTCTGTGTTGAGCAAGCATTCTCTCTTTAACTCTGATCGTCGAGCCTATATCCACGTAGAAACCCGCGTGAACCTTCTCGCCAAACCTGTTCCTGCCTCCAATGGCGTCCGCGTAGAACAGGAATGGTATTCTACTAGTCGGCTTCGCAGGGTTAGCATGGTTCGTCACGTAGTTGGGTATCGACGCGTTGAAGCAAGCGTCCCACATGAGGTCTGCAGTCAACTGGTGGTCTATCATGTAGTCCTCCGGCGAGTGAGTTATGACGATGTCCGGGTTAACTCTTCTCATAAGCTCCACTGCTTTGAAACGAGTCCTGTTTTCAAAAACCAGATGCAGGTCTGATTCTCCGAGACACGCGTAGGGTGCGTCGAGAATTCTCGCGGCTTTCTCGGCCTCTCTGAACCTGATGCTGGCGATCTCCTGGCTCCTAAGCTTTATTGACCCCATGTCTCCTGTGCAAACCGTCGCGATGAAAATCCTCCATCCTTTTCTACGGAGGAGAGCAAGAGTGCCCGCCATTAAAAACTCAACATCATCAGGGTGCGCGCCCACTGCTAGCACAATCCTGTTTCTCTCCAACCTTGGCTGCTACAACTCAATAGAAACTTATAAGGTTGCCTGCATGAACCACAGTATGGCTCCGCTTGGAGGAGAACACATATAAGCTTAAGCAGGTTAATCATGTGCAAGCCGGATGGTGAACAAGTTTGGCTAGCAGGCTGAGCCAAAGGGAAATAAGCTTTATCGCCGCCGAGATAATCGAGGAAACCAGGCCCAAGATAAACCTTGGCCTCAGAATAACCAGGGAGGAGTATGAGAAAAGATGGAGTATTCTTCAAAACAGGATGAGCTTGAAAGGCTACGGCCTCGCGTACGCGTGCGGCAGCGAGCTCGACAGGTCTGACATCGCTTGGCTCGCTGGTGTCTTCGACCCAATAATAGAGCGCTATGGTATTCTTATTCCCTCTGAAGGCAGGCCGGTTGTACTTGCTGGCCCAGAGGGTGGTCATGTCATAGAGGAGGCAGTCGAGGAGTCGGGTGCAGACATCGTTTTCCTGAGAGAGTTCCAGATTTCTGACGAGGACTATAGGCACGCCCGCTTCACTTCTCTCCGAGAGGTTTTGAAACGCATAGGGGTTTCAGAGGACAGTCGCGTAGCAATTCTGTCAAGCCCGCAAGCCGTACCATACGGGCAGGTTATGCTGCTCCACAGGGTTTTCGGCGTAAACAAGGTTTTTTTCGACGAGGAGCTTCTGCAGCGCATAAAATACGAGAAGTCCGACAGGGAGCTAGCAATATGCGAGATGGCTAACGTCATTGCTGACGCTGCCTTCAGGGCTATGCTGGCTGTTTCAACACCAGGGATGAGGGAGCTTGAGGTCGCCGGCGTCGGGGAATACGTTATGAGGGAGCTGGGTGCACGCAGAACCGGCTTCCCAACCATAGTGACATCCGGCGAAAGAAACTATACTGTAATAGGCCCGGCGACGAACAGGGTTATCCAGAGGGGTGACATGGTCTCCATGGGTGTCAGCCCGACTTTCAACGGTTACCATGGAGTAATAAGGAGGACCTTCAGGGTTGGCGAGCCGATGACCAAGGGCCAGAGAGATTTCCACAATGCTGTGGAGGGGCTTTACATCGTCGTGATGGAGGCGGTTAAGACGGCAGCCAGGGAGGGCTTGCCCTCGAACTATATTGACCGGCAGGGGAAGCAGTATCTTGAAAGACTGAGGCTCACGGGTTTTAACGGGGTTTCAACACCGGTTGAGCCGTACACGTTTATCCATAACACTGGCTGCTCAGAGTGTCAAGAGGGGTATGGGGCTGTAACGCCTTATACTACACAGCCACTGGGCAGTCAGGCTGCTCTCATGATCGACGTTGCCCTGCTTGGCTTCAGGCAGAGGGGGAAACCACTCTTCGAAACCATTTACGACGTTATTGAGGACGCGTTCTGGAAGAAGGGCGGGGAAGTCGGGGTTTACAATAGGCTGCCGTTGAACGTGGAGCATCTTGTTGGGAACACGGAGCCTCTGGGCTCCAACCTGAACCCTTACCACAAGAGTTTCGCCTAGCAACCGTATCTTAATGGTTTGAGCGCGCGCGGTCTCAGCCGGTTGAGGGTTTTTTCTTCTTCGCAACGATATGGAGGTGACCCCCATAGCCTACTATGGAGGGCTCCTCGCAAAGCATCAGCTCCAGCTCCAGGAGTTTCTCAGCCTTCTCCTCATCCTGGAGAAGCGCCACGGTTTCAGGCCTGGAGACGTAGGCCACGGTCTTGCCGACTATCTTAACGACTTCTAAACCCTTCTTCTCAAAGAGGCTCCTAAGGTCGGATGGTGAAAAAGCCCAGCAGTAGAAACCCCATGCTTCCGCGAAAAACCTTCTCTCCTTAAGGATTTTGAAGGCCTCCTCCGGCCCCTTGCGAACCAGCATGCCCCTTACAACGCTGAACAGGCTGTCGAATCCAGCAGCCATGAAGCACCCGGGTTTAAGAACCCTAGCCAGTTCCTCGACTGCTTTATCAGGATTGCTGCAATAAGATATTGGGTCTCCCTCGGCGAGGACAAAGTCGAAACTATCGTCGGGAAAATCTATCTCGCATATATCGCCCTCCTTAAAGACAACCATGTTTTCAAGGCTTTTCTCAACGATCTTGCGCCTAGCCACGTTCAACATTTCCCTAGATATGTCGTAGAGAACCGCTTTCAAGCCTTTTTCAACGATGGGGATGGTCCACTTTCCAGTGCCCCCGCCCGCATCCAGCATGACGCCCGACTCCGGGAGATACGGCTCTATATAGCGCCAAGTAATCTTGTCATACAGCTTCTTAAAGTATGGTGTTTCATACTCCTTATCATATTCTTCAGCAGTCTTCTCATAGTATTTTATAACGTTGCGCTCCTGCTCCCCTGTAGCCTTCATGCTTAGCCAATCAGGCGGATTCTGGATTTGTTATATATGTTTTTCAGCAAACTGAATAGAATCTAGCTGCTCGGCGACGCCAGTTTTCTAAGGTCTTCCTCGCCTTCAGCATACCCGAAGGCTATTAGAACATCTCCGGCATCAATCTTTAAGTCCGGCTTGGGCCTCACGTATTTTTCTCCTCTTTTCACCGCGAGAACCCACATACCGGTTTCCTCAGGTATTCTTGCCTCCCAGAGAGTCTTGTTGACTAGTGGCGAGCCCTCGGAAACAGGCACGTATGTCACGGTTTCATCAGCCTCCTCTATGACTAGTCTAACTACCGGGTGCGGCTCTATGCCTCTCAAAACTACTTCAGCTATTTCAGCCGCGGCGTCAGCTATCTCCTCCGTAACCACGCCAAGCCTTATTAGGCCGAGGATCCCCTTCGCCTCCTCCTCTTTAAACCTGCTTAAGAGTACTGCCATCTCGTATTCTGTGTGAAGCTTGTCAACATACTCCTCAAGCCTCTGCACTTCTTCAGCCAACTCCCTGTTGTTCAACAATAGTGCCGAATAGGCTAGGTCAATCATAAGCTCTGAAGTGTTTTTAAGCTCGACGAATTTTTCAACAATTTTGTCGAAACCTTCGCTACCGCCTTGCTGCTGCATTGTCAACCCCTGTTCTCCTCCTTCTTCCCTCCGCAAGCTCCTTGAACAGGTTAATCCCCGCCGGGGCTCCCCTCACAATAAGAATGTCCTCACGCATAAGTTTCTCCTCGTCCTCAGGCTTCACTATCCATTCTTTGCCCCGCCTTATAGCTATCAGGTTAACGCCCATTTTTGCAGCCAGGTTAAGTTTACCGATCTTTTTACCTATTAGTATTGATTTTCCCTCAACCCTGACTCTCGCAATATGCTCCTCAACCCTTTCAAAAATCTCGGCGACAATGGGATGTATGCCTATGCCCTGCTTAACTATCGCGGCAATATCTCCGGCGGCATCTGATATTTTATCGGTTGCCCCAGCTACTTTCGCAACCCCGGCTAGAGCCTCAGCGTCCTCAGCGTTCCTCGCAGCTATCATGATCGTCATGTCTAAAAGGTATGCAAGCGTATCGATTCTTCTCTCAAGCTCCAGAACCTCTTCAGCCAGGTCCTTATCGTTAAAAAGGGCTGCGGAGTAAGCCAGGTCTATCATGAGTTCGGAGAGGTTTTTCATCTCCAGAAGCAATTCCCGAACCGGTTTAGGCCTGTATTCTATCTTCTCAAACTCAGGCATTTGCCTTTATCTCTTGAAGGAGAGTGGCAGGGAATGTTTTAAATCTTATTCTCGTAAGTAACTCTTCCTTAGCCTACTATAAAGAGGGAAATAAGCAGGGCTATGGAAGTCAGGCTGTCAGCCAGGGAGCTTTCAATCGGTATTTCGAAGTTGTCAGGGTCAAACCCCTTCTGGTAAGTTAGGATTGCGACCGAGTATGATACTAGTATTATGCATGACGCGGCTATCGTGTTCGCGATGAGCAGTAAAGCGGTGAAACTCAGGAAATTAGGCAGGGTGAAAATACCTTGAACAATTAGAGACAGAATCGAGTAGACGCAGTACATTATCAGCGAGGCTGCCCACGCGCTGGAAACCTCTAAAAAATGATGTTTTATTGAAGAGAAGGTGGGTTTGAGAATGCCTAGGGCAAGCTTCGTCGTGGCGGTTGAGCCTACGACAGACCCAACGTCCCCAATCGTGTCTATTAACGCTGGATAAACAGTATATATCTCTCTTCTTTCCTCGACGACCTCCGATATTTTTCCGAAGGTTGATCCAGCTATGTTTATGATGATGGATACTAGAATTATCGTCAGAAGAGACTCCTTCAAGGTTTTTACGAACTCCCTCTCCCTAAGGTTTCGAATAGTGAAATATATTGTGCAAAAAAGCAGTGTTAAACTTATTGAAGCCAGTATGTATTGCCCTTCTAAACCGTTGGAAGCGTAAACGGTTAACACCCCGACGTAGAGTAGGGTTATTAGCAGATCAGCTATTGTCGACTCCACAGGGTACAGCACGATATCCGGGTTCAAGCCGTGTTTGAAGGAAAGGATGGACGCTACTATTGCGAGCGGGGAGATTACTATCAGTGATAAGGCCATCGTCGATGTCACGACGATCAGAATGCTGAAGAATTCCAGCGTCAAGCTGCTGCGGGACAAGGTGAATAGAGCTGCGGCGATAAGCCCCATGAGTATGCTGGCTTCAAAGGTTAGGACGACCGTCGCATGGAGCAGCAGGTGGAAGCTTCGAGTGTTTTTTGAAAAGCGTGGCTGCACGGTTCCTAGGTGTAGCCCTGTGCTCAGACGGCCGCAGAATAATCCTCCTATGACTCCCCTTGCACTAAGTATCGGAGGGTAGATGATGAAAGCCCATGGGAAGCTTTGAAAAATCCCGAGGAAGTAGGCGACAATCGTGCCCGCCGCTATTCCGAAGACGTTGAAGGCATACGCTATTAAAGACTGTCTTAGGGCACTGGTAAACTCGTGTTTGAAGCCCGCTGGCTTTTCAACCGTGTTGCCCAACGCGAGGAAGCGCGTGGAGGAATAGTATGGGATTGAACCCGTGTCTGTGTGAAAGCCTTGTAGAATGTTGGTTGGTCTCATCTGAAGCACCTTCCGTCTCCTCCTGGTCGTCCACGCTTCCCCACCCTATGCTTAGGCTGCAAAACGTTCAACTGTTTAAATACTTTTCTGCAACATAATCCTTGTCGAGCCAAAACCAGGACGAGGTGGGGAAATGAGGGGCTGCCTCCGGGTTTTCAGCTTCTAGCCTGAAGCCTATGGGAACAACCGTTCCTTTAATCTATCAGAACCTCTTGACGTGGAAGTGGCAATACGGTTTTCCACCAGTCTTCCCGTAATAGTCTTGATGATGCTCTTCAGCCGGCCAAAAAACACCGGCTTCCCTGAGCTGAGTCGCAACCCTATACCCCTTGCCTTCAAGTTTAGACACAAGTTCCTGAGCAATCCTTTTCTGATCCCCATCCAGGTAGAAAATTGCCGACTGATACTGTTCTCCAACGTCCGGCCCTTGGCGATTAACCTGAGTAGGATCATGGATTTCAAAAAACAGCTTCGCAAGCTCTTCAAAGCTTGTTTCCTCAGGGTTGTAAACAACCTCCACCGTCTCCAGGTGCCCAGTGGCTCCGCTGCAGACTTCTTCATAAGTAGGGTTCTCCTTTTTCCCACCCATGTAGCCGACTCTCGTCGAAACCACTCCCTTAGCCCTCTTGAAGAAGTATTCGACACCCCAGAAGCATCCTCCGGCAAAATAGGCTGTCTTCATCGTGGAAGCCTCGGAAAACCAGCGTCTTTTCGGCTTAAAAGTTTTTTCCACCTCAGGTGTCAATAATCGCTTCAACACGCTTTCAAAGCATAAATGTCAGCATCCCGCATCCTTAAGCGTAGGCGAACAACCCTGCCTGAGAGCCTGCTTACGTCTGAGCCGGATTTCCAGCAGACCTCGCCCTCAATCTCGTCGCCATAAAGCTCTTCACACTCCTTCATCGTGAAGCCTGGAACAGGGTTACCATCCTCGCCCAGAATCTCCGTCTTCACTTCTCCCGCGGCCGACGTGGAGTAGTTAAGCAATAGTCTTCGCCCGTTGAAAACAAGCGGGCGGGTGACGAGCTCGCCTCCAGAGTAAGGCGCGTGGACAGAGGCGAAGCCGTCTATTCGAAGCGTGAAGCGGCGGAGACGGTTGCCGGCAGTATAGTAGCCCTCGCTCGAGTAGAGTGAAAGCTCGACCAGAGCATTCGTGAGCCCGGATTCAGTAGCCAGCATTCCCCATGCAGTCATATTGTTACGGTTGATCCAGCGCTCAGGCATTGGTCCAGGCCGAATGAATGCTTCAGTCCACCGGCGCCAATGTAGACCGTCGCGGCTACTCATGAGTAAAGTGTCGGATACGCCTTTGTAACGGTGGAGTGTCTTCTCCCTCTCCGGGATGAAGCGCATGGGGAACCCTATGAAAACATGCGGCGCCCGGAAGTATGGGGTGACCCCGTTAGTATAAAGGTGCTCTTTTGGAGCGTCACCGTAGTCCAGCCACTCGGGCTCAGTCCAGCTTGTGAAGTCTTCAGACGAGCAGGTTAAGATGTCGCGCACCCCGTTGCGCCAGCCTCGGAAGAAAGCAGTGTAGCGTCTTCGAACACTGTCCCAGAAAGCTAGGTTCTGCGAGTCGAACGCGTACTCCGTTACTGCCGGCTTCGTTATAACTGGCCGGCTAGACATTGGCTCCCAATGAACCCCGTCTGAAGACTTGAATGCATAGAGCCCATCGCCTCCGCTTCCCAGAGCCTTGTAAGCCGCTTCACACGGACAGTTTGGGTTTGAATCTCTGAATGGTGTGAAGTTGTGCGTGCCAATCCCCTTCCAAACAATATTGTTCCGCTTAGACCCGTTGAACTCGAACAGGCTGAGCTGGGGCTTAAACCAGTTGACGCCGTCAGTGCTTTCAGCGTAGCATGTGAACTCCGGGTGCGTTGCCTCCCCGGTTTCCAGATTATGGTTCGACCCCCGGTAGTACATTCTGAAGCAACCGTCGTCTTTAAAAACCGTCACGTATCCTGAGGTATTCCCCTCCCAAGGCTGGTTGAATACTATTGCAACCTCCTGTGGAACCGGGTTGTGCAGCCTCAGCTCCACGCCCCTCATCTCCGCTATGAGCCAATCGTCTATGAAAAGCTCAAGCCGGGACCCTATTTCCCGAGCCGTGTTTTCAACGTCTCCCCGAGACCCTGCCGAAATAACCATGGGTAGGCTACGTTTCTTTCATGTTTAAACCTTTGTTTTAGGCTTATAGGTCGAAATGGGCTGCAAGGACTCGTCATTTCGTTTTTCCTCAACGTTTTTAAAGGGAGGGGAAGCCCTCGCCGCTTAGCTCTATGATGTTTTGACGAGCTTAGGCTGATAGCGTTAAGCCTATTGAAGCAGCACTAGAAGCGTTTAGGGCTGTCTGATACATGATCCACTATTCGAGGCTACGGTGTGAACAGGCTCGTAGTAAGATTATGGATGCATGCTAGGGTGTTGCACAGACGAAGTTCAGATTATTGTTTGCAGCGTCAAGCGCATCCTTCAGAAGTTCCTGATAAGCCCTGTAAGGATCCCCGCTGGACGTGTAGTTGTAAAGCCCAAGCGAATAGCCTGCTATCTCCATTAATTCGCTGATGGTCAGGAAGTCAGTTCCAGCCTTTACGCCGGGTGCGTAGACAGGCGCACTTGGGTTGACGAAGCCTGCTTCGACGTTTAGAAACATGGCTGCAAGCTGGGCGGACAGCATGTAAGCCATGTTAGTCGCGTCGGCACCCAGGAGCCAGCTTCTAAGCTCAGAATATGATTTAGGTTCAAAGTATTCTCCGTCTCGGGTTCTCAAGTTGAGGCCGGCTAGAGCTTTAAGCTCCGTAGATTCCCCGCTGGGGTCGTCTTTAATCTTGTCTTCACCATTCTTGCTGCTCCAGAACCCTCGCGTGTGGCCGCCGCCGTAGCATCCTACGCGTACAACGCCGAAGTCATTAACAATAGTCTCCCCCTGTCCTACTGTCAATGTTACAGCCTGGGGAGTTGTGCTAACCCAGTTCTCCGCCAAGGCTACTTTAACAGTATACTCTCCCCAGGTATTGTAGAAACTATAGGTTAAGCCGGTTGTCGTGAACGTAGCCCTGTCCCCGCCCACCCAGAGCTCTACGATTATGCCGCTTAACACTGGCTCCCCCGCATCCCTTTCACCATTCACGTCAGCATCGTAGAAAACGCATCCGCTGATCGTTGGTTTAACGGGTTCCTGTCCAGTCGGCTGCCACACGTCGTCAACCCAGATGTAAGCATAGGCCGGGTTAGACAATAACACTAACGTAACCATAAACGCTGCCAGCATGCTCACCGTGCTTTTCCTCATCTCGACATTTAATATTTCGCTAAACGTATATAACGACTTTTTTGTAAAATGGCGACACAACCATATTTAAAGACCATTCTGTATCATGTTTTACGTACACGGCTTTCAAGAGTGTTGGCTTGCCTCCCTCTGAAGCCGGCTCACGCTTGTGCTTTCAAGACTGGTTTCAATACTCCGCCCCATAAGCCAGTGGCCAGGCGGGTGCCAGTCTAGCTTCATACCGCCTATTGTGCCACGCTTCTTTCCAGCATGCGGATACGCTTCCCAGGAGAAAAACTGTTCCCCGACGCGCAGTAAGCCGGTGTAAGAGTGGCGGCGCTGTCTTACACGCTCTTAGGAAAAACTAAAAAGACAGGGCTGCGCACGATAACTCTGTTCAAATGGGTAGGCACTCGGAGCAGCTGCTGTTCGCCTCAGCTTTCGCCCTGCTCCTGCTTAACCAGGGCTTAAGCAGGGTGTGTGCGCAGGCTGAAGGCGCTGCAGACCGGGGGGTTATTGGCGATGTTTTAGACGCCGCCGGGCTGCATAATCTTGTTGAAAACCTGTACTTCTTCAGGAATACTGTTGCGAGCAGGGGGGGACTGGACTCGGAGTTTCTCAACTGGCTCACCCCTTCCTACGCGAGCCTTTCGAGAAGCCTGTTGAGCCTACCAGGATGGTCTTTACTCAGGTTCATTTTTCTCCCTGCGGCAGTAGCGTTGTCGACATGTTTCTCTCTCTATCTTCAAATAGGGCTGGTCGGAGCCGTTTTAACAGCCGGCCTTCTAACAGGGTTAATGTATGTTTTCCCAGTCTTCCTTGTTTTAGAGGCCTTTTCTAAAACCGGCTTAGTGGCTTTGCACGGCAGGGAAATGCTGAGAATACTTATTCTTCTGACTGTTGCCTCAATGCTTATGCTGCTCTTAGCATACGCTTACCGCCTTACACCAGTTATTTTACTCTCCTTCATCATGCTTTTCTCAACAGCCTGCTTCACCTGGTTTCTGCCGATACTGTTATACTACCGGAGCTGACTCCAGGCTTCCTGAGCAAAGTTTAAACACCGGCGCCATTATGAACCGTGAGGGTTGAACCCTGAGAGGATACTGTTCATAGTGCTGGACGGGCTTGGCGACCATGCTTACAGGGAGCTAGACGGCTTCACACCGCTTGAAAAGGCTAACTCAACGGGTTTCAAAAGGCTTAAGGAGAACGGTTCCCAGGGGTTGATGGATATCATCGCCCCCGGGGTTCCGCCCAGCAGCGATGTTTCACACCTAGTCATGTTCGGGTACGATATTGAGAGAGAATATTTCGGAAGAGGTCCTATTGAAGCCTTGGGCGAGGGTGTTGAGCTTGAGGAGGGCGAGATAGCCTTCAGGGGTAATCTTGCAACCGTCAGGGTTGAGAACGGTTACCCTGTGGTTGTTGACAGGCGGGCTGGGAGAATAGGCAGCGAGCAGACGAGGGAGCTCACTCGTTTTCTTAACGAGGAGCTCGGCGACTTCCAAGGGTTTAAAGTAAGGTTCCAGCCTCTTTCAGAGCACAGGTTCGTCATGATTGTTTCAGGCGAAGGATTGTCGCACGAGGTTACTGATAATGATCCTCATGCTGAAGGCAAGCCTGTTATACTATGCCAGCCTGTTGAAGAGGCTAGGGATAGGGAGGGTGCTGAGAGGCTCGCCAACCTTGTTAACAGCATAACCATAGAGGCGATTAGAAGGCTGAGCCGCCACGAGTTGAACAGGACTAGGGCTGAGAAGGGTCTCGAGGCTAACGCTATACTCGTGAGAAGCCCCGGGGTTAAGAGAAGGATGGCTAGCTTCAGGGAGAAGTGGGATCTTAACGCTGCCTGCGTAGCCGCAGGATTGCTTTACAAGGGGATAGGCCGGGCAACAGGCATGGATATATACAGGGTTGAGGGGGCTAACGGTCTTCTAAACACTAACATCGCCGGGAAGCTGAGCAAGGCCCTTGAACTGCTGGAAAAGTATGACTTCGTATACCTTCATTTGAAGGGCACGGATGTTGCCAGCCATAGTCGGAACCCTGTTGCGAAATACGAGTTCATACAGAGGTTTGAAGATAACCTTAGGCTGATAAATGAATCAGTTTTGACTGACACCACGATTGTCGTGACTGGTGACCATACTACGCCTTGCGACAGGGGGATGCACTCTGGAGAGCCTGTTCCAATACTCGTTTCCTCAAGGGGCTTGAGGAAAGACGATACTACGGTCTTCTCCGAGAGGGAGGCTGTGCGCGGCGGACTGGGAAGGATGAGGGGATGTGAACTAATGCCGGTTCTCCTCGACTCGATAGGCAGGACTGTTGAATACGGCACTAGGCCCTCCACCAAGAGGGTCAACTACATGCCTAAGCAGCTGGCTTACTTGAGGCTTAAAGAAGCCTAGGCTTGCCACCTGCTTTCAAAATTCCTCGACGCAGGATTCAACTTTTCACGAAGGCATGCAGCCTGCCCTGGCTGTAGAAGCCTTGATCTCTAGTGCACGCTAGAAGGGGGTCGGACGAATATCTAGTTCCATAAAAAGCTCTTTTAGAATTATGGAATCAAGGATATGAGGATGATTTGATTCTCGGTTTACGCTGTTAATATTTCTTGTGGGCGAGCTTGTTCCCAAAGTCCGCTAGGCTACTTTGGCGGTAGAAGCCCTCAATTTCCCCATAAACCCCATCGTATCCCGGCCTGATTCTCACCATGTCTCTTCTAACCAGGTCAACCACCTGGGCCAGCCTCTTGTCGCGTTTCGCAATCTCTTCAACAGGTGTTTCAATAAGCAGGCGGTACTCGCTTCCAAAATCTCTTACTAGACTGTAGTAAATGCTCCAGGTCTTCTTGGAACCCGGGCTCGTAGAGTAAGCGTAGCCTATTATTTCGGACAAGGGTATTAGGTGAACATAGTCTGCAGCGTCTCCAGGTCTAATCCCTTTAGGACGGTCGGCGAGTTCTTCTATATGCGTCTCCACACCGAGTGTAAGCTTCCTGCCGCAAACCGGGCATATCCCCTTGAGCTTGAAATACCTACGAGGCTCGACCGAAACCCCGCACCGTCGACATCCTGAGTTGTAGTACTTTCCGTACTCCGGATGGGTTTCTACAGTTAGAATTATTCTAGAATTTCCTTCCTTACGGATTGCGTTTATTATGCTCTTATAGCTCAATTCTTCTAGAAGCATCAGGTTGGCTTCTCTGCCAAGCCTCCAGGGATAGTAAGAGTGGGAATCACTGTTTGAAACCAGCGTGTAACGATCGTTGCTCGAAACCCTCCAGTTCATCAACGGATCCGAGGATAATCCTGTTTCGAGAGCATGTATCTCACTATACTTATCTTTGTAACAATCTTTCACACTATTATAACCGTGAACACCAAAAATGCTGAAATGGGGAGTCCACACGTGGGCCGGGAAAACCTCAATATCGTCTGAAACACTCTTTAAGATTTCCACGAGCTCGGGTGAGCTGCATTTCAACAAGGGTCTGCCGTCAGCACTCAGGTCTCCAATATGCGCCATAGCGTCACAAGCCTGTTTAACGGTTTCGAAGTCGGGGAAGAGAACCACGTGGTGGATCCTTTTGACGGCGCTCCCGTCCTGGTAAACCGTGTTAACCTCGCCCTGGAGTATGAAAAGCGTGGCCTTCTCAGGGTTCTTTTCGCTCCTAAGCCTGTAGAGCCCGGGGCTCTCCTCTACAAGGCTCTTCTTAAGCTCCCTAAGCCACTTGGGATGCGTGCAGTCCCCGGTGCCAACTATGTTGAGACCTTTTAGCTTGGCGGAGAAAGCAATGTTCTCAAGAGTCATGTCTAGGCTTGTGGCCCTGCTATACTTCGAATGAATATGCATGTCAACATAGTAGGAAGGCTTTTCCCTGAAGTCTCTGAGAAGCTGTTCAAGCCTCGTCAACACGGAGGGAGGTTTAAGAGATATGAAGGATGAGACTCGAGGGTTAAGGGTTAAAAGGCCGCTCATCCTTAAGAATGACAACATAGTATGATCCTACGGCCAGTTGTTAAAAGGCTTTTAAGCGGGTTCGCCTCATCCACTCCGAGCCTCTTCTTCAGCACCCTGCCTACATAAACGTTTGTCAAGCGCGCGTAAGTATTTTCATGTAGATTTCTCTTTCCAATTTCCTCCTTAACTCCGCATCTTTGAGTAAATAACTTCGCCCTCTTTGAAAATCCTCGCTATTTAAATCGTATCCGCCTTGTTTAACGCCTGAGGTTAAAAACCTTGCACAAGCTAAAAACATTACTCCGAGAATAACTAAAGCTATTGACAGACATGCAAGGTCTCTTTCAAAACCCCAAAACGTGAGTACTATTTCCCCTTCTATGAATACGGCTCCTTTATTCCTTAAAACAACATAATACTCTCCTCTAACCGGTATTTCAAGATTAACAAAGCTTTCCTCTCTAAATTCCTTAATAGGGTGGCATTTCCAGTCTCCATGAATAGTTCGTAATTATGTTTATCGAGGATCAGGATGCTGATTTCCCTACTGCCTAAAGAGGTAGCTATCCTAACATTTCTAGGGGGCCAGATTTGAGGCAAAAATAGGGGAGAGGTGGAGTTCTCAGGAAGACCAACCCTAGTAGCGAAGACGTAGGGAGAGGGGCCCCGCAAGACAGTTAAAATGGAAATACCTAAGCCGATCATCAGCAGCACTATTCCGACATATCGGAGTTTAGAGGGCTTAATCAAGCTGTAACACCTCCCTGAAAAAGAAGTATGAGAAGATAAGCAGTATCAAGGGTAATAGGAGGTGAATTAGGATTATGCCCCAAGTATAGGCCGTTAATTCCACTAAAAGAATTAGCTTTAACAGGAGATACGTAGGGTCTAGGTTCGGAGGATTTGTAGGGCTTATCGATAAGGACACGTCAAGTAGGAGGATGCTTTCGAGAAAATAGAGTGCAATTGCTACTATCATGGCCCCGAATCTACTTCTAAATATCATGCTCATTAGAATGCTGGTTGAGGCGAAAAGAAGTAGGACGATCGCATCTACGAGGATAATAGTCAGAATGGGAATAGGAGGTATCGATGCGGTTACAATCCATACTGATAGAATTGTGGAGACTAAATCCGCTAGCAGTATTGCCGAGAAATTCGTTAGAAACTTAGCTATGAACAAAGCCTCCTTCTTAACTGGGAGAGTGAACTCGCCCATTAAAACATCTTGCTCAATGTCTCTGCCAAAGGAGTTTGCAAACGTCAGAATCGTTATCAGGCATAAGAATGGGATTTTAAAGCTCCCTAGGCTAGAGAGAGCTATGTCAAACGCTGATTCTTTAACTTCCATTGGAGCTGCGCTCCCAGGGCCTCCTAGGATTAGCAGCATGAGTATTAAACCCACGTATGGGGCCGACCAGATTTTCTCAAGCTCAAACCTGATGGTTTCGACGATCGGTTTATCGATTAACTTAGCAACCATAATTCTTTCTCTCCAAAGCTTTTACGAAAACATTCTCCAAGCTTCTCCCAAGCCGGTGGAAGCTAACGAGCTCACAACCAGTTCGGCTAATTAACCTTGGGACCTCGCAGCGTATAGCCGAGGCGTCCCCCTTGACGTATAGGGTATTGTTTTTCAACTTAACCATTAAACCTAAGCCGCGCAAAGCAGTTGCAAGCTCATCTGGCTTAGTGACCTTTAACGCATAGACCATGGATGAGTATCTTTCTAAAAGGTTTTCCACATAATCCTGCTCAATAGCCTTTCCCCCATGCATCAGGCAAACCCATGAGCAAGCCTTCTGCAACTCTGGCAGAACATGGCTGGATATGAGGAAGCCTATAGCGCGCGCTCTAATCCTGTCCCCGCCTTCATGAATTACAAGTTTTGGGCCCAGGCTAGTAGGCTCACCCTCCCCAATCCGCTTTTAAACAAGCCTGAGGAGGATGCTTTTACTCCGCAACACCCTGGGAAGGCTGCTTCAACCTCTCCACGGGTTTCACGCCCAGTCCCCATGGTCAAGGCGGCTTGTGCCCTCCTCAAGACGTTGAGGCCTGCTTCAGGGTTTCCCCCGGGCAGGAGCCTGGTCTACCCTGTTCATACTGTTTTCAAGACGGTATTAAGCGTTACGCATCAAGCGGCTTAGCGAAGCCCTATTTTCCGCCTGAGCCGGCTCCAGAAGCGGTGCCGGGCCTCTTTAGCGAAACGTATAGCACTCCGGTGAAAACGATTAACAGGCTGATCGACAGGATTCTTGCGGCACTAGCGTCTACTCCAAGATCCCCTAGGAGCAATTGGATCATCGGCGCTGAAAACACTATTATAACTGAGACTAAGAGGAGTATCTCCCTGACGGATGGGGGGGCGATTCTCCCTGCTCTGGAAAACAAGTATGCCGCTATGCCGGATAATGCTAATGCTAGCGACGCTAAAATCGGCACTGTGGAGGCGAACCCCCTTAGCATTGTTTGAGCCAGAAGCAGTATTGACATCATGAAGCTTGATACGAAGCACCTTAGCCCAATACTCCTCATTCTCTGCGCAGCCTCCATCTCTTTAATCAGGAATGGGAGTACCGCTCCTAGGAGGATGAGGATGGAGCTGAAAAGGTTGACTCCTGTTCTTAGAAAGCCAGTGACCTGTAGGCTGGTGACGAATGTGAATGCTGCGAGAACGGCTAGGCCCACCAGCACCAGCAGGTTTCCGGCAGAGTAAACCGCCTCTTTCTTCTCCAATCCGACGCTACTCTCTCCACGCTCTTTTTAAACGTTTTCTCGCGAAACCTTTACGCCCAGCATAAGGTAAGCGGTGTGTCCAGTCATCAGGGACTCGGGCCTAACCTTCCCCTGGTACGGCCTTATTCTTCTGAGAAATATCTCAACGGTTTCGAGATGCACTATGCTGGAGTCCGCCATTGCTGAATAAGCCTTCTCCAGCTGGTTCATAGTCGGTAGGACGAGGCATACTCTGGCTGACGGCTTCAGGAACCCTGAAACATTCCCCAGGGCTTCCCAGGGGTCTGGAAGATCCATTAAGGCAGCGTCGAAAAACTCTTTGAAAACCGTGGTTTTAACGTCTCCGCGCACCAGCTCCACGTATTCCAGCAGCCCGGCTCTCTCAAGGTTTCTCCGTGCAACCCTTATGGATTCCTCGTTAACATCGTAAGAGAAGACTTTCCCAGTCGGCTTGACGAGGCTCGCCATAATCATTGCGGCGGCCCCGCTTCCAGTACCCGCGTCTAGAACCTTGAAGCCTGGTGATATTCCGAGGCTTAAAACCATGTAGCCGAGGTCCTTGGGATACATAACCTGCGTCCTCCTAGCCAGCTTAGGAATATAGTCTATGAGAAGAGGCTTAAGGGCAAGCATCTCTTCCCCAGTGTGGGTTCTGACTACTATTCCAGGCTGGTTGCCGACGATGTCGCCCACCTGAATATACCCTTTATGAGTGTGAATCCTATCGCCCTGTATCTTCACAACCCGTTTCTTCCCTTTAGGTGAGACAAGGAGAACGTCCCCGCCTTCTTTAAAAGCATCGTTCAACCTTAGGCTCAAACCTGTTTAACAACTCTATTGAATTTATTATGTCTTCCTCTCTCGCTCCGAAGCTTATCCTAACGTGGTTTTCGCCTGAGGGCCCGAAGCCCTGGCCCGGAGCCAGGACTACTCCTGTCTCCCTAGCCAGCTCAAGGCAGAACTCGAAGGATTTGAAAGGTAAGTATGGGAATATGTAGAGCGAGCCCTGAGGCCAGTAGACATCCAGCAAACCCTTTCTCTTAAAGCCCTGCATGAATGTTCTGAGGCGTTTCTCAACACTCATCCTCACGTATCCGGATATCTCGTTTATAAGGGGAAGCGTCTTAAGAACTACGCGCTGCCCCAGAGTGTTCGAGGTTAGGGAGGTGGCGTACCTAACCATGCTCGCCCTGCTAACCATGCTTTTGTCAGAGGCTAGGAAACCCACTCTTAAGCCCGTTATCCCCATGTTCTTAGAGAAGCTCCCTATGATGATAGTGTTTTCAAGACCGGGGTCGAAGCTTCCCGGGCTGACAGGCTTGTTTTCCCCGAAAAAAATCTCTAAATAGGTTTCGTCGGAAATTATTATGGAGCTGTTTTCCCGAGCATGCTCGACAAGCTTCTCCATGTCTCCTGGCGGAACAATCCTGCCCGTAGGATTGTTTGGGGAGCAAACCAGTATGAGGTCGTGTCCTTCTTTTCTCCCTGCGGCCTGCTCGCTAACCTCAGTGTCCTGACTATAGTAGTCTATCGTGATATTGTCGAAAAGGCTCGCCGCTAGCGAATGCTGAGGGTAGGTGGGGTCTGGGAGAATAATCCTGTCCCCAGGGTCGAGCACAGTCATTAATGCTACTAGAAACGCTTCTGAAGCCCCCGCCGTCACCAGGATGTTCTCCGCCTTGGCGTCTAAACCCCTGCTCTCCCTCAAGTATTCAGCTATCAGGCTCCTGAGCTCGTTAAACCCTTCTACTGGAGGGTATGTAAGGCTGCTTTCCTCAGAGGTTTTCCTAACCGCATCCTTAACCAACGGGTGGGGCTCTATGAAAATGTCTCCAACGCTAAGGTTCATCACGACGCTTCTCCTAGACAAGGCTTCCTTCAAAATCCTTCTATGAGGTGGCTCCGCGATCCTGCTTATTCTGCCAGCTGTTTTCAACCCGGTTTCCCCAGCTTGCCTCGCCTTTTAAGCATTAACTCGTTTCCAGCGGTTTACAGGTTGCTAGCCGCCCTGCTCCGGCGGGATGGGTGGCATATAGTGGGCTTCGCAATGCCTACCCGGGATAATGCTGCGAATCTTCTCAAGCAGCTCGGGAAGTGATTCAGGAGGCAGCGACGTATCTTTTAAAAACTTCTTCGCGAGCGCAGCTGCTTCACGATTCTTGTCTTTTTCCCCCGGCAGGATTACAGCGTACTTTCTACACTTCTCCTTCACCTTGCTTAGGCTTCCATAGACTACCTCGCCATCGTCAGCAACACCGATCCAGAGCTTGAGCTCCACGTTTCTGATGAAGTTCTTCTCACCCCTTATCATGAACGCCCCCCTAGGGAGGTACTGTCCTGAAGGAGCCTGCTTGCCCACTTGGCTTCCCCTCACCCAGTAGACGTCGAGCGAAGCATACTTGTTCTCCCAGGCTCTCGTGGTGTAGCATGCTGCCATCAGCGCAGCCTCCTTCAACTCCTCCTCAGAAGGGTTCTCAACGTTATGTATGGTTACGAATGGTGCCCCAGTGAAGTCTGCATGCAACACTATGCTTCCGTCTGAAACATGCTTCTTAACAAGAAGCTCGTTTGTCCCAGCATCCTTGCCGGCTAGAATCAGGTTACCGTTAACCGATAGGTTCCAGCGAAACTTCTCATACCATTTTCTTTCAGCCCTCTTCTCAGGAATCATCCTCCTCCTTTCAGCGGAGGTCTTCTCCTTAAGCGTCAGAATCTTGGCATCGATCTCGGAAAGATGCTTCTCTATTTTCTTAGCCTCTTCAAACATGCTTGAAGCGTTCGACGCGGCTGAGGAATCAAGGCTAAGCTTGAACTCGGAATCGTTAAACAATATTTTAACAATCCTCTTTCCGTAGTCTGTTTCAAGAATCTTGAAGCCAGCGGGCACTTCCCCCCTTTTCCTTACAGCGTCTAGAACACTCTGGAAGCCTGCAAGGTTCTCCATTATCATCCTAGCCCTGCTCCTTAAAGCCTCTACTTCAGAAGCAAGGTTCTCCCTTACTCTAACCAGTCTACCCAGCTCTAAGGATGCTCTCTCCTCCCCGCCCGGGGCTTCAAACCCGAGTGCAGCATAGTACTCGTCTAAAGCCTGTGAAAGGGTTTCCGCCTCCTTCTGCTCAACATCCTGGAGGGAGAGGAGCCTTATTCCAGACACGTCGACCGGGTGACCGTCGCGATAATAGGTTCGCGGCTTAGGAGACTCCTCAGCCTCCTTGATAAGCATCCGGATTGTCTCCACTACGAGCGGAATCTTTCCTTCAGCGCTTGAATCAGGATCCAGCCCCGCCCTCCTGCAGATTTCACGCATCGTTTTAGATCCGAAGCCCAGCCTGCCGGCTATCAGCCTGCTGAGCTTTTCTGAAGAATGCTTCTCCAAGGCTTCAAGGCTTCCGGGAGCACTCGCGGGGTCGAGTATGTTGGACGGTGGGAAAACGTATTTCTCACCCTCTCTGAGCGACCTAGCCTCCATCTCGATCCTTTTCGAGGTGAAAAGAATACGCCAGTCTTCGGAGACGAGGGCGAGGACTCCGCGTTTCAAACCCTCTGCGATAAGCCTAGCTTTAAACCCTCCCCTGGAAAGGCTTATGACGATGATCCTGTCGAAGTCGTGCTGCTCAACATTCTCAACCCTAAGGTTGCAGGCCAGTCTCCTAAGCTGCAATACGCTGCTCTCAGGAGTGCTCGGGACAGGATAGTCGCGGTTGGTTAGGAACAACGATTCACCAGGTATTATGACGAGCTTCTTGACAGTCCCGCTGCTCCGGAATACCACTAAGTAGTATCCATACTCAGGATGGCTGTACACGTTGTCAACCCATGCTCCCTGCAGCTCTCTGGAAAGCTCCCTGGAAAGCACTAGGTAGTCGATGCTGGAAAGACTTATTTTCGGGGCTCTCAACCTCAAGATGAATGAGCGAGTACAGATTTAAACCTGAAAGCCTCATGTACTGGACTAGGGTTGCCCTAGGAGCGCTACTGGGTGCTCTACACGCTTTCTTCTGGCGTCCACCCTCCTCGATAATAAGCGCTCTCCTAAACATGGTTTTAGCGTATGTCTTAACATACTATTTTTTCAAAAGGCTCTACAGGGGCAGGCTTAAGGATGAGAGTGCCACCTGGAAGGAGGGTGTGGGAAGCTTCTTCCTAGCCTGGCTTTTCACATGGTTCCTGCTGTATAATGCTCTATTCCCCACTGGATAGTTTCCCCAGGAAGTCCAACCAGGCTGCGAAGTAGCCTTCCTCCTCAGAGCTAAGATAATGCGTCTCAACTGTTTCCAGAAGGCTTTTCACCTGCTTCTCCGGCTCCTCCGAAGGCTCTCCGATAACGCTTCCCTCAACAGGCTTCCTAAGCGTCTGAATTATCCCTCTTAAGCCTCTTAAATAGCCCGTTTCGAATCCTCCGCTAGGCTTTAAACCATCCAGCTGCTTCTCAGCCTCGTCAAGCCTCTTTCTAGCAAGCATCTCGAGTATCTTATCCGTCTGGTCTGTCCTCCTCTTCAAGCCGCGTTTTTCAAAAGGCTTAAGCCTAATAAGTTTATCAAACCGGCTCGAAAATCTTAAAACTTTTTCCAATATTTAGAAGGAGGCTTGAAACACCTGGTGATACTTGGGGACGGGATGGCTGACTACCCGGTTGAGGAAGCCGGTGGTAAAACCCCGCTTCAAATCGCGGAGAAGCCCAGCATGGATGAAATAGCTAGGAGGGGAAGAATGGGTATGCTTCGAACACTCCGGCCGGGCTTGCCTAGGGGCAGTGATGTCGCGAACCTGATAATACTAGGGTATGATCCCTGCTCCTGCTACACTGGAAGGGGGCCGTTGGAGGCTGCGGCCAGAGGCATAACTGCCGGTGGTGACGAGATTGTTTTCAGGTGTAATCTTATAACGGTTGAGGGAAACAGGGTTGTCGACTACTCCGGGGGTCATGTTTCGACGGAGGAGGCTGGCCTCTTAATATCGGTGTTGAACAGGAGGTTTAGCAGTGTCGGAAGGTTTTACACGGGCGTCGGCTACAGGAATATTTTCGTCTCCGGGAGGGGGGAGGGGTTGACAGCCACCCCGCCTCACGATATTGTTGGCGAAGAGTATTTTAGGCACTTGCTGAAGCCGGACAACGAGGACGCTAGGGTTCTTAACAGGATGATGGTTGAGTCGATCGAGGTTCTGTCTGAAAATCAGGTGAACACTCTTAGGCAGAAATCCGGGAAGAGGCCTGCGAACATGGCTTGGATATGGGGCCATGGCAGGATGCCTAGGCTGGAGCCTTTCGCCTTGAAGCATGGTTTAAAGGGTGCGGTGATAGCTGCGGTAGACCTGATAAAAGGGATTGGTAGGCTTACGTGCATGGCGGTTCCTGAAGTACCGGGGGCAACGGGATACTATGATACTAGCTACGAGAACAAGGCTGCGTATGCGGTTAAGGCTCTTGAGGAATCCGATTTCGTGTATCTGCATGTTGAGGCTCCCGACGAAGCCGGCCACGAGGGTTCTTTCGAAACCAAGGTGAAGGTTATTGAGGAAATGGACAGGAGGCTTTTCAGAAAAATACTTGACAACGTTGAAGAGAATGTTTCGATAAGCATTCTGGTAGATCACCCGACGCCAGTTTCAGTTAGAACCCACACGTTGGACCCGACGCCCTTCGCCGTGATGAAACCATGTTTGGAGGGTGACGGGCTGCCTTTCAACGAGGACTCTGGGCTTAAAGGGTCCTTCGGGCTTGTAGACGGGATGGAAATCGTTAAATTGATTAAGAGGGTTTAGGTCCCGATCCATGGGTCCTCCTAAGAGGAGAGGCTATCTTGCTGAGCGTAAGATCAGAATGTTCCTCCACAGGTACGGCTGGATGACTGTTAGGTCCGGCGGAAGCCTTGGGCCGGCTGACCTGGTTTGCCTCAGGAAAGGCAAGTGTATCCTGATGCAGGTTAAATCAACTAGGAAGCCCCTGCTGTACGTTGAGGGGCCGATGCCCCGTGAAATCGAGGGGTTTCCTCTTTACGTAGTGGTGGACTTCGGGTATGGCGACATAAGGGTTTTCACACCCGGGGAGAGGATAAGTAGGCAAGCAGGCATCCTGCTGACAGAGTTCATAGAAAAATGTTAAACATGCTTGGAAAACGTTTTTAAACGCTTCGGAAATCCTTATAGGGTTTTAAAGCAGGAGGATTTGGTGAAGCATCAGGCGAAAACGTCATACGAGAGGGGAAGGACGGTGAACGGATGAGGAATGGCCACGCTGGAACGGATTGTTCAGAGAACGCCCTTTGAAAAGATAGTTGGGCAGACCGTAATGGGCTATGTTAACGAGGTAAGAAGCTTCAGCGAGCTTGAGAAGATGGTTCTGGATAATGCTTTAAGCGGGTTTATAATTGGCAGGAGAGCCTTGTCAGGGGTTAAGAACCCAGGCTCCTCTTTAAAGGAGCTGGCTGCCTCGTACAGGAGAACCCTGGGGTTCTCCCCCATAATTGCAGCCGAGCATGAGGGCAGGGGGCTTGAGGGTCTCTACCCGCCGCTAACAGAGCTGCCTAGTCAAATGGGTGTTGGCGCTACCAGAGAGGCTAAGTCGGCATACATGACTGGTTACGTAACTGCTCTGGAATTGAGGACGCTCAGCATTAACACTAACCTTGCACCCGTAGCAAACCTCTATTCTCCTGAAATTGGGGAGAACTGCTTCGGGGATGATCCTGATGAAGTATCTAGCTACGTGGTAAGCTACATAAGGGGTCTTAGAAACGGCGGTGTCCTGTCCTTCGTCAAATATTTTCCAGGAAGGTTTTCCGGAAAGTATGGTGGCGGGGAGGATCTTAACAGTCTTCTTAAGAATCACTTGAAGCCTTTTCAACAAGCCTTCAAATCAGGTGTTGAAGGAGTCGTAATCGGGCACAGCCCGCTCCCGGCATCGGGAGACATGGACACTCCGTCGTCACTATCGTCCAGGGTTGTCGAGAAAATAGTTAAGAGGGAAATGGGTTTTAAGAATCTTCTCATAACGGATTATTTGGACGATAAGCAGGTCTCTGAAAACTTTGAACTGGAGGAGGCTGCGATGAAGGCTTTGAAGGCGGGTAACCATATTGTAGCACCTTCGAGAAGAATGGAGAAAACACAGGAGGTTTTGAACAGTATTATTGAAAAAGCTAAGGAGGATAGGGGTTTTTACGAGAAAATAAGAAGCAGCGCCTTAGAGGTGCTGAGTTTTAAACTTAAAAAGTTTGAGAAGTTTAAAAAGACTCCTGACAAAACGCGTGGCAGCATTATAAACCAGACTAAGGCTTGGAAGATCTTTATTCGAAGCATAACCCTGGTGAAGGGTGTTGACGAACTACCCTTGAGATGGCTGGGTAAACCCCTTATAGTAGTCACAGGGAAGCTTGAAGAGCAGCTTGAGGAATCAGGCAAGAGGGCTCTTGAAGAAGTCTTGAGGGAGGAGCTTGGGGAGTTTAATCTTTTAGAGCGTTTCGAAGAGGTTTCTGGAAAGATGCTTGGGGAGATTTACAGAAGCACCCCCAGTAATACGCTGCTACTGATACTTGCTTACAACATGCATGAGAACAGGAGGGAGTCCTCCATGCTTAAGAAACTTGTGGATTTCTTCAGGGAAAGCATAGTTATATCGCTCGGATCCCCTGAGGACCTATCCCAGTTGAGCAGCGCTAAGATTTGCGTAGCTGCTTTCACCCCGAGTGTAACCGCCGTCAAGGCTGCTTTAAAGGTTTTAAAGGGGAAGTTTAAACCAGCAGGGAAGCCTCCTGTTAGAATAGAGTTGTAGGGTTACTCAGATGGGATTATATACTGGTTAATGCTTTTCTGAGGACGTTGAAGTGGTGGAGGATACGGTTTAAAAAAGGCGGTGAAGAAAGCTATCCGAACGCGTATAGGCTTGCCAACAATCTTCTAGAGGCTGGGTTTAAAGTCGGAAGGTTCGTGAAACTCAAGGGTGCCAGGGACGCGGGCCTCGGGCCCGGGGACTTCCTGATCAGTATGGACGACGCTTATTCAGAACGCTTGATGAAGGATCTGGGTGAAGAGTACGGTGTGGAGTTGAAGCCTTTGAAAACTATTAACCAGCAGGGTGTTGCCTGGTTGCGGAGCCCGCTCATCGGGCTGTACAGTGGAAACGGTGTTTCAGTAACATATCTTAGGGAAACAGTGGAGGCCTTGTTCAACATGGGTTTCAGGAGAATATCTCTTCTACCGGGGCCCTTAACGCTCGAGGACTTGAATGCTCTAGACGTCCTGGTGGTCGGCGGGGGAGATAGTTTTGAAATGCTCAGGTCGCTTGGGAGAGAGGAAGCCAGGATGATCAGGCAATTCATAGAGTCCGGGGGCATATACGTTGGAATATGCGCTGGCGCACTGCTTCTCCTTAAACCGGTTAACCTGCCTGTATCCGCGTACGGGGAGATAGAGGCTTCGAGCGAGCTGCAGATTATCGGATGCGAACTACTGAGCGACACTGTTTCAGAGCCTTCCTGGCCTGTTTTCTCATGGAGACGGATCAGCGGGGTTTTAAGGACTTACCCTGTAACGGGCCTCGTAAAATCGAGGATTACGAGAAGAGGTTTGCTGACGCTAGGGTACAGGGGTGAGCTCCCAATGTTTCACACTGGCCCGCTTGTTAGAATCACGAGTGCTAAACAGGTTTTCGCGAAAATGGTGCTGCCTCTCACCGGCGTAGAGTACGGCGTGCCATGCGAGGAAACGCGTGAGATTTTGGAAGGCGCCAGCAGCATCGCTTTCACCGAATACGGGTCTGGAAGGATCGTTCTGTTCCTCTCCCACGTGGAGAGCAGTAAAACTCCCTTCACGCACGGCCTGTTTGGGAACGCTGTGCTGCTAAAGGCCTACTTGGGCGGGGGGAAGGCTAGTATTCCCTCCGCTGAAGCTGTGGAGCAGGAGACCCTTAGGGAAGCGTCTGAATCCTGCAGGATGCTGAAGCTGGTTCGGGACTCTGCGGGTAAGGTTGTCGACCAGATGGAGAGCGTCATACCCTGGCTCTACGCCGCCCGGCTTCCGGAGAGGGCGGCCAGGCTAAGCATGCTTAAACAAGCATTAAGCAGTCTCCTGGAGGAAGAGGATGTTGCTCTAGGCTCGATCAGTGAATCCGTCGAGGCTGAGAAGCTGCTGCAGGAGCTTAGGAGGAAGAAACCGGCGCTGCTTCAGACAACCATTTTATCTGCTGATCTGGCGGAGTGGAAGTATGTTATCGGCAAGACTAGGAGAGCATTAACCCCTATTCTTGAAAGAATCATGAAGATCCAGGAGATGATGGCGGATTTCTCGGCTACGGTGGTGTCCTCCACTGGGGAGGAGATTGAGGGTAAGTTCGACCTCCTGTTTAACAGTATTGTCGGCGGTAGAATGGCGGGTGGAAAAGGACTGTCTGTTTCACCGGGCATCGTCTCCCCGATGCTGGGCATAATCCTGAATATTCGGGATTCTCTTGAGAAGACAAGGTTTCTCAGGAAGATCCTTACGTATGTTCAACCGTAGCTAAACGTATATTGACAAGGGTAGGTCCCGGTGGTACTCGTCTAAAGACATTGGCTCATGCTCGCAACCATTATTATTGTTTTTGAAACGTATTGCTTCAACTATCTTCTCAGCAACCTCGAGGCTCGTGATTACGGGTATTGCGAATTCTACAGCCGTCCTTCTAATAGTATACATGTCTTCAAGAGTACTCTTATCTTTGAGGTCTGGAGTATTTATTACTAGGCCTACTCTGCCGCTTGCGAGGAAGCTTATCGAGTCAACCCCGTCCTGAGACTTCTCGCTAAGCCTCCTGACCAGTATTACGTCCCTCAAACCGTTGGAAGCAAGGAAGTCCCTTGTGCGCCTGGTGGCGGCTATGGTGAAACCCATCTCCTTAAGCATCATAGCCAGATTTAAAGCCTTAGGCTTATCCTCGTCTCTCACCGTTATGAAAATGATGTCGTTTTCAGACGGAAGGCTTAAGCCTGAGGACTCCCACGCCCGGGTGAAAGCATTTATGAAGTCATAGCCGATGCAGGCCACCTCCCCAGTCGACCTCATCTCTACACCTAGAACAGGGTCTGCTCCTTTAAGCCTGACGAACGAGAAAACCGGCACTTTAACGCCAATCGTCTTCTCGTTGTGCTTAAGCGAGTCTTTAAACTCCGTAAGCTTGCGCCCAGCAATAAGCTTTCCAGCGAGCCATACTAGGGGGATGCCTCTAGTCTTGCTTACGAAAGGCATTGTCCTGCTGGCTCTAACATTAGCCTCTATAACGTAGACCTCTGAATCCTTAACCAAGTACTGTATGTTAAAGGCCCCGACTATCCGGAGCTCCTTCGCAATCCTAACCGTGTAGTCCTTAATCTTCTCAACAACTTCTCCGGTAAGCCTCTGTGGAGGAATGATGATGGTGGCGTCGCCGCTGTGTGTCCCGGCGTACTCCAGATGCTCCATAACCCCGCCTATGAAGACGTCCTCGCCGTCGCTGACGGCATCTACTTCAGCCTCATACGCGTTTTCGAAAAACTTGCTTATGACTACAGAATGCTCCGGGGATATTCTGGTCGCGTTACGAATATATTCTACAAGCTCCTCCTCGTTCGCAGCAACATTCATCGCCGCCCCAGACAGCACGTAAGAGGGCCTTATCAGAACAGGATACCCTATCTCCCTTGCTTTCGCAACCGCCTCCTCCATGCTGGTAACCCTAGTCCAGACCGGCTGCTTTATGCCCAGATTATCAAGCAGAAGGCTGAACTTCGCCCTGTCCTCCGCGAAATCTATGCTCAGCGGAGAGGTTCCCAGGATTCTGACACCCTGCTTGTAGAGTTTTTGACTAATGTTAATCGGATCCTGTCCGCCCATCGTCACCACGACGCCCTCAGGGTTCTCAGCCTCCACAATATCCATCACCCTCTCGAAAGACAGTTCTTCGAAATACAGCTTATCCGACATGTCGTAGTCTGTGGAAACTGTTTCAGGATTATTGTTAACGACGATAACCTCGTCAAAACCCTCCTCCTTCATAGACCAGACTGTGTGCATGGTGCAGTAGTCAAACTCGACGCTGCTCCCAATCCTGTTCGTCCCAGCTCCAAGTATTACCACCTTCCTCCTGCCTGTGCTTTCCGAAACATCGCTGGCCTCGTCCCCGTACGTAGCGTAGAGGTAGTTCGTAACCGACTCCCACTCAGCAGCCATCGTGTCTATCAGTTTGAAGACTGGTTTTACACCATGCTTAATCCTGAAGCTCCTCACCTCGTCTTCACTCCAACCGAGCCTCCTAGCTATCTGGATATCGGAGAACCCTAGTCTCTTCGCCTCCCTGATTTTCTCAACCAGCTTATCCTCGTCCCCCGTGCCTCTGAGCGAGCTGAGCTCCAAGTCAACACGGATTATGTTGAGGATCCTGTATAGGAACCATTTGTCTATGCCAGTGGCCCTGCTTATCTCCTCAACGCTGACCCCGTTTTTAATCGCCTTCACGATGTTGAAAAGCCTCTCGTCAGTCGGCTTTAGAAACTCGTGCAGGTCCGACGGCACGCCATTATCCTCTCCCTCGTTGCCAACAACCCCCACCCTGCCTATTTGAAGCATCCTCACAGCCTTCTGCAAAGCCTCTTCAAAAGTCCTACCTATCGCCATGACCTCGCCCACAGACTTCATCATAGTCCCTATCGTCCTATCAATATCGCCGGGGAACTTCCTGAAGTCCCACCTCGGATACTTTACCACAACATAGTCCAGAGCGGGTTCGAAACTAGCCTTAGTAATCCCAGTAACCTTGTTCGTTATCTCATCTATCCTATAGCCGACCGCCAGCTTCGCAGCCAAGTAGGCAAGGGGGTAGCCAGTCGCCTTAGAGGCTAAGGCACTTGACCTTGAGAGCCGGGGGTTAACTTCTACAACTATCAGCTCCCCGCTCTCAGGGTCGAGGCCGAACTGTATGTTACATTCTCCGACGATACTGAGTTTCTCGACAATCCTCAGCCCAGCAGTCCTGATCCTATGATACTCCTTATTGGTGAGCGTCTGAATAGGCACGACAACAATCTTCTCTCCAGTGTGCACACCAAGAGGGTCGAAGCCCTCCATGGTGGCGACTGCAACAGCATTACCGTAATAGTCCCTCATGTACTCGTACTCAAGCTCCTTCCAGCCGAAGTAAGACCTCTCGATCAAAACCTCGCCGTTAAGACTCCACCTCAAGGCCCTGGAGACAGCGTCGCAAAGCTCATCCCTATTCCTAACTATGCCGGAGCTCTGACCACCCAACGTAAAAGAAGTCCTCACGAGAAGCGGGAAACCCAGCTCGTCTGAAATCCTGAAAGCATCCTCAGGAGACCTCGCGACGCCGCTGGGAGGGACATTCAAGCCAATATCCCACATAGCCCTCCTGAAAAGATCCCTGTCCTCAGCCATCCTGATGGTTTCAATAGAGCAGCCCAACACCTTAACGCCATACTTTTCCAGAACACCGGCCTCGTGAAGAGCTATACCAAGGTTGAGAGCCGTCTGACCGCCGAAGCCCAGCAGAATCCCGTCAACCCTCTCCTTCTCAATTATTCTTGAAACAGACTTAACGGTCAACGGCTCAAGATAAACTTTGTCAGCCATCCTCCTGCTCGTCTGAATCGTCGCAACATTCGGGTTGACTATAACAGTCTCAATGCCCTCCTCCCTCAAAGCCTTCAAAGCCTGACTTGATGAGTAATCAAATTCCGCCGCTTGAGCAATTATGATTCCTCCGCTTCCTATGACGAGTGCTTTTCTAATATCGCTCATCCTAGGCATTCGTAACACCTTTTGTTTGAATAATTATCGAAAAATTTAGATGGATGCAGATTGCTGGAAGCTTTCTCGCGCCTCCTCTTTTACTATCCTGTGTTGCTTTCGCCACTGAGGTATCTGAGGAGGGAGAAAAGGATTCTATACTATTTAAACGTTTCTAAAGGGTTTTGTATGGTGGAAAGGGGAAAATAGCATGCCGGAGCCTTTATTTTCAGCCTTACATAACGGGATTTATGCTTATCGCGCACGCTTGGCTAATAAGAATTTCTTCATGAAG
>JBNAVT010000007.1:0-54071 GCA_049700215.1 Thermoproteota archaeon
CCATGACCACCGTTTTGAGGAAAGCCCCAGCATTATTAAAGCTTCTACGAAAAAGGTTTTCCACCGGTTCGAAGCATTATTATTTTCCGACGAAACCCAGTTAGTTGTACGTTGATTAAACTGTCCCTCCAGTAAATTTATATAAGCCTTTGAAAGCCACAATGGGGGAGGATGCAGAGTGTCTAACAGAGACTCCCGTGAGGAGAAGCAGTCTGTCAAGCATAATCCTAAAGAAGTGTTATGCGCTGAACATTTTCCAGACGCGGAGCCCATAGAGATCTCCGTAAAGATGAGAAACGCCCCGGGAGTTTTCACAAGGGTTGTTAAAACCCTGTATGAAAGAAGAGTTAAGCTTTTCTCCGGTTTCTATACCGTAAGCAGAGAAGGCGACACCGTTCTAATAGGCGCTTTCATAGATATTTCAAACTCGAATGCTCAAGCAGAGGACATCGCTAGGGAGCTTGAGAGCCTTGAAGGAGTCTTGGAGGTTATTTTTTCCGAGAAAAGGTTCAACAAACTGGTGATAGATAGTCTCCACTTTCCACTCCTGGTTTCAGGCGAAAGAAGCTTCACGTTCAGAGTGGAGACATTCGGAAGAATCGTTGAGAGTCTCTACGAGAAGTTTGGAACCGGGGCTGCTGTCGTGCTCTACCAGATGAGAGTGTCAGCAGGGGAAGACAAGGCGAGGAACGTTCTTAATAAATATCGCATGGATAAGCTGGAGGCTTTAAAGCTGATACTGGCGGAGAGAACAGCTAAAGGCTGGTGTATGGCTGAAGCGGAGGAGTTCAACGCGAAGGGAGCGACACTCATAGTTAGAGAATTGTTCGAATGCTTGCCTTTCAAAGGTAGGAAGGAGGAGGCTTTCAGCCAATTCTTCAGAGGATACTTAGCCGGAATATTTGAAAACATTTTGAACACCGGCGTGAGCGTAACAGAGGTTGAATGCATCGCCAAGGGCGATCCCGCCTGCAAATTCATTGTTCAAGCCAAGGGCTAGGAATAAACCGGGCTAATAACCCTAGTTTAGTCTAAAGTTTATATCTCCACCGGGTGATTTTTTTACTCATGTTTCCAGAGGGTTTTCTCTGGGGGGTTTCAGAGGCAGGCTTCCAGTTTGAAATGGGCGACCCCCTCGGCAAAAATGTTGACCCGAATACAGACTGGTTTAAATGGGTGCATGACTCGGTGAACGTGAGCAGAAAGATTGTTAGCGGCGATCTTCCGGAGAACGGTATAAACTACTGGGAGCTTTACGGCTCCGACCATGAGCTGGCTGAGGAGCTGGGCATGAATGCTTACAGGCTGGGAGTAGAATGGAGCAGGATATTCCCTAGGGATACTGCAGAAGCCAGGGTTGATGTGGAGATTAAGGACGGGAGGATAGTTAGAATAGATTTCGACGAGAAGGTTCTTGAGAGGCTTGAGACCATGGCCAACACGGATGCTTTAAACCATTACGAGAGAATTATTGAAAACCTTAGGGATAAAGGGTTTAAGGTAATAGTGTGTCTGAACCATTTTACTCTCCCAATCTGGATTCATGACCCGATTGCTGCAAGGGACACAGGGCTGAGAAGCGGTGCGAGAGGCTGGTATGATCAGAAAACCATTGTCGAGTTCTCGAAATACGCCGGGTTCCTAGCCTGGAGGCTGGGTGACAAGGTTGACATGTGGGCTACTTTCAACGAGCCTAATATTGTTGCTGAAATAGGGTATTTCCTGACTACGAACGGTTTCCCGCCGAGCGTTAGAATGAATGCTTTAAACGCCTTGAAGACTTTTAAACGCGTCTTGATGAATATGATTGACGCACACGCGAGGGCTTTCGAAGCCATAAAGAAGTTTGACAGTCAATGGGCTGATCCCGATAGCTCGCTTCCCGCGTCGATAGGCGTTATTCAACACGTCATCCCGGTGATGCCTCTGAACCCCTCGAGAGAGGCTGATTCACATGCTTCACGTTTCCTTAGGAATGTTCACAACAATCTGTTCGTGGAAGCAGTCTCATCAGGATGGGTTGATAAGAATTTCAACATGGTTAGGGATGGTGACGAGGTTGAAAAAGACCTTAAGGGGAAGCTTGACTGGCTTGGAGTAAACTACTACACGCGAATGATTGTGAAGGGAAGGATGTCTCTTCTAGCCAAGCTGCTCATGGGCATCCGGGGCATTCCGGAGATTATGGAGGGCTATGGCTTAACGTGTAGGCCTAAAGATGTTTCCCGCGAAGGCAGACCCACGTCGGATTTCGGCTGGGAGCTTTATCCCGAGGGCCTTGTGGAGACGCTCCTCGAAATGTCTAAATACGGTAGACCCATGTTCGTTACTGAAAACGGCGTCGCCGATTCTGAAGACAAGCTTAGACCCAGGTATATCGTTGAACACCTACGGGTTCTAGAGGAAATCGTCAGCGGGAAACGCGTCGACGTCAGAGGATATTTCCACTGGGCTTTAACGGACAACTATGAGTGGGCGCAGGGGTTCAGCATGAAGTTTGGACTCTACAGCGTAAACCTGAACACTAAGAGAAGAACCCCGAGGAAAAACAGTGTCGAAACCCTTGGAAGGATCATTCAGAATAGAACGGTGGGCAGCATGCAATAGTTTCCCAACAGGTTTAGAAAAAATGAGCCATAGGAAACCGATTTATGTTGTTCAAAAGCATGCGGCTACTCACCTCCATTACGACCTGAGGCTTGAGATGGATGGTGTTCTTAAAAGCTGGGCCATACCCAAGGAGCCGGAGGACAAGCCTGGTGTGAAAAGGCTAGCGATACAGGTTGAGGACCATCCTCTAGAATATTCCGAGTTTGAAGGAATCATACCCGAAGGCCAATATGGCGCGGGCAGGGTTGAGAAGTGGGATTACGGGGACTATGAGCTTATTAAAAAGACGGATAGAAGCATAGAGGTTGAAATACATGGGAAGCGTTTAAAGGGACGCTTCATCCTGACGAAGTTTGATAAAGCTGGGGAAAACGCTTGGCTCTTCTTCAAGAAGAAATGAGATTCCTCCGCCTTGGCAGGAGGCTCCCGGTTCGCCGCCCTCAGGGCTCACCCCGCCTGGTTCAGGCTGCGTCAAGCCAGCCCCGCCATACGCGCAGCACATGGCCCGCTTTAGCCATGGCTTTCCTAAGTCAATTTTTATAACCTCACGCGCCATGGAAAAACGGTGGCTTGAGGGAATGGGGGGAGCAAGGATAATTGGAGAAAGCCTGAGGAACATTCCCTGGGAGGATAAGCCTGAGGGCTACGAGGGAGTGATCTGGAGGTATGGTAAGAACCCTCTGACCAGGTGGAACCCCACTAGGAGCACTGCCAGAGTATTCAACAGCGCTGTAGTACCTTTCAGAGGAAAATTCGTAGGGGTTTCAGGGCAGACCATAATGATGGGAAGGCTAGGCTCCACGTGGGCTGGAGCGACGACGGCGTCTCCTGGGATATTGAGGATGAAGTAATAACGTGGAAAGACACTGAGGGAAAGACATACCAGCCTAACTATGCCTACGACCCGAGGGTTGTTAAAATAGAGGACACGTATTACGTAACGTGGTGCACAGATTTCTACGGCCCGTCTATCGGAGTGGGCTTAACGAAGGATTTCAGGGAGTTCACTAGGCTTGAGAACGCTCTCCTCCCGTTCAACAGGAACGGCGTCCTCTTCCCCAGGAAAATAAACGGTAAGTACGTGATGCTTTCAAGGCCGAGTGACACTGGCCACACTCCCTTCGGAGACATTTTCCTGAGCGAGAGCCCGGACATGATCCATTGGGGTAGGCATAGGAGGGTTATGGGGAGAGGAGGCTCAGGATGGTGGCAGGGCCTTAAAATAGGCGCTGGCCCAATACCTATCGAGACAACAGAGGGGTGGCTTCTCTTCTACCATGGTGTGGTTCTAACTTGCAACGGCTACGTCTACAGCTGCGGTGCAGCAATGCTCGACATAAACACCCCGTCGAGAGTCCTCTACAGGTGTAGAAACTATCTTCTAACTCCTGAGAAGGAGTATGAGACAGTGGGCTTTGTTCCAAACGTGGTTTTCCCCTGCGCAACCCTAACTGACTCAGACACTGGGAGGATAGCTCTCTACTATGGTTCTGCAGACACCTACGTTTCGCTGGCGTTCGCGCATGTTGACGAGGTAGTGGAGTATGTTAAGGAAAACGCGGAGCCGTTCCACGAGGGGGAGGGAAGATAGTCTCCTGTGCGAAGATGAACGGCTTCAAACTGTATGCGAAACAGAAAATTTCCAAGCTCCCTTTCTTTTTTAATAGCGTGCGCTTTAGCAGTTATATCACTGCTTCGCTTCACGATTGCCCTCTTCCTATAGGGTTTTCTGGCATTTAAGTTGGGCTTCGAAAAAAATGTTGCTGGAAGGTAATCTTTATATATAGGTATATCATGTATCTAGGTAGGTGATGAATGATGTGTGGCGGGAAGTCGCACCCCCATGGGAAGTGGTGTCACGGAGAAGAGAAGCACGTCTGCCTTAGGGAATTACCTGTAAGGGGACTCCTACACCTATCGATACTAAGCTTGATTAAAAGCGGCTCAATATACGGGGCAGAAATATACAGGGCCCTACGGGAAAAATATAATGTTGAGGCTCCGAAGGCCCTGATATACGGTCTGTTAAGAAGAATGGAGCACGCCGGCTTCGTGGTTTCCTCCTGGGACGTTGAGGGTGGGGGGCCAGCTAGAAGAAAATACAGGATTACTGAGGAGGGACTGGATTATCTTAAAGACTCCCTGGAAAACCTTAGGAGGGTTAAAAACCTCGTGGACCTCTTACTAACCGAGGACAAGGGTAAGCAGACCAAAGAAGGGTAGGCATATGAGTACTATAGAGGCCGTGAATCTACGTAAAAGTTTTGGAAGCGTCTCGGCTGTTAACGGCGTTAGCTTTAACGTGAAAGAGGGTGAAATATTCGGTTTCCTAGGACCCAACGGTGCCGGGAAGACAACGACCATCCGTATCTTAACAGGCATACTGAAACCTGATAGCGGCGAGGCCAGGATAATGGGCTACGATGTTCATAAGGATCCTGTTAAAGCCAGGATGCTTACTGGAGTGGTTCCCGAAGAGGCTAATCCATACCCAGACTTGTCGGCTTGGGATAACCTTATGCTTGTCGGATCCCTATACGGCTTATGCAAGCACACGGCCGGTGAAAGGGCTGCTAGACTGCTTAAGCTTCTCGACCTTTACGAGGCTAGAGAGAGGAAGGCTAGGAGTCTTTCTAAAGGGATGAGGCAGAAGCTTCTTGTAGCTATGGCTCTGATCGGCGAGCCTAAAGTACTCTTCTTAGACGAGCCTACGTCGGGGCTCGACGTTTTAAGCGCCAGGAAAATACGCAGCCTAATCCTTGACCTGAAGAATAATGGTGTTACAATCCTTTTGACAACGCATAACGTGGAGGAGGCTGGTGAACTTTGCGACAGGATTGCTATAATAAACGGCGGGCAGATAGTTGAAACGGGAAGCCCCGATGATTTGATGATTAAATCCGGCTTATACACATACGTATCCGTGAAATTCGACAGGCCGGTTGATCCAGAAGACTTGGGGCAATTCTTTAAAGATTGGGAGCACAGGGTTCAAGGCTCGAAGGTTCTCGTGATTAGCAAAGAATCGGCAGAACCCGTAGTCAGGGTTGTTGAATACGCTAAGGCTAGAAGCCTCAGCATAATCGACATCCATACGTCTCCACCAAACCTAGAGGATGTATTCGTGAAAATTATTGGGGGTTGACGGTGGTGAACACGGAATCCTTCAGCCATTTATGGAGAAGCACATGGGCAATATGCCGTAAGGACGTTAAGCTTTACTATGCTAAGGGGCCTATAGTGGTAACCGGCGTGCTTTTCCCCCTGTTCCTATGGGGCGCCTTCTACATCGGTAGGGGGCTGGAGGCTAGAGACGGATTGGCTTCTTTAATAACGCTTACGATTTTCTTCACGTCCTCCTCAGTCACACCAATAATAGCACCTTGGGAAACTAGGCAGAGGACCCTGGAAATGCTTCTATCCAGGCCGGTGAAAGTCACTACAATACTGATCGGCGATATCTTAGCCTCAACAATATTCGGATTGATTTTCACTCTTCCAATCGTTCTTTACAGCATGGTTCTCGGAGCAGCGTTAAGCAATGTTTTAATGGCTACAGTAATAGTTACGGTTACTGTCATAGGATTCTCAGCTCTAGGCGTGCTTTTCTCAGCCCTACCCACAGATACACCTGCAGACGTGGTCCTGTTGTCGAGCGCCGTTAAGCTACCGTTAGTATTCGTCAGCGGAGTACTTGTGCCACTTACACAGCTTCCAACATGGGCCTTAGCAATAGCTGCAGCCTCACCATTAACATATCCCACAGATCTTTTAAGGCGGCTCTATACAGGCGACGCCTTTTTCCCGGAGTCAGTGGATATTGTGATGGTAATGATCCTTACAAGCATGTTTACGGTCGGAGCTCTGAAACTCCATGAAAAAACATTGTCTGCAAGACTGCAGCGAAGATAAGGATATTGAAACTACTACGTCTTAAAATGACGGTCTCGAATGTTTAAAAACCAATATAGCCTTAATTTTGACGAACAAGCTCAGCAGGGCTTACCTGATAATTAACACAGACCCCTTGAACCGGTTCACAACCCTGCTTGCAACGCCTCCAAGAATACGGCCAGATTTTCCAAGCCCCTCGCCCCCTATGACTACAAGATCATAGTTTCCTTTCTCAGCCTCCTCGATTATGACTGAAGCCGGGTCGCCGACTCTGCTTAAAAGCCTCACTTTAACACCCCTCTCCTCAGCCATTATTCTAGCCTTCTCCAGTATCTCGTCCCTCTCTCTGATAAGGCTCATCCTGGTTGAGTCAGGGAGCACTACGAGTTTAGAAGACTGCTCTACGCTTGGTTCAATCAAGGTTTTCGAGGGTGCTTCTGAAACATGTAGTATTGAAACCTCGACCTCAGGATACTGGAGCTTAATCTTCAAAACCGTCTCAACAGCCTTATCTGAAGCAGGAGAACCGTCTGTTGCGACAAGAACCCTCCTGAACATCACTCAGATTAGAAAAACATGCGTTAATAAACCTTAAACATTTTCAAACACCTCAGCATCCCAAGGCGGATGTATGTTAAACACTTATATTTCTCTCGGCCCCCAAGAAGCCGGTTGGAGAAAAAAGTCTCGACATGCATATACTGCGGGGTGGGTTGCAGGCTAAACTATGTTGTGGAAAACAATATGGTTGTCAGGGTTGAGCCTGTAAAAGAGGATGTTGTAAGCAGAGGATACCCATGTCTCAGAGGCCTGACGGTTAACGAAGTTATTCATAAAAACAGGGTATTGAGGCCGTTGATAAGGAAAGCCAAGGATGAGGAGTTCAAAGAGGTTTCTTGGGATGAAGCATACGGATTCATCGTTGACCACCTTAAGGATCTTGAGGGGAACGAAGTCTTGTTCATCCCGTCCGGTAAAACGAGTAATGAGAACGCGTATGTCATGCAGAAGTTCGCCCGCACCGTTCTCAGGAGCAGTAACGTAGACGGGTGTTGCTCTAGGCTCTGCCACGTTAACACTATAAGCGCGTTAAACACGGTTTTCGGGATAAATGGTTCACCAGGCAGGATTGAAGAGGTTTCCTCTCGAGACCTTATTTTAATCATAGGTTCAAACCCTGCTTCAAACTACCCAGTGATCTTCAGCAGAGTTGTTAAGGCTAAGGCCGGGGGAACTAAGCTTATAGGTGTTAATTCTCCTTTGAACGAGACTTCAAGGTTCTGCGACGTTAATGTTCAGGTTAAGCCTGACACGCAACTTGTTTTCTTAAATGGGCTTGTCAACAGGCTTATAGAAAGGGGGGTTCCTGAGGAAAAGAGGCGAATACAGGGTTTCGAACAGCTTGTTGAAGCAGTATCCGAATACTCTCCAGAAAGAGTCTCGAAAACATGCGGAGTAGAGAGAAGCCTCTTCGAGAAGGTTGTTGAAATGGTTTACTCGTCAAAGGCTTTCGGAATAATGCATGGGATGGGCCTGACTCAGAGTAGGAATGGCTTTCTGAACGTCGTCTCCCTTCTGAACCTCCTGGTTCTAAAGGATGGTGTACTGCTCTCTGGAAGGGGTGAGATAAATGTTCAGGGTATGAGCGATGTCGGCGGGGTTCCGTCAGGGTTCTTACCCTCCCTCGTATCTAAAGACCGGTTGGAGGAGGCTTGGGGAGCCGAGTTGAGCGAGGAGTCCGGTTTAAACATGATTCAAGCGCTATACTTAAACCCGGTTAAAGCGGTTTTCGCGTGCGACGTTAACATGGCCCTGTCGCTTCCAGACCTTGAAAACCTACATGCAAGGCTGAGAGAAATGTTTGTGGTCCTACTGCACCATCATTTCAACTATACTGTGAATTTTGCGAATGTTGTTCTTCCAATAACAATGCTGGTTGAGGGGGAGGGAACGATAACAAACTGGGAGAGGCGCATACGGCTTGTTAGAAAAGTCGTCGACCCTCCTGGGGAGGCTAAACATGTTTGGCGTGTTTTCAAAGAGCTCGCTAGCTACCTCAACCGGGGAAAACTGTTTCCCTATGAGAATGAGAAAGAGATTTTTAAAGAAGTAGTTAAACTGGTTCCAGCATATAGGAGCGTGGATGTTGAGAAAGTTTACGGTGGCGAGGATGATTGGGGTGTTAAGAAGCCTGCTTTCTTGAGATATGTTCCTGTGCATTACGAGGGTGTTGACTATCCCGTGAGCAAGAAATATCCTTACATCCTAGTTGGAGTAAGAACACCATTCCTGTTTCTCCACAACGAGCTCACAGGCCTGTCTGAAACCTTGACGAGGGCGAATAAGAAGGATATTGAAGCATGCTACATGAATCCGGAGGATTTGAAGAAGGAGGGTTTTTCAGACGGCGAGACGATAATCCTGTTCAGCTCCTGCGGCAGGCTTAGACTCAGGGTTAAGGCAGACGCCACAGTTATAAGTGGAACGATTAAAATGTATATTCACTCTGAGAATACGCCTGTTAACAAGCTTGTCCCATTAAACTATACTTTCAACACGTTTACTCCAAACTATAAGTCGGTGGCTGTCGGAGTAGGCAAGGATTCCCGTGTAGGCTTTAATACTGGCCTAGGGCGCCTTCCCTTCTAGTCGAGTCATAAGCCTTTTTGAAGAACCATAGTGAAAAAGGCAGCACCACTATTGTGAAGAGTATAAGCTTTAAAGTGTTCTCCATTATCATGGGGCTATCTAGCCCCTCACCATTCATCAAGCACCTTCTCAACCCGTCGAGAGAGTAAGTTAGCGGGAATGCGTTACCAACCCATTTAAGCCAGTCGGGCAGCAAACCCAGAGGGTAGAGGACTCCGGAGAAAAGCTGGGTTAGCCAGGAGAAGGCCCAGACTATGGGATCACCCTGCTTAAGCTTGAGTATCATTGCAGCCCCTAAGACCCCGATAACCATATGGCTTGCAACCAGCAGGATGGTTAAGACGGATGCGGCGATAATCGACCCAGGGTTTAAGACCAGCCTTATTCCCAGGAGTACTCCCATGCCGAGTGAAGCAAGCAGGAAGTAGGAGCCTATTATGAATCTGAAGGCAGACTCTCCCAAGAGAAAAACCCTGAAGCTCGTGGTTGAGGAAAGTATTGTCTCCATAGTTCCGTTCCACTGCTCCTCCCTTATCGCGTCTGAAAGGCTTGAGACAGAGGTAAAGACGTAATGCTGCAGAGATATTCCTATGACTGAGAAGGTTAGATAGTCCGCAGCATACCCTGCGTCAATCAACGATTGCGGAGTGATAATCATCGATACGAAGTAGTATGTTGCTACGAAAGTCAGGGAGCTCAGAATGTCCAGCGTTATCCAGAGCTTATACGTCCACCAGATTTTAAAATCCCGAATGATGAAGGCAACGGCCTTTTCAACCGCGCCAACCCTTCCTCGCGGAATGTTTTCCGCCATGTATTTAACAATATCCTCAACCTTCAAACCCAATCACCTAGTAGGATGAAGTGGTTCCATCCCTCCTTATCCTATTATAACCCCATCCCAGCATCTTCAAACCTAATGGGATGAGCACCATGCTGAAAACCCCCAGAATCACCACGTCGGTCAAAACGTTCACGTCGAGGATTGAGGCGCCGAGTATCAGTACTCTCCTCATGCCGTCCAGGGCATAGGTATATGGAAAGAGCATTGATAGAAACTGTACAGTTGGGAAGCGTTTAAGCAGCTCCAACGGGTATAGGACGCCGGCTAGAAACTCGTTGACGGCTGCAAGTATGAAGACTAGCGGGTCACCCCTCTTGTAAACCATTATTATTCCAGCAGCCACTAATCCTAAGGCTTGGTTTGAAACAAGCATCAACACGAACAGGGTTATGAACAAGAGTAGCGACTGAGGGGTGAACGAGAGTTTTGCACCAAGCCCATAAACCCCAACGGTGAACACCCCCACCAGGTATATTAGGCTAACCAAGTATCCGCGTGCCGTGAGACCTATGAAGAATATGAACATGTTTATCGGGGTTACTGCAATAGTTTCAAGAGTCCCTCCTCTTATTTCATGCTGGATCGAGTGGCTCAGCCTCGTTAAGCATGCCCAAAGATAGTTTGAGGTGGCTACTCCAACTAGGGAGAAGGCGAGATAGCTGGTTCCCCAGCCGCTCTGCGAAAGCCGGACTGGGTCGACCTGCATGCCTACGAAATAGTACATGACTACTGAGGCAAAGGTGCTTAAAAGATCCATTACGAGCCAAGACTTATAGGCTAACATCATTTTAAGCTGGGCCCAGATGACCGCGGAGAGCTGTTTTAAACTAGATTTACTCCGCTTCTCCTCAACCATGAAGAGCTTAAGAATCTCAAGTTTATTCATTTCTCCTCACCAGTCAGGCTCAGGAAGACTTCTTCAAGACTTGGAAGAGCGATCTGAACCCCTATCGTTCTCAACCTGTTTGAGCTGAACGCTTTAGGGATTTCTGACAACGCTTGCTCCTCGTCCCTAACCTCAGCCCTGATGACGGTGTGATCCTCCTCTGGCTCAACGCTTATAATCCTCTTCACAACCCCTAGCCCCTCTAAAATCCTAACCGCCTCTTCAGCGGAGCCTCGGAACCTTACCTCAACACCCATGTACTTCCTAGTTACTTCGCTCAGCCGGAGCGGGGTGTCAACCGCGATAACCCTACCCTTATTCATTACAGCTATCCTGTCGCAAAGCCTCTCAGCCTCAAATATGTTGTGAGTCGTGAAGACAATCGTTTTATGAAGCTCCCTGCAGAGAGCCTGCAGCAGCCTGCGGGTCTCTATTGCTCCAGTAGCGTCAAGCCCAACAGTCGGCTCATCCATCAGCAGTATCGGTGCGTTGGAAAGCAGTGTTCGCGCCAGCATCACCCTCATTTTCATGCCTGTTGAGAAATCCTTCACCAGCCTGTCAGCATCCTTGCTTAACTCGAAGAACTCTAGTAATGCATCTATCCTTCTTCTCGCTACATCCGGAGGAATGTTCTGCAGGTAGGCGTAGAACCTTAGGTTGTCTCTTGCCGAAAGCCTCCAGTAGAGGGCTCTCCCACCTGTCTCCCCGTGTAGCCAGCCTATGCATCCCCTAACCTTCTCAGCATCCTTAGCAACGTCGAAACCAGCCACCCTTGCAGTACCCTCGTCAGGAATAACCAGCGTGCAGAGAATTTTTATCAGTGTCGTTTTACCAGCACCGTTTGGACCTAAGAGGCCGAAAAACTCGCCCTCCTTGACGGAAAGGTTTACACGGTCGACTGCAACAATCCTCTCCTTCCCGTCTCCCTTGAAATACTTAGTCAGATTCTCAGTTTCAACCGCCGTGTCCAAGGTAAATTAGCCTCCAACTGTTTTTTAATAGACCACTTGTAGTGCCCTTAAAAAACTTTTAGACCAGCATCCAGGTAATACTGGCTTATTGTTTGAATCTCGACAATACGGGAAAATTTTGCATAAACTCCGAAACCCATAGCCGTGTACGAGTGGTTAAGAATACGGGGAAATGTTGGATGACTTTCTCGCACAGCTCTGAAAGTCTTTTTAAACACTTTTAATTTTTTTAGCAATAAATCTATAATTCGCTTACCGACTCACGTCGACTCACGCCTCATTGAACAAGTGTATGTAGTTATTTAAACAGACAGCTAGTCTTGGGGCTTCAGTAGAAACCCGATTAATTATCATTCTAAACCACCTACATTTTTGAAAAACTTTAACGTACTAACCTAGTCTTCAACTGGAAAAGACATACGGAGGCCGATAAACCGTTATGAACGGTTGTGAACTATTCTGAACTATATAAGAACGTGTGTGTAAAAAAGTGAAAGAAAGAATAATTGCAAAATTTATAAGATAGGTTTGCAATTGTCTAAATGCCATGGTGGAAAGAGAGCAGGAGGCTGAAGACGAGAAAACCGACTTCGATAAGATCATAGCTCGCTATAGAATGGCGGTTTCTAAACGAGATATGAAGGAAGCTGAGGAGAAAAAGCCGGCGCCAGCTGATAGAAGCATTATCACCGAGGTTACTCCGGTCAAGAAGGAGGAACCACTGGCAGCATCTCCAAAGCAGGCTCCGAGAGACGTTGTAGCGAGCGACGAGGTTGAAAAAATACTTGACGAGAAAGTCTTCGAATGGGTCAAGGTTGTTGAGAGCGCGATACAGAACTGCATCTCCCAATCCAAGGGATCGATAAGTTCGATAAGCGTCCTGCTTCCAGACGGTATCACGTGTCTAAGCTTCGGCTCACGCATCGACATGGATGAAGATGTTTTAGCTGCTTTCATAGGCGAGCAGTTTGAACTATTCGAGAGCTACGGCGGTGTTCTGAAGATAGGTGAGATAGAGGAGATCGAGTATACTGGGAAGAACAGCGTCATCCTGATGAAATCAGGAGGCGGCTTAAGGCTGATGGCTCTTTTGAACGATAAGCGCTACGTTAGGCTGGCCAAGATATACTTGGAGAGAATGCTGAAAAGCATTCCAAGACTGGAATAAGAAACAAGTTTAGAACCCCGCTATCTCATTAAAAGCCTTGCTCATTATTCGCAGCCCATTCCTTATGTTTTCAATCGAGTTAGCATAGCTTATCCTTACATAGCCTTCTCCGAAGGAGCCCATGGCTGATCCATGAAGCACCGCAACCCCGTATTTTTCAAGCAGGATCGAAGCCAGTTTCAAACTATTGATCCCAGCCCTATCAGTTATTTCCTTGACGTTGATAAACCCGTAGAAGGCTCCCTTGGGCCTAACCATGTGAGCACCCCTCATTTTAGAAACCTCTTCAATAACAACCTCTCTCCTAGCAACGTATTGCTCAACCATTTCCCTGACAGCACTAGAGCCGTTTCTCAAAGCCTCTATGCCCCCTATCTGGATGAAAGAGGAAGGGCATGCCGTAACCAGGTTTAAGACAAGCTGAAGGGGCTCTGTCAAACGCTCCGGTGTAATCACATACCCCAGCCTCCACCCCGTCATAGCATAGTGTTTTGAGAAGCCGTCGACCACTATAGTGTTCTCCAGGTTCTCGTCAAACTGCATAGGCGAATAGTGTTTCAAACCATCGTATATTATGTGCCTGTAGACCTCGTCGCTGATGACGTATGCCCCAGCATCCTTAGCTATCTCAACGATACCTTTAACGTCATCCCTGCTTAAAACCGCCCCAGTAGGGTTCTCTGGAGAATTTATGATTACCGCCTTAGTCCTGTCTGAAACCAGCTGGTTAACCTCTTCAGGAGTCATTCTAAACTCGCTCTCCTCCCTGAGCCTGACAGGCACAGGCTTCCCTCCGAAGAACCTGATCCCGCTCTCGTAAGCTGGGTATCCAGGGTTTGGGTAAAGCACCTCGTCACCCTCCTCCACTATCGAGGCTAATGCTGCGAAAATCGCTTCCTTGGAGCCCAGCGTCACTGAAACGTTTTTGAAACATGCTTCAACGCCAAAGTCCTGAGCAGTCTTCTCAGCTATCGCCTTTCTCAGCTCCAGCATACCAGGAGTAGGGGTATAGTGCGTCTCCCCGTCTTTCAACGCCCTTATCGCAGCCTCCCTTATGTTGGCCGGAGTAACGAAATCTGGCTCCCCTATTTCCAAGTGAATTATTCTCCTGCCCTGTGCCTCAAGCATCTTCGCATTACCCAGCACTATGAAGGAGCTTTCCCCCTCTATCTCTAAAGCTCTGCGTGCAGCCTTAAGCCTAGGGTTCAACTTAACGCCGTCTCCATAAGCAAGGCCTATTTCAACTTTTTCGAATACCTGGGAGGAATATACTTTAAAGTATAGGAGCTTGCTTCATCGCGGCAGCCAGCATAGAAGGAGGCCTGTTCAGAAGGCTTTTAGGAACAGGGTTAGAACAAGGTTATCGCTGACAGGAAGCGTGGCTGAACCATATTGTTAAGAGCGCTTAACAGGGGTAGAGCAGGTTCCCTTAAAAGCCCTGTGTGACGGAAAAACTTATCACGCTTATCAATTAAACCTGTGTTGAAATGGTGGTGGTAGTAGAATTCAGCATAGTGCCGGTTGGAGAGGGAACGAGTATTTCAAGAATCCTTGCCCACGCGATAAAGGAACTTGAAGAAATCGGGGTTAAATACGAGTTGACTCCTATGTGCACTGTTTTCGAGACCCGCAGCGTCGAGGAGGCTTTTAAAGCAATCGAGGCTGCGCACGAGGCTGTTTTCAAACACGGAGCTAAGCGTGCTGTAACAATCGTCAAAATAGACGATAGGCGGGATGTGGAGAGAAGCATGAAGGATAAAGTCAAGTCTTTGAAGAAAGCTGTTGGAAGCTTTTAACAATGCTTACCGGAAAAGCTTTTTATTTTAAACCGGCTTACACTATGGGCATGAGTCTGCCCTTGGTGCTGGGCTCTAAGCCAGCGAGCGAGACGTACGATGTCATAATTATAGGCTCAGGACCCGCCGGTTTAACCTCAGCAATATACACTGGCAGGGCAAGGCTGAAAACACTGGTCGTTGCAGGCTCGTCGTGGGGTGGACAGTTAATGCTGACGTCTCAAGTCGAGAATTACCCGGGTTTCCCAGAGGGGGTACTTGGACCAGACCTTATGAACAATATGCTGAAGCAGGCCCAGCGGTTTGGTGCAGAGATAATTTTCGAGGATGCGGAGAGCGTGGATTTCTTTAAGAAGCCTTTCAAAGTAGTGGCCGGCGGGGTTGCTTATGAAAGTCGTGCAGTCATAGTCGCCACAGGAGCCTCCCCTAGACAACTCGGCCTAGAGGGTGAAGAAAGATTAAAGGGAAAGGGGGTTTCAAACTGCGCTGTATGCGACGGTGCCTTCTTCAAGGATAAGACGGTAGTGGTTGTGGGAGGCGGCGACTCAGCGATGGAGGAAGCGCTTTTCCTAACCAGGTTCGCGAGGAAAGTCAAGGTTATTCACAGGAGAAGCCAGCTCAGAGCGACGAAGATACTTCAGGAGAGAGCATTCGAAAACCCGAAGATAGAATTCGTCTGGAATAGCGTGGTAGAGGAGATTCTGGGAAAGGAGCATGTGGAAGGAGTAAGGATTAGGAGGGTTGACACTGGCGAGGTGTCTGAAATCCAGTGTGACGGGGTTTTCGTATCCATAGGTTACAAGCCTAACACTGATCTTTTCAAGGGGCAGGTGGAAATGGATGAGAAGGGCTACATAGTTGCTAAAGATTTTACGAAGACTAGTGTCGAAGGAGTTTTCGTGGCTGGCGAGGCCAAGGACTATCGTTACCGCCAGGCTATTACTGCAGCAGGCGAAGGATGCCAAGCAGCTCTAGACGCTATAAGGTACTTGGAAGAGACCGGGCAACGCTCCAAATAGATGGTTCGATTTACAGTCGGCACCTCTATCCCACCCGTCTTCCTCCGAGAAGGGGGAAAAGTTTAAGCCTGAATGCCCAGCTTAGTTTAGCGTGAAGGAGGCTGTTCTCTGGCGTAAGGAAGGGGATAGTTTAAGATGCGACCTGTGTGGCAGACGTTGCGTGATAGCAGACGGGGCTTTAGGCGTATGCCTCATAAGGAAGAATATTGGTGGAAAGCTTTACAGCCTGAACTATGGCAGGCTCGTAGCTCTACACGTGGACCCGATTGAGAAGAAGCCATTGTTCCATTTTATGCCTGGAAGCTTCACTTTCTCAATTGCTAGTGCGGGATGCAACTTTGCATGCAGGTTTTGCGACAACTATGACATAAGCCAGGTTTACCGCGACAGGAAGCTGGAGCAGGTTCTCGGCGACGAATATACTCCAGAGGATGTTGTTAACCAGGCTGTATCAGAGTGCTGCAGGATAATAAGCTACACTTACACCGAGCCAACAATATTCTTCGAGTTCGCCTACGATACTGCTAAGCTCGCCCATGAGAAGGGTGTTAAGAATACTTTCGTCACTAACGGTTACATGACGCCTGAAGCCGTTAAAATGATTGCGCCCTACCTGGATGCTGCCACCGTTGACTTCAAGTGCTCAGGCGACCCGGAGTGCTATAGGAAGATAATGGGTGTTCCAGACGTCAAGCCCATATACGACTCTCTCGTGGAGATGAAGAAGCAGGGAGTCTTCATCGAGATTACGAACCTGGTGATTCCAGGTTTCGACGACGATTTAAGTGGTTTCAGAAGCCTCGTCAGGTGGGTTAGGGATAATCTCGGCGACGAGACTCCTCTACACATACTCAGGTTCTTCCCGACGTACAGGTTTTCAGATGTTCCGGATACGCCCTTAGAAAGCCTTAGAAAAGCATACGAAATAGCCAAGCGAGAGGGAATGAAGTTCGTTTACCTGGGTAACGTGCCCGGTCAGGGCGAGAACACTTACTGTCCGAGTTGTGGAGAGCTTTTGATTGAAAGATTCGGTTTGATGATGAGCCGAAGCAGGCTTAGGGGGGACAGGTGTCCAAAATGCGGGGCCAGAATACCCCTCGTCGTTTAACCGTTAGATGAAAGAATTTAATTACAGGCACCGTGTTCTAGCTTCTAGACTCCAAGAGTTCTTTCACCATCTTCTTCCTCGCCAGCTCTTCTCGTTCAATCTCGTCCAGTTTAGACAATATTTTCTTCTTTTGAGAAACGAGGCTTGGAATAAGGACGTGGTCTAACGCCTTAGACCTTCTCTCTATCTTCTTAAGCTCTTTCGCCAGAATCCTCTGCCGAGTTACAAGATTAATGTAAACAACTAGCGTTGTTAAGAACCTGTGCATTTCCTCTGACGTTCTGTCAAGCTTCTCATTCGTTTCCAAGGGAGAATAACCTCTTTCCTCAACGCTTGGAAGAACCCCCCTATAGGATATTTCAGGTATTAGAACCCCCTGAATATTTTCCCATTTGAAATTCACAACGTTCAACCTTATTGTTGCTGCTGCAGCCCTCTTAACCCTGTCTTCACCAAGTTCTTTCTCAACCTCATCTAAAAAACCGTATATTTTAAGCAAGTCCCGGTTAATATTCAACCCGAGCCTTTTAATCTCGTCTCTCGCCTCAATAAGCTCCTGGTTCAACATCCGGTATCTCTGCTGCAAGATTTTTGAGCTCCTGAAAGCAACGTCAAGCAACTTGTTCAGTTTTAGCAGCTCATATCTTGTCGGCTTAAACTTTAAACTCATTTTAATAACGAGAGAACCTCCAAGCCCAAGTTTAAAGTCTCATCTATGCTTCTCTCCTCATATGGCCCCTGGTTGATGAATTTTCTCTCAAAGCTTTCCGCAAACCTAACGTAGCGCCTTTCCTCAGGAGTTAAAGTCTCTTCTCCAAGTATTACTGAGAGCTCCTTGTTTCTCAAGCCCTCGGCGTAAGCCGAGAAAAGGCTCGTGTAGATCTCGAAATGATCCGCCCTCGTATATCCTTCACCAACCCCGTCTTTCATAAGTCTAGACAAGGAGGCTAGAGTATTTACTGGCGGATAGATGCCTGATAGATGGAGGCTTCTGCTTAACACTATTTGGCCTTCAGTGACATATCCCGTTAAATCTGGGATAGGATGAGTGATATCATCGTCTGGCATGGTTAGAACAGGCATCTGCGTTAACGAACCCTTTTTCCCAGAAATCAAACCAGCCCGCTCATAGATGTTTGCCAGATCCGTATACATGTATCCCGGATACCCCCTCCTCCCAGGTATTTCACCCCTAGCCAGGCTTATCTCTCTCAGTGCTTCACAATAGTTACTCATATCGCTCATTACAACGAGAACATGGTATTCTTTTTCAAACGCAAGGTATTCAGCTATGGTCAGCGCAACCCTCGGCGCAATAATCCTTTCCACAGCCGAGTCGCTCTGAAGATTCAGTATGAACACAGTCCTATCAAGCATGCGTGCCCTCTCAAGCTCCATTCTAAAGAAATCGGCTTCCTCGTTCGATATTCCGAGCGCCGAGAAAACAACCGCGAAAGACTCCTGTTCCCGTAGGAGCCTCGCTTGTCTGAGTATTTGAGACACCAGCAGGTTGTGCGGCAGGCCGTGAGCACTGAAAACAGGCAGCTTCTGCCCCCTGATTAAGGACATTAAGCCGTCTATTATGGAAACACCGGTTTGAATGAAATCCTTCGGAGGAAGCCGCACGACAGGGTTTATCGGAGCACCGTTAACATCAAACTTTTCCCCAGCAACATCAGGCCCACCGTCGATCGCGTTCCCCATGCTGTTCAGAATTCTTCCGAGAAGGTCCTCGCTAACAGGAATCTTTAAAACGTCTCCAGTAAACCTGACATAAGACCTTCCGATTGAGATCCCCGCCGTGCCCTGAAAAACCTGTATTACTGCAGCTCTTCCTTCAAGACCTATTACTTGCCCAATCCTCGTTTCACCGTCAACCTCGATCTCAGCCAACTCGTTTAACTTAATGCCTTGAACATTGTCGACCATTATCAATGGCCCGTTAACCGAAGCAATACTCCTATATCTTAAGGATCCAGCCATGTTAAGCCTCCATCAACCTCTGTAGCCCCGATACTTCAGTAATAATCCTCTCTCTAAGCTCTAGAGTTTTCTTGGCGCACTCGCCAGGCGGCAAATACTTTAGCTTCAGTATTTCCCCGCCTATGTTTAGACCCAGTATTTTTTCGAGGGGAATATTGCTCGAAACAGCCTCAAGCAACCGCTCTCTATAGTAGTCAATCATCTCCGCAATCGCCAGCGTCTTTCTCGGATCAGAATACATGTCTCTGATGTCGAGAGCACTCTGCTTCAGAAACGCCTCTCTAATGATTCTTGAGACCTCAAGTATTGCTTTTTCGCGCTCGCTTAAAGCACCTATTCCGATCAGTCTTACTATCTGCATCAGCTCATCCTCCTCCTTCAGAATGCTAAGCATGTTTCCCCTAAGGATCCTCCATTTTTCACTTACATTCAGCTCCCACCAGAACGCAACGCTTTCAACGTAAAGCGAATAGCTTTGAAGCCAGTTTATCGCAGGGAAATGACGCTTGTAGGCTAAGTCCGAGTCCAGGCCCCAGAAAACCTTTACCGTTTGAAGAGTCTTCTGAGTAACTGGTTCACTGAAGTCTCCTCCCGGGGGCGAAACCGCGCCAATTAATGTTAGGGAACCAGTCTTACCGCTTAAAGTAACGACTTTCCCAGCCCTACTGTAAAAACCCTGAAGCCTTGAAGCCAGGTAGGCTGGGAAGCCTTCTTCACCCGGAAGCTCCTCCATTCTTGAGCTTAGCTCTCTAAGAGCCTCCGCCCACCTTGAGGTTGAGTCCGCTATTAACGCTACATTATAACCCATGTCCCTGAAGTATTCTGCGAAAGTCACGCCCAGGAATATGCTTGACTCCCTAGCAGCAACCGGCATGTTGCTCGTATTAGCTATTATTATCGATTTCTCTATTAACGGTCTACCGCTTCTCAAATCAGCTAAACCCCTATACTTATCCAGAAGATCAGCCATCTCATTCCCCCTTTCCCCACAGCCAACGTAAATCACTATATCTGCATCAGTCTGCTTCGAAATCTGCTGGAGAGTCATTGTTTTCCCGGAGCCGAATGGACCGGGTATTGCGGCCGTCCCACCCTTAACGATCGGAAACATGAAGTCTATTATCCTTATACCGGTTACAAGGGGCTCATCAGGATCCAGTTTTTCAACGAACGGCCTGGGAATCTTAACGGGCCATTCGTGCGCCATCTTAACTTCGAAAACCTCGCCCTGGGAGCCTTTAACCCTTGCAATCGTGTCAATAATAGTGTAATCGTCTTCATCAGCCAGGAAGACCAGACTTCCCTCAACATTAGGGGGAATAAGAATCCGGTGTGCAATCAGCGGGTTCTCCATGACAGTCCCAATTATCTCGCCTCCACGCACCTTGCTCGGAGGATTGTCCGCAGGAATGAAACGCCACTTCTTCTCATGGTCAAGCCTCTTCGTCCGGACGCCTGGTCTTACGAAAGAACGTGACTGCTCCGCGACTTCCTCAAGAGGCCTCTGCAGCCCGTCGTAGACCTGACCAATGAGCCCAGGCCCGAGTTCAGCCGACAGCAGCCGGCCTATGGCTACGACCCTATCACCATATTTAAGACCACTAGTATCCTCGTAGACTTGGATGAAAACCCTGTTGCCGCTTATCTTATTCACTTCTCCTATTAGGCTCTTCTCACCCACTAGAACAACCTCGTTCATCACGGGGAATGGAATGTTTTCCGCAACTACTACGAATCCAGAGACCCTGACTACCCTGCCCTCCCTCATTCTTCTACTTCCTCCCTGGGATTCTGATTAGAATCGGAAAATCCTCATCGTAACCATAAGGGTAATACTCGTCCATCACTAGGAAGACTCCTACTTCCTTACTGTTCTTAACTATTTTCAACGCCTCCTCCCTGCTTGTCACCACCCTTCCTCCTATTCCAGCCAACGAGAAGGCAACCACGGTTTTCTCATTCCCCAACACTTCTATCTTCATTCACCAAACCCCCTCTATAGAATACTCGTGCAATATGATGAAACTCATTAGATTTGAGAAGCCGGAACCATGGCTCATGCAGATTCCACGATAATAGGATTTAAGCTCATCCACGTTCTTCACCCCGTAAAGCTCAAACAGTTTTTCAGACAACGTATTCCCATCCCTCATGTCATTAACTGATAGGAACCCGTATGGCAAGAAGAATCTTCCAGGATCCCTGACTCTTTTAAACAGGTTTAGGTTTAACAAGTCTATTCGCAGCGCTACGAGCCTCCTCGCAAGTTCACCATCAGGCCCCTTTGGAAAACGGTTGTTAAAACCTTCAAAATAAAGCCTGTCCAAGTTAAAGGCGAAATCGCTGTAAGTCGCCGAGCCTTCAAAAGCCCGGCTCGCAAAACCTTCAGAAATGCTGGATAGGAGTTCGAATAGACCATGCATATTCCTGTTTTCCACAAGGTTTAGCAAAGCCTCTCTCCTAACCTTTATGAAGGGCCTTGAAAACTCGTATTTAAAGCCTCCGAGTATCTGAGCCGCCGCATCCTTCACGTTTTCAAAGTCGTTCCTCATAATCCACCATTCCACAAAGGCCCTCACCTTGGCCGGAAGAAAATCAATCAGGCTTGACAAACCCGAGTATAATGTAAAACGGGCTTCCTTCCCTTCTTTAGCTGAAAGCTCTGCCTCTAAGAAGGTTAGCCTTGCTTCAACGTAAGCATAGTCACCAGTCTCCAACATTCAAATCACCGAAAAGAAAACTATACAATTTCTCCCTTATGACCTTGCTTTTCAACCTAAGCCTTGTTTCAATCCTGTCATCGACTTCTTGAAAACCTTTTTTAGAAATTGCAACTAGTCCTCCGACCGTCGTCAAGTCTGGCACAACTCTGACCTTCCAATCCCCACTTAGGCTTTTTAACAACTCTTTAACAATCCTTTCATCCCTCTTATCAACATGAATAACCATCTCTCCCCCGTTTATTAAGCCGAATATTTCAGCCAAGCTTCTTGAGAGAAAACCTCTGTACACTTCCTTCTGCTCCACCCTCACCTTTTCAAGGGCGGCGGCAGCGTCAGACATTAGGGAAGAGATCATGCTCCAAGCATACTCATAGAGTTTCTTCCTAAACTCTATTCTCATTTTAATAAGCTCCTGTTCTTTAAACCGTTCCAAATCCCTCTTCCCTTGCTCGACCAGCTTCCTTTTTCTCTCCTCAGCCTCTTTTCTCGCTTTAATCATAATCTCCTCAGCCTTCTTCTCGGCCTCGCGTATTATTTCATCCCTCTGCTCCTTCGCGTTACGCAATATTTCCCCCGCCATGTTTTCAGCGGTTTCTGAAACCCTCAGGCTTTTTGAAGCATTCATGACTCTAGCACTTCTTTGAGAATCAGTCTTACCGCATCACCCTTTTTATCCCTGATGATCCTCTCAAAATCGCTCAAGGATTCTTGAAGCCTCTCCTCAAGCATTTTCCTCCATTTCTCAATCTCATTCTCCACCTCCCTTTCTAATCTTTTAATCTCCGCATCAGCCTCCCGGTCAGCCCTAGCCTCCTCCAGCACTGCCTCCTCCTCGGCTTTCAAAACTATTTTTTCAGCTTCTTTCCTAGCTTCCTCAATAATGCTCTTAGCCTTTTTCTCAGCCTCCATCAAATACTCGATTTCAAGACTGAACTTTTCCCTAGGCACGATAGACACCAAGCTTAAAGCATTCCCACCCCTCTCAGCAGCAGGATTGCGATTAGCAAGCCGTATATCGCGATGCTTTCAATAAGAACGACGAACACTATGCTTTTTCCGAACGAGTCCTCATCTTTTAAAAGCGATGAAATAGCCTTCGCGCCGGTTTTGCCCAAATAATACCCGGATCCACCGGTTACACAGACTACTGCTGAAGATATTATGGAGGCATATGCTGCTTCGCTACTCACCTGATACAGCGTGCCCGCCCCACCAAGGAGACCAACACCCCTTATTATCACTATAGAGATTAGTAGGCCGTATATAACTATGCTTTCGGGCAGGACTGCGAAAATAAGCGATTTCCCGAACAAGTCTTCCCTCTCGCTTATCGCGCCGATCGCCGCAGAGCCTGCGATTCCGATTCCGATGCCGGAGAAGAGCCCGGTTAATCCCACAGACACTCCTGAGCCCAGTAGAGGGAGTGAGGAGTGGAAATCATTAACGCTCCACCCGCTCGTTATTATGAAGAGGGCGACGAGTAAACCGTAGATGACCGGTGTCTCCGCGAGGACCGTGAAAACCAACGCCATCCCGAATCTTTCAGGCTTCTCAGCAACCAGCCTCGCGCTGACTGAGGCAGTCATGGCTATACCCAGTATTGAACCTACTCCGGAGAAGCCTATGGCAGAGAGTACGGAGGCCAGCGTAAACACATCCATCTTTCAGTCCTTCTATATTTGGGGGTCCACATATAACGGTTTAAAAACGTTTCCCTTGGGCTCGAAGAACTTGCTGAAAAACTCTACAAAGTGAAGCCGCAGAGAATGCGCGAAAGCAATGAAGCTCTCTATAAAAACTATGAAGACGTGAGTTATGAAGAGTATTGCTCCCCCTGCCAGAAGCCCGATGATAATGTTTCCAGAATATATTAGCGGAGTAGCGAGAAGCGCGAAAGCCCTGGAGATCCCTGTGTGAGATATGCTTATAGCGACGATCCTAGTGTATGAAACGATATTGCTAATTACTCTTGTTATTTCTACGAGGTCCCGCGGACTAGTGATAATGATTAGAATAAGCCCTGAAGCGACGAGGATGGAGCCTAGATATAGGAAGAGTTCGCCGCTAGAATAATAGAAATTCAGCAGAACCATTATAGAGCCGTAGATCAGAATAAGCCAAGAGAGTTTTTCCCCCAGAGCGTTTTTAATTCTTCTCGAGAGCAGCTCGTTGACGAAACCCAGTATGAAGCCCATTGTAATCTGGATTATGCCGATCACTACTGCCAGTTGAAGGAAATACATCGGGTCTTCAAAACCGTTAAACCATAAGACAGGTATTTTAACCACCCCGCCCATAAACTCCCCGGAGAGAAATCCGAAAAACATTGAGGAAAGGCTTATTGCGATCAAGATTTCGCTCAACCGTTTCCCGTTCTCACTCCTGCTGCCAAGCCCCCTGTAGAGCAGTAGTGAAAAAGCTAGGAGCAATAGACCGTCGAAAACATCCGCGAACATTAATCCGAAGAAGATCGTGTAGGTTATTGCTAAAAACGGAGTTGGATCTATCTGTCTATAACCCGGGGTACCGAACATCAGGGTTATGATTTCAAAGCTTCGAATAAACCGTGGGTTATCAAGCGCGACGGGAGCCTCCTCACCCGGCTCGGGCGCTTCAACTGATAGTTTGTAGCTGTAGCCGCCTTTTTCAAGCAGAGAAGAGAGTTTCACAGCATCCTTCTCCTTCACCCATCCTTCTAAATACGCGGAGGATTTCGACCTAGCAATATTCTCCTTCGCCTTTAAAACCTCAAGCCTAGTTGAAAGAACTTTCCTAAGCAGGCTTACCTCCCGCTTCACCCGGCCCGTGTCGATAGACTCCTCCAAATCCTCAATGTTCAGCTCTTTTCCACCCTCCATGCCAGTAAGCCTTGCAACACCATAAGTATTCAAGGCTGTCTCCAAAACAGGGTAGTGTAAGGCAAGGGTTGCAAGCCTCATTAAGAGAATATTCTTATCAAGCCCAGATTCCTCTAGCGAGAGCAGGCAGTTATTCTTAACAGCATCCGATAATACTTTCACCAGCCTGTTTGCATCCCTATTTCTAATCCAGCCCTCTAGTACAACTAGATAGCCTGTCCTTTCAAACTTCTTTATAACAATCAGGTTGTCTCTCAGAAGAGACGATATTTTCGAGGATAACTGCTTCCTTGTAGAAAGCCTCAGCTCCTTAAGCTTCTCCCATTTATTCAGCCTGTCTTCAGCGTCGTTTAAAATCTTCTGAGCGTTTTCATATATTTCGGACCCCCGCGTTAAGAGTATGGAGGCCTCGCCGCCCTTACTGATCAGCTGAGAGATTAACCCTTCCTTCGGCAGCCTGTTTAATAAGGTGTCGCACCTTCTGACAAGGCTTAACACGTTGTTCCTCTCCTCGACTATTTCCCCATCATAATCGTATTCCAGAGGCTTTTTCTCAATGGTTTTCACCTGCAGTATTCCAAGCCTGCCAACTTCCTCCAGAAACCGGTCTTCCTGCTCAAGAGGCAGCAGCAGCTTGACTTTCTTCATCCTGGCGGGCCTAAACATCTCGGGATGAACATGAGAACGGGTATTTAGGATTTTACGATTATAGCGCGCGCTACGAGCCTTAAACAGTATCTTAACGTTCCACCCCCTTAAAATAAAGAATAACTATTAAATACTTCTAAGGGCTTCCTACTCGAGCCTTGAGGAAAGTATGCGTTATCGGAGCCGGGAAAATGGGCAGCATAATAGTTAGAAGCATGGTTAAAACGGGTGATTATAGGGTGGTTGCCACCGACGTTGACCCAGATAGACGAATGCTTGCCAAATCATACGGGGCAGAGGTTTTTGAAAGCAACAGGGATGCTGTGGAGAGTTCCGACGTGATTATTCTAGCGGTTAAGCCAAAGGATATACCGGTTGTGTTGGCTGATGTTAAAGACTTGATAAGCGGGAAACTTATAATATCGATCGCTGCAGCAGTGCCTCTAAACCGTATGGAGAGTATTGCTCCAGACGCTAGGTTCATCAGAGTAATGCCGAACATCCTTATTGAAGTCGGCGAAGCGTTCATCGCGATATGCCCCGGCTCCAGAGCGACAGAAGAAGATTTTGAAACGGCTGCGAGAATCTTCAGCAGGATGGGAGAGGTAGCCAGGGTTGAGGAGAGTCTGATGGATGCGGTTACAGGGTTCTCGGGAAGCGGGCCGGCCTACGTATTCACAATTATGGACGCTTTCGCCGACGCCGGCGTGAAGATCGGCCTGCCGAAGGAGCTTGCACTCAGAATTGCTGCGAGAATGATGCTCGGCGCTGCTAAAATAGTGTTAGAAGAGGGCGGGAGGCCGATGGAGCTTAGGGATATGGTTGCCACACCCGGGGGCACAACCATAATGGGTATTTACGAGCTTGAGAAAGGAGGCGTGAGGGCATTAATAATGAACGCTGTGGAAGCTGCCGTCAGGAGGGCCAGGGAGTTGTCGGAATCATCCTCACGAGTAAATTAGACCGTGGAAAAGAATCGGGCTGAACCTCTCAAGAAAATCCTTATATAAATCCTTTTCACCCGCAGGGTTTCAACCAATAAGATATGAGTGTCGAGAAGCCGTTGCTAGACTACGTTAATTCGCTTAAGCCGAAGAAGAGTTTCACAGAGTCGATTACAGCCTTCAAAAGGCTAATTAAATACCATAAGAAATATCTTTTGTTAATAGCCATCGTTGTAGCACTATCCTTCGTGAGAACCTACCTGTTTACTCTTGAACCCCTCTACACGTCTCTAATAATAGACGATGTTGTCGTAAGCGGGAAGCACGAGTTGCTTACCGACTATATTACGGCAATCCTGCTTGTCGGAATAGGTTTTGCAGCCGTCAATTTTTTCATAAGCTATTTGAACGGTTTAACGGCACTCTACATTATTCGAGACTTAAGGTCTGAATATTATGCTTCCCTCCAGGCTAAATCCTTCAGCTTCTACGATACTGTCGCGGTTGGCGACCTTGTTTCAAGAGCCACAATGGACTTACAGCCTGTTGAAGCCTTCCTCAGAACAGGAGTTAGCACAGTTTTCAACGCGGTTTTCTCAATAATAGTGTTCTTCTCAGTAATGTACTCGATCAGCCCTTCAATGACCCTTATCTCCCTAATACCTTTGCCCCTAATATTCTATTTTACAACCCGCCTCTGGGTGGAGACGATGCCGCTCTTCAGAGTGATGCAGCTGATACTTGGCAGGCTTAGTTCCTACATTCAGCAGAACATCGTGGGCATGAAGACCGTTAGGATATTCCGGAGGGAGAAGGATATGGTTGAAGGCTTCAAGAAAGCGGAACAGGTATTCGTTAAAACGGCTATAACTGCGGGAAGAATCCAGTCCATCTACATGCCTCTCCCCACCGCGATATTAACTCTTTCAATAGCAATGGTTTACGTTTACGCTACATACTCGATTTTCAACGCTGGAGCAGCGCTGACGGTTGGGAGCATTATACTCTTTGCAAGATACATAATGCGTCTAAGCTTCCCGTTGAGGGATTTAAGCATGTTGCTCGGAAACTGGATCAACGCTTCAGCCGGGCTCGAAAGAGTCTTCGAAATAATGGATGTGGCGAAGGGTGTTGAAGACCTGCCTGACGCTGAAGAAATAACCATAAGAGAGGGCATGGTTGAATTCAGAAACGTTACATTCCAGTATGCCAACGGCAAGCCTGTTTTAAAAAACATTAGTTTTAAGGTTAACCCCGGGGAGAAGATCGCGATCCTGGGAGCCACAGGCTCGGGTAAATCAACCCTGGTCTACCTTATCCCGAGGTTCTACGACCCTGCTTCAGGAAACATACTTATAGACGGCGTGGACATTAAAAGGTTTAAACTATCGTCTTTAAGAAGACAGATAGGCATTGTTCCTCAGGACGTCTTCCTTTTCTCCGGAACCATTAGGGAAAACATCACGTTCGGCAAGCCTGATGCCTCCATGGAGGAGATTGCGAAAGCCGCGGAGCTGGCTAAGATACGCGACTTCATAGAATCGCTACCCGATGGCTACGATACTTTCGTCGGCGAGAGAGGAGTTACGCTTTCAGGAGGCCAGAGGCAGAGGATAACTATTGCGAGGGCGATACTCACGAATCCTAAAATACTGATAATGGATGATTCACTCTCCTTCGTAGATTCTAAGACTGAACAGGAAATACAGTCTGCTATAAACGAAGTTATGAAGGGTAGAACAACATTCATTATCGCGCAGAGGCTTTCAACAATAAGGAACGCGGACAGGATAATGATTCTGGATGGTGGAGAAATAGTCGAGTTTGGAACTCACGAGGAGCTTATGGCTAGGAATGGTGCCTACAGGAGGATTTACGAAACCCAGTTTCTGGGTAAGAGTCTGGAAATCGTTTCTGCGGAGGTGAGCGAAGAGTAATGGCTGGGCCTTGGCGCACGTTCTCCTCAACTCAGGAGGAGGAGAAGAGAACCGTCCCGGACAGGATTCTTATTAAAAGGCTTTACCAGTATATTAAGCCATTTAGGAAGAACCTTGCTATCGCAATACTGGCGATAGTTTGCACTTCGATAACCGGGTTGGCAGCGCCATACATGCATAAGATCGCAATTGACCAGATCATACAGACAGGGAATCTTTCAAACTTCCTCTGGTGGATACCGCTTTTCATCCTGGTTGTCCTGTGTAACTTCTTCTTCCAATACGTTCAGATTTTCCAGATGAGAATAATAGGTGAAAACGTTGTTTCAGCAATAAGAGACGATATCATGGAGAAGCTTCAATTCATCTCTCTAAGATATTTTTCCGAGGGGGAGATCGGCAGGATAATCTCCAGACCCATAAATGATGCGAACAATCTCAGAATATTTCTGCGCATGGGTTTCACAAGCATACTTCTCGACACGTCCTCAATACTTGGTACCTTCATAATCATGTTCATGCTGGATTTTGAACTTACAGTCATAGCTCTCTCCTTCATACCCATAGCTATAATCATTATTTGGCGGCTTGGAAGATACTCTAGGAGAGTCTACAGGAAAACCCTCTCGACACTGGCAGGATTAACAGGCAGGATGCAGGAGGACCTGTCCGGAATAAAAGTGATCCAAGCCTTCGTGCAGGAGGAAAGGGCTATGAGAAGGTTTGAGGAAACGCAGGCGGAGAACGTTAAGGCCACTAGGAATGCGTTGAAAGTCTCCTCCGCCTACCAGCCTGTCGTCATAATGCTGAGGATACTTGGGACGCTGGCTATCCTATGGTTCGGAACCATTTTTATCGAGAAGGGGGCGATAACCATAGGCACGCTGGTAGCCTTCATAGAGTACCAGTTCTCATACTTCATGCCGCTCGTGGACTTGATAAGCGTTGCAGACCAGTATAACTCTGCAATGGCTGCTGTCGAAAGACTATTCGATCTTATTGATGCTAGGGTTGAAGTTACGGAGCCTCCTCCTGAAATAGCTGTTGAGCTGAAATGATAGAGGAAGTAAGGTTTGAAAACGTGACGTTCGGCTACGATCCGAACCTCCCGGTTGTGAAAAACATCAGCTTCACACTTACGCGTGGAAAGAAGCTGGCCATAGTCGGGCCCACGGGAGCCGGCAAGTCGACGATAATCAACCTGCTTGCGAGGTTTTATGATCCTAATGAGGGAAGGATTCTTGTGAACAGTCATGATTTAAGGATGATTCCCATCTTGTCGTGGAGAGCTAGGCTGAGCATAGTTCTTCAAGACTCGTTCCTTTTCCCTATGAGCGTTAAGGAAAACATAAGGTTCGGGAAACCGGATGCTTCAGACGAGGAGGTTGTGGCAGCGGCTAAGGCCGTTGGGGCGCACGAGTTCATAGTTAAGCTTCCCGACGGTTATGATTACATGATACAGGAGGGGTCGTCGAACATCTCCATCGGACAGAGACAGATGATAAGCTTCGCGAGAACCCTGCTCGCCAATCCTGAAATACTCGTACTGGATGAGGCGACTTCCTCAGTAGACCCCTACACTGAGCTCGTCATACAGAGGGCTTTGAAAAGGCTACTAAAAGGCAGGATGGCGATCATAATAGCCCACAGGCTTTCAACGATAAGGCTCTGCGACGAAATAATAGTGATTAACAACGGGGTTATCGTTGAGAAGGGTACTCACGAGGAGCTTATGAAGAAAGGCGGCATGTACAGCTCTTTCTACAGGCTTCAATTCATAGAGGAAAAAGGCGTTTAAACGAACCTGCTTCGGCAAGTGTTCGAATTAAAATTTTAAAAGGCGTTTTTAAAGTGTTCTACCGGGGAGGCGGCTTGGCCGGAGTTAGGGAGATTTCCGAATCTCTAAGAGAATGGGAGAGGATTGCAGCGCATTCACACATATCTGGACTAGGCTTAGAAGGATTGAAGGCTAAGCCCGTCGGAGGCGGCATGGTTGGGCAGATAGAGGCCAGGGAGGCCGCGGGCCTCGTAGTAAGACTGATAAAAAGCGGCAAGTTTGCTGGTAGAGCAGTCCTGCTTGCAGGCCCGCCTGGAACGGGGAAAACAGCGATAGCGACTGCGATAGCGAGAGAACTCGGCAGGGATGTTCCCTTCGTGCCGCTGGCGGCGAGCGAAATATTCTCCGCGGACATCAAGAAGACGGAGTTTCTGATGCAGACGCTCAGGAAGGCGATAGGCGCCAGAATACACGAGGTTAGAAAGATTTACGAGGGAGAGGTTAAGGAGATCTCTATAGAGAAGGCTCCGCACCCGTATAATCCGTATCAGCAGGTGCCTGCTGGAGCAACGATAAAAATCGCCACTACAGAGGAGTCGAAAAGGCTTACGATGGACCAGAGTTTCGCAATCCAGCTGATACAGCAGGGCATAGAGACCGGTGACATTGTGCAAATAGACCCTGAGGGGGGGAGGATTGTGAAGCTCGGCAGGAGCAGGAGGAGCGTGGAGGAGAAGAAGGTAGACCTTTCAACAGTCCAAGTCATAGACGTTCCTAATGGAAACGTGCTTAAGGAGAAGGAGTTCGTCTACCCTGTTACGCTGCATGCTCTCGACACGGCTGCAGCCAGAAGGGGTGGAGACATATTCAGCATATTCTTCGGAGGCAGAGAATCGAGGGAGATAGAGCCTGAAACAAGGAGGGAGGTTGACGATTACATAAGGACGCTTGTTCAAGAGGGAAGGTGTGAACTATTACCTGGAGTGGTTTTCATAGATGAGTGCAGCATGCTCGACATAGAGACCTTTGCATTCCTGAACAGGGCACTCGAGCAGGAGCTGGCGCCCATAATAATATTCGCGACAAACAGGGGGTTCTCAACCGTGAGGGGCACGGATATTAGGGCTCCCCACGGAATGCCGCTAGACCTTCTCGACAGGCTCCTAATAATAAACACGAAGCCGTACAGCAGGGATGAGATAAGGAAAATACTGGAGATCAGGGCTGAGGCTGAGAAAATCCCTATAAGCAACGAGGCTATTGAATACCTTACCGATATAGGTGTTAACACCAGCCTCAGATATGCAGTTCAGCTGATGGCTCCTGCGTTCGAACTGGCTAGGGAGAGAAAAGCCAGCAGGATAGAGAAGGATCATGTAAGCTATGTGGAGAAGCTTTTCGTCGACGTGAAGAAATCCGTTGAATACTTGAGAGAATACGAGAAGCAGTTCCTAGACTTGTGAGACAAATATTTAAGACGCGTGTTGAAAACATGCGTCCCATGTGGATAGTGGACGGGATGGTTGCAGCCTCACCCATTGCGACGAGCCCGGAGGACGTTGACTCCTGGGTTGAGACTGGTGTGAAGGCTGTTGCAGTCTTGGCTGAGCCCCACGAGATAGCGAGGTACTGGGGTAAATCGGATTATTATTTCAGGTTTTTGAAGGATAAGGGGTTTGAGGTTCTACACAGCCCGATTAAGGATTTCCACGCTCCCACGTTAAGCCAGCTTGAGGAACTGGTTGAATGGATGGAGGCTATGGTTAAGGCTGGCAAGCCAGTCCTGGTTCACTGCCACGCCGGTATAGGCAGAACCGGCATGGTGGCAGCAGCATACCTCATTAAGAGGGGCTACAGCCTTGACCAGGCGGTTAGAGAAGTAAGGGGGAAGATTCCTCTCGCCCTAGAGGTTGACGCACAATTATCACTGGTCTACGAGTATTACGAGAAGAGGAGAAAACTCGGCTAATGGCTTAGACTATTTCTTTTCCGTGAACTCCTTGATGAGCTCTTGAGCCCTGTCAAACCTTATTCTTCTCTCCTCGACCATTTTTTCCGCCACCTTATCTATCAGCCACCCTGTAGCCCCAGCCTGTATAGCAATGTTCCGTGCGTGAAGCCGCATGTGGCCCGCCTGAATACCCTCGAGGGCTAGCGCTCTAAGGGCGGCAAGGTTCTGGGCAAGCCCGACGGCGCCCATCACCCTCGCTAGCTCCGCAGCAGTCTTAACGCCGAGAATCTTGACGGCTATCCTGGCGACAGGGTGAGTCCTAGTCGCCCCGCCTACTAAGCCTACTGCCATAGGCATCTCCAGCGTTCCCACGAGGTCGCCGTTCTCATCCTTCTCCCAGGTGCTTAAAGGCATGTATCTTCCGGTTCTCGCCGCGTAAGCGTGCGCACCCGCCTCTATAGCCCTGTGGTCCTGCCCAGTGGCCAGGGCAACCGCGATGCAGCCGTTCAATATCCCTTTATTATGAGTTGCCGCCCTATAGGGGTCGCTTGCCGCGAAGGCCCATGCTTTAACTATCGCGTCAACACCCTGCTCGCCACCAACCTCCTCCTTGGCAACTATTGTTCTAGCCCTCACGAGCCTTTTATCAGCGAGGTTTGATATAATCCTTAAACATACTTTTCCGCCAGCGATTCTCTCAATCAGAGGCGCTACAGCCTCGCACATCGTGTTGACAGCATTAGCACCCATCGCATCCCTCACGTCTACGAGAAGATGCGTCACCACCATAGAGCCCACAGGGCTATCAACTACCCTAGCCTCAACATCCTTAGCGCCCCCACCAAGCTTTACGAGAACAGGATCCTGGTCGTTCGCCAGCTTCAATATCTCATCCCTATGCTCAAGAATCCTCATTCTAGCTGAGAAAGGGTCGGTTACTCCAGTTAGTTGCACCTGCCCTATCATGATAGGGTCCGTCGCGTCTGTGAATATCCCCCCCTTAGCCCTAGTCATTTTCGCAGCGTTGCTGGCAGCCGCTACAACGGATGCTTCCTCGATAACCATTGGCACGACGAATTCTTTTCCATCAATGAGGAAGTTGAGCGCAACCGAGAAAGGGTAGGCCATAGTCCCAATTACGTTTTCAACCATTTTATCAGCGACTTCCAGGCTTAGATTACCCTCCTTTGAAAGCAGCTTAGCCTCTTCCCCAGTCAACCCGGCGAACTCCACTATCCTGCTCAGCCTCTCCGACACGCTTAAATTGTAGAAACCCGGTATTCTAGATGTTCTGCTCATCGATTCCACCCGCCTCGGGAACGTTAAAAACGTTTTTTCAAACGGGGCCGGGGCTTCGACTCTGGCCTTAAAAACAGGATAAACGCTTAAAAGACCACCCGCATGCTGGTTATGCAGCTTGGAAAACAGAAGCTTCAGAAAGTTTTTAGAGGAAAAGTCCGCCAACATTAAGGTTGAGAGGCAGGGGCAGAGGATTTCATGGGATGAAGAGGTTAAGAAGGACAAGTATTCCTTCACGGGTTTCCTAGAGTTCGCGTACTCGAACAAGACGTCTGGCGACTACATATATCTGGATAGAAGCACTGCCTTCGACATCCTGGACAGGATCAACTGGATGGAGAGGAAGATTAAAAGCCTCAGCATGAGGCTTAAAATACTGTTTTTGCTCCTGATGGCTTCCCTGCTAGCGGCTGCATGGGGCTGGTTGACATGAGCAGTAAGAGGCCTCTCGTAGAAAGGCTCAGAGAAGAATTAGCTAGAAGGTTCATCGGCAATGAGGAAGTAATCTCAATACTTATGCTTAACCTGCTTCACCGGAAATCCACTACGCTGATAAGGGCTCCGAGGGGGACAGGCAAGTCCACGCTAATGCTGCTCGTCCTGAAAGGGCTATTCGGAGACGAGTTCGTCGTTATTTCAGGAGCCTCCGAGGTGAAGAGGGGAGAAGTCGTGGGAAGGCTCCATATTCCCTCGCTCGAGAAAAAGGGCAGGGAGAAAGTCCTGTGGGCGAAATTCGTAAGGGCCCAGGGCAAGGGGATAGATGAAGTGAACAGGCTCAACCCCTACACTACTGCGAACATCCATCATTTGATGCAGTTCGGAGAAGTATGGGCTTACGGGCAGAAGTATACTGTTGAAGACTATACTCTCATAGCGAACGAGAACCCGGGTGACGTGACGACTTTCATACAGCCCCCGCCGTTTTACGACCGGTTTGACATAGCTCTCTACCTGAATTCGCTTACAGTAAGCCAGAAGTTTGCCCTGCAGGAGTTGAATAATGACTACGGCTATGATTTGATAAAATCCATGCCACGCGTCATGGAGCCGGGAGACCTGTCGGAAATAAGGAGAGAGGTTGAGGAGACTGAGGTTGAACCAGGGTTAATCGGCTTCATAAACACGCTTGTCAGAGACTTTCAAGTATGCGTCAGGGGTAAGGAGCACAGCAGTGTTCCGCTGCCAGTCCTGTGCGAAGGCTGTCACTTCACAAGGTTCGTCTGCAGCAGGGTTAAGGAGCCGCCGAGCGAAAGAGCCACCCTCATCCTCCTTCAGCTCGCCAAGGCTAAGAAATGGCTTGACGGAAAGGTTGAGGAGAAGGATGTTATCGAGATGGCTAAATGGGTTCTCATCCATAGGACAGGCTTCATGAACCCTGAAAAACCCTTGAAGGAAATAAGCGAGCTGCTTGAAAGAGAGAAGGAGAGGATGTTTGAACGCGATTCCAGGAAGCAATGGTTTATCTTGAACGAGCTCTACAATAATTTCAGCCCAGGCCTATACAGGACTGCTAAAGAAATAGCTGCCGAGGACAACGTTTTTGCCGAGGAACTTTTCTCACTGGAGGAGAAATGGGTTAAAGAGGGTAAGATAAGCCGGGAGGAAACCTTGAAAGTAGGCCTCGGGCTCGAGTAGAAAATGGATTATGGGGAAGTAAGAAGGATTTTCGCGCAAGTCAGGAGCGAGCTCTATTTCCCGCCGTGTGAATTAGAAATACGGGAAGATGGTAAAAGCGAAACACCTTTTTTCGTGGTTGATTCAAAGGTACATGTTTCGCCGAAGGCGATTCCTAAGAATGTTGACGACAAGAAGTATCTTAGGTCAGTCATGAGGCATGAGATAGCGCACCTGCACTACTGCCCGTATGACATAAGGACGGCTTACGAGCTGGTTAAGGAAGCCTATGGTGCGTGCAAGGACTGGAACACCGCGTACTTCTCAGTCCTGCTTTTCACCGACTTGAACATTGACTGCTTCTACCTTCTAAGCAGGTTTGGAGAAACACCCTATCACGTCGACCAGTTTCTCAACTCCCGCCAGAGAGGGGTTGGCAGGTATGTTCAAGCAGCCTACAGGCACATCTTGAGAAAGGGGCGTGGAGAATACGACTACAATGTTGAAAACGTGGCTAGGCAAATCAGCATGGTTTTGAGATCTGAAAGAAACTGGTTTAATAAAGTAAGGCTTGTGGCACAAATCCTGTCTCTAAACAAGGTTAAGGCTGAAATACCGAAGCATCTTGCCGGCCCAAGCATGAGTATCCCCCTGAGGGAAGATCTGAGCAGGAACACTATCGAGAAAATTAACGAGGTGCTTGGAGGAATAAAAAACAGTGAGGAGGCGAAGAGGTTTTACGAATACTGGGTTAAATCAAGGCTTAAGAATTCTGAGCTTGAGGAGATAAAGAAGACGGTTAAAAAAGGCGGTAAGGCAGCTGGGGAGAGAAAGAGTAGAAAGGGTGGAGCCGGGAGCATAAGGCATGCTAGGCCTGAGAGCGGGGAGGAACCCAAGCTACCTACTAGCGTAAGCAAGCCGTACTCCGGGTTGGATCATAAGGCGATTGAAGAGCTTTTCTGGAAAGTATACTGGTATAGGGCTAGGGCGAAGAGGACGATGCTGATATATCTTGAAGAGGGGAGGAGGCCTGAGCCGAATCTCGCGATCTCCAGCTACCCCATGGACTGGAACATTGAGGACGAGGTTGAAGACCTTGATCTAGAGTCCAGTTTAGACGAGGGAAGGCTGCGTATTGAAATAAACACGGTGAAATGGCAGAGCGAGATTAAGGGGAGGGGGAGCAGCATGACGATAAGCAATGTTCCCTCAAGCCTAATAGTTTTAGACGCGAGCAGAAGCATGCAGGACGTGATCGACAATGCTGCAACCTCAGCCTTCATCAACCTGCTTTCAGTAGAGAGAATAGGGGGTAAAACTGCTTCACTAACCTTTTCAACAGACTACTATTCTGTCGACTGGCAGGGCTCAACGCTTGAGAAAGAATTGTCTTTAGCGCTCTACTTCGGGGGCATGACGATACTTCCTCTTAACGAAATCATGAGACTCGTCTCCGAGAGCGAGAACAGGGTTCTGATAAACATCATAACGGATTGCGGCTGGCAGAACATTGAGGAGGCGCTTCCCTTCCTGGAGCGGATTGTTAAAAGGGGTCACAGGGTTAAAATATTCCACCTGCATGGGGGAAAATACCCGGAGAACGTGAAGATGGTGAGCAGGGTGAGCGGAATAAAGATCATCCCGGTCAAGGAGCCTGAGACCGACCTCCAGTACTTGGTCACTAAGGAGACCAGCGAAGACTACGGGGGCTCCGTGCTGGTTTTCAAAGCCTAGCTTGAAATCCTTCAGAAACAGCCTCAGCAGCTTTAAGCGAGTGTTCGGATTTCTGGACACCCTGTTCGCAACAATACTGTTAAAAATAGCCTATAGCAGTAACAGGATAGGGTTCGAAAATGGAGGAAATGTTAAGTAGGAAATGGTTGCTTGCGCTAAGCGTTATTTTCGTAGCAGCCATGGGTGTAAACCTGGCTCTACTAGTAGGAATATTATATCCCGCGCTCCTCAGCCAGCAGGCTGGCTCAGAGTACCGCTTCACTACCGTTGAAGAAGGGTTTGCTAAAAAACTTGGGGCTCCCGTTCAGGACACTGGTCAGGCTGAGCAGCAGGTGAAGACGATAAGCGTGACTGGCATGGGTGTGGTTAAGGCTAGGCCCGACAGGGCGGTTTTAAGCCTCAGCGTGGTTACGCAGGCGGACACTGCGGAGGAAGCCGTTTCTGAGAACGCGGATAAAATGGACCGTGTTGTAAAGGCTGTTAGGAACATGGGAATACTGGAGAACCAGACGGAAACATCAGCATACAGTCTAAGCCCCATATGGGAGTATCCTAAGGAAGGCTCGCCCAGGATCGTTGGCTACACGTGTTCAAACACCATCAGGGTCACAGTCAAGAATTTGAACAGGGTGGGGGAGGTAATTGACGTGGCGGTTGCGGCTGGTGCAAACCAGGTTTCATCGATTCAATTCACGATTTCAGACGAGGCGATGCGTCAACTCGGGCTGAATGCTCTGAGCCTAGCTGTGAAGGACGCCGCGTCGAAAGCCGGTACAATAGCCACCGCTGCCGGAGTAACGCTGGTCGGACCGCTTTCAATAAGCATCTCCGGATACTCTCCGTATGTAAGAAGCTATGCTTTCGAATCCGTTTCGGGAATTGCCCCAACCCTAATACTTTCCCCAGAGGAGGTCAGTGTCACTGTAAGTGTTTCAGCAGTTTACGAGTTTAAATAAAAAGTTTAAGACCTTTTTCCAATACTTAACCAGCGTGCTGCTCGTTGAGCGAGGAGGAGCTTGAGTATAAGCTGCGCGGAAAGACGCTTCAAGTCTACCTATACCTGATAAGGTCCGGCGGGGGCGAGAGCTATGGTGTTAGGGAGGTTCAGAGGGCGCTTGGCTTCAAGAGCCCGAGCATAGCCTCATACCATCTTGAGAAGCTGAGGGATCTCGGTCTACTTGCGAAGGATGATAAGGGGGATTACCGTGTTGCCAAGGAGGTCAACGTAGGGTTGTTGAAGCTCTACATTAAGATAGGTGAGCTAAGGCTGCCGAGATTCCTACTGTATGCTTGCTTCATAACCAGCATGGTGGCAACATACTTACTGGTTTATCCTCAAACATTCAGCCCACATAATCTTTTCGCACTACTTGTAAGCTTCTCCTCGCTCATAATACTCTGGGGGGAAACCTTTCTGATCCTGAGGGAAACAAGGTCTAAACCCTTGAAGAAATAGTTGTTTCTACTTTGGAAGCCCGGTTGCGAAACCAAACCAGCAGGCCTATGGCGAAAAGCTGGGAAGCGCGCGATTCAAGCACAGGCAGTATGACTCTTAGAAAACCCTCAACCTGACTTGAAACAACCGTTATTCCGAGGAATGCTAGAACAAGGATTATTAATCCAACTATCATAGCAACCTTAAGAGCCTTCGCTAAAATGTTTACGATAGCGTGATTGAGCCAGTATCCGTAGTCGAGTTATTAATCGGAGTCGCAGTGGGTTATGTTAAGACTTATGGTTTCAAGGCGTGAAACGATTGATTGAAAACCTAGTTTGACAATCGTTCCGTCTTAAACCTCGATACGTATTCAATAGCAGAAAACAAGCTCCAGACCGATTTTTTTAGACGCCTCAAAGACTTTTCTCTTAACCTCATCATAATAGGATGATTCGGAGAAGAATATTTTTCTCCACTCTTCGTACAGCTCCGGGTATTTTCTTGAAACAACTTTCGAAACCATGCTCCAGACCATTGGCCTCAGGTTGAGCCTGTCGACGTAAACATAGTCCGCCCCAGCTTCCCTAAACCTCGTTAAAAGGCGTTCGAAATCAGTTTCTGAAAGAAAAGGAAGTATTGGCCCGAAGAAAACATATGTTTTTAAACCGTTCTCCTTGGCAAGCCTGACTGCTTCAAGCCTCTCTTCAGGACTTGACGAAGCTGGCTCGAAAACCCTCCTGACCTCCTCATCCAGCGTAACTACTGTAACCCCAACCTCGTTAAGCCCATTCCTCTTCAAAACATCCAGGTCTCTCGCAACAAGGTTTGACTTTGTTTGAACGATCACTGGAAAACCTTTTTGAACAAGCACCTCAAGTATTTTTCTCGTCAACTCGTATTTCTTCTCAACCGGTTGATACGGGTCGGTGAGGGAGCTCAAGAATACCTTTCCAACCCTCCTATTCTCAACCTCCCTTGAAAGAACCTCCAGCGCGTTAGTCTTAACGTCGAGAAACTCGCCCCACTCCTCCCTCCTTCTCCTGAACCTAAACGTTATTCCTGCAGCATAGCAGTATCTGCATCCATGCTGACAGCCTACATACGGGTTCACACAATAGTCTGCAATAGCGCTCTTGTTCAGAATTGTCTTGCACTCAACCTCCCTAATCTTCACGGGACTATTACAGGCTTTTTCTAAATCTTATAAGCTTTTTATAGAAAAGCCAGTCGACTCTTTCAAGGGACAGGGCTGTTATCGAGGAAATCTGGGTCGAGGACGCTGCCTGCGAGAAGGCTTAGACCCAGAATCCTCGTCAACGCGAATGAAACAGGGATTCTCCTCATAAGGTTGAAAAGCATCCTCATCCAGAGTCCTTTTCTCAGCGCCCCCCCGATGGCTTTCATCCAGACAGAATCATATGTTTCAGCAAGGAAGCCCTCGTTGAAAAGGTTTCTTTCAAGAGCAACTGCGCAAGCATCCCCAGCTATTCTGCTGCAGATCCTGCTGTAGACAAGGCCGCCTAACGAGAATGGTTTAACCTGGCACGCAGCGTCCCCGACTAGGATAACCATGTCGGCTGAAGTCTTATTCATAAATCCGAGTCTTATCGAGTCCCCTACAAACCCGGCGTCGCAAGCCTCCATGCCCAGCTTCTTCAGGAAGAGCCTGAGCCTAGGTCTGGGATTATCACTGGTTAAAAGCCCTACTCTAGCCCTGCTCCTGCTTAAGGGTATTATCCAGGCGAAAACACCCTTGGAAAACTCTGGTTCAAACCTCAGCTCAACAACATCCTGTTCGAAGACGCCTTTGGCTACGCATTGGAGTGCGAAGAGAAGCTGCTCAGGCTGCTTCAAGCCGGTCAGCCTCGCGACAAGAGAGTTAGGCCCGTCTGCCCCCACGAGGATCCTTCCAGAGTAAAGGTTCCCCCTGCCCGTGACTACACGTCCTCCCCTTAGCCCGACCATCCTCTCGCCAAGCCTTATTTCAACGCCTTCCCCCAGAGCCTTTTCAGCAAGATGCTTATCGTAGCCAGCCCTATCTATCACAAGCATGTCTTTCTTAGAGTATACTTCAAAACTATTCTTGCCGAGGCAGAACCTCGCGGTGTCAACCCTGTTTAAAACAAGGCGTTGAGGAAGCTCGCCTATCTTCCAGCTGACGAGCCCCGCGCACTGCTCAGGCCTACCCACCTCATTATGCTCCTCGAGAACTATGGTTTTGAACCCCTTTTTAGAAATGAATGAGCCCGTTAAAAGACCGGAGGGCCCTCCACCGACTATCAGAGCGTCGCATTCAATCCTCATTAGCCCTATTCATTCCTCTGTAACGAGCCCCTTATCCTTAAGCCTCTTCAAAACCGCGTCGAGCTCCCACAGGTGGCAAGGGATGGACCTCCATATTTTAGACAGAGGCATACGCTCCCCGCTCTTCAGAGCCTCGTAGACCTTTTTCTCAAGCTCGTCTAGATCAGTCTTCTCAAGCAAGTATTCGTGGGGGCCGACGACAACCCATTCCTCAACCATCCTGAGGCTTCTGGCGGGGAAGTAGTATATTGGTTTTATGATTAACAAGCCATAGCTGCATAGAATAGCTTAAATACAGGAGGGCCAGGCAGAAGCTACGAAATGCCGGGGAAAGTTGTTTCAACATACTCGGGCGGCTTGGACTCCACGCTAATAACGATACTGTTGAAAGAGAAGTACGGCTACGATGAAGTAATTCCTGTTCTCGTCGACGTGGGCCAAGGGGAAGAGGAAATCAGGATCGCGTACGAGAGGGCGGAGAAGCTGGGTTTAAAAATACGTTTCATAGATGCTAAGCACGAGTTCGCCACCGAATACGTATTCAGATGCGTTAAGGCTAACGGGAGCTACGGGGGATACCCCGTGGGAACATCGATGACCAGAGTCCTAATAGCTTCCAAGGCTGCTGAAATAGCTAAGAAGGAGGGGGCTGAGGCTGTTGCGCACGGTTGCACAGGCAAGGGTAACGACCAGTTTAGGATGGAAGTCGCGGTGAAATACGTGGACCCAAGCCTAAAAGTGATAGCGCCCGTTAGAGAGCTAAACCTGTCTAGGCTGGAGGAGGAGGAGATTCTGAGGAAACACGGTATTGAGCCTAAGAAGCCCAAGGGGAAGCTTGGCGGAGACGTGAACATGTGGTCCCACTCCATTGGGAGCGGGCAGGTTGAGGATCTTTACACGCAGTATCCTGAGGACTATATTTGGGCCGTCCACCCAGAGAAGGCTCCAGACACTCCACAGAAGATTCGAATAACCTATGAGAAAGGCGTCCCCGTGGAGGTAGACGGAGTTAGAGACCCCGTGGAAATAATATTGTACTTAAACAGGGTTGGCGGGCAGCACGGCGTCGGCAGGATAGACATTATTGAAGACGGGATCTTGGGCTTAAAGTCCAGGGAGCTTTACGAGGCTCCGGCTGCAGCAATACTCTTAAACACCCACGCAAACCTTGAGCAGTTAACCCTTACGAAGGAGCAGTTGAGGGTGAAGAGAGAGATAGACAAGATTTGGGCTGAAATAGTTTACCACGGAATGTGGTTCCACCCGTTGAGAAAGGATCTTGACGCTTTCATCGATTCTACGCAGAAATATGTCTCCGGGAGGCTTGAAGTGAATCTTTACAAGGGTAACATTGAGGTTGTGGGAAGAGAGTCTAAATATAGTCTTTTCTCGCCAGAGCTAAGGTCCATTAAGAAGGCTGGCTTCGACCAGAGAGACGCTACGGGAGCTGTTAAGCTCTATGCTTTGCCATACCAGCTTTACACTAGGAGAGAGCATGAGGAGTAAGCCGCCTCAAACATTTTTTTCAAAGGCCTAGTAACCGGTTTGCTGCTGCAGAGCTGTTATCCGAGGAAACTGTTTTTAGGAAGCGTTTTAATAGTAAAGCAGAATGACTCAGGAAACCGTCGTAGTCTACTCTAAACACTGGCTTGCAGTATTCTTGCTAGTAGGCTTCATCGCCGCCGGGCTAATAGTTTCCTCCATAATCCTTCATTCAGAGCTGGCGGAGCTTAACGAGAAGATTGAGAGCCTAGAGTTCGCGGTGAACCGTTTAAACGATGAAGTCACCAGAGTTAAGGAGTCGCAGCCGAGCCCAAGCCTAGTCTACTTTAACGCGAGCTTCACTGAACTCTACGAGAAAACCATCAGAGGCGTTGTAATGGTGACGGGCTTAGCACAAGCTCTTCTAGGCGAGGATGTTGGCCTCGGCTCGGGCTTCGTGGTGAAACACGGCTCAACACACTATATTTTGACCAACTACCATGTGGTGAGGAATGTGAGTAATCTTACAGTGACCTTTTTCAACGGGGAAAGCTATCCCGCTCAAGTAGTGGGCACTGACCCTTACAGCGACCTGGCTGTTTTGAACTGCACAGCCCCCCTTGAGCTTTACTATCCTTTAAACATGACTTTCAGCAGCAGTTTAAGGGTTGGAGACTTGGTGATAGCGATAGGAAACCCGTTTGGCCTAACAGGCACCATGACGACAGGCGTTGTCAGCCAGCTCGGCCGGACGATAACGAGCGAGTTCACAGGAGGCTATGCTATAGCGAACATTATTCAGACAAGCGCACCCATAAACCCAGGCAACTCTGGAGGACCATTGCTTAACGCTATGGGAGAGGTGGTTGGGATGAATACTGCAATAATCAGGGACAGCCAGGGCGTGGGCTTCGCAGTCCCGTCGAACACGATTTTGAGAGAACTGCCATACCTGGTGGAGACTGGCGGTTACGATAGGCATCCTTGGCTTGGGCTGAGAGGGATTAACGTAAACTACTACATTGCTAAAGCAGCCGGTTTTAACGTAACATACGGGTGGCTTATCCAGGAGGTTATTCCCGAAGGCCCCTCAGATAAGGCTGGCCTAAGAGGAGGAACCAAGACCCTAACTGTTCTGGGGACGGAGATAAAGATAGGAGGGGACCTGATAATCTCCATAGATGGACACCCCGTTAGGAATAATGATGACATTGCTAGGATACTGGAGGAATACACTTACCCCGGTCAAACGGTTAACCTGACTATTGTAAGAGATGGTTTAAAGCTGGTCGTCCCGGTGACGCTTGGAAAAAGGCCTCCGCCCTAGCTGCCACTACTCTATAATCCTGCTCCACATTTCTTTCGCAAGCCCACCCTCGTACTTCATCAGGCTAAGCTTCTCCCTAGCGTCTTCACGCCTAGTACCATGATTCGCCAGAAAACCAGTAACCTTCTCAACAAGTATCTCCTTTATCTCTCCGCTGAGCATTCTGCCCGAAGAGTACTCCTCCCTGATCCTCCTAAGCTTCTCATCATCCTCCTCGAAAAAGAAGTGGAGCCACTGGTATGGCACATCCACATCCGGGTTTCCACCGAGCCTCCTGTGCTCCTCAACTGTGGGCTGGCCTCCTGAGAAAGCTTGAAATATCTTCCTCCTAACGCTTTTCTCATCCTCGTTAAGATAGATCGCGCTCTCCGGCTGGGAGGCGCTCATCTTACCCGATGGACCCGTCAAAGGCGGGAGGAACTTGCTGTGAATAGCCGCAGTCTTATGGTAGCCGAAGCTTTCAGCAATATCCCTCTGGATCCTCCAGTAGGGGTCTTGGTCTATCGCAGCCGGGATTAAACACCGCCTCTTCTCGAAGAAAGTCACGCATATTTGGAAAGCAGGGTAGAAGATCATGCCTATGTTCGTGCTCGCGTCAAACCCGAAAACCGCTCTAACCCAGCTGAAATTAACCTTCTTAGCAATCTTCAAAACCATGGGATACATGTTCCGCACATACTCCATGTCCTGGAATATGAAAGTCCTGTCTGGGTTGAACCCGACTGCAGCAATATCAAGCGCGTTCTCGAGAGACCATTTCCTAACGTCTTCGATAGTGAGGTTCCTGCTTTCCTCAAGGAACTTCTCGTCGTCCGTCAGCTCAATGTAAACGTTGCACCTAAACCTGTCTTGAAGCCATTTAGTGAAGTAGAAGGGGATAATGTGTCCCAGCGTCATGGGCCCGCTTGGACCCCTGCCAGTGTAAAGGAAGAACCCCCTCCCAGCCTCATAGTCATCCAGAACCCTGTCCAGGTCCCTGTGGGAGAAGAAGATGCCTCTCCTCAGGAGAAGATGGTCTTCACCAGCTAGGCTGACAAGCCTGTCTTTAAGCTCTCGAGTAAGAGGCTCAGTCCCGAAGTCCCTTATCAGCTTCTCATAGTCCACTACTCCCTCCACAGTCCAGGGAGTAACCTTGAACTCGCCTTGCTGCCCCATTTTGAAAGAAGAGAACCCTAAAGACTTTATTTAAGCTTGAACCCTGTAAGCTGGAAGCTGGGATTTTCGCCACAGGAGCTGAACCAAAGATTCATATAGTGTTGCTTGAAGAAATACTTATGGTTAAACTCAGATTGAAGGTCGGGCCTAAGGGGCAAATAATACTTCCAAGCGCGCGCTCGGGGTTCCACACTTTGGCAAAATTCTGTTCCCTCTGGCAGCGCGTGCGTACCCGCTTGTTGCCTCCAGAGTAATCTTTTTAACACCAGCTCGTAAGGCTCTAAAGGATGAAGTATAGGCTTATGGACCTGCTTGCGTGCCCCATCGACAAGGATTTCCCCTTAAAGCTGATAGTTTTTCAGGAGGAGGAGAGAAGCATAGATTTTAAGTGTGATAACGTGGTGTGTGAACTCTACTGTGGCCTAAAAGCATCATATGTTAAAGATGCTAATCTCGATGCGGAGGTGTGCAACCAGTGCATGAGGAAAGAGGTTTTAAATGGCATCTTAATATGCTCTAAATGTAACAGGTGGTATCCAATTTTGGACGAAATTCCCCAACTTCTTCCCGACGAGTTAAGAGAATCAAACGAAGACCTTTCCTTCCTAAGGAAGTATGCTGAAAAGATTCCTAAAAACATACTTGAACAAGGGAAGCCTTTCAACCTCGCGACAACAGGTAAACGTTTCTGAGCTAACTGACCTCATTGACTCCATGGAAATCGAGGAAGTAAGCGATTTCGGAGATACTCATGAGCTGAGGAGGGTTCTATATGGCTAGCGCGCGCTAGATTTGACGAGCCATCCGAGAGCAGGGATCAGGCTTATTCAGTTTTACACCCAATATGATGCTGCTAAACATTCCTGATCTTGCAGACTTCGAAGAAAAGCTTTATTTCGCCGCATATTTTTTCAAGCTCACTCGCCTGATAAACCTGTTTCTCAAGAAAAGCTTTATCAAGGGTTTTAGTAGGCTTAAACTGCTGGATGAAGAATCTTCTCGCACCTCTAAGCCACTCGGCTATAGCAACTATATCCTCCCCCGCGAGAAGCTCTGGGACAACGGTTGTCCTGAACTCGTGCTCCGGGAAAGCCCTAACTATTTCCACGCTCTCAGCAACCTTACCAGCATCCACCTTAACCCTTACGACACTCTCGTATTTTTCTAACGGTGCTTTAACATCCATAGCAATATAGTCGACAAGCTTTTCCGCTATGAGCCTCCTAAGCATTTCAGGGTTTGTTCCATTCGTATCCAGCTTAACAGAATACCCTAGGCCCTTAACCCTTCTAATGAAACCAGGAAGATCATCGTGAAGAGTCGGCTCTCCACCGGTTACGCACACTCCGTCGAGAAAGCCTTTCCTCTCCTCGAGGAAGCGGAACACTTCCTCCCCGGGAACCGGTGGTGTTCCATCGTCCACAACCAGCTCAGGGTTATGGCAGTAGGGGCAGCGAAAATTACAGCCGAAAGTGAACAGTGTGCACGCAACTCTACCCGGATAGTCTATCAGGCTCAGCTTCTGCACTCCTTTTATTATCAAGTTCCGACTTCACTGTTTTTCAAAGGGGATTTAAGGCTTATTCTGAGAAACAATTCGGAAAAAGCCCTCTCAATTATCTAATTAACGACACGTTTCCAAAATCGTTAAGGAAATACCTGTGGCCTTTCTCGAGCCCCGCTGTTCTCACTATTCTCTTAAGCGCACGCTAAAATTAAGCATAGTTCCCACTCTGACAAAACTAAGATTCTTACCAGTATTTCTCAAAGTAGTTTATCATGCTTTCGAACACTTTTCTTCCGTTGCCTTTTTCCGCGGGCTTCCTGCTCCACTCTGGAAGCTGCCATCCATAGAACGCTCTCTCAGGGTGTGGCATCATACCCATAACGTTCCTCCTAGCGTTGCATATTCCTGCGATATCGTATGTTGAGCCGTTAGGATTATACGGGTAGAGCCCGTTCGCCTCATCTCCGTTTGGAAGAACGTATCTGAAGACCACCTGCCGGCTCCTCTTAAGGTTCTCCAACGCCTCTTCCGAACTCGTTAGAAACCTTCCTTCAGCATGCCCCACAGGCATTCTGAGAACCTCGCCCATCTTCATCGCCGTTGTGAAAGGAGTCTCATTGCTCTCAACCCTCAGCCAGACCCATCTGCACTCATACCTCGCTGAAGAATTGTTTGCAAGCGCCACCAAAGGGGTTTCACTAACACCGTCTCCAGGCAGTATTCCGGCTTCAACGAGAACCTGGAAACCGTTGCAGATGCCCAGTAGGAGCCTGTCTTCCTCTATAAACCTCTCCAGCTCCAGCCCAAGCCTTGCCAAGACCCTCTTGCCCCATACTGCGCCAGCCCTCACGTAGTCCCCGTATGAGAATCCCCCTGGGAAAACGATCAGATGGTAGTCGAGAAGGCTTTTCTTCTCAATCTGGTTCATATGGACTATTTCAACCTTAAAACCCACTTCCTCGAGAGCTATTTTCGTCTCAAGATCGCAATTCGTGCCGCCGGTCCTCAGGACGCATGCTTTAAACCTTCCAAGGCCCATTTTTCAGTAACCCCTCCAAGCTCTCTTAATCTCCACCCCGCTCAACTCGTGAACCACGTTGCTGAGATCGGTTATGCGCAGACCAAGCCCTCTGGCTACCTCGCCAACCCTGCTGAAGGGTAGTCCTGAGAAAAGCTCCTCAAACCTTCTCCAACGGTTTCCATCAACCTCGACGAGAAACCTGGAGGCAGACTCGGAGAAGAGAAGGTAGTCGCTCCTACACACGCTTGAAGGAACTCTGCGAACATCCAGCGCGATACCAAGGTTTTTCGAGGCTACAACCATCTCCGCCGCAGCCACTCCCAAACCGCCTTCTGAGAGATCGTGGCACGACAACACGAGCTTCTCGTCAACAGCCCGGGTCAGCGTGTCGATAATGCTCTTAGACAGCTTCGCATCCACCTTTGGAACCTCCCCACCGTCCACCCCCTTAAGCCTCAAGTATGCTGAGCCCCTCAGCTCCTCCCGGGTTAAACCGATCAAGTAAACGGGGTTCCCGTCCTCTTTAAGACTGGGAGTAACCACGTTTCTAACGTCAGGAATTATTCCCACTCCTGTAACTAGGAGGGTTGGCCGCACTGAACCCAGGGGAGACTCGTTGTACAGGCTGTCCTTGCCAGATATGAATGGCGCGTCAAGAGCCTTAGAGAAGTCGTAGCAAGCCTCCGCAGCCCTCAGAAGCCTACCCATGTTCTCCTCGTCCTCAGGGCTTCCCCAGACGAAGTTATCCAGGATCGCGACCCTCCTGCCACCGACGGCAGAATTATTCCTTAACGCTTCCTCAATAGAGGCTGCAGCCATCCAGTACGGGTCGGGGTAGAAAGGGTTTATTCCGCAAGATATTACGACCCCCATCCAGGAATCCCTGAGAGGCTTGATTACTGCGGCGTCACTCGGCCCAGCCTCGTCTCCGTGAAGAGGCTTAACCACCGTGCAGCCCCTAACCTCGTGATCGTATGTTCTAATAACATCCTCCTTACTCCTTATGTTCGGGTCTGAAAGAAGCTTGAGAAGCTCGCCGGCGAGGTCCCTCGGCTCCTCCAAGTCTACGCTAGCCGGGGGGAGCACCGGTATTCTCGCCCTCCGGGTAACCCTTGGAGGAGTGAAGAGGAATTTTAGATCTAGGTTACATACAACCCGGCTCCTCGTGAAAACCCTAGCCCTGTCTGTTTCAACAAACCTTCCTACGACGCTCGCCTCAACATCCTCCTCGCCGAATATCTGCAAGACTCTTTCAAGGTTTTCCTCAGGCACTGAGAGAAGCATCCTCTCCTGCGACTCGGAAACCCATATCTCCCAGGGAGCCATGTCGGGCGCCTTGAGCGGAACCTCGTCCAGGTTAATATCCACCCCTAGGCTTGACCTGTGAGCCATTTCCCCGGCTGCGCAGGACAATCCTCCACCACCCAGGTCCGTAATGCCCGTAGCAAGCCCCTCATCCCTTATCCTCAGAATTGCCCTCCTAAGCCTCTCCTCCACTATAGGATTAGGTATTTGAACGGCAGACCTCAACTCTTCAGCCTCCTTAGTAAGCTCAGCCGATGCGAAAGTCACCCCATGGATACCGTCCCTGCCTGTTCTACCCCCAGCCAGCACAGCCAGATCGTTTCTGCGAGTATCCCTAACGTAAGCATGCTTCGGAAGAATCCCTATGCAGCCGCAGTAAACAACCACGTTACCAGTATAGCCCTCGTCGAAGATTACTGCGCCGGAGACGGTTGGAATACCCATGTTGTTACCGTAGCTCCCTATTCCGGCGACGACCCCCCTGTATATGTAGCGTGGATGCTTAACCCCTGGGGGAAGCTCCTCGTAACTAGTTTCCAACGGGCCGAAGCAGAGAACGTCTGTTAAAGCAACGGGCTCACCCCAGACTCCGAGAATATCCCTTATTACTCCCCCGACGCCCGTCGCCGCTCCCCCGAAGGGCTCAACCGCGGAAGGATGGTTATGCGTCTCAACCTTGGCAGCCACCGCGTAACCCTTGTCGAAATCTATTACCCCCGCATTATCCTCGAATACTGAGATACACCAGTCCTTGTTCAGCTCCCTTGTCGACCTCATTATGTACGTTTTTAAAATGCTGTTGACTAAACGACCGTCCTCGGTAACAACATCGCCCTTGAAAACGTTGTGAAAACAGTGTTCAGACCATGTTTGGCCAATCATCTGGAGCTCAACATCCGTCGGAGGCCTCTCTCTGAAAAATTGTTTTAAATACCGCATCCTCTCCAGGCTCATGCTGAGCCCCATTTCCCTGCTTATCTCAAGCAGGTCGGCGTCGCTTGCTGAAGAAAGGTCTATAGTGTAAACCTCCAGATCCTCGTACAGCTTCCTCATGAGACCCGGCTTCAGGTGGAGAGCACCTCTACCCTGTAATCATCCTTAACAGGGTTAGCCAGTAGTCTCCTACACATCTCTTCAGCAAGCCTTAAAGCCTGCTCGCGGCCACCTGCTTCAACTTCAACGATATAGACCTTGCCGGTTTTAACCGTCTTCACGGGGAAGCCGAGGTCTCTAAGGGATTTAGCAGTCACGTCTCCCTCAGGGTCGAAATGACCAGGTTTAAGCCAAACCTCAACCCTCAGCCTCATTTCCTCCTCTCCTCCATAAGCTTCTCCGCGAGCCCAGGGTATTTCAGGGAAAGAATTTCAACCGCGAGTACCGCAGCATTCCTCCAATTGTCCACGCCTACTGTCGCAACCGGTATTCCGGGAGGCATCTGGACGATTGAAAGAAGCGCGTCTAGACCACCAAGCTTAACCTCCCTCGGAACACCGATCACGGGCTTGACTGTTTTAGACGCTATTACCCCAGGCAGGGCTGCTGAAAGACCAGCCACCGCAATGAATACTTCAGCATCACTGTTCTTCACGAAGAAGTCCAGCTCGTCAGGATTCCGGTGGGCTGAGAGAACCCTGTAATCGCAGTCAACCCCGAAGTCTTTCAAGAAACTGATTATGTTTCTACCGAGCTCTTCATCAGACCTGCTTCCCACGATAACAGCAACCTTAGCCATTTTCAACCAACCTCCTCCAGACCTTTTCCAGGTATCCAGATCATCCTCCTGCCCAGAATCCCCCTTCTCTCCCTGTATTTGTATATTTCCCGAGCCATGTTGGCAAGCATTATTCTCCTCTCTAAGGATTTCTCAGAACCGATGTCACTCCTGTGGAAAAGCCCCCAGCCGTCTGCAAGGCTGACCTTCGACGTAAGCCTCTCAGCGATGCGGCTCGCCTCCGGAATGCTTTCCGCCACGCCGAGGCATTCCACAAGCCTAGATCCGCCGCTCTCCACTACTCCGGATCCCTTCAAATCCGCTGAGGCCCAGAAAATCCCTTCCTCGCAATCGTGAACAATAACAGGATGACCCTTCGCAAGATCCCTGCTCAACGGGTATCCGTGGGGCGAGACTGCTTTCACAACCGTCGCATTCTCGTCAAACTCGACCTTAACCGTGTTAAGCCTCTCGCTAATTATCGCCTCGCATATTTCAACGATGTCAGTCTTAAGGACAGCGAGGACGTTTAGAGCCTCAGGGTCGCCGAGCCTAGAGTACATCTCTATTATCGTCGGTCCCCATATGGAGGTCAGCATCATCTGCCCCGCTACAACACCATGATACTTTCTCCCTGTTTCACGCTGAATAGCGTCAACCATCATCCTAACTATTTCAGCGGATTTCCCAACCTCTTCCTCCGTAAGTATGGACCTCTCATCGTTAACACCCCATTTCAGGTTCATGCCGCAGCATATAGACCCCATTCCGCCTGTTTCAGGACCGAGGTCGCCGTCGAAAGCATGCTTATTATCCTGGACAGCCGGCATGGGGACTATCGTCCTACCGTCTGTAAAGCATTGCAACGTATACTCTGGCCCCCAGACCCTTTCCTCTATGAGGATTTTGAAATCCACGTCGCCGTAACCCTTCATGTAGTCCCTGTAGATTGATTCGACATGCTGCTTCTTAACCTTCTTCTTCTCCTCCTTCAAGTAAACCTGGAAGTCCTCTATCACCTTAACCCCTTTCCCACCTACCTGTCTAGCAGGCTTGAGCGCAACGCTCTCAGCGTACTCTTCAACATACGGGGCAGCCTCCTCGAACGTTCTGAACTTCTTATACCAGAGCCGCCCTGGAATCATGTATTTCCACTGTAGATCCCTCATGCTAGCCTTCGACAACTCTATTTCAGCAACCTCCCTGTTCGCACCTATGCAAGGTATACCCTCTTTTTCAAGTGCGTCCGGGACTCCGCGGAAATTAGGCTCCTCAGGCCCTATGAACACGAAGTCGACACCAGCCTTTAAAGCGGATTTCAAAACCGTCTCAGCATCGTTGGGATTGCCAACGTAATACTCTCCACCGCTATCTTTAACAAGCCTGCTTATCCCAGGATTGACAAGCTCTGAAAGACAGTTAAGCCTGGGGGCGTAGCCGCTCCTGGCGAAGGCTGCTGCTACGGCGTGCTCCCTCCCCCCGCCGCCGACGAGGAGAATCTTCAACAGTCTACACCTCCGGGTAGACGCAGTTGAAGCAGCCTAGACAAAGCTCATCCCCCCTCAGGCCGATCGCGTCAACCAAGCCCTCTATGCTGAGATACTTGAACGAGTCTGCCCCCACGACCTCCGCAATCTTCTCCTCAGACAAGTGTCTCCCTATCAGCTCATCCTCCGGAGGAACCTCGACGCCGAATGGACAATGGGAAACAATGTGTGGACTCCCTATTCTCACATGTATCTCCTTAGCACCCTTCTCCTTCATCAGGTAGACTATGTTCGCAAGCGTGTTACCCCTCACCACGCTGTCGTCAATCAGGACAACCCTCTTACCCCTGACCGCCTCGCTAATAACGTTAAGCTTAAGCTGAACACCTTTGAGCCTTTCAAACTGGTCAGGCCTAAGGGCGCTGCGAACCCTCCTACCCGTCAGCTCGAAACCCTTCTCTATAGGTATGCCCGTCTCGTTAGAGTAGGCCATTGCGAAGGGTATTGCTGTCTCAGGCACTCCTATCACCACGTCAGCGTCAACCCTGTCCTCCTCAGAGAGTCTCCTGCCTATGTTCCTCCTAACCCGATATATCGGAATATCGTTAACGTAAGAGTCTGGTCTAGCAAGATACACGTATTCGAAGCTGCAGTAAGCCCTGTCACGGGATGAATCACCCCTAACTAAGCGTGCCGAGAAGGGGGTGAAAACCATCGCGTCCCCAGCGTCAATGTTTTCCGCGGGGCTTATTGGAACCCTCTCGCCAATAACGTCCATAACGCAGCTCTCTGAAGCAATTATCCCTCCTTCAAACCCGAACTTCCCGAGCGCAAGAGGCTTAACACCCAGACTGCATCTTCCCGCAACCATCTCCATCCGATTGTTCACAGCAACGTAGGCGAAGCCCCCCTTACAGTTGTCGAAAAACTCTTTAACAGCCTCTATCTCCCCCCTGCCGCTGGCAAGCCTTGCGAATGCCCTCCTCAGGTTACTCTCGTAGCTCAGCGAATCATCCCAAGAATGCCCTTCGATCCTCGTAACCCTGCCGTCTAAAGCCACCGAGACTTTTTCGCTTAGGGGGAGCGGTTGAACATCTTCATCGGCTTCGACAGGATACGGGGAGACTGCGCCGACGCAAATATGCCCCTCCGCATCAACACGGCTTAAAACATCCTCAACCAGGCCGCGACCCGATAACCTCTGTCTGGAACGTCCTATGAGCTCTAGCCCAGCGGTCTCCTGACCCCTGTGTTGCAGAGCCATTAACCCGTATACCCCGAAGTTGCCAACATTCCACCTTTCGTCGAAAAGATATATTCCAAGTATCCCCGTCATGCTGAGCCCTCCTGCTTCACGAGACCAGTCCTCTCATATATTCTCCTCTCGTCCTTAAAGTCTACCGAAGCCTTGGCTGCGTCAGCCATCTTCTGAGCAAGCTCAGTCGGATAATCTCCTGTTACGCATGCTAGGCAAAGCTCGTTTGAACTCAGCCCCGTAGCTCTAACGTAGTCTTCCAGAGGCTGGTAGAAAACACCGTCGGCGCCAACATGCTTTGCAACACCCTCCTCGTCAAACCTGAAGCCGATCAGCTCAGTGAAAGTAGCCATGTCAACACCGTAGAAACACGGGTGCGTTATCCTCGGGAAAGTGATGAAGAGATAAACCTTCTCGGCGCCAGCCCTCCTAAGCTTCCTAACAACAGTCCTAGTGGTATCACCCCTGACGATACTGTCGTCGACAACAATAACCTTCTTACCCTTCAGCCTCTCGTTCATAATGTTCACCTTCTTGTCGATCGTTGAAACCCTTTCACTAGGCTCGAGAATGAATGCTCTCTGAGTAACATACCTATGCCTCCTAAGAACCCTCTCCCATTTCAAGCCTGTCTCCTCGTGCAGACCGTAGGCAGCGTCCTCAGCCGTCTCAGGCATCGAAAGAATCACGTCAGACTTCTCAACGACATCCTTAAATCTCTTACCCAGGTTTCTGCCAAAATCCTCCCTAACGCTGTAAACATACTTTCCGTTGAGCATGGAATCCGGCCTAGCGAAGTAAGCGTATTCGAAAGCGCAGAAAGCAGCCCTGTCTTTCTTCACAAGCCTCTCCCTCTCAACACCATCCTTACTAAAGACGACAATCTCACCAGGCTTCACATCACTCGTAAACCTCAGCCCATTAATATCAAGTCCAACAGTCTCAGAGGAGAAGGCTTTAACCGCACCATCCCCACTCTCCCCAATGCTGAGAGGCCTAATACCTAAAGGGTCTCTGAATGCGAAAAGCTCTCCGCTTGGACTTAACCCGACAACAGAGAAGGCTCCTTCAACCTCTCTCATGCAGCGCTCAACCCCACTCGTCAAGCCACCCTCAATACCCATGGCAAGCATTTTCGATAACACGGCCGCGTCACAGCCGGCTTCAAAACCCACAGAAGCCTTCAAACGACTCCTAAGCTCGTTAACGTTAACAATATTACCGTTGAAAGCGAAACCAATCTTCTTACCTCCGTGGGAAGAGATAAGCGGCTGCGCATCATTCAGCCGAGACGAGGCACCCCTATCTCCAGACGTGCCATACCTGACGTGAGCAATACCGACAGAACCCTGGAGAAAGTTACGCCACCTAGAATACCTCTCGCCGAAGATCTGCGGAACAAGCCCAAGGTTCACATGCCGCCTGAAACCCTCCGCATGCGTCAAAAAACCATACGATTCATGACCCCTATGGTTCTGCGCCACAAGACCCCAGTAGAGAAGGTCGAAAACACACTTGCCGTTGAAACACTTCGCCCCAAACACGCCACAGCTCTCGGCAAGCATTTACAGCAACAACAATTTCCGACGGCTTATTAAATATTGATTACATGAACCAGTAAAATTAACACGTTTATGTTAAAAGACTTCTCCTTCGAGGAAGTAGC
>JBNAVT010000007.1:54171-73921 GCA_049700215.1 Thermoproteota archaeon
GCTCGCCGGTGAATGTACCGTCAAGCCTCCGTGATATCGTAAAGGAGGAGGGTCTTATGCTAATGACTTTTTATCTACGACTTCTTCGAGGAGTTCGTTGCCCCTGAACGGGACCCACTTGCCGTCTTCCAACTTGACGAAACCCACAAGGGTTCCGTCGGGGAGGAAATCAAGGGGCTTCTCCATTTTAACAACCTTCTTACCTCCGATGTTTTCGATCAAAACGTCTCCCTTGAGCAGCAGCTTCCTGCCATCCTCCAATTTTATGAATGATACTGGTTCTCCATTCGGCAGCCGGAAGCGGAAATCTCCCTCTAAGACCTTCATGCCCTGAGCCTCATCTATAACCTTGTCCCCGACGAAGGGGAGCCTTCTATCATCCTCTAGGATGACGTCTAGCGCGCGCTACCGAACACTATATGAATGTACACGTCTGTACAACAACATTTAAAAATCCTTCTCTAGGCCGCTTGGAAAGGTGGAAGGAGCGCTGGAGAAATGGTGGAGAGTAAGCCTAAGGTCCTCGTGCTTGACAGCTTTGACCAAGAGTTTTTCGAAAGGCTCAAAGAGTATTGCGAGGTTTTGAACGAAACCCGTATGGGTGAGGCTGAAATACTTATAGTCAGGAGCAACACTAGGGTTGACAGGCAGTTCATATCCAAGCTTCCGAACCTTAGGCTTGTAGTGACTGCTACGCACGGCGAGGACCATATTGATAAGCAGGCCCTGGCGGAGCGGGGGATAGAGTGGCATACTGCTCCTGTTCAAAGCTACGATGTTGCGCAGAGCGTGATGGCCTATGTTTTCGCATTCGCGACGAACATGGTTATCGCGGACAGGTCTATGAAGAGAGGCGAGTGGAGAAAGAGCGAGCTCATAGGTTTTAGGGTGGAGGGTAAAACGCTTGGAATAATAGGCTATGGGCGTATAGGGAGAGAGGTTGCGAGGCAGGCTCTGGCGAACGGCTTAAGGGTAATCGTCTACGAGAAGGATGCTAAGGCCAAGATTGAGAACAGACTTCCTATACGGTTTGCCGAAACCCTTGAGGAACTTCTTTCGAACTCTGATATAATCACGATCCACGTTCCCCTAACGGAGGAAACCAAGGGGATGATCGGTGAACGCGAGTTGGCGATTGTTAAGGACGGGGTCTTCTTGATAAACACTGCTAGGGGAGGGATTGTAGACGAGGAAGCATTGTTAAAAGCATTGGAAACAAATAAGCTCGCGGGCGCGGCTCTGGACGTTTTCCATCATCAACCTCCCTTATTGAACAATTGCTCCGAGAAACTTGCGTGCCACGAGAAAGTTATTGCATCACCCCACAGCATAGCGCAAACAAGAGAGGCTTTAAGGCAGAAGGGGGAAACTGTGCTTAAAATAATTAAGGAATACGTAAGCCTAAAGATTTAATATCGTAAATCTCAGGGAACATGGGTATTAGAAGCAGATTTACCGGGTTTCTTGCGAGGAATAATCTGATTCCAGGAGGTTGGGCGGAGGAAAAGCGCGAGCGGTGTTGGAAGGCTTTTTAACGACGTGTACCACATGCTTAGCGCGCGCTATGAGAAAAGTAGCTGAGGAGTATGGGAGCACGTTTTGAAGGCTTCCGCCCAAGTCTATTACCCTAGGCAGGAACTCCATAGCCCTGTCGAAAACGTCTTGAGCGCGCGCACCAGCGTTATGGCGTGCTTAATTATGAGGCCTACTAGAAGCCCGATGATGAACGGGACGACCACTGGAACAATCCAGGCGAACTAGGGGGGATAGTCACGCCGGACGCCTTTAGACAGAAGCTTAAACCCGTTTAAAAAGTTAGCGTCGCAGCCAGGCTCCAAGACACGCGTGCTAGCGTGAACCGCCTTCACCGCCGCCGATCCAGACTACTTCAGGCCTCTCCTTAAAATGCTCATCGCCAGTAATAAGGCTCGCGTCAAGAACCTTCGCCACAGCCAAGACTATCGCGTCGAAAAGACCCGGTTCCCCTAATCCGGCTTTCCTAGCGTTTTCCCTGAGCTCGTAATCCATTTCCGCGGCTTTAACAGCCACATTCTTATCCACCGGCACTATTCTCGACAGCTCGGAAACCTTGGAAAGCCGCGCCTCCGTGGTATGTGCCTCAACGCGTTCCCTACGATACTTTCGGGCGAGCTCCGCCAGGACGATGTCAGGAGTATATACTTCGTCAGCTGAGCTAAGCTTCTCCTTGACAAGCCTCCCTTTCTCGCTGCCTATGAAAAGCTCAACCCAAGCATAGGAGTCAACCACGATCCTCACCGCGATCCTCCTCCGTGAAAGGCTTTATTCTTCCCTTATCCGCCCCAAAAACCTCTTCAAGCATCCTCCGGCGCCTTTCCAGGAGAAACCTTCTTATCACTTCCTCCACGCTTTTAGCCTTCATAGTTTCTCTTAAAGCCTCCAATTCCTCTAGTGTTGAACGGGATACTTTTATCGTGCTCATTCTACCTTATACTTTACACTTTATACTTTATAAGTTTTTGCTGGCGCGTTTTACTGTATTCTCAGAAATTCCAGCGTTTTTCGAAACGACTCTAACGTTTTCCGAAAAGGCATTCGAGGAACCCGGTGCGCTAGAGGGAGAACTGTTTGCTCAGGAAGCGGGGTGCCGAGTACTAGTTGCGGCAAGCACCCCTTGACAGAAGGATGAGATGCGCGCGCTTCAGGGTCCAGGGTAAGACGCTCGGCATAGTGGGCTACGGGCGTATAGGGAGGTTGCTAGACAGGCTTTAGCGAACGGCCTGAAAGTAGTCTACGATAAGGATCCCGAGGCTAGGCTTGGAAACAAGCCGCCCGTGAGGTTCGCCGAGACGCTTGAGGAGCTTCTTTCAAGCTCCGACATAGTCACGATACATGTTCCCTTGACTGGTGAAACCAGGGGCTTAATCGGCGAGCGCGAGCTGGCTTCTGCGCGCACTATGCGAGAAGCCTCGTTAAAAATTTCTGCTCTCCCTACCCTTTCCAAAGCCCGAGCAGCAGCCCGATGAGAAAAGTAGCTGAGGAGTATGGGAGCACGTTTTGAAGGCTTCCGCCCAGCTCAACAACCTTCGGCAGAAGCTCCATAGCCCTGTCGAAAAGGTCTTGGAAAGTCAGGCTAACGTAGCCCGTGGCCACGAGTATTATGATCAGTATGAGGAGGGCGAGCACCAGTGTTACGGCGCGCTTAATAATTAGGCCTACTAGAAGCCCGATGATGAACGGGACGACTACTGGAACAATCCACGCGAGCTCCGGTGGGATAGTGACGCTAGGCATCTTGAAGAGAAGGTTTAAACATGTTTAAAAAGTTAGCGTTAGCATCGTGCTGCTGCAAGCCAGCAGGGTTTGGGGCAAACGCTTGTTAAGCCTGCTAGACGCGTAGGAGGAAGTCGTAAACAGCCCCCTTAAGCATCATCCTCTCGAAAACCTCGGAGCGGCTTGCCTTAAGCACAACAGGCTTCACGCGGCCGCCGAAGCCGAGCAGCCCCCCGGAGTAGACGACACAACCCTCCACGCCTCTTATTGAAAGAGCCAGCTTCACAGCCTCCTCCAGGGATTCTCTGCAACCCGATTTCACGCTGTTTCCCACGCGGGTTGAAACCGCGTCGGCAAGCGCAGCGTTCTCAGCCACAACAACGGCGGCGTCAGCATCCCCAAGGGAGAGGGCGTGGCTAACGCTGCTTGAGCTCGTGGACACTCCTATTGCTCCCCGGGAGCCGTCGAGAATGAGCCCAAGGTTAAGCTCCCTGCCCGTGTAGACTCCAATAAGGGCTTCCCTGCTCGTCCTCATGGAAACCTCCCCGCCGTTTTCAACTATCACGGTCTCACCCCCGTGTTTAAGCATGGCTTGCAAAACCGTGTCGGCGAGAGCGCCTGGGAGCGCAGCCATCGGCCCGACGCCAGCCTTTATCGAGGCTTCTACGGCTGCCTTAACCACGGCTGGGGCCTCCTCGTCTGGCTTAACCGGCTCAAGAGTGTAGAGGAACCCGGGGTGTTTCTCAACATAGGTCTGGACAGTCTCCCTCGCCTCTATGAATCCTTTCAAGCCGGTGCTTATTATGGAAGCCTGCTCGCACGCTAAAAGAAGGTCCGCCTCCCTATATCTAGTCCTCATGTAGAAAAGGCCGTTTCTAAACTCGAGGACTGTTTGGCTCTTCACCTGTAGAGCGTCACCGCCTTAACCGGGCATGCTTTCAAACAGTTTCCGCAGAGCACGCACTTCTCCTCGTTCAGAGTAAGCCTAGCCTCATGGTTAAGCGTTAAAGCATCCGTTGGGCAGACGCTGGTGCATGCTCCGCAGTCGACACACCTGCCCCTATCGATCTCAACATACCTGGGTATCTCCTTAATCTGGACGCCGTTCGACCTCAGTATTTCAGTAATCTTCGCAACAGCCTTCTCGTCAGCATCCATCTCTATAGTCATCAACCCTTCTGAGGCGGTTAGCCTAGCGTTCAGAATGTTAACGAGTACTCCTGAATCGAGAATCGCCCTGGAGAGAATCGGCCTGTTAACGTGAGCCGGGGAATACTTGAGTTCAAGCCTGACCTTCAACGACAACACCTCCTTCACGAGTCTTCAAAAGCCTGGAGAGGTCTGCGCTCGTAATAAGCCCGAGCACACGGTTATCGTCGTCAACCACGGGCAGCCCAGTGATGTCGTGCTGCTCCATTCTTTCAGCAACAATGTCGATAGTCTCGTAAGGCTTCGCGACTATAACTTTCCTAGTCATTATCGCCTCAAGCCTTTCAGCGTTAGCGGCGACAGCCTTAGCAATATCCCACGTCGTCACAATGCCTAGAAGCCTGTTCTCCCCGTCCACCACCGGAACATGGTCAACGCTCTCCCTAACCATTTTCATGGAGACGTCTCTAATAGTGTCCGTGAGCCTCGCAGTCGGTATGCTCGTCTTCATAAGCTCTGAAACCCTGGGCTCATGCCTCCTGAGAGGCATTGTTTTCTGAACGCTTTCCCTGCTTAACGGGGCGACTGGCCTGGTCAGAAGGAAGCCTCCCTCAATAATCCATTTCTTAAGGGTTTCAGCAACCTCCCTGGCCTTCCTGATGCTCGACATGCTTCCCGCTTTCACAGTCCTGCCGTTAACCTCAACCCTGCCGTGCTTAAGCTCCCGGTAGCTAACCCTCTTTAAAACAGGCCTGCTTACGGAGGGCACGCTGTAGTCAATAAGCTCCGTGAAAATCTGCTCATCCGGGGTGGCAGCGTTCCTGGCAACATTCATGTTGACCAGGGGTATCGGTATCCCGACGCCGACGTAGAGCGTCGCGCCATACTTGTAGAACGTGGCCCCCTTTAGAAAGCTGGGGCTCATCTTCTTCAAATCCCCGGCGACCATTATCGTCGACAAGTTTTTAGAAGGATAGTGCTGGGTTCCCTCTCCTATAACGTAGCCCACTCCCCCGCCGAGGAATATTCTCGTCCCAACGCCTATCGTCTCAAGATCCCTATCCTTGTAAAGCGGGCTAAGCTCCCCCGAGCCTGAGAAGCCAACGTTACCATAGTCCGGCAGAAGCGTCCCGAGGTAGGTGTAGAGCGTCCTGTCGCTTGAATTCGTCGCGGCGAAATACCTCTGGTAAGCGTTCCGCGGGTTCACTAGAACCGCCTGGTTCAAATCATCTATTCTCAAAACGGTTTCAACGCGCCTCCTAGGATAGCAGTCGGTCCCGTAGCCCTCCCCCTTTAAGACAAGCTCCCTCCCGCTTACAAGATCCTCTATAACGTGTCCCCCGCCGTACTCAATACCCTTGGTCTCGCTGTAGGCTGTTGCACCAATATACCCGTCTACCGCAGCCAGACCCTTGTAGACTGGGACATCGTTCAACCAGGCTCTAGTCATCTTTATAGGCGGGTCTGCGTGTCCGAAGTTCAGGAAAGCGCCGGAGCTGCACATGGCTCCGAAAGTCCCTGTCGTTACAACGTCGACTTCTCTCGCAGCCCTTTCAAGACCAGAGCTTTCCGCAAGCCTCGTAAACTCTTCAGCGGTTAAAACGGTGACATCGCCCCTGGATATTTTCTCGTTCACCTGCTCTATCGTCCTCAGGGACTCGTCCATACTGTTTAATCACCCGAGCCGCCGGGAACCGGCTGAATCATAAAAACCTTTACGGGGAGCGTGTTAAACCAGCTGCTTCTAATTACTCAGGGTAATAGTATTCCCCGGGTAAGCATCGTTCCACACGCTTCAAGACTCAACAGGGCTCCATAATGCTTCCGCCTCAACAGCGAGCGACAACAATCCTAGACGCGTACTCTTGTCCAGCCTCGTTAAATCAGCGACGTATATCCCGCTGAAGGTTAGGATGGACAGCCTACTCCCCTGGACGACGATAGTGCTCGGCAGAACAGCCTCCCTCCTAATGTTCCCGTTCTCATCCTCGAAAACAATAATGACGTTAGCACTCCTCCTACCCCTGCCCACGGGCAGGATTTCAACAATCCTTTTTATCCGCGCCACGTTATACTTCCTAGTAAGGTAGCCGGCTACCGCGCTCCTGCTCTCCGCGTCAAGCCTCTTATAATCCTCTATGACGCCGAGCTCATCCCCCTTCTCGTCGTAAAGTATAACCATGTTCGGGTAGGAAACCGGGAAGGGTAGTCTCGCGCTAACGTTGCGCAAAGCATAGCCCTCCCCGGTTGAGACCCTTAGAGAATCGTTTTCACAGCTAATCTTCACGCCAGCCGGGTCTATTAAGGCCACGCGGCCAGCGTCGCTCGGCGTAGGCCTCTCCCTGAGGAGACCGTTAAACTCGCTCACAACCGTCCCGTCGAAAACCTCCACCACTCTGTTCACATACTTCGACAGAGTCGGGCGGTGGGAAATCAGGATTATCGTTGAATCAGGCAGATGGCTTAAAACATCCTTCACAATATCCTCTTCAAGGTCTACAGCGATGTTTGAAGTAGACTCGTCTAGGAAAAGCACGCGCGGCCTTCTGACGAGCGCTCTAGCTATGCACACCATCTGCTTCTGCCCCCCGGAGAGCCTCCTCCCTGCTTCACCAATATCCGTGTCGTAGGCTAGGGGGAGCGTCATGACGAACCCGTGGGCACGGCTTATTTTCGAGGCTGCTAGCACGTCTATCGGGGAAGCCTCGTTAAACCCGTGGACAATGTTTAGAGCGATTGAACCGGGGAGGAGAAGAGGCTCCTGCGTAACCATTGCAACCTGGCTTCTGAAAGTGCCCAGCCTAAGCTTCCTCAGGTCAACCCCGTCGTAGAGAATCCTGCCCTCGCCGGGGTCGTAGAGCCTGGTGAGAAGCCTCACGAGCGTCGTCTTACCTGAGCCGTTCGGCCCCACTATGCCGACGACCTCACCCTTGTCAACGCTTAGGGAAACACTCTTGAGCACGGGTTTCTCAGAGTAGGCGAAACACACGTTTTCAACCCTTATGTTCCCCTCTATACTCTTGTCAAGAGGGTTCTCAGCCTCCTTCACGGAGGGCTCCATGTTTAAAACCTCAAGAATCTTCTCGTAAGCGGTTTCAGCCTGCACGTACATGGTTGCCATCTGGCTTAGGCTCCGGATCGGGGTGTAGACCTGCGCCACGTAGCCTAGGAAGGCGACTATCGTCCCAACCGTCGCCTCACCGTTTAAAACCATGAAGCCGCCGAACAGCATGATCAGGGTTGAAGCAAGGGTTAACGAGAAATTCATAATCGGGAAATACTGCACGTTAACCTTAGCCAGGTTTATCTGCGCGTCATAAATGTCCTCAGCATACTTTTGAAACCTGTTGTTCTCAATGTTCTCAATCCCAAGTATCTTTACGAGAACTATTGAGGAGAGCACTGAAGTAACGTAGGACATGAAGTTTGAAGTAACCTTCCAAACCCTGAGGAACGCGAAGCGAACCCTCTTCTCGTAGGCCCATGTTCCGAGGACTATTATCGGAATCGGGGTGAGCGCGGCTAGGGCGAGCCTAGGGTTCATCGTGAAGACTATTATCAGGGTGCCCACCAGCATCAGAACGTTAACCATTACGGATTGGAGGCCGTCTATAAGGAACGACTGGATCTGCCTCGTGTAGGCGAAGATTTTCGCCACAAGGTCCCCGGTTTGACTCTGGTCGAAGAAGTCTAGGCTCAGGGTCACCATGTGGGAGTAGAGACGTTTCTGAAGGCTTAGGACAACCCTGTTGTGAAGAACCTCAGCCAAGTAGCCGGCTGCGGCGGAGACCGCGATGTTTAAAACGTAAAGCCCGATCAGCAGGCCAGCCAGCTGAACCAGCAGCTCAGGATTCCGCATCGGGATCAAAACCTGATCCGTTATCATCTTGCTGACGTACGGCGGGACCAAGCCTATTGCCGCGGAGACGATTGAAAGAACAACGTACAGGGTGAGCGGCTTAACGTGCGGCCTAAGAAGCCCGATGAGCCTAAGCAGGTTCCCCCCTCTCCCGGCTGGAAGCATCGGGGCCCGTTTCTCAATCCCCATCTTGGGGAAGCGAGCACCGCGGAAGATTTAAGCGTTAAAGCCGGTGAACCGGTTATACTCTTATTAGTCGGCGGAGTGTTCCCCTCAGCATGCTTCGCGAACTGTCCCGGGAGGAGCTGGAGACATACTCGAGGCAGATCTCTCTGAGGGACATAGGCGTAAGCGGGCAGGAGAAAATAAGGAGGGCGAGGGTCTGCGTCATAGGCGTCGGGGGACTCGGGTCCACAATAGTGGCGCAGCTTGCGGGAATGGGTGTTGGACTGCTTAGAATAGTTGACCGAGACCTGGTTGAAAGAGTCAACCTCCACAGGCAGAGCCTCTACGACGTTGACTCTCTCGGAATGCCTAAGGCTGAGGCTGCTGAAAACAGGGTTAGGAGGATAAACCCTGACGTAAGGGTTGAAGCGCTCCCGCTTTCAGTAGGCGAGCATAATGCTGAGAAAGTGGTTGAAGACATGGATATTGTTCTAGACGGCCTGGATAGTCTAGCAGCCAGGAGGATCGTGAACAGGGCGTGCGTCAAACACGGGAAGCCATACTTGTTCGGAGCAGCCGTGGAAATGTTCGGGAACGCTTCGACGATAATCCCCGGGGAAACCCCGTGTCTAGACTGCTTCCTGCCGAGGCAGGAGCCCTCGGCAACGTGCTCAACAGTAGGGGTGCACCCCTCGGTCGTCACGATGGTTGCGAGCATACAGGTTTCTGAGGCTGTGAAGATAATCACCGGCGCTAAGCCGTCGCTAGCCGGTAGACTGCTTTTCATAGACCTTAGAAGCCTTCTCATCGAATCCGTCAGCGTAAGCCGTTCAGACTCTTGCGAGACCTGCGGCGGGAAGCAGCCGGTCTTAAAAGAGGCGGGGGAAGGCTTCACTGTTGAAGAGGCTCGTGCAGCAGGGGGTGGAGCATGCTTCACGGTTTCCCCGAGCAGTCTCTTCGAGCTTGACTTCACCAGGCTTCCCTCCGAATCACCGGGGCTTAGGGTGAAGAAGGCATGCAGGCTGGGGGTCACGCTCACGCTGCGCGACACTCTTGAAATATGCTTGCTGAAATACGGTTCAAGCATAGTCAGGGGCGCTGGGGATAGGGCTGAAGCCCTGCAAGCCTACTTGGAGGCGTTAAGCCTCTTCAACCGCCGCGCAGTCACAGGCTTCAGCCAGGGTTAAGCCTCAGACAGTGTTACTGATGATTCCGGCTGAAAAACACCCTAAGATTATGAAATATTCAGAATTAAGACTTATCTAGAGCTTTCTTAAATCACTATGCGTTATGGAGGGGAGCCTGGCGCTCTTCACGGATCTCTACGAGGTTTCGATGGCTCAAGCATATTTTAAAACCGGGAACGTTAAAGCCACTTTCGAGCTTTTCGTCAGAAGGCTTCCCCCGAACCGGGGCTACTTGATAGCGGCGGGGCTGGAGGACGTTTGCAACTATTTGTTAAGCTTCAGGTTTGAGAAAGAGGACCTGGAGTTTCTCGCGCAGAAAGGATTTGAAAAAGGTTTTCTGAAAGCCCTCTCGAAAACAAGGTTCACCGGGGATGTTTGGGCACTCCCCGAGGGCGAGCTGGTCTTCCAGCATGAGCCGATAATAAGGGTTACTGCACCCATAATGGAGGCACAGTTCTTCGAAACCTTCGTGATAAACACTGTTAATTTTCAAACACTGATCGCGACGAAGGCCTCGAGAATCGTCGGCTCAGCCAAGGGCAGGCAGGTGGTTGACTTCGGCTCCAGGAGGGCCCACGGTGTAGACGCTGGGCTTAAGGCGGCCCGGGCGAGCTACATCGGCGGCTGCGTCGGGACGTCGAACGTTCTAGCCGGCAAGAAGTACGGGATACCCGTCTACGGGACGATGGCGCACTCCTATGTTGAAGCCTTCCCGAGCGAGAAGGAGGCTTTCAAAGCCTGGTTGAAAACATGGGGCGCCGACACGGTTCTGCTCGTGGACACGTACGATACTCTGCGCGGCGTCAGGAACGCGATTGAAGCCGTTGAGGAGCTGACTGGGAGGAAGGAGCTTAAGGGTGTTAGAATGGATTCTGGAGACATGCTGAGCCTGAGTAAAGAGGCTAGGAGGATCCTTGATGAAGCCGGGTTCAACGCGACAAAGATATTTGTGAGCAGCGGTCTCGACGAGTACGTTATTGAAGACTACTTGAGCAGGGGTGCTCAGATAGATGTTTTCGGAGTAGGCTCGTCGCTAGTGACGTCTGACGACGCTCCTAAGACAGACATGGTTTACAAGCTTGTTGAAAGCGAGGAGAACGGTAGGCTCGTGCCAAGGATGAAGATCGCTGAGGGTGAGAAGGCAACCCTGCCGGGTGCGAAGCAGGTTTACAGGGTTGAGAAGGGGGGGAAGTATGTTAAGGACACGGTTGGGCTCTGCGACGAGGATCTTGAAGGGGAGAGGAGGCTTATTCAAGTCTTCAAGGAGGGCAGGCTCGTCTACAGGCTTCCGAGGCTCGACGAGATAAGGGAGAAGACCAGGATGGAGCTGGAGAAGCTTCCGGATGAGCATAAGAAGATTAGGAACCCGGAGCCCTACCCGGTTGTGGTGAGCGATAAAATAATGGAGCTGGGCAGGCAGCTGGTCAGGAAACTGTTGTCCGGGAAGCAGGATCAGGCTTCCCCCTAAGGCTGAATATCGCTCAGCGTAACGCCTATCGCCCCCTTCAAAACCATCTCCCTAACTGCCTTCTCACTGTCACCCGGGTGAGCGTCAACACCTTTAACAGCGTCAAGCAGCAGAACGGTTTCGAAACCAAGGTCGATCGAGTCCAGCACAGTAGCCTTGACACAGTAGTCCGTGGCAAGCCCGCCTATGAAAAGCCTCCTGGCGCCGAGCCTGCGAAGCTCAAGGTCTAGAATAGTCTCCTGGAAGCCGGAGTACGAGTCCCTGTCTGGTGAGAAAGCCTTGTCAATAACCCTAGTGCTAGAAGGAAGGCTGAGCATGCTCGATATCTCAGCGCCCCAAGTGTTCTGCACGCAGTGAGGCGGCCAGGGCCCGCCCCTCGTGTTGAAGCTCACGTGCCCCCTGGGGTGCCAGTCCCTCGTTGCGAAAACAGGTAGGCCGCTGCTTGCGAAAAGACTGATATACTTGTTCAAAGGCCTTATTACTGAATCCCCGTCTGGAACAGGCAGGGCTCCACCCGGCAGAAAGTCGTTCTGAACATCCACGATGACGAGGACGCTTCTCCCGGTTAGCGAGATCCTCACGGAGCCGGGTGGGCAGAGCGTGGAGTTAAGTCTTTCCCTAATAGCGGGCATGGGCCGTGTTGGAAACGGCTAAACCCCTGCCCAGCGTAATGCTTAAGATTCCTCGTGGAAAACTGGTTCACCGGGTTGGAGTACCGTGAGCTCGGGAAAACCGGTTTCAAGGCTTCAGTAATAGGAATGGGGACCTACTATGATCCCGCGTACATTGTTCTAGCGAGGCTTCTGCGCCTACACAGGGGCAGGGGTTTGAAGATAGCTGCGTTGAGGAAGGGTGTTGAGCTCGGAATAAACCTTATCGACACCGCTGAGATATATGAGACTGAGGGGCTGGTTGCGGAGGCTTTGAAAGGCTTTAAAAGAGACGAGCTTTTCATAGCTTCAAAAGTCTGGCTCACGCATCTCCGCTACGAGAAGGTTTTAAAGGCTGCTGAAAACAGTTTAAGAAGGCTGGGCTGCTCGTACATCGACCTCTACCAGGTTCACTGGCCAAACCCCTCTGTGCCGGTTGAGGAAACCATGCGGGCGATGAGCAGGCTGGTTGACGAGGGGAAGATTAGGCACATAGGCGTAAGCAACTTCCCGCTCGAGCTTTTGAAGAGGGCGCAGGAAGCGCTTCCAAGGCATGAGATCGCCTCAAACCAGGTTGAGTACAGCCTGGCGGTCAGGAGGATTGAGAAGGACCTGCTGCCATACTGCGAGCAGAACAGTATAGCGGTGCTCGCTTACCGTCCCCTGGCTCACGGCGCGCTCGCCAAGCCTGGGGGCGGGCTGCAGAAGGTATTCAGGGAAATCGGCGTGAAACACGGGGGTAAGACGCCCGCCCAGATTGCTCTCAACTGGCTCTTCAACAGGAGCAGGGTGGTCTTCCCAATACCTAGGGCTTCGAAGCCGGAGAGGATTGTTGAGAACGCTGGCGCAGCAGGCTGGAGGCTCGACGAGAACGATGTGAACATGCTTCTGAAGACTGTTCGGGAAACCGGCGGCTGAAAAACCTAGTCAAGAAACCCTCTGCAGGGTTCAAGCATCGCCCGCTCGCCCCGTGTAAGCTCGAAAACCCTTCTGAGCAGCTGCTCGTCAGCCGGCGTGAACTCCGCCTCGCGTAGGGAAGCCTGCCTCCTTGCTGTTTTCAAAACGTCTTCAACACTAACCTCGCAAACAGGCTGCCCGCTGGTTTTCCCGTAGGAGACGAAGGAGGGCACGTTCTCCCAGACGTGCCCGTTAACCCTGGAAGCGACGCCGATGCTTCCCCCATGGTGGATGATTGTTCCAGCCGAGGCCTTAACATGGTCGGAGATGATTCCGCCGAAGCCCGGGGCCCCGGTTCCAGTCCTGCTTCCAGAGTTCGCGAACAAGGGTCCGAGCTCAACCCATTCGCCTACGTAAGCATGACCCAGGAACCCTGCGTGCTGCTTGTCAACACACCCGTGTATTATCGTGGCCTCAACCTCCCCGCCTATTCTGCAGGAAGGCCCAATGTTCGAGCCGCCCCTGATTACTGAAGAAGGGTGTATGACTGTACCCGGCCCAATGTATGCGGGGCCCTCTATGAAGCTGCCGGCACGTATCTCACAGCCCTCGCCAACGTATATCGGGCCGTTCACAGTGTCCAGAGTCACGTACGGGTCGATCTCAGTATCCCTGCCGACGTAAACATTCCTCCTCCTGCCTATCAGCGTCGCCTCAGGCGGTATCCTGAGCCTGAGCCTAGGCATAGTCTCGTAGTCCTCGATAATCTGCAGAGCATTCCTCTCAACAATCTCCCAGGGGCTGGTTAATAGAGCGTCACCCCCGTACTCAGTCTTCTCAAACGATTTCTCCAAGACTCTTCTCAAGGCTTCGACGCCGGGAGCATCCGTCAGCAGCGCCGCCACCTCCCTAGCCCTGGCCTCGCTGAACCTTGCTAGAACAATCCTGCCATCCCTCGTAACAACCGTTTCAGGCCTGATTTTCTGAGCGATGCTGCGCAGCTCGCTGTTGAAAACCAGGAGCCCGTTTATGAAAACAGTCTCGTCGTCAATAGCCTCAGGCTCGTTAGCCCTAGCCCTCTTCTTCAGCCTAATGTGTTCAGCAATATGGCTCCTAGCCAGGAAATCAACCTGCTCAACCTGCATGAAGTGCTTAACGCGCTCAGCTAGGGTGAAGAGGCCCAGCCTGAGGTCGAAAACCCCACGCGTCAGGGCCAGCGGCTCGAAGCCGCGGGCTGCATAGTCTTCAAACACTATTATCCTCATCCAGACCCGGCTGGTGGAAAGTTAACTTTAAACCTTTCCTCAACGGGTTTAAGCGAGTGTTCTCAACAATGCTTGAAGGCTCTTCCTGGATTGAGAGGGAGGAGAGGCTGAGCATGGTTTCAAGAATGCTCGCAGACTACCCTTATTCGCAGAGCCCTGTTCAGGTAGTCGACGCCGCGCTGCAGCTGGCTGAACCATGCTGGAGGGATGTTCTGGTTGACCTAGGCTGCGGAGACGGCTCTGTCCTCGTCAGGGCTGCTGAAAAATACGGGGTTTTCAGCGTAGGCCTGGAGATTGACCCACGCCTTATTGAAGCAGCCAGGAGAAGAGTGAGAAACGCTGGCTTAAGCCACATGGTTGACCTCGTCTACGCAGACCTTTTCCAGGTGGATTTATCCAGGTTCAGCCTGGTGTACGCCTACCCTTTCCCACCCATTGTTAAAAGACTATCCTTGAAAATACTAGACGAGTGTAGGAAGGGGGCTAGGATAATTGTCCACGACCATCCTCTTGAAAAACTCGAGCCGCTGAAAACCGTGGCCCTGCCGTCAGGCGGGGAGCATATTCACAAAGTATTCCTATACAGGCTTTAAGCGCTGCTAGGCTTAACCGTGAGGGTCGCGCGCAGAAGCCAGCAGGGGTTAAGACAAAAATACCGGCGGCAGGCTTGAAAACACGGATGAGGATAACGGTAGTAGGCGGCTGCGGATCAATGGGGAAGTGGATAGTCAGCCAGCTTCAGCAGGAGGAGGGCATACAGGTGACTGTCGCCGACCCTGATGAGATCGAGGCCTCCAGAATGGTTAAGACGATGAGGATTGAGTATGAGAAGGACAATAAGAAGGCTGCTTCAGAATCCGACGTCGTCATAGTCTCCGTGCCCGTTGAGGCAACTCCGAGCGTTATTGCTGAAGTAGCCCCGTGCATGAAGCAGGGCTCTCTCCTGCTCGACGTCGCCTCGGTTAAGACGGAGGCTGTTTCAGCAATGTTGAAGCACGCTCCCCCGAGTGTTGAGCTGGTGAGCATACACCCGATGTTCGGACCCAGGGTTAGGAGCGTCAAGGGCCAGGTTGTTATACTCATACCAGTTAGGACGGGGAGATGGTTCAGCCTGGTTAAGCGTTTCCTGGAGGAGAAGGGGGCTGAGGTTGTTGAGACGACTGTTCAGAACCATGACAGGATGGTCAGCATCGTCCAGGGCCTGACGCATTTTGCAAGCATGGTTTTCGCGGGAGTAGTGAGAGACATGAATATCGACTTGAAGCAGACTAGAAGGTTTGCAAGCCCGGTTTACAGCGCTCTCCTCCCGATCGTCTACAGGGTTATCTGCCAGAACCCTGAGCTGTACGCGCAGCTCCAGGTTCACAACCCGCATGTGCTAGACGTCCAGGAAGCGTTCATCACTCAAGCAGTCAACCTCTACGTTGAAACAAAGGCTAAGAATGTGAAGGGGATTGTTGAAAACGTGGCTTCCTCCTGCAGGCACTTCGCCTCCACAGAATCCTCCACGACTCTCCTCTCAATATCTGACAGAATGGTTTCAACAATGCTGAGGGAGAAGAATATTCTGGAGAGCCTAGTCGGGAGGAGAGTCTGCCTTGAAAACGTTCAGACGGGGAGGATCCACATCGGGGTTCTCAGAAGCGTCTCAGCCGACAGGATTGAAATAGAGGAGAGCAGGAAGAAGACAGTCAGCCTAAGCCTTTTCAACGCGATGCTTCTCGACGAGAAGGCTACGATGGAGACTAGGAGAAGCGTCTTCGGCGAGACGAGCCTAGACTTCTCAGTAATACTCCCAACGGGTTTTGAACAGGAATTCTGCAGAGAGATTCTTGAAAAATTCATGCCTGAAGCCTCCAGGATAGAGGTTCTTGAAACATACGTTGGAGAGCAGATTCCAAGCGGATTCAAAAGCGTCACCCTGAGAGTCTACTTCCCGAGGGACGAGGACCCGGGGGAGATAAGGGTGAAGACGGAGAGCCTTTTGAAAAGGCTCGGCGGGAAACTGAGGTGACGCCGCCGGGGCTTCCCAGAGAGTTTTAAAGCCTTAAAAGCTTCAGACACGTGTTTAACCCAAATGTCCGTGCAGAAGAGGAACTATTATGTTCCGCCGGACGTTAGCAGCCTTGAGATTTACCATGAGGACTGGATAGACTTCAACAAGAACGGTGTTAAAGACCCTTATGAAGACCCGGGCCTGCCTGTTGAAAAAAGGGTTGAAGACCTTCTCAGCAGGATGACGCTGGAGGAGAAGCTTGCCCAGCTGAGGTCTGGCAGAGAGATGCCGGAGGCGGGTGTAGGCAACTTGACGCACGTAACCAGGGGGCTGCCTGCGAAGGAGGGTGCTGAAAAGGCGAACCAGTACCAGGTTAAAGCGGTTGAGAAAACCCGTTTAGGAATACCCGTGGTTATTCACGACGAGTGTCTACACGGCTGCGTGGCTAAGTTTTCAACAAGCTTCCCCCAGGCGATAGCCCTGGCGGCAACCTGGGACAGGGAGCTCATGTACAGGGTTTCGAAGGCGATTGCGAGGGAAACCAGGAGCAGGGGGATCCACCAGTGTCTCTCCCCAGTCGTCAACATCGCGAGGGACGTTAGGGCTGGGAGGACTGAGGAAAGCTACGGTGAAGACCCCTTCTTAACCTCGGAAATGGGCTCATTATTCTGCAAGGCTATGTTTGAAGAAGGGGTTATAGCGACTCCGAAGCATTTCGCCGCCAACTTCGCGGCGGATGGTGGAAGAGACAGCAACGAGATCCATTTCTCAGAGAGGATTCTCAGAGAAGTCTATTTCCCAGGCTTCAAGGCATGCGTTAAGGCTGGCGCGCTCTCCATCATGGCTGCGTACAACTCTCTAGATGGAGTCCCGTGTTCAAGCAGCAGGTGGCTCCTCACCAGTGTTCTCAGATACGAATGGGGCTTCCAGGGCTTCGTCGTCTCAGACTACGGCTCCGTCGCAGGAATATTGTTCAACCACCGTGTCGCCGAGACGCTGGAGGAGACTGCTAAGCAGGCGCTTGAGGCCGGGCTGGACGTTGAGCTTCCAGAGACATACGTGTTCGGAGACCCGCTTGCCAAAGCTGTTGAGAAAAACATGATACCCGTGGAGGCTTTAGACGAGGCTGTTAGAAGAGTCTTGAGGGCGAAGTTCCTGATAGGGCTTTTCGACAAGCCTTTCACAGACCCTGAGGAGGCTGGGAAACTCTGCAACTGCGAGCAGCATGTTCAGCTGGCTCTTCAAGCGGCGAGAGAATCCATCGTCCTTCTTAAAAACGAGAACAACACGCTGCCTTTAAACAGGGGGAGGGTGAGCTCGATAGCTGTCCTCGGGCCTGCTTCAGACAGCGTTAAGCTAGGCGGCTACAGCACTATTCCGCAGTACGTGGTCACGCCTCTTGAAGGCATAAGGAGGAAAGCCAAGCCTGGGGCAAAGATACACCATGCTAAATGCCCGCCAAGCATAGGCAAGTATGTTCCAGTATCCTCAAGGTTCCTGGCTCCTGGACGAGGGGGGAAAAGCCGGGGGCTGAGGGGAGAGTACTTCGACAACCCTGGTTTAAACGGGAAACCCGTTTTCAAAAGGATTGACAAGCAGGTTAGTTTCAACTGGGGAGCAGGCTCGCCTGACCCGAGGCTGCCGCCGGATAATTTTTCAGTCCGGTGGACAGGGGTGTTGATCCCGCCTAAAACTGGTGTTTTCGAAATCTGTCTGGCTACTGACGACGGAGTAAGGTTCTGGCTGGACGGCAGGCTTCTCATCGACTCTTGGCGCGACAGGGGTGTCACCATGGATACTGTTACAGTCAGGCTTGAAAAAGGAAAGAAGCATGATGTTAAGATAGAGTACTACGAGCACCTGGGAGACGCGGCTGCGTTCCTCCTCTGGGACTATGTGGACGAGTCCGCCCCGGAGGTGATGGAGGCCGTAAGGCTGGCGAGGAAATCAGACGTCGCGGTTTTCTTCGCCGAGGTGATCGAGGGAGAGGGGAGGGACAGGGCTGTCCTCAACCTGCCGAGGATCCAGGAAATAATGATTGAGAAGATTGTTGAAACAGGGACTCCGACGATAGTCGTCCTGATGACTGGGAGCGCGGTCACGGGAGAATGGATTAAAAAGGTGAACGCGCTGGTTCAAGCATGGTACCCGGGCCAGGAGGGTGGGAACGCTATCGCCGAGGTCCTCTTTGGAGACTATAATCCCGCGGGAAGGCTCCCGTTCACCTGGCCGGTTTACGTGGGGCAGCTGCCGCTCTACTACAATTATAAGCCGACGGGCAGGGGCTACGACTATGTCGACATGACTGGGAAACCGCTCTTCCCGTTTGGACACGGCTTAAGCTACACGAGGTTCGAATACAGCAACATAAGGGTTGACTCGCGGGGCGAGGAGGGGCCGTTTGAAATAAGCCTCGACGTTACGAATGTTGGTGAGATAGAGGGGGACGAGGTTGTCCAGCTTTACGTTCAGGATCCTGTGGCGAGCGTCGCCAGACCGGTTAAGGAGCTTAAAGGGTTCCAGAGGGTAAGGCTGAAACCCGGGGAAACCAGGAGAATAGTCTTCAACCTGACTGCAGACGACCTCGCCCTCCTGGATGAGAACATGAGGAGGATTGTTGAACCCGGGGAGTTTAGAATAATGGTTGGAGCCTCCTCCGGGGACATTAGGCTTCAAACATCCCTCAACGTTGAGAGGAAGATTGTGGCGAAGATTGAACACGAGTTTAAAACCGACAGGGGGAGCGTTGCGCCAGGCGAACCATTCACGCTGAAGATTAGGCTCAGGAACAACGGGCCTATTTCAGACATCGTCCCGCTCGGAATACTGTTCGACGACACTGGTCTGCGCAATATACGCGTCGACCTAGCCCCGGGTGAAACACGTGAAGCATGCTTCAGAATCCATCCCGGGGGCTCAGCCAGAATGCTTCCGGCTGCTGAAGCGCTCAGCGTTTAACTCTGCATGATTAGAGATTTGAAGAACTCAGCGGCCTCCCTGAATAGAACACGCTTGTCGAAATCCATCGTCGCCACGTGGCCGGAGTTCTCAAGCCACAGGACCCGTTTAACGCTCGACGAGACGCCCCTGTAAATGTAGTCAGCATTACCCGGGGGGACAACCCTGTCCCTCCTAGCCTGAGCTATGAGAATAGGCTGCTTAACCATGCTCAGCCCCTCACGGGTCTCCCTTATCAGCTCAAGCAGCTCAGCCACGCATGGAAGCGGAATCCTGTCGTAACGCCTCCCGTGCTCCCTCGCCACAGGATTGTCGAGAACGCTCTTGTCAAGAATATCGCTCAGGTTCTCCGAGTAGTAGCTCGTAAACCTTTTCACAACCGGCAGCAGGAAGTGCAGCCTCCAGTCAGACAAGTATACTGGCCCGCAAACCGGCAGGAGCCCCCTTACCTCAGGATGCTTCTCGCCGAGGAGCAGTGTCAACGTGCCGCCCATTGAGAGGCCTGAGACGAAAACGTTCTCAGCCCCCTCGTCCTGGAGAAGCCTCAAACCCTCCTCCGCGCCCCTAACCCAGTCGGCACGCCCAGTCTTAATCATCTCCTCCTTGCAAGAGCCGTGCCCCGGGAGAAGAGGCGCGTAAACCCTGAAGCCCCTGCTCGCAAGATACTCCCCGTACTCCCTCATCTCGTAGGGCAGCCCGGTGAAGCCGTGGATCAGGAGGACAGCGTTCCCGCCGCGGCCCAGGAGAAAAGGCTTAGCAGCCTCCGAGTACTCGTGCAACTCCATCGCATTGTTAAGCCTTGAACAGAGGGATTTAAGCCCTTTCCCGGCGCCCCGCTGCCAACGGCTGGAGGAAGCGGGGGCGAGCATTGTAGGCCTTCCCCCACGAGGGTAAGAAATATATT